>NZ_CP120233.1:2517500-3117500 GCF_030012985.1 Microbulbifer sp. VAAF005 | reverse complement strand
CCAAAAGTAAGAATGCGATTGTGGGAGTGCGCAACCAGCACTTGCTCGACGGGAGTGAAGAAGGCAGGACCGGCACAATTGTACTGATGCCGCATACGGGCAATTGGGAAATTTTTGGCTTGCATGTAGGCACCCTGGCTCCCTGCACAGTGCTATACCAGCCTCCCAAAATTGAAGCTTTGGACCCAGTTATTCGCAATGGGCGGGAAGTGACCGGTGGCAAGATGGTTCCCACCAACGTACATGGGGTTCGCTCGCTACTTAAGGCTCTCAAAGCCGGTAATTTTGCCCTGATACTTCCCGATCAGGAGCCGGATATGGGGGGGATTTTGCCCCTTTCTTTGGGCGCCCCGCATTGACGATGACCTTGGTTCACAATTTGATACAGCGCACTAATTGCCATGTGGTGTTTGGTTTCGGCAAGCGCGTTGAAGGTGGATTTGAGCTGGTATTTGTTCCTGCGGAAAAGGCCATTTATAGCGATGAGCAGAAAGTTTCCCTGGCGGCGATGAATCGCGGTGTAGAGGCTTGTATTGCCCAGGCACCGGAACAGTATCAGTGGGAATACAAGCGCTTCAGGAAACAGCCGGAAGGCAAGAGTAAAATTTACCGCAAGAAAAAGTAGGGGCTCTTCATAGAAGCCCCCACATAAAATTATTTAAGTCGCGTGCCGGAAAGCGACCACAACCGGCATGCGTGCCGCGCGCCAGGCTGGGAAGAAGCCGCTGATAAAACCGATCACCAGCGCCAATACGGCGCCCTGCACAAACAGGTCTGGGGACATCTCAAAACTAAACACCACCTGGGTAAAACTGCCTCCCAGAGTTGAGGTGTTGAGACCGTCGAAAAACAGGTAAGCAGCTAGGGAACCCAAAAGCCCACCGGCAACAGCTAAAACCATGGCCTCAGCAATAGTGCCGCAGAACGCGGAGAAGTTGCTGAACCCCAATGCGCGCAAAGTAGCGATTTCACGAGCCCGGTCCGCTACCGAGGTATACATGGTGTTGAGCGCCCCGGCCAATGCGCCTAGCGCCATCACAGAGCTGATAATCCAGCCAAAAGTAGCGATATATTGCAGCTGTTTACCCTGGCTGGCGAAGTACTCCTGTTCGGTTTGCGCTTCCAGGTTCAGGCGGGGCTCGCGCTTAATGGTTTCCTGAATGGGCTTGAGATCGCCGTTATTCTCCAATTGCAAACGGATTGACTGGTAGCTGTTACCCCGGTTGTAGTGACTTTGGATAATTTTGATATCTGCCCACAGCTCGCTCTCAAATATATTACCCCCTGTGGAAAAGACCCCAACAACTGTCCACAGGTTTTTGCCAAAGCGCACTTCTTTACCGATTTCGAAACCATTAAATTCACGCAATACCCCTTCACCAACAATCATTTCGTTAGTGCCGGGAGTAAACATTCGCCCCTCCACCATACGCATGTTATTGCGCATGGCCATGCCGGTTTCATTGAGACCGCGCAGGGGGATATTGGCTTCGGTGCCGGTGGATTTCTTCAGGCCATCGACAATAACGTAGAGCTCCGGTGATACCAGCGGGCTGTTCGTATCCCTGGCAACACCGGCCGATTCCGCAATCAGGTTGACCTGGTCCTGCAGGATTACAGAGTTGATTTCACTGGCAGACCCCTCTCGCATCAGGATAGCGATCTGGCTGGAGCCGGCCCCACTCATGGTCGCCTCAAATCCCTTGGCCATAGCGAGAAACGCCAGCAGGATTGCGACGACAACTGCCGAGGCAAATACCATGGCCAGTGACATCCACAGGCGTCGACGCAGGCTGCCCAGATTCATCAGGGTTACCGAAACAATTTGTGCAATAAGAGAACCCATAATTTCTTCTCCTTTAAGGCTTCCCCAGTGAAAACTATTGTGTAGTTTCAGTGGGGCACCAGTTTATTGTTGTCGGTTAAATGCAGTTACTATGTTGAGTCGCAGAGCCTGAAAGGCTGGCATCAGCCCGGTAATCAGACCCAACAACAACATAAATAGAATGGCTTGCAGGGCGATATCACCATCCAAAATCAAGTTAGGCAAAAAGCGGGCAAGGAAGGTTTTTACCCCTTCGACCAGCAGCCAGGCTGCGGCCAGGCCGGAAAGGCCGCCGACAAAGGCAATTAACAGGGACTCCGACAGCACCATTCGGAAAATACGGGTGCTGGAAAAACCCAGGGTTTTTAATACGGCGATTTCCCCGGTACGCTCGCGAATAGCCAGCGCCATAGTGTTGCCAACCACTACCAATATGGTGAAAAAGGCAGTAAACACCACAGAAAAAATAATTAAGCCAATATTTCCGATTTGTTCAATAAAGGCTTTATTAAATGCTTTCTCGGTACTGGTATCGGTTTCATTCTGCGAGTTGGCAAAATTATCATCGATAGTTTTTGCGACGTTTTCATTGATAGCGGGATCATCGGTTGTTAGTGCCATCCAGCCAATCCAGTCGCCACCGAAAGTCTGTGTCTCCATAAAATATTTATAATGAAACAATAATTGGCGTGTATCGTACTGTTCCGTATCCCCTTTAAAAATCCCGGAAATCACAAATTCCCAGGTGTAGCCACCATCTTTGTGCGAAAAAATATTGGAGGATAAAGGAATCCTATCGCCCACTTTCCAGCCGTAAATCTGCGCGAGTTTTTCCCCAACCAAAGCCCCTTGCCGATTGTTAAACCAAGCCTGCTTTTGTTCCTCGGGAATAACAATTTCTTCATAGACTTTTAAATAGGATTCTGGATCTACAGCCATTGAAACGACCTGCCGGCTGGGTTCCTGAAAATAACCGCCAAACCAGTTGAGATGAGTTACATGTTTCACTCCCTCGACGGCTGCAACCTTTTGCACATAGGCAATGGGTAGTGACTGGGTAAAGTTAATTCTATTGAATACCACCAGACGATTATCAGCGGATAATTCCACGCTGGAATTTAATGCGGACTTGAGGCTGGTAACCGCACCGAAAATCAAGAAGGCGATAAAAATAGCAAAGCAGGTAAGGAATAGCCGCAAGGGCTTCCTTGTCATATTTTTAAAAACCAAATAAAAATCACTCATGCCACTATTTCCCTCTGCACAAATTGTCCTTTATCCAGATGCAGGGTGCGCTTGGCGTATCTTGCAGCCGCGGGATCATGGGTAACCATCACGATGGTTTTGCCGTGATCGCGGTTTAACAATTGCAGCATTTCCAGTATTTCATCTGCTGTGGCCCGATCCAGGTCGCCAGTGGGCTCATCACACAGAATCAGTTTTGGATCGGAAACGATCGCGCGAGCGATGGCAACACGCTGTTGTTGCCCGCCGGACATTTCACTGGGCATATGTTTTGCCCGATCACTTAATCCCACCAGGGCCAGTGCGGTTTCCACATTGTGGCGGCGTTGTGATTTGGAGAGATTTGTCAGCAGTAGCGGCAGCTCTACATTGCGCTGGGCATTGAGCATCGGCATTAAATTGTAAAATTGGAAAATGAAACCAATATTTCTCGCTCGCCAGCGGGTTAGGGCGCCTTCATTGAGGGAGTCAATGCGCTCGCTGTCAAACCATATCTCTCCACCGCTGGGTTGATCGACGCCGCCCAACATATTTAACAGCGTTGTTTTACCGGAGCCCGAAGGCCCCATAATGGCAACGAAATCACCGCGATCAATTTCCATATTCAGGGATTCAAAAATGGAAATGGTCTCTTTGCCCTTGGTAAAACTTTTGCTGACATCCTTCAGCTGAAACAACACTTCCTCTGACATCTCAAATTCCCTCTTATAAATACTGTTGTGTTTTTATTGGTGTTTGCTAGGGAGCTGCGGCCTCGCCTGCGAGGAAGCCCACTTTAACGCCCATATCCGGCAGGATTCGGGCATCTTTGTCATCGATAGCGATTCGTACCCGGACAGTCGCCTTGGCTCGATCGGCCGTTGGAATGATGGCGATAACGGTAGCTGGGATGTCCCAGTTCGGATAGGCATCCAGGTTGGCGTTAACTTTCTGTCCCTTGGCAACTCGGCCGATAAAGGCTTCGTTCACATCCACTTCGATTTCGAGTGAATTCATATCCACGATGGTACAGATTCCAGTGCGGGTAAAACCTCCGCCGGCAGAGCTGGGGGCAACTATCTCGCCAGGTTGTGCATTTTTTGTCGTGACTACGCCGGCAAAAGGCGCGCGGATAATATGATCTGCCAGGCGTTCGCGCTGCCTCTCAGCTTCAAGAATGGCGACTTGAATATTGGCGCGGGCACTTTTTAAGTCTGCCCGTAACCCCTCTACCGAGGATTCACTTTGGGTGAGCTGCGCTTTGCTGGAATAATTTTTGTCTCGAAGTCCGGCAAAACGCCGATATTGGCGTTCAGCCTCTTTTAACTTCGCGTGAATACTCGCTTCCTTGGCTTGAAGCACTTGAATTTGTGCCTGGGCAAAATCCAGCGCGACCCGCGCTTTGGCATCATCCAAGCGGGCCAGAACCTGTCCCTCCTCGACCTGCATTCCCTCTTCGACATCCACACTACTGATCAGGCCCATTACTTCAGCAGAGACCGTAGCCATGCGCCTCGGTGTGATATAGCCGGAAGCATTAAGAATGGTCTCGTGAAATTTTTCCTCCCTGGGAATCAAGCTGAGAGTCTTGGCTTGAGGTTCGCTACTTTGGGGGAGCACTGGTGTACTGTCTTCTGCAAATAGAGAAGCGCCGGCAAGGCCTATAACTATGCCAGTAACTAGGCCGACAGATGCCGCCAATATAACTTTGCGCGATGGGGAACTGGGTTCGGGCGCTGTTTCCCGATCAATTTTGAGTTGACCGAGCAGCGCACTAGTATCTCTGCTCATACAGCCTGTTTTTATTAGTTACTTCCTGTAAACAGCAACTGTGGCAGAAATTAAAAAATATTGCCACGCGTTAGCGTGGCCATGACATCTTGTGTCGTTAGTGGCGCCAAAAAGCCGGGGTAAGTAGTACTAGCAGGGTAAATATTTCCAGGCGTCCCATCAGCATCGCCAGGATAAGAAACCATTTGGCGACTTCATTAACCGCGCCATAGTGGGCAGCGGCTTCGCCGAGGGCGGGTCCGATATTACTCAGACAGGAGGCTACTGTAGTAACGGAGGTGACAAAGTCTTCACCGGTGGCGATGACGATAATGGCGAGGATAAAAAAGGATGAAACATAGACCGCAAAGAAGCCCCACACTGCGTCGGTAACTCGATCGGGGACAATTTTGCGATTGATCTTGATAGGGATAACCGCATTGGGATGTACCAGGCGATTCAGCTCGCGCATACCGGACTTCATAATCAGCATACCGCGCACCGCCTTAATGCCCCCCGAGGTTGAGCCGGCGCAGGCACCGAGAATACCTAACAGCAAGAGGACGTAGGGTAAGAATACTGGCCAGGCTGAGAAATTTTCCGAGGCGAAGCCGGCAGTGGTGCTGATCGAGACCACCTGGAAGAAACCGTGTAGCAGGCTGTTACCGGGGGAGAAGATATTCAATATCCACAGGTAACAGCTGATCAACAGGCCGGCACCGAGAATCAGCATAACGTAGAAGCGGAATTCTGAGTCGCGCCAATAGTGGCTGAGGGTCCTGTTGCGAAATGCGAAGAAATGCAGACCGAAGTTAATGGCAGCAGTAAACATAAACACGATACAAATAATCATGATCGCGCGGTTGTGGGCGTAGAACCCCATACTGGCATCGTGGGTGGAGAAGCCTCCATTGGCCACAGTGGAAAACGCATGGCCAACGGCGTCGAATACCGTCATGCCGGCCCACCAGTAGCCGATGCCGCAGAGGATTGTTAGAATCACATAAATAACAATTAGTGCCCGTGCTGTCTCGGCAATACGTGGAGTCAATTTGGTATCTTTTACCGGGCCGGGAATTTCTGCCTTATACAGCTGCATACCACCGATACCCAGCATCGGCAGGATGGCCAGGGCGATAACAATTACGCCGATACCGCCAAACCACTGCAACTGCTGGCGGTAGTAGAGAATGGCAGGAGGCAGTGAGTCCAACCCGGTAATCACCGTGGCGCCGGTGGTTGTTAGCCCCGAGATGGATTCAAAAATAGAGTCGGTGATACTCAAATCAGGCTGTGGGCTGATAATAAAGGGTAGGGCACCGAAGCTGCCCAGTACCAGCCAGAACAAAGATGTCACCACGAATCCGTCCCGGGTGCGCAGGTCTTCGCGCAAATCGTGCACTGGCAGCCACATGAACAGGCCGGTGATCAGAGTGATGACGAAAGCTGCGACAAATGCGCTGTGAGTACCATCTTCATACCAAAGGGATACGCCAATCGGCGGCAGCAGAGTCAGGCTGAACACCGTCAAGAGAATTCCAAAAACTCGCGCAATTACCGCAATTCGCATTGGCGCCTATCAGCCTATCGTTATTTGTTGCAATGTTATCTGGACGGCGGAGACCGTTATCGCCGGAAAACGAAAATATTATTTGCTCAGAAAAAGCCAAAACCAACTTGGAACAGTTGTTCTACATGGCGGGTCTGGCGGCGGTCGATAAGGAAGACAATCACGTGGTCATCGCTTTGCACAATGACATCATCGTGTGCCATCAAAACTTCGCTGCCATTTTCCGTTTCCCGTACAATGGCGCCAATCGAGGCGCCCTCGGGCAAGTCGATATCTTCGATCTTGCGCCCCACCACCTTGGAGGTGCGCTCGTCACCGTGGGCGATAACCTCAATGGCTTCAGCTGCACCTCGACGCAGGGAGTGGACGTTGACCATATCTCCTCGGCGCACATGGGTGAGCAGGCTGCCAATCGTATTTTGCTGCGGTGAGATGGCAATATCGATTTCACCGCCCTGTACCAGGTCCACATAAGCGCGGTTATTGATCAGGGTCATCACTTTGCGTGCGCCCAGACGTTTGGCCAATAGTGACGACATGATATTAGCCTCGTCGTCATTGGTAAGGGCAAGAAAAACATCGGTATCTTCGATGCTCTCTTCCAACAGCAGCTCCTGATCGGAGGCGCTGCCGTGCAGGATAATGGTGTGGGACAGCTCCTCGGATAAAAATACACAGCGCTCGTGGCTCTGCTCAATAATTTTTACCGAATAGCGATTCTCCAGCCGGGTGGCCAAGCGCAAACCAATATTGCCACCGCCGGCGATCACCACTCGTTTATAACCGTGTTCCAATCGACGCAGTTCGCTCATTACCGCACGAATATCTGCTCGCGCGGCAATAAAGAACACTTCATCGCCGGCTTCAATCACCGTATCACCCTGGGGAATAATTGGCCGGTTGCGGCGATAAATCGCAGCAACCCGGGTATCTACCTTGGGCATATGCTCGCGCAAATAGCGCAGTTGGTGCCCAACCAGAGGCCCGCCCTGAACGGCTAAAACCGTTACCAGCTGTACGCGACCACCGGCAAAATCCAATACCTGCAAGGCTCCGGGATGTTCCATCAGGCGGGAGATATACTCTGAAACCAGTTGCTCCGGGCTGATCAGTACATCGATAGGGATGGCCTGGGTATCGAATAATTCCGGGTATTGCAGGTAGGAGGAGGCCCGTACCCGGGCGATTTTGGTGGGGACGCGAAACAGAGAGTGCGCAATCTGGCAGGCCGCCATATTGGTCTCATCGTTATTGGTGACTGCAACCAGGATATCCGCATCCTCAATCCCGGCTTCCATCAGAATATCCGGGTGAGAGGCGTGGCCCAGTACCACGCCGATATCGATGCGGTCGCGCAGTTCGCGCAGGGTTTTCTCGTCGCTGTCCACCAGGACAATATCATTGCGCTCGGAGGCCAGGGCCTCCGCCAGAGAGCCGCCCACCTGGCCGGCGCCGAGAATGACAATTTTCATATCGGATGAGACTCGCGACTAGCGACGTCGTTATTCAGCTTTGCTCAGCAGAGCGTAGTAGAAACCGTCACCGCCGCCGGTTTGGGGTAGAAGCTGCATACCGGCAACTTGTTTCTCGCCCCAGGGCTTATCGTTTAGCAGTTCAGGGGTATTGTCGCTCGCATCCTCTGTCTCCGCAATGAACGCTGCGACGACTTCGCTGTTTTCCGTCGGTAGGCTGGAACAGGTGGCGTAAAGCAACTGCCCGCCCGGTTTAACCAGGGGCCAAAGAGCGCGCAGGATCTTGCCCTGCAAAGCCACTAACTCGGTAATGTCTGCTTCCCGGCGCAATAGTTTGATATCCGGGTTGCGGCGAATTACCCCGGTTGCCGAACAGGGTGCGTCCAGTAGTATCTGGTCGTATTGCTGCCCGTCCCACCACTCATTCGGAGACGTGGCATCGGCACAGATAAGCTCGGCACTCTGCCCGTTGCGCTCGAGGTTTTCCTCGACCCGCACCAGGCGGTCCTCCTCAATATCCAACGCGCTCAACTGAATGCTGGATTCCTGCTCCAATAAGTGGCAACTCTTGCCTCCAGGTGCCGCACACGCGTCCAACACCCGGGCATTTTCCTGCGGCTGTAACAGCAGCGCCGCTAATTGTGCGGACTCATCCTGAACACTGACCAAGCCCTCGGCAAAGCCCGGTAGCACTGTGACTGAAACCGGCTCAACCAGGGTGATACCGACCGGGGAAATAGTACAGGGCTCGGCGGAGAGGCCGGTTTCATCGAGCTGTTGTAAATAGTCCTCGCGCGAGATCTTGGCAGTATTTACCCGCAAGGTCATGGGTGGGTTGGCATTGTTGGCGCGGAAGATGTCTGACGCCTTCTCAGGCCAGGCGGCTTTAATCTGCTGCTGTAACCAGGCCGGGTGCATAGAGCTGAACTGTGGATTGCCGGACAGCTTGCGCTGAAGCTGCTCACTGTTGCGCAGGGCGTTGCGCAGCACCCCGTTGATCAGCCCGGTCGCTCTGTCCAGACCGAGGCTGCGCGCGGCATTGACGGTTGCAGATATGGCGGCGTGATCGGGGATGCGAGTGTACTCGAGCTGGTAGATGCCCAGCAGGATCAGTGCATTGACCTCAATATCCGAGACTTTTTTACGCAGTAACTTGGCGGCGATCAATTGCAGGCGCGGTGCCGTGCGGGCACTGCCGTAACAGAGCTCCCGCAACAGGGGGCGATCGCGCTCCTCGACTTTGTCCTCGGCGGCAGGCAGAAGTCTTGCCAACGAGCCACGTTCTTCCAGCAGTGAGGCAATAACTCGGGCGGCCTCGGCGCGTACATCTCTGCTCATAATTATCCCAGTTTGGTACCCGGGGCGAACTGCTCCCGGTAGCCTTTCAAAATTTCTGCTGCGGGAAGCGCTTTTTTACCCGGTAGCTGTATTAATTGGAGGCGTAGGGCCTCGCGGCCGCAGGCCACTAAAATACCTTCGTCGTCACTGGAGAGAATGGTACCGGGCTGATCACTGTGGCAGCCCTGTTCGATGGCGGCGCTATAGATACGCAGGCGCTGCTCGCCCTTCTTGTCCTGATAAGTGCTCCAGCACACCGGGAAGGGGTTAAAAGCGCGTATCAATCGATGCAGTTCAGCAGCGGGGCGCTGCCAGTCGATCTGCGCCTCTTTCTTGGTAATTTTGTTGGCGTAGTTAGCCTGGGTATCGTCTTGTACCTGAGGGTTGGCACTGCCACTTTCCAGTAGAGCCAAGGCCTGGAGGAGGGATGGGCCGCCGAGTTCCGCCAGCTTGTCGTGCAAGCTGCCACCGGTATCGGACTCAGTAATCGCGCAGCGGCTTTCCACCAAAACTGGGCCGGTATCTAGGCCCGCCTCCATTTGCATAATGGCGACACCGCTCTCGCTGTCACCCGCTTCCACCGCGCGTTGGATCGGTGCCGCACCGCGCCAGCGCGGCAACAAAGAGGCGTGCACATTGATACAGCCCAGACGCGGGGTATCCAGCACCACCTGCGGTAGTATCAGGCCGTAGGCCACCACCACCATAATATCCGCTCCAAGGGCAGTGAGCTCCGCCTGGGCCGTCTCGTCGCGCAGGCTCAGGGGTTGGTACACCGGGATATTGTGGGAGAGTGCCAGCTGTTTCACCGGGCTGGCGAGCAATTTCTTACCACGCCCAGCCGGCCTGTCCGGTTGGGTGTAAACGGCAATGACATTGTGCTCGCTGTCGAGCAGCGCTTGCAGGTGCACAGCGGCAAAGTCCGGCGTACCGGCAAAAATAATATTCACTGACTTGCTCTCAAGTAAGGGGGAGAGCTGCCGTAAGGCGGCAGCTCCAGGCTCCTGCGGCTGGCGCAGATCAGGCGCGGCGGCGCTGGGATTTTTCCAGCTTGGAGCGGATGCGGTTGCGCTTCAGTGGCGAGACGTAATCCACGAACAGCTTGCCGTCCAAATGATCGACTTCATGTTGGATACAGACCGCCAGCAATCCCTCGGCCTCCAGGGCAAAAGGTTCGCCATTGCGGTCCAGGGCTTTAACACGCACTTTGCGCGGGCGTTCCACCGTTTCGTAGAAACCGGGAACTGACAGGCAGCCCTCGTCGTACTGGTGGATCTCCGGGTCCAGCACTTCGATCTCGGGGTTGATAAACCCGAGCGGTTCATTGCCGTCTTCAGAGATATCCACCACCACAATGCGCTCCTGCACATTGACTTGGATGGCGGCGAGGCCGATGCCGGGCGCGGCGTACATGGTTTCAAACATGTCGTCGAGCAATTGGCGGTGGGCGTCGGTCACTTCAGCGACGGGTTTAGCGACCTCGCGCAGGCGCGGATCGGGAAATTCCAGTATCTCGAGTTTAGCCATAACACCTGTGACAAACTTCTAGTATTCGTTGAACGTGCGCTGATAACATTATGATCGCGCTCAAAATTTACCGAGTGGACCCCTGTTTTTGCTGGCGCTATGCGCCCGGGTCCGGTCTCGCTCCCTTCACGGGAGTGGCCCGGCGCTGAGAATTATAGCGATAAAGAGCATAGGAATGCTTCCATGAAAAAAATTATCCTGGCCGCGATCTCGATGTTAGCGGTTGCCCTTGGTGTCGAAGCACAGGATCAGGTTCGCCTGAACCCCAGTTACCCCGACGCTTATGTGGTGCAAAAGGGCGATACGCTCTGGGATATTTCCAGTCAGTTTCTGGTGCAACCCTGGTACTGGCCGGAGATTTGGCAAGTGAACCCACAGGTGGAAAACCCCCACCTGATTTATCCAGGAGATAGCCTGCGCCTTGTTTATATAGACGGCCAACCACAGCTACAGCTGCAACGCGGCCCCCGGGCGTATCAACTGTCGCCGGGGGTTGATGGCAACCGCCTGTCGCCCTCGATCCGCCGCCAGGCAGTTGAGGATGCAATTCCGGCGATTCCGCTGGATGCAATTAATGCTTTCTTATCCCGTACCCGTATTGTCGAGCCCGGTGCTTTTGAAGGTACCCCTTACATTGTTTCCGGCTCCGATGACCATATTCTGATGGGAGCGGGTGATACCATCTATGCGCGCGGTGATTTTGGTGCTCCACTGCCGTCTTATGGTATTTATCGCCCCGGCCCCGTTTACTCCGACCCTGTTTCGGGTGAAGTCCTCGGGCGACAAGCCCTTGGCGTAGGTTCTGTCGACTTGCTCCAACTGGACCCGGACAACAATCCTGACTTTTCTGTTGCGACTATGGGCGTACGCAGCACTGCCCGTGAGGTTCGCCTCGATGACCGGTTGATGCCGGTGGAGGAGCGCTCAATTGAAGCCCTGTTTCATCCCAGTGCGCCCACTATCGCTATCGATAGCCTGATTGTAGGGGTTGATGAAGGGGTTACCCAAATTGGTAAATTTGATGTCGTAATCCTCAATATTGGTGAACGGGAAGGATTACTGCCGGGCAATGTCCTGGCGATATACAAAGCGGGTTCAACGGTACGCGATCGTATTGCCGGTGATGTGGTTAAGCTTCCGGATACCCGCGCTGGTGAGTTAATGGTGTTCCGCACCTTTGAAAAAATGAGCCTAGCCCTGGTACTGGACGCTCGTCGCCCGCTGGCAGTGATGGATATGGTGCGCAACCCCTAAGCGATCCCAGAAAATCTCGCGGCAGGTGTTGCTGTTTGCCCTGCCGCACAACTATCAAAACAGAAAATGGTAAGTTGCATGGATGCATTGACCGCTACTATGGCGTTGCTGCGTCTCGAGGGAATTGGCCCGGCTCGCTACTGGCAATTACTGGAGCACTTTGCCACTGCCGAAGAGGCTCTCCAGCAGTTTCCTCAACCTCTTCTGCAAAAATTATCACCGCGGGCCCAAATCCAGTGGCGGGAATTTTCCAGCCGATCTGCCGCCAGTGAGCTCGCTGATTGGGTTGAGCGTGAGCTGGCCCGCTGTGCAGACCTGGGGGTACAGCTAGTTTGTCACAGCGATCCCGATTATCCCGCCCTGTTATCTGAGACCTCACGCCCCCCGCCTGTGCTCTATATCCGTGGTGAAAGAAGCGCTCTGAAGCTGCCTCAGGTAGCGATGGTGGGTGCCCGTCGGGCCACTGTGGCAGGTTTGGATAATGCTCGGGCCTTCGCCGTAGAATTGGCGGGTTCCGGATTTGCTATTACTTCCGGGCTGGCCCTGGGCGTGGATGCCGCAGCTCATCGGGGGGCGCTACAGGCTGCGGGCATTACGATCGCTATTTTGGGTAGTGGCGTTGACCGCATTTATCCCAAACACAATCGCCCCCTGGCGGAGGATATTCTCGCTGCAGGCGGCGCCCTGGTCAGCGAATTGCCTCTTGGCAGCAGTGCTGAGGCGAAGAATTTTCCTCGGAGGAACCGGATTATCAGTGGCCTTTCAATGGGGGTATTACTGGTAGAGGCAGCGATGCGCTCAGGTTCTCTGATTACGGCGCGTTTGGCGCTGGAGCAGAATCGAGAGGTTTTTGCGATCCCAGGTTCTATTCACAACCCAATGGCCAGGGGTTGCCACCACCTGATTAAAGAAGGTGCGACACTGGTTGAAACCAGCGCAGATGTAGCTAGCCAGCTTGGCGGTTTACTGGCAGACCCCACACCTACTGATCTCCCCCCCGCTAAACCGCTGCCAGAGCTTCAGCAACAAGTCATCAGGGCGCTTGCCGGTGGGCCTCGAAGTATCGAACTTTTATCGCGGGATACCGGAATTGAGCCGGGTGATTTAATGGCTGTATTGATGGAATTGGAGTTAGAGGGCTTGGTCGAGCAACTCACAGGGTCTTACCAGCTAACTCTGAAGGGAAGCCGCTACACGGACGGGAGGGTACTGGCTAAAACCCCTGAGGAGTTAGTGAGTCCCTAAAGGTCTTAGAAGGAAGTTATAAAATTATTCAGTCAGAAACATCTTGGTTGTTGGTGTAGCCGCCGATCAATTCGCGCAGTTCTATGGCAGCGTTAATACTCAGTGGATTCCAAAACTGGAGTCTGATTATGGCGGATAAACCCAAACTCACCACTGATGCCGGCGCTCCGGTTCCCGATAACCAAAACAGTCTTACAGCGGGGCCAGATGGCCCCCTGTTGATTCAGGACTATCAGCTTATTGAAAAACTGGCTCACCAAAATCGTGAGCGTATACCCGAGCGGGCGGTACATGCCAAAGGTTGGGGCGCCTATGGGATTTTGAGGGTTACCGGTGATATCTCAAACTACACCTGTGCCCGGGTGCTGCAGCCGGGGGCAGAGACCCCACTGTTGGCCCGTTTTTCAACCGTGGCCGGTGAATTGGGTGCAGCTGATGCGGAACGGGATGTGCGTGGTTTTGCACTGAAGTTTTATACGGAGGAGGGCAATTGGGATTTGGTCGGCAACAATACGCCAGTCTTTTTTGTACGAGACCCCTACAAATTTCCGGACTTTATCCACACACAAAAACGGCATCCACGCACTCACTTGCGCTCCCCCACAGCCATGTGGGATTTCTGGTCGTTGAGTCCCGAGAGTCTTCACCAAGTGACCATACTGTTCTCCGATCGCGGTTTGCCCATATCTCCGTTGCATATGAATGGTTATGGCTCCCATACCTTCTCCCTGTGGAATCACAATGGGGAGCGCTTCTGGGTGAAATTCCATTTCAAGACCCAGCAGGGACATAGGTATTTTACCAATACGGAAGCTGAAGCTGTGATTGGACGCTCGAGGGAGAGTTACCAGGAGGCGATGTACAGCGCGATAGAAAATGGGGAATGTCCGAAGTGGACATTCCAAATTCAGGTCATGACCGAGGCAGACCTTGGCAAAACAAGTTACAACCCCTTTGACCTCACCAAGGTTTGGCCCCACGGGGATTACCCTCCCATCGAGGTGGGAACCATGGAGTTGAATCGCAACCCGCAAGACTACTTTGCAGAAATTGAGCAGGCAGCTTTCTCCCCATCCAATATCGTACCGGGTATCAGTTTCTCACCAGATAAGATGCTGCAGGCGCGTATATTCTCTTATGCCGATGCACACCGTCATCGCTTGGGAACTCACTATGAGAGTCTTCCTGTGAATGCACCGCGTTGTCCGGTCCATAATTATTACCGGGATGGTGAAATGAATAGTACAGGTATCCGCAGTGGTAATCCGGATGCCTTTTATGAGCCGAATAGTTTTTCTGGACCAGAGGGGGACCCAAAAGCGAAAGAACCCCCGTTACCAATATCCGGTGCGGCAGATAGATATGACCACCGCAAAGGTAATGACGATTACAGTCAGGTTCGAGCGCTCTTTGATTTGTTCGACGATGAACAAAAGCAGCGTTTATACAGCAATATTGCAGAAGCGATGGCGGGTGTACCAGATGAAGTAATTCAGCGACAATTGGCTGAGTTCCACAAAGTACATCCCAGCTATGCGTCAGGGGTAAAAATGGCGCTTTGAGGAGCGGTTCGCAGGTCTTGTTTAATATAAATTGCCACAGCCTTTGTCTGAAATAGAAAGCTGGGCTGAGCAAGGCGGTTACAACTTGTGCACAGTTGGGCAATCCGCTAGATTGCCTCGGTTCACCTCGCTTGACATTAAGGCGAGTCGAAATGAGAAAGCCTTTTGTAGCGATCCTGACGGGTTTTGACTTCGATGTGCCTGTAGTGGAAGTTGCCTTTGGTGTCCGTTCCATATTCCCTTGCAGCAAGATTTGCAGCAGCGTAAAGATGAAGTAAAACCGGCATTAATAAGATGAAGTACTCACCACTTTCCGTAAATCAGGCTGCCCGCGCCCTGGCAGCGGGTGGTGTTATTGCCCATCCCACTGAATCTGTTTGGGGCTTGGCTTGCGATCCCAATAACCTGTTGGCTGTTAGGCGCCTGTTACAACTCAAGCATCGTCCGCTTGAAAAGGGTTTGATCCTGGTCTCCGGTGATAGAACACATTTTGCCCCCCTCCTCAGCGATCTCAGTGATGGACAAAAGGAACAGTTGGATCGCAGCTGGCCGGGCCCGGTTACCTGGCTTGTACCCCATCGGGACCTGATTCCCTCCTGGGTCTGTGGGGTGCATAAATCTGTAGCCCTGCGCTGCACCGATCATCCGTTTACCGCTGCGTTAACACGCGCCTTTGGCGGTGCTATCGTATCCACTTCAGCAAACCCGGCCGGGTCTCAACCCGCCCGCAATAAATACCAGGTACTGCGCTATTTCGGCCGCGATCTCGACTTTGTCGGTGGCGGCTCAACCGGTGGTCGCAGCGCCCCCAGTGAAATACGCGATCTGCAAAGTGGCCGCGTACTGAGGGCGGGTGCTTAATTTCAAAACAGTGACGTAGTTTTCGCCTATGAGTGATATCGATACCAAGGAAGTAAAGGCTTATCTCCTCGGCCTACAAGACCGCATTTGTAATGCCCTGAGTGAAGAAGACGGCCAACCATTTCGCGAAGATAATTGGGAAAGGCCCGGTGGCGGTGGTGGTCGAACCCGGGTACTGGAAGAGGGCAACCTGATTGAAAAGGGGGGCGTGAACTTTTCCCATGTCTATGGGGATGGACTTCCACCCTCGGCTACGGCAAATCGCCCGGAACTGGCCGGCTGTTCTTTTGAGGCGATGGGCGTCTCTCTCGTAATTCACCCGCGCAACCCCTACATGCCCACTAGCCATGCAAACGTGCGTCTATTTGTGGCTAAAAAGCCTGGAGCTGAGCCCATCTGGTGGTTTGGTGGTGGCTATGACCTTACCCCGTATTACGGCTATCACGAGGATGTCGTACATTGGCACCAAACAGCCAAGCAGGCCTGTGAGCCTTTTGGCAGTGAGATCTATCCCCGCTTTAAGCAGTGGTGTGATAAATACTTTTACCTGAAGCATCGGGATGAAGCACGGGGAGTTGGCGGGCTCTTTTTTGATGATTTTAATAAAGGCGGCTACGACAACGCTTTTGCGCTTATGCGCGCAGTTGGCGATAGTTATCTGGAGGCCTATTTGCCAATCGTGCAGAAGCGCAAAGAGACTCCTTACGGTGAGCGTGAGCGTGAATTTCAGCTCTATCGTCGCGGGCGCTACGTGGAATTCAATTTGGTATTTGACCGTGGCACCCTGTTCGGCTTGCAAAGTGGCGGGCGAACTGAGTCCATACTGATGTCCCTGCCTTCGTTGGTGAGCTGGAAATACGACTGGCAACCGGAGCCGGGCTCTGAGGAAGAAAAACTCTACACCGATTTTCTGCCGCACAGAGACTGGGTATAGGCAGCCAATTTGTCACAATGGAGATTTGCTGTGCACCCATCGCGATTGGAAGGCATTAATTCCCTGTTTCTCGATTACAGGCGGCATTTTGAAACGGGAGATGTGGAACAGATAGCTGATTTTTATCGCTTCCCTCTGCATTACTATCGGGAGGATGGCGTAAAGCTCGCTGTGGCGAGGGATGAGTTTATCCAGCAAGTGGTTAAATTACTCAACGCTTACCGCCGGCTGGGAGTCTGTCAGATTCTTGGCACTGTCACTGAAGTGATAGAGTTAAACGAATACAGCACCCTTGCGAGCTTGCGTTGGACCCTGCTTCATTCACAGGGGGAGGAAAAGGCGGTAGAGCTGTACAGTTCTCACACCCGCTATTTGGTTGCTGAAGCTGCCGACGGTCTCAAAATAGATGGCCTGATAATTGTCGATGAAAGTGCCAAGATTCGAGAGGCGGTGAGAGCGCGCAAAAGGATGAGGTCATGAGTGATCGCTATGCAGTAGTGGGCAATCCCATAAAACACTCTCTCTCACCGGAGATACACAGCGCTTTTGCGGCACAAACGGGAGAGGGGGTTGAGTACAGTAAGCAGCTTGCCCCCCAGGATGGCTTTAGCGGCTTCGTACGGGCTTTCTTTGCTGGGGGTGGTTGTGGCCTCAATGTGACGGTGCCTTTTAAGATACAGGCCTTCGAATTGGCAGACACCCTGACTGAACGGGGAGCTTCCGCTGGCGCAGTTAACACTCTGGCTCTGGCGAAAAACGGGAAGATTCTCGGCGATAACACCGACGGGGCTGGTCTGGTATTTGATATTAACAGCAACTTGGGTTGGGAAATCAGGGATAGAAAAGTTCTCTTGCTTGGTGCTGGTGGTGCTGCTCGGGGAGCACTGCTTCCAATTCTGGCAGAGCAACCCGCGCATTTGCATATTGCCAACCGCACCGCAGAAAAGGCAGTGCAGCTTGCGGCAGAATTTTCCCAGTTGGGAGAGTTGAGCGGCGGTGGCCTGGGGGAGTTGAGAGGCTGCTACGACCTGATTATCAATGCGAGTTCTGCAAGCCTAGGCGGTGTGCTACCTCCATTGCCTGAAGGTTGCGTTGCGAGTCATGGCAAAGCATACGACATGATGTATGGAGCCAAGCCAACGCCTTTTACACAATGGGCGCGTGGACAGGGCGCAGAGAGTGCTGATGGCCTTGGGATGTTGGTAGAGCAGGCCGCTGAGTCATTTTTACTGTGGCGTGGTGTACGTCCTGAAACAGCGCCGATCATGGCCAAGTTGCGCCGGGACCTCAATCAGACAACCGATAATTAAAAGAGAGAAAGCTTTGTGCGTGATATTGTGCGAAACCTGTCGATTTGTTTTGCTGTGGGGTGTTTCGGTGGGCTTTGCTATGCCGTGGGGCTATGGGCCATGGGGCGGTATGGCTTCACCCAGTTTTTGGGGGTAGATTTGGCGCCATCCCTGAGCAATGCCTACCTGTACCAGCGCGTAGTTTGGGGTGGAGTTTTCGGGTTGCTGTTTTTGTTGCCTTTGCGCAACGCCTGGTTAATACGGGGCTTCCTCTTATCCCTGGTGCCGGCAGGGTTGATGCTGTTGTATCTTCTGCCGCAGAGAGGTTATGACTACGGTGCTCTGGTACTGGGACAAATGACGCCCCTGGTTATCGTTCTAGCTTGTGCCATTGGCGGCATAGGTGCATCGGCACTGCTGCGGCTACAGGGTAAATAGTGAGGAGGCCTTGGTTGCCAAGGCCTGCCACATCACTGTTTAAATTCGATCTCAACCAGGCTGCAGCTTTGGGTATATCCCATAGCCCGCTTGATTGTGGGGAAGACCGACGCGGTAGCGACGCTGACCCCCAGCTCGATTCTCTGTCGGTTATCCAGTTGTGCACCTATCCGTTCATTGAGAACAGGGTCGATCGTTTTGTAGCTGGCCACGGCTGTTGCAAAATCAAAAATGTCCTGCAAGTTCTCAGGCAGGCCGCTGCCGCCCTGGATACAAGCTTTCACCAAGTGGGGTTCAACACCAGACTCTAAGGCCATACGCACATTCAGTTGCAGGCACATGCCGCAATCAGCTACTTGCATTGCCGCTATCTTACTCACCCAAAAAACATCAATAGGTAAAAACTCCCTGTGCATGGATAAGGGCTGAAAATTTCTGAATTTTTCAAAGCCTTCTGGGGAGCCCTGAAGAAACTCGCGCAAGTAGTCCATGTCATAGCGGTATTTTTGGGAGAAGGCCTCCATTTCCTGGAGATATTGCTGTTTGGACATAGTTTGGCTCCTAATCAAGTCGGATTGAGTCACAGACCATCGGCCTACAACGCCAAGTCTTATGTAAAAGCCTGATAGGTAAAAATTAGTTTCTATCGGATATTTCGATAGGTGGGCTGTAAAAGTTACCGTAGAGTCGCCGGGACTCCCGGGCAAACCATTGCGCAGCTAAGCCTTGTGGCGTCTGCTTGGACCAGAGCAGATCCACACCGAGGCTCCAGGTATTGAGAGAACCGGTTAAGTTGAGCTCAACCAACCTGCCGCTTTTTAAAAAGGGGCGGGCCAGTTCGTAGGGCGCATTGACCCACCCAACCCCCTTACATGCCAGATCCAGGGCCTGTAGCAGAGAATCACTTCGCCAAGTCTGTGCAGAGAGCTGCCAACGGTACCTTTGGGATTCTGGTGCTGTGGTGATCTGTCGGTGCTGGGCCGCTTCATTCAATGAGGATTGTTTTTTCTGGGCCAGGGGATGTTCCGGACAGGCCAGGCTAAGTACCCGCTGTTGTCCCAGGTTACTGGTATCCAGCGAGCTGGGATAGGAATCCCTTGAGGTGACAAAGGCAAAATCGGCTTCACCCTGTGTCACCTGCTGGACCGCTTCCTCCCCAGTAACACTGCCGAGCTGAAGCTCAGTATGCGGGAAGCGCTCGCTGAAAGTTACCAGCATATCGTTGAGTCGATCCGGCATTACCAGCTCTTCAAATAATATATTGAGCTGGGGCTCTTCTCCCCGCTGGAAGGAATTTGCCGCCTGTTGGAAGCGCTGCAACTGCCCCAACGATTGACGTGCTAATGGCAGTAATGCCAAAGCGGCGTCGGTGGGTTGGGGATATTTCCCTTCGCGGTTAAAGAGAGTCAGCCCCAGGTCAAGTTCAAGATTTTGAATCAAGCTGCTTACAGAAGACTGAGCCCGGCCCACTTCGCGAGCAACCGCCGAAAAAGATCCGACTTCACAGGAGCGCACAAAAATATGCAGCTGGTCCATATTCAGGTTAAGCATAGCGGGGAGCCGGCTGTCACTATGGTTGCTGTTTAAGGAGATACTGATCTTTCAGTTTCACGTAGTTTTCAGCGGAATACTTAAAGAAAGCCTTTTCCTTGTCAGACAGGGGGCGCGCCTTTCTGCAGGGGGCGCCTACATAGAGATAACCACTCTCCAGGGTTTTACCGGGCGGAACCAGTGCTCCGGCTGCCAGTACGACATCGTCCTCAATAGTGGCTCCGTCGAGAACAATAGATCCGATACCAATTAAGATCCGGTTGCCGATGGTACAGCCGTGCAGGCAGGCTTTATGACCGATAGTGACATCTTCGCCAATAGTCAGCGGCCAACCGTCGGCGTTGAATGGTCCCGCATGGGTGATATGGAGAACGGCCCCATCCTGTACACTGGTTCGCGCGCCGATTCGGATCTTATGCATATCACCGCGCACAACGGCCATGGGCCATACGGAGCAATCATCCCCCAGGGTAACGTCACCAATGACTGCGGATTGCGGATCGATATATACGCTGTCGCCAAGTTCTGGAAACTTCTCGCCGTGGGAATCATCGTGGCTGCGCAGTGGGGACATAAATAAGCTCCTGTACAATGAATCCTCTATCATAGCTTTATCCTAATTCGAGCACAGAGTCTTATATGTCCAATCCACTGTTGAATATCCCGCTGCTGCCGCCTTTTGATAATCTCGAGCCCGAGCAGGTGGAACCCGCCATCGCCGAACTGATTAAAGAGTGTGAGCAAACCCTTCAACAGGGATTGGAGACCCCTAGCTGGGATAATACGCTGGTGCCTCTGGAACAGGCGGAAGACCAGCTAAATCGAGCCTTCTCCCCAGTCAGTCACCTGAACAGCGTTCTAAGTGGCCCCTGGCGGGCGCCCTATGAGGCCGCCTTAGCCAAAGTGACGGCTTACTGGACAAAGCAGGGGCAAAATCGCGAACTTTACGACCTGTACCTCCAATTAATGCAGTCGCCCGAATTTGCAAACTGGCAACAGGCACGCAAGAAGTCTTTGGAGCTGGGAGTCAGAGACTTTGAACTCGGTGGTGTAGGCCTTGAAGGAGAGTCCCGTGAAAAGTTTGCCGTTAACAGTCAGCGTTTGGCGGAGTTATCCAGCCAATTTGCCAACAATGTCCTCGATGCAACCAATGCCTGGACCTGGCATACGAATGATGAAGCTCAGCTTCAGGGGCTTCCTCAAACTGCTCTCGCCGCTGCACGGAATGCAGCTGAGGCAAAAGGTCTGGATGGGTGGCTGATTACCTTAGAGGGGCCCAGCTTTCTCGCTGTTATGACCCACGCTGAAAATAGATCTCTGCGTCGGGATGTCCATTTGGCTTTTGTTAGTCGCGCATCCGAAGTTGGTCCCCAGGCAGGTGAATACGATAACTCCGAAGTGATGGAGGCAATTCTCGCATTGCGCGCTGAACAGGCCAGTTTACTGGGAATGAACAGCTATGCGGAGTTGTCATTGGCCAGCAAAATGGCTCCAAATACAAAGCGGGTTCTGGAATTTCTACAGGATCTGGCAGAACGAGCCAGGCCAGCAGCCCAACGAGAAATGGCTGAGCTGAAAGAGTTTGCTGCAGACCAACTCAGCATTGAAGAGTTGCAACCATGGGATGTGGCCTGGGCCGCAGAAAAGCTCAAACAGCAGCGATACGCCATCAGCCAAGAGGAATTAAGACCCTATTTCCCTTACGCCAAAGTCGTTGACGGCCTCTTTACTGTGGTGGATAAATTATTCGGAATCACAGTTGAAGAAGATACCAGCGTTGCTACTTGGCATGCCGACGTGCAGTTCTTTTGGCTGCTGAGAGACGGCGAAAAGATAGCTGGTTTCTATTTGGATGCATTCGCACGTGAGAAAAAACGTGGCGGGGCCTGGATGGATACAGTAAGTAGTCGTCGCCACACGCTCACCGGACTCCAGTTGCCTATAGCTTATCTAGTATGTAATTTCAGTCCGGCTGCAGGTGATATCCCCTCACTTTTAACCCACACGGAAGTAACCACTTTATTCCATGAATTCGGCCATGGCCTCCACCATATGCTGACACAGATTGATGTGGCAGCAGTTTCTGGTATTAATGGTGTTGCTTGGGATGCGGTGGAAATGCCCAGCCAATTTCTGGAAAATTGGTGTTGGCAACCCCAGGCTATTTCCATAATTTCTGCACATTTCGAAACTGGAGAGGCCCTTCCCGAAGCTTTACTGAATAAAATGCTGGCAGCGAAAAATTTCCAGTCTGCCATGTTTACAGTACGCCAGTTGGAGTTCGCACTTTTTGATTTTCGCCTCCATACCAGCGAAGAGGCATTGACCGCCGATAAAGTTCAGGTTTTACTGGATCAGGTACGAGCAGAGGTTGCTGTTGTGCCTATCGCCGCAGAAAACCGCTTCCAAAATGCTTTTAGCCATATTTTTGCTGGTGGTTATGCCGCAGGATATTACAGCTATAAATGGGCAGAAGTGCTTTCGGCAGATGCTTTTTCTCTATTTGAAGAAGATGGTATCTTTAATAGAGAGACGGGAAATAAATTTCTGCACAGTATTTTGGAACAGGGTGGTAGCCGTGATGCGTTGGAGCTGTTTGTTCAATTCCGTGGACGAGAGCCGCAAATTGATGCCCTATTGCGTCACTCTGGTATCGAGCAGCAAGAGCTGAATATCAGTCCTGTGTAACGGATAAGTCAATCATGAAATATTGAGTAGTAGTCATGATGAAGAAAGAAGATTCGGCTGAGTCTGGTAAGATCGTTAAAAAACGCTTTATTGCAGGGGCTGTGTGCCCCCGCTGTAGCGAAATGGATAAAATTATTAACTATCACAAGGATGGGAAAAATTATAGGGAATGTGTTGCCTGTGGGTTTAAGGATGAAATTCGATTGCAGTCAGCGCCAACAGAACTGTCTACTCGTGTTAACCAAGATACAGAGAAAGATATTCACGAGGAGCCAGTGAAACTTATCCAACCCACAAGTAGCCGTAAAAAGTGAAAAAAATATTTTTTATACTGGTGGTTTTTATTGCGGTTGCGATCATAGGTCTCTATGGCCTTGATCGCCATCGAAAAAAACAGAGCAGCAGAGAGAACAAGTTGCCTACCTATTGGCGAGCTGTGTGAATCAGGGGATACTTACGTTATTCCGTTTACAAGCCAATGACTGGAAAGCCCATCCAGATTTTTACATTGAAGAGGAAAATAGGTTGGGAGTGGCTGTAAAAGCTTTACCTGGTCAAATCCTTAAAGGAGAATCTTTTGAAAAGTGGAGACATGCAATAAATATTTGTGACAAGCTCACAAGGAATAGCAATTTGCAACATGTCACTATTTTTCGCCCCCTGGGCGATTTCTCCGAAAAGGAAATCTCCAATATATATACCTTGAAAGATCGCGGTGCTCTGCGGAAGCGGGAAAAGACTATTCACGCACTATATGAATCAGCAGAAGCTGCAGCTCGCTATATGAAAGACCTAAAGCGAGATATCAATACGCAATTAAAAGCCTTTCGTTTTTCAGATAAAGAGCGCGAATTAACTCTTCAAAAAATCAGTTCTCAGGTTTTAGATAATTACCAACAAGGTAATTTTTCCAAAAAGCAGGCAGATACCTATCTGGAAAGAGTATCCCTTTTTTACAAAACCATGGCTGAGAATCCAAAGTCCTATAGTGTCCGAAACGGCAGCCTATATTTTTATAGCCAAGAATTAAAGCAGAAGGTTGAAGACCTATATGGCGCTGTTATACAGGGAGAGGGAGCGTTTTATGGAAATTTTAAGAAAATTCTAGTGCAAAAACAGGTACAGTCTTCAAGCTATTAAAAATATGAGCGGGTTTTATTATTTGTTGCTTTGCCCGCTCATTATTTACCAACCTGAGATTATAGCTTTAAATGTGTTTGTAGCATCATAAGAGATTTACTATTTTGATAGTGAGTAATCCTGACTGAAATAGTTAATTTCTCAATCGCAAAATTTGTCATATTCTGTTATTTATACATTAAAAAATAACTCTAAATATCCTGCCACAGTTTTACTGTAATTTACGTATCCAGGAATTGGTTACAGTGTAGTATTGAAAATATACTATGAGTCCTAAAGATCGTGCTCCGATCCACAAAAACAAGCTGAACCATATGCCTGTATTCCCCCAATCCCTTGTAAACCACCAGGCGGGAAAGAAAACCAGTACTGAGGCTATAAACATAGTATTACGCATATCGCGACTTTTCCCAGCACCGATAAAAACACCATCGAGCTGATAACTCCAAACCGCTAATAAAGGTAATGCACAGAGCCACCAATATACCTGTTCCGCTTGGTGGATTACTGGTTTGATATCTGTAAATAAGGATAAAATCAAGGGTTTCCCTGAAACTAGTACCAGCGTAATCAGGACAGCGCTTCCCAGGGCCCACAAACCTGCACTGCGAACGGTATTTCTGAATAGAGTCGTTGATCTCTTTGCTATAGATTCCCCAACCAAGGCCTCGGTAGCATGAGCAAAACCATCCAGGGCATAGGAAGTCATCATTAATAACTGTATAAGAATAGCATTTGCAGCAAGTACATTATCACCTTGGGCTGCCCCTTGGGCAGTAAAAAAATTGAGTGTTAGCAAGAGCAAACAGGTTCTTATAAATAATTCTGTATTTATCTTTAAAAGATTGATCCATGGGGATGAATCGATCCAGGGGAGAAGTTTCTTCTGCCCAATTTCTTTGCGTATATAAGACCAGATATCAACATGAACCCTGGAAAGAAGATATAGACCCAGTAGAAATGCAAAAATATCAGCGAGTACCGTTGCCGCTGCTGCACCTTTTGCCCCTAGGCCCAGGCCAAGAATAAATAGGAAATCGAGGGCTATGTTCAGTAGATTGGCAGCGAAAAGTATATATAGAGGCGCACGGCTATCTTGTCGACCAATAAAAAAACCCAGAATGGCAAAGTTTGCCAGAGCCAGGGGGCAGATAACAGACGTATTTGTAGGTAGGCCAGTGCGTGGGGTTGTGCTTCCTGACTGGCATTCATCCACTCAACGATATAGTAGATTAAAGGAGAGGCAACAATAAACAGAGTGATTCCCAACCCCATGGCTAATACTAGTGCACGTACTAACCATTGAATCCCAAGATCTGTACTCCGAGCCACCAGTCCGGTAGTACCCATGCGCAGAAACCCAAATGCCCATAAAAGCATCGACATTACGCTAGCCCCGATAGCTACACCGGATAGGTACTCTGCAGATGGAAGGTGACCAAGAATTGCGGTATCTACTATCCCGAGTAAGGGCACTGAAATATTACTCAGTATCATTGGCCAAGCCAGATTCCAGACGCGAGACATAGGTTGGGATTCAAGTTTTGTAGAAGAAGGCATAAGTCATAACAACTAACGGATAGATTGGCTTCTAGCCGAAATCGGAAAAAGAAAAGCTGTGCAGGTGGATTCTACCAATGGTGTCAGTACAGAGCTGATAAGTTACTTTTCCTAAATCGGTCTCCCAATACTGCTATTAGCAATTCATTTCATAACGCTTACAAAATCGAAACGAAATATTTGGCGGAAAAATCATTTTGATTGAGTGTAGATAGTACAGGATTCTGTATTGATCTGCCTGACAATCCTCAAGCTTATTGAAACTAATCTGTCTTGGTTGTGTGAAGCAGTCAGAATTTAGTATTAGAGATTAAAAATTGTTGTCAATCTGTGTAAAAGCAATCAGGGGCACTTGAACCCGAGGATTTATACTTCTCGTGGCAGCATTATTAATGCTTGATTAGTTGTCATCTTTCACCAAATAAATTGCCATGTCTCTATTTGGAGCGACTTTTTTTCTACTTGTGGAAAAGTATCCTATCAAAGTGGTTAAATTTATTTGTTAATCACCGAATTTTTTCACAAAGCGACAACGTTATTCAAAAATGATCCCGATTGACTTTTTCTTGTCGATGTGTTCCTTTTGTACCTGCAGTAGTTGCGACAAATAAAGAAACTGGTTGTTGGTTGTACCTTTCCGGACGACGACATCTGGAGTAAAAAATCTTTTACTAAGAATAACAAGTTGCACTGACGGCAGTAACGCGAGGTGGTCTCCTCGCCCAGTGTATGTAGTCTTGTGTTACTACAGTATGTCCACAAATTTTGTGTGGAATTAATCCTGTTAGGCAGTTGATACAGGTAAAATTCGCTTATCCGTGAAGGCCAGTGGCCAAAATAAAAATTACGGGTTTCTCTGAGAGACCCGCAACCACGGAGATCTGTAGGCGATGTTGAAAGGCTTTGATCGGCTGTTCGCCTTGCTGGCTACTTCGCTATCTGCACAAGCGGTGTTAGCGAATGAGCAGGACGTTGAGCGCTGGGGGGTTAATATGCCCCAGGGGGTGACAGAAGTCGCCCAGACCACCTACGAGCTACACATGCTGATCTTTTGGATTTGTGTGGCTATAGGGGCATTGGTGTTCAGCATCATGTTTTACAGCATGTGGCGTCACCGCAAAAGTAAGGGATACCAAGCGGCCCAATTTCATGAGAGCACGGTTGTGGAGTTGGTGTGGACTATTATTCCCACTGTCATCCTGATTCTGATGGCGATTCCGGCCACCAAAACACTCTATGATATTTACGATACTGAGGAAGAAGATCTCAATATCGTAATCACCGGTTATCAGTGGAAGTGGAAATATGAATATCGGGGCACTGATGTTTCATTCTTTTCCAGCTTGTCCACTCCCAAAGCTCAAATTGATAACCTCCAGCCTAAGGGTGCCAACTACCTCCTAGAAGTCGATGAGCCCCTGGTTGTTCCTATCAAGAAAAAAATCCGCTTCCTGATAACTGCCAATGATGTGATACATGCTTGGTGGGTCCCAGATCTAGCCGTTAAAAAAGATGCAATCCCCGGTTTTATCAATGATGCCTGGACGCGTATTGAGGAGCCGGGAATATATCGCGGACAGTGTGCTGAATTGTGCGGAAAAGACCATGGATTTATGCCTATTGTTGTGAAAGCTGTGCCACAGGCTGAATACGATGCCTGGTTGAGTTCTCGTGCAGCAGAAGCCATGAAAATGCGTGAACTTACAGCGAAGACATTTACCTTCGAAGAGCTTTTTGCTCAGGGTGAAAAAGTCTATACACGCACATGTGCCGCCTGCCACCAGCCGAACGGGCAGGGAGTACCCGGTGTATTCCCGGCGATTGCTGGATCAAAAATTGCTACCGGTCCCCTCAATGGCCACTTAGATATCGTTATCGATGGTTCTACGGTAAACCCCGCAATGCAGGCTTTTGGTGAGCAGCTATCAGAAGTGGATCTGGCTGCGGTAATTACTTACCAGCGAAACGCTTTCGGCAATGAGATGGGTGATACCGTCCAACCCGTAGATATCCTCAACTTCAAGAATAAGCAGTAAGCGCCCGGAGGAATTTAAGAATGGCACATGGTCCTCAGCCCGGTATAAAGCGTTGGCTCTATACGACCAACCACAAAGATATAGGCTCTATGTATTTGTGGTTTAGTTTTGCGATGTTCCTGCTCGGCGGATGTATGGCATTGGTTATACGCGCTGAATTATTCGAGCCCGGTTTGCAAATTGTACAGCCGGAATTTTTCAATCAAATGACCACTATGCATGGTCTGATCATGGTATTTGGTGCAGTTATGCCGGCTTTTGTGGGGTTGGCTAACTGGATGATACCAATGATGATTGGTGCGCCAGATATGGCACTGCCAAGAATGAATAACTGGAGTTTTTGGATTTTGCCCTTTGCTTTCGCAATGTTGGCATCGACCTTATTTATGGAAGGAGGAGCACCTAATTTCGGCTGGACATTTTATGCGCCACTTTCAACGGAATATGCACCACCCAGCGTAACCTTCTTCATTTTTGCCATTCATATTATGGGTGCCTCGTCCATCATGGGTGCGATCAACATTATCGCTACCATTTTGAATATGCGTGCTCCTGGTATGACCTTGATGAAAATGCCGTTGTTTGTATGGACCTGGCTGATCACTGCTTACCTTTTGATTGCCGTAATGCCGGTGTTAGCCGGAGTAGTGACCATGATGTTGATGGACATTCATTTTGGCACAAGTTTCTTCAGCGCAGCCGGTGGCGGTGATCCGGTTTTATTCCAGCATGTGTTCTGGTTCTTTGGGCACCCGGAAGTTTACATTATGATTTTGCCGGCCTTTGGCATTATCTCTGCAATTATTCCCACCTTCGCTCGTAAGCCTCTTTTTGGATACAGCTCCATGGTATATGCCACCGCAGCAATTGCATTCCTGAGCTTTATCGTATGGGCGCACCATATGTTTACTGTGGGAATGCCGATTGCTGGTGAGCTGTTCTTTATGTATGCCACAATGCTGATCGCTGTACCTACAGGAGTGAAAATCTTTAACTGGGTTTCTACCATGTTCCGGGGATCCATGACGTTTGAAACCCCGATGCTTTTTGCAATTGCATTCATCATCCTTTTCGCCATCGGTGGATTCTCTGGTCTGATGCTAGCGATTGCGCCTGCAGACTTCCAATATCACGATACGTACTTTGTGGTTGCCCATTTCCACTATGTGCTGGTTCCTGGTGCAATCTTCTCAATTACTGCTGGTGTTTACTATTGGTTGCCTAAATGGACTGGCCATATGTATAGCGAAGTTATGGGCAAGGTACATTTCTGGCTGGCATTTATTGGTCTCAATGTAACTTTCTTCCCAATGCACTTTGTTGGCCTGGCCGGTATGCCACGTCGGATACCTGATTACGCACTGCAATTTGCGGATTTCAATCAAATATCCAGTATCGGTGCCTTCCTATTTGGCGCTGCACAAATAGTATTTTTGTTTAATGTGGTTCGAACTGTAATGGGCGGGAAAAAAGCATCTGATCAGGTTTGGGATGATCCTGAAGGACTGGAATGGACGGTTGCTTCCCCGGCCCCATATCACACGTTTAGTACGCCACCGGTTGTACGTTGACCTATGAAAGTTGGAGCAAATGCAAAGGTAACTATCAAGCTGCTGGCCGTGGCGACCAGCATGCTGGTATTTGCAATTTTCATTATGCCGCCTATTTACGATGTCTTCTGTGAAATCACAGGGCTCAATGGTAAAACCGGTGGTCGTTATGAAGCTGTGCCAGCTGCGGTTGATAAAAATAGGCTGGTCACAGTGCAATTTGTGGCAAACAATAATGAAAATATGCCATGGGAATTTCGCCCGAGTGTGATGTCTTTGAAAGTACACCCTGGAGAAATTAAAGATACTGTTTTTATTGCAGAAAATAAGACATCTAGGGATATGGTTGGTCAGGCAATTCCCAGTATGGTTCCTTTCAAAGCTGCTGAGTACTTTCATAAAACAGAGTGTTTTTGCTTCAACCAGCAAGAATTAAAAGCGGGAGAGACTGCAGAATTACCACTACGTTTTATTGTGGATCCAGATCTTCCCGCAAGTGTTAATACTGTAACGCTTTCCTATACGTTGTTTGATGTAACGGAAAGGTTTGCCAATAAAACCGATAAGAATGATATCGACCCCGAGCGAGAGGGATAAAAATTATGGCTAGTGAAAGCAGTTATTACGTGCCCGAACAATCCAGGCTGCCAATTTTTGCGACGATAGGTCTATTCCTAATAGCGTTCGGCGCAGCAAATTGGATTAATGGAGGAAGCTCTTATATTTTCTTCACCGGTGCGTTAGCGATGGCCGCAGTTTTGTGGTTTTGGTTTGCTGCCGTAATCAAAGAGAATATGGCAGGGCTCAACAGTGAACAGTTAAAGAGATCATATGTTTGGGGGATGGGCTGGTTTATATTTTCTGAGGTGATGTTTTTTGCTGCGTTCTTTGGAGCACTTTATTACATACGCAATTTTACAGTTCCCTGGCTAGGTGGTGAAGGTGATCGTGGAATTTCCAATATGCTTTGGGAGGGATTCGAAAGTAGCTGGCCCCTATATGTGACTCCTGACGCCGCAGCAAACGGAGAAACGGCAAAATTTATGGGGCCTAAAGATGTGATAGACCCATGGCACTTGCCACTATGGAACACCATCATACTTCTCACCTCCAGTGTAACTGTACACTTCGCACATGTTTTCCTGAAAAAGAATCAAAGAAAAAATTTCAATATATTACTGGCAATCACTGTGGCATTGGGTGGGGCGTTTATTTTTCTACAAGGTAAAGAATACTACGAAGCCTATCAACACTTGGGGTTAACACTTGAGTCAGGAATCTATGGTACAACATTCTTTATGCTGACCGGATTTCATGGTGCCCATGTCACACTCGGTACAATTATGTTGTTGATCATGTTGTTAAGGTCTGTGATAGCCAATCATTTTAGACCTGATGATCACTTCGGCTTTGAAGCAGCAAGTTGGTATTGGCATTTTGTCGATGTAGTTTGGGTCGGGCTGTTTATATTTGTATATGTTCTAGGTGCTTAATGTGGGCAAGGCTTTCTATCGTATAAATAGAAAGCCTTTGTTTTCTTAATATTTATCAGCCCAAGGTGCCGTTTTTGCCAAAATGCCACTTTCAAAGCCGTACCAAATGGCAAGAAGTAAGAGTGACGCTAGGAGTATTCTAATACCTAATGCGTAGAGTGTGCGCTTGGATTGAGGTGTTCCCATATCTCTAAGTAGAAAAAAAGTGCACTTGAAAGACTGACAAGTACGGAAAGGAATAGGACAACAATAACAATCTTTAGCCACATTTTATTATTTTCCATTATTTATGTAGTTGCGCATGATAGTAGATATTCCATCAGCTTCTGCGAAAGATATCAGTTTACCACTGATTCGCAATTGGCCCATCACGATATTTTCTCTGGGTGCATTCATCCTTTTTATTTTTTTAGGATTGTGGCAGCTTGATAGAGCAAAGCAGAAAGTCGAACTTATACAAAAGGTAGAGAGTAGGCTCTCTCTGCAACCGCAGGAAATTTCAAATCTAAGTTCTTATCAAGAGTATGCGTCTGTAACTTTAGCGGGAGTTTTCCAGAAGGAAATATATTTTCTGGATAACCGGACCAGAAACGGTCGTGTGGGCTATGAAGTACTACAAGTATTTTCAACAGAAAATACTGATTGGCTTGTCAATAGAGGTTGGATTCCCTCTGCTGGCGACCGAGATAGCTTACCTGAAGTAACAGCTTTACTTGATGTGAAATCACTTCAGGGCTACTTATACCCTATCGATACTGAATCCTACTCGAATGTTAGTATAGACCCGGTTTTTAAAAATAGAATTCAACAAATAAATTCAAATTTCATTGAGGCTATCGGTTTAGTCAACAATAGATGGTCGATCCGTTTGTTTGCGGATTCAGGTGCAGCTTTAATTACTGATTGGAATTTTTTCAATAGTGGCCCTGAAAAACATCAAGCGTATGCTTTCCAGTGGTTCACGATGGCAATAGCTATCTGGCTTTTATGGGCTTATTCAGCCACAAATATTATTTTTAGATTACGTCGTAGATTGAGTAGAAGTTTGAAAAAGGAGTTTCAAAATGAAATCAAATAGTCAGCCAGTTTCACCTGAAAGAAATCTGAGCAAAAGGAAGCCAGCGAATAAAATCATTCAAGGACTCTCAGTGCTAGCATCCGTCGTACTCCCAATTACAGCTGCCTATGTCGTTTACTATACGGGCTTAGGCATGCCTAAAGAGACGATTAATCAAGGTGAATTATTGCAGCCCCCATTTGATATCACTGAAATAAAAATCACCTTTCAAGGGCAACAGCAATCCCTGGCACAAGAGGGCGAATCAAAATGGCGCTATCTAATATTAAGTGACAGTGATTGTGGTAAAGATTGTGAAGATCTCTTGTATATAAGTAGGCAGGTTCATATTCGGCTGGGGGAAAAAGCTCATAGGGTTGAGAGGCTACTGGTGGTTGGTGATAGTTTGGATGAAGAACGACAAGAACAAATACAAATTGAGCATCCGAAACTAAAAATAGTGAATTTGGATGATGAAAACTTTAAGCAGTTGGTACAAAAAACTGATCATGACGGTGTGACTTTAACCAAGGCGTTGCTGGTTGATCAGGAGGGTTATGCAATGATGGCCTATGATCGGCAACATAGCGGAAACCAATTGCTTAAAGATATAAAAAGATTATTGAAGTACTCCTACGAGCAATAAGAATAGTATTCGGAGATTTTCAGTAGTGTCTAAACAAGAAACCCCTAAGAATTGGCGACATATCATTACCTGGGCGGCCTGTATTCTAGCTGTCGTAGTTGTTGTTCTAGGTGCATTTACTAGGTTGGTGGATGCCGGTTTGGGCTGTCCAGACTGGCCTGGTTGTTATGGTCATCTCACCTGGCCGAATGATATAAAAGAAATTAAAACGGCCAATATGATTTTTCCGGACTCTCCGGTAGATGTTAGTAAAACTTGGCCGGAAATGGTTCATCGATACTTTGCAGGAACTTTACTTTTATTCGTTGTATTACTCACTTATCTTGCTTGGAGAGATCGGCAAGCCCCAACCTTTAAGCAAACACATATTCTTTTAATTATTATTATACTGCAAGCTGCTTTTGGGATGTGGACGGTAACCTTGAAGCTTTGGCCGCAGGTAGTTACTGCTCATCTATTAGGTGGAATGGCAACATTATCTATGTTGTGGATTCTCTGTGAAAGGTTGGCTGATAAACCTAGACAATTACATGGGAGGTATTTGCCGGGAATAAGGCGATTACGGCTACTTGCTCTGACTGCAGTTGCAATAGTAATTCTACAGATTGGACTCGGTGGTTGGACCAGCTCTAATTACGCAGCTTTAGCTTGTCCAGATTTTCCAACTTGTCATAACCAATGGTGGCCACAGGCAAACTTTGTAGAAGGCTTTAATATTTTTCAACAAATTGGCCCAAATTATTTAGGTGGTGCATTAGAGAGTGATGCACGTACGGCAATACATCTTGCCCATCGTATTGGAGCACTGATTACAACAGCAATTGTACTCATTCTTTCAGTTTTAGCTTGGAGGTCTGGGTTGATAGGTTGGTCATTATGGCTTAACGGGGTACTACTTCTTCAAGTCAGCTTGGGAATAGCAAATGTTGTTATGTCTCTACCATTAGGGATTGCTGTGGCACACAATGCTGGCGCAGCTCTTCTACTTCTTAGTCTGCTAACTTTTTGTTACCGAATATACACAATGAATGCTGTCATTATAAATAAACAAGAGGTAGTCGATGTGGAAGTAATAGAGCGGGGAGAAGGTTTAACTACCGTATCCAATCTTAATTAGATATTAAGCGTATATAAATATAAAAATAGGTGCGAATATGGCCATAAATTCCACGGGAATACATCAAATTCAATGGCGGGACTACTATGAGCTTACTAAGCCTCGAGTAGTTATGCTTATGCTGTTAACTTCTGTTATTGGAATGTTTTTAGCTGTTCCAGGAATGGTGCCGCTAGATATTTTAGTATTTGGTAATTTGGGAATTGCATTTTGTGCGGGTAGTGCTGCGGCAGTAAATCATTTAGTTGATCGTCATATTGATACAAAAATGGCTCGTACTAGCAATCGCCCGATTGCGAAAGGACGGGTTGAGCCAACTAAAGCTATTGCTTTTGCTCTTAGCTTGGGCGTGACGGGGATGTTTATCCTATTGGTTTTTGTAAATGCCCTTACCGCTTGGCTAACCTTAATATCTCTTCTCGGATATGCGGTGATTTACACCATGTTCCTGAAACGCGCCACACCACAAAACATTGTTATAGGTGGGCTTGCAGGAGCCGCTCCGCCCTTACTGGGATGGACTGCGGTTACTGGGGAAGTGCATGGGCATGCATTGTTGTTAGTATTGATTATTTTTGCTTGGACTCCTCCACATTTTTGGGCCCTTGCCGTACATAGAAAAGAAGAGTATGCAAAAGCTGATATTCCTATGTTACCGGTTACGCATGGAATACCCTATACAAACCTAAATATAGTTTTGTATACCTTTATTTTACTGGCCGTTAGCCTATTGCCCTTTGCTACCGCGATGTTTGGGTGGTTATATTTACTGGGTGCTGTCGTACTTGGGTTTGGTTTTGTTTATTGGAGCTTTGTAATGCTCATTGGAAAAAAACCCAATGCTGGTATGGAGACTTTCAAATATTCGATAATTTATTTAATGGCACTATTTTTTATCATGCTATTAGATCATTATTTAATTGAAGTGTGAGGGAAAAGTGGAAAATCAATATTCTGCCATCGATAAACAGAAACGTGGAATTAGAATTACCGTTATTGTTCTTTTAGTATTGATTCTTGCTGTGCTTGCAGGATTCATACATAAGCTCGGACAGCCTCGTATTATCACTGATGAGGAGCTTAGAATTAATGGCACTGTAAAACTGCAGAGACCAAGAATCATAGAAGATATACAATTATTGTCTGATGACAGTAGAGATTTCTATACCAAAGACTTTCAAGGTAAGTGGACTCTGGTATTTTTTGGGTTTACCCACTGTCCAGATATCTGTCCAACAACTCTATCTACACTTAATAATTTTTATAAAACTTTAGACGAAAGTACCAGAGCATCTACAGACGTAGTACTCGTCTCGGTTGACCCAAGTAGGGACAAGCCGGAGCTGTTGGGGCAATATGTCCGGTATTTTAATTCTGAATTTCGTGGTATTACCGGTGATTTTTTTAAGCTGAAGAAATTTGCCACTCAGCTAAATGTACCTTTTAATAAAGTTTCTCTTGCTGAGGGCGGTTATACTATCGATCATGGGTCTCAAGTTGTATTAATTAATCCTAGAGGGCATTATCACGCTTTTTTTAAGGCACCTTTAGATCCTGCAAAAATGAAGTTGACCTATCGTTCAATACGAGCGACCTTTAATGGATAGTGAAGGAATCGTATGAGCTATTGTTATCAAATAAGATATTAATTCTGGGCCAATCGATGCAAAATGAAGTTGCTGCTTTAAGGAGAAGAAGAGATCAGACACCATCTGGTATGGTGAGTCCTTGGGCTGCACCTATCTTGCTATCACTTTGTTTCATTCCTTTCGGCTGGAGTGGGCTGATAGCCCCCGTAATCTGGATTTTTCTGCGGGCAATTGAGTCTACTAGCGGTTGGTCAAGAGCGCTGTCTTTTCTTTCTGTAGCTCTTTTAATGCTTATATCGGGATTAAATTTGCTTCCCGGCAGTGAACGTGTCCAAGTATTAGCGCCCTATACAGATACAAGTGGTAATCTTATCTATGCCAGTATAAACAGCGGTAAAGCAATTATTTCTATTGCTTTATTGGCTTTTATGTTGCGCATGAAGCAGACCTTCCGTTTTACGGACTTACCCTATCTTTTATTGGCTATATTTACTCCCATTGCATTAGGTCTACTCCTGTATACACCTTCGATAAAATTTACTGGCACTATCGCCGTTGCAGCAATGATTAACTTAGTAATTGTTTGCATTTCTGAGGAGGGCTTCTTCCGGTGGATATTACAGCGGGGTAGCGAAGAGCTACTAGGGCGCTGGCGCTGGTTGTCCGTACCAGTTGTAGCTACGGTATTTGTGCTTCTACATGGAGGGTGGTCAACAGATATCTCCGCAGTGCTATTATTGATAGTCGCTTCAATCTGTTATGCATTGATTTGGACATTGCGACAGAATTTTTGGATATGCGTAATGGCGCATTGGGGGGTAAATCTTTTGCATATGCTTTTGCTACCTTACCCGTTACCCGGCTAAGCTATACATCATCTAATTTTGGTCATTGTTTTAATGTTACCCCTAAGATTCAGCCAATCTGCAGCTATAAGAAAGACAACGATTTAATCTTTGTGGATTAACGAATCAAATTAATGTACTTAAGAAATGTGGCTCTAGATGAACATCATCTATCGTGAATTTTGCAGATATATTCATACAAATAGGGAGATTGTCATTTGAAAAATTATTTTTTAGTTGGAGCATTATGTGCACTAACTTGCAACCCTGTATTTGCAGGTGAAGGTAAAGATCTAGCTCAAGAACTGGTTCAAGAGTATTTGATTGTTGATGGACATGTGGATGTTCCCTATCGTCTCGAACAAGCTGAAGAAGATGTTGGGATTAGTACGGATAAGGGAGACTTTGATTACCCTCGAGCTAAAGCAGGTGGACTAAATGCCCCTTTTATGTCTATTTATGTTCCAGCAGAAAAGGAGGATGAGGGTATTGCCAAATCTTATGCAGATACTTTGATTGATAAAGTAGAGGCAATGGTCAAACAGCACCCGGATAAATTTGCAATACCTAAGTCAATAAATGATCTACAAAAGCAAGTCAATGCCGGCTTAATTTCTTTACCCTTGGGTATAGAGAACGGGGCTCCTATTGAGGGGGATCTTACCAACTTAAAGTACTTCTCTGATAGAGGGGTGAGGTACATTACCTTAGCCCACTCAAAGAGCAATCATATCTCTGATTCCTCGTATGATAAAAACAGGCCTTGGGAAGGTTTGAGTGCTTTTGGAAAGCGCTTGGTACGAGAGATGAATCGGATGGGAGTAATGATCGATATTTCCCATGTGTCGGATGCGGCTTTTTGGCAAGTTATTGATTTATCTGCTGTTCCTATTATCGCTTCACACTCTTCGGCAAGGCATTTTACGCCGGGATTTGAACGAAATATGAATGATGAAATGATAAAAGCATTAGCCGATAACGGTGGCATTATCATGATTAACTTTGGCTCCACATTTATCAGTAAAGAATCACTGAATTCATACCGTGAAATAAGTGAGTTGGTTGATATTTTTGCTAAGGAAAAAGGCTTGTCCAAAGATAGTAAGGAAGTGGAGGAATACACTGACAAGCTTTCCCGTGAGAAGTTTATCTTTGCGAAATTAGATGATGTTCTTAATCATTTCGATCATATCCGAAACCTGGTAGGAGTTGACCATATTGGCATCGGTTCAGATTTTGATGGCGTCGGAGATAGTCTGCCAATCGGTTTAAAAGACGTCTCAGAGTACCCACACTTGGTTGAAGGACTACTAAAACGTGGATATAGCAAGCGAGATATTAAAAAAATTCTGGGTGGAAATTTAGTCAGAGTTTGGCAAGCTAATGAAGCTTATGCCAAGCGCCATAAAGGTTAGGCACCTAATCTTCGAACTTAGCTAGACTGCACTATTCTGTTATTAGTGTTCGAGCCGATGAAGCCCGTTCTTATACTATTAGCGAAGTCTTTAATTTTGGCCGATTATTTTCGATCCAAAAAGTTACGATTGATAGTGGGTTGGACTGGAATACTGATTTCCAGTGTATTCTTTCTGTGGGGTATTTTGGGGTTTATTACTTTTATTCCCTCTATGTTGGATGTTTTTGGTGTACTGGGATTGCGGATTCCTGCAGGTATAACTATCTTCGGCTTGCTAATGGCAGCGCTTGGTTTCTGGAAATTTGATGAAGATTAGAGGATGTGGTGCGTGTTAAAAGTATCAGATTTCTTTATCTTGGTGGCGGTTTTAGTCTCTCTGGCACTGTCAGCCGGCTTGTGGTTTAACGGCTATAAGGAGCAGGGCATTTTTACCGCACTTTGGGTTCCCACTATTCTGACGTTGGGTATCTATTTCAAAGTGACAGCTTTGCTAGCCCGCAGGAATTAGACGTGCCAGAAATCTACCTATTATTTATTGGAGTGGCAGTTTCGCTTTTTGAATTGGTTGGTATTTTGCTGGGAATTCGCGAGTTTCGAAAGGCTGGAGAAGAGATGGCTAAACAACGCATTTCATTTGAGGTCGCAGCAAATAAATCTAGAAGGAATGGAGTGGAAAAGTAATTATAGGTCAAGTACCTTAATAAATGCGAAACAGAAAGGGAGGCTAAAGGTCTCCCTTTCTGTTTTTGGTTAATAACAAATACTAGAAACTGTAAGTCATCTTGCCGTAGATAAAGCGGCCACGGGGATCATGCTGTGACTGCACGTAACCATATAGGTCCGCATTACCATCACCGATTGCGAAAGGTGGCTCTTCATCAAACACGTTATCCGCGCCGAGGCTCAAAACCATACTCTCGAAGCCGGTATAACGGGCCTGCATATTCATGGTCAGGAAGGAGTCTACAGTGCGGGAATTATTGGTGTCATAGTCGAGAGTCCCGTCGAAATCGATGTCCGGGGTATCCTCAAATTCACCAATGTAGCTGAGCCCGGCGCTAAATCCGAAGGTGTCAAAGGTCCAGTCAGCGGTAGCGTTCCATCGGTGTTGTGGATACTCGTACTCGCCAGCCAGGTCGCGGGTTATAAATGCATCTCCGCTGGAGTTCAGTTCAACACGCTCAAATTCAGCCAGGTAGGAGTAATCCAGCCGCAGACCAAGCTCACCACCTACTAACTCGAATCCACTGTAGACGATACTAAGGTCTACACCTGATACATCCTGTTCGCCGATATTGGTGAAGCTGCTATCGATAGACTGCAGGGCGCCTAGGGTTTCGCCTTCTAGCGGTGTATCGCGACGGCAGACGGTGCTGTCTTGATCCCAGCAGTAAAGGCTGTAGATATAGCCAAAGGGTACTTCATCAATCTTGCCTTCCTGGGTGATATTCCAGTAATCGATAGAGAGTTGCAGATCTTCTATGGGCTCGTACACAGCGCCGATGTTGAAGGATTCAGACTCCTCAGCATCTAGATCCGGGTTACCGGAGAAAATAATGGTGTAATCTGTGCTTGCGCAGTAAGCATCATTAACTTCACAGCCGTAAGTATCCACAAAGAATAGTGATTCTTGGGATGGGCCGAGGCCTACCTGAGCCAGTGATGGTGCACGGAAGCCCGTGCCCCAGGAGGCGCGCAGAGACAGCTGGTCGGTTGCCGTCCACAGCAAGTTCGCCATTGGGTTGGTGGTGCTGCCAAAGTCGCTGTAGTCATCGTAGCGAGCAGCTACAGTCAGGTCGAACCTGGCGGGAAGAGGAATGGCAACTTCGACATAAGCTGAGGAAATATCCCGGCTTGCACTGGCGGATACTGACTCAGTACCGAAGATCAGGCCACGCTGGAACTGGTCGTCAGGAATATCGGAAGCCTTCTCCTCCCGGTACTCCAAACCCGCAGCCATGGCAATGGTGCCACTGGAAGTGTCAAATAAATCCCCATTGACTGATAAGTCATAGCTGGTCAGTTCAGACTTGCCTTGGCGCACCAAGCTGGTAGTAATGGCATCGATCACAGAATCCGGGTTCTGAACCCCTCCAAAGGGATTGTAATTACCGGCATCAATCTGTTCTTGTAGGAGGTCCGTACGCACCCAGCCCTGGGAGCGATCTCCGGTCTGCGTGGATTCGCTGCGGGAGCGCTGTACGGAAGCTTCCCAGTCCCAGTCGGCTATAGAGCCGCGTAGGCCGAAGACACCGCGTAGGTTGTCGGTTTCGATATCCCACTGGCGGGCGCCGGCATCTACAGTGCGATAGCGGTAGATATCTACATCTTCTCCGAATGGGTTATTGGGGTGGTCAGCCAATACATAGAGACCTGCATCGCCGTCCAGTGGGGTGGGTGCACCTTGGGCTACGGAGGTATTGTGCTGAACAGCGATCTCGCTAAAGAATTCTACGCTCTCGGTTAACTGGGTATGGCCCAGCATTAATAGGCCTGTGCGCTCAGATTCTGGAGTGAGCAGGGTCCAGGGGCCGTAATCATAGACACAGACTTCTCCCGTATCGCGTTCATCTGGGCAGTCTGGATCGGGAACAATAGTACCATTGACACTAAAGCTTCCGGGGTAGCCCCTAGATGAACGGAAATCCATTCCACCGCGGCTGGACTGGTTAGCAGTGTCCAGGCCACTGCGCTCGGTACTGGATAGGCGGCTATTTTTATGGTGGTCGAAAATAACAGTCAGGTTTGAGTCATCCCCATTGATGCCCCAGACGGCAGACATGGATTGCTCGTCGTAACCATCGGCACCACCGTAATCGACAGATACCTCAGTGCCTTCAAAGTCTTTGCGTAATACCAGATTGACCACACCAGCGACGGCATCGGAACCATAGATTGCTGAGGCGCCATCTTTTAGGACTTCTACCCGTTCAATTGCCGCTAAAGGCACACTATTGATGTCCACAAAGTTGGTGGTGATGCTCTCGGCAAATGCACTGATAGCTACTCTTTTGCCATTCACCAGTACTAAAGTGGCATCGGCGCCCATGCCGCGGAGGCTCACTGCGGCAGCTCCGTTGGCCGTAGAGTCCTGATTGTTGCCTCGGGTTGAGAAGGTACCATTACCGGCGGCTGGGTTTTTCTCAAAAAGTTGCTGCAGGTTGGTGTAGCCGGATCTTTCGATTGCGTCGCGATCCATTACCTGGATTGGTGTCGCTGTTTCAAATTCAGCGTTGCGACTAATGCGAGAGCCTACAACCGCTACTTCTTCCATCGCCTGATCCTCGGCGGCAAAAAGTGTTTGCGGGCTAGTGGCAGCGGTTGCCGCCACTATGGCTGTAGTTAATACCTTGCGACGAAGAGAGAATTTTTCCATATCGTTGTGCGTCCATTTTTTTTGTCATTATTGGTGACCGTCCTAAAGAGGCTGGTCGTCGGGCAACACTAGCAACGACGGAAAACTGACACAATTGGCTAGCGGCTAACCATCAGCTTATTGCGATAAATGGTGACAAATATCTCATTGAGAAGTAGATTTGCACGCCAATTTGCGACAAATGGCGATATCAAATAAGAAATTAGGATGAGGTTCGCCCGCAGGGGCTTTAACTGTTTCGCAGTTGTGAAGTGAGGAAGAACAGTGCTGCGGCCAGAACAATGGACGGACCCGCCGGCGTATTCCATAGGATAGAGGCTAGAAGGCCCAGTACTACCGCTAAGCATCCCAGTAATGAGGCCAGCACCGCCATACGCTCTGGTGTGGGGGACAGTTTTCTCGCGGTAGCTGCAGGAATAATCAGCAGGGCGGTAATTAGCAGAACCCCCACAACTTTCATTGCAATGGCGATCAGTATTGCCAGCATCAGCATTAGGGCTATCCGCAACCGCTCGATAGGGATACCTTCTACCGAAGCCAACTCCTCGTGCAGGGTAAAAGCCAATAATTGTTCCCACAGGAAGTAGAGCAGCCCCAAGATTGTGGCTGCGGCGATAGCCATCAATACCAAATCCTGACCACTAACGGCGAGTAGATCTCCCAGCAACAGGGATAAGAGATCCACCTTAATCTTGAAGAAACTAACGGTGACAATCCCCAGTGCCAGCATTGAATGGGACAATATGCCTAGCAAGGTGTCTACAGCGAGTTTTTGGCGTTGTTGTAAATACATCAGCAGCAGTGCCAGTACACAGCAAGTAATACCGACAGCCACCGTTGGCATAATTTGAAGTACAAAACCCAGCGTCACTCCGAGAAGGGCTGAGTGAGCCAGGGTGTCGCCGAAATAGGCCATGCGTCGCCACACAGCGAAGCAGCCTAAAGGGCCGCTGACAACAGCGACCATAAGACCTGCGGCGAGGGCGTACCAGAGAAATTGGCTGTGCAGTAATTCGCCGAAATCGACCACTTATTTTTGCTCTTTGTTTTTTGTATTTGTGTGTTGATGATTGCAGCTGCTTGCGGGCGCAATATCTCCACTTAATTTATGTTGGTGGTTATGCTGGTGGGTATAGGGGGCGACCTTGTCCCCAAATAATTCCAGATAGGCAGGGTGGCGGCTTACTTGCTCCGGGTGTCCGTGACAGCAGATATGCTGGTTCAAACAAAGGACCCGGTCGGTGGCGGCCATAACCAAGTGAAGGTCATGGGAAACCAGTAACACACCGCAGCCGAGCTCGTCGCGCAGAGTGGCAATTAACTGGTACAACTCACTTTGACCACCGACATCTACTCCCTGAGTGGGTTCATCCAGGACCAGCAGCTGAGGTTTGCGTGATGCGGCACGGGCGAGTAAGACCCGCTGCATTTCTCCACCGGATAGATTTGCCAGAGAGGAGCCTAAAAGCTGCCCTGCGCCCACTCTCTCCAATGCCGACTGTGCTTGTTCGGGCTTCATCGCCGGTTGGCCAAGCTGTAAGAAGCGTTCAACTGACATGGGCATTGAGCTATCGATGTGAAGCCGTTGCGGCATGTAGCCGATACGCAACCCTGCTTTTCGCCATACGCGGCCCTGGCTCGGCTTGCTGAGCCCCAATAGAAGGCGAAGGAGAGTGGTTTTGCCGGCTCCATTGGGGCCAATTAAAGTGACAATCTCCCCCTGGGACAATTCGACTGTAATATCTTTAAGTAACTGCCTGCCGCCCACCTGAAGGGCGATATTGTCAGCTGTGATAAGCGGCTGGGGTGGATTCAGAATTCAATCTCCGCAGGGAAGTCTTTAGGATGTTTGCCTCCATACCTTATGTGCCGGATATGGATAACCAGGCTGGCAGCTTGGCGCTGGTTGTGATTATATCGCAATTTTTCGCCGCCTAATGTCACTGATGTATCCCTTCAAACGTCTTTTTACAATCTCCACGGTGCTTCTAATCGGGCTCTTTCTCCAGGCCTGTAGCAAACCGGAATCCGACAGTGGTGGAGAGCTAGTGGTCAGCGTACGTCCATTAGCCCTGATTGCCCAAGAAATTACCGGTGAGGATATTCCGGTTCGGGTTCTAGTTGAGGGAGCCGATCCCCACCACTATGCCCCCACCGTTTCCGATCGAGCTGCACTTGAACGCGCTCTACTTTTGGTGTGGTTAGGGCCACAAATGGAGGGGGTATTGGCAAAACAGGCAGCGCTGTTACCAGCAGGCCGGCAAATGCAGCTGCTGGATATCGAGACCCTTGAATATGAGGGAGCCAGTGCTACCGATCCCCACCTCTGGTTGCGCCCCCGCAATGCGGCAATAGCTGCGGCGCAGATCGCTGAGCGCCTGGCGCAATTACAGCCACAGCAGGCGGAGTTGTTTATGGGGCGTGCACGGCAGTTTTCCAGTGCGATGGCCAACTTGCAGAAAGCACTCGACCGGGCTTTGTATGGGTATCGCGAAGTTCCCATCGTTGTTACCCACGATGCCTATGGCCACTTTTTTGGTTCCGCAGGAGTGGAGACCTTTGCCCTGGGGGATGGCAGTGGCGGAGGCTATGGTGCCAAGGCGATGCTGAATTTGTCCCAGATTGGCGATGGCTGTCTCTTTGGTGAAATGCCGGCTAATGACCGCGATCAACAACTGGCTGACAATTTGGGATTGCGTTACGCCGCTTTGGACCTGTTGGGAGATCAGTTGAGTGAAAATGCTGACTATAGGGACTTGATAGAATCCCTGTTGACCCAGGCCCGTACTTGTTTAAGCCAAGTTCCCGACCAGAAGTAGGTTCAATCAGAGGCCCTTAAAGGTACCAAGTATCCCGCCGGCTCAAGGAGGGGCGGGATCTTGTGTGGTAGCTCTTAGGAACGATTGGTTATCTGCTGCAGTTTCTCTGCCCGAGCAGCGTCTCTTTCCGCCTGTTGCTGCAGTTTTTCCAACTGTTGCTTTTGCCTTTCTAGCAAGTCATTTTCTCTTTCACGGATAGCCTGCCTGAGTATCAGCTCGTGCTCTTCTACTCCTGACGGCTGTGAATGTGTTTCATCAGCCGTTTTGACTTCAGCGGTATGCTCTGCACTGCAATCCGAGCCGGCATTTGCCGAAATGGCAAATACACTTGCGGCAAACAACAGGGTGGCACGCATCACTCCTCTCATCTTTAGAATCCTTCCTTCAACATCGGGTGGCACAGTTTTTTGGAAATAAAAGATCCCTGACTGCCGGTGGACAGCCTGTGACAATTTGATTTCCGGGGAGTAGCGAACGCATAAGGTCGCTACCGGCAAGACTAGCCAAGCCTGGGGATTTGGTGAGATCGATGCGCCGATAGTTTTAATCGGCGGGGTAAGTCGAGTGGGCTTTTGTGCAGAGGTTGCCTACGGTGTCTGGCGGGAAAGAATCAGTAAGCGGAAAAACAGAGCGAAGGGCGTTATCCTATCGGCCTGCCGCGCGTCCTGAACGCCAAACTAAGCAAGCAAGAATTCATCGTCTATGAGCAAACAAAACACCTCAGCCGCCCCGTTGATTTTGGTGGATGGTTCCTCCTACCTTTATCGCGCTTTTCACGCGTTGCCGCCATTGACCACCAGCCAGGGTAAGCCTACTGGTGCGGTGCGCGGTGTGATCAGTATGCTGCGCCGCCACCTCAAGGAGCATCCAGGCAGTCCTGTAGTGGTTGTTTTTGATGCCAAGGGCAAGACGTTTCGCGATGAGATGTTTGCCGAGTACAAATCCCACCGCCCTCCTATGCCGGATGACCTGCGCGAGCAGATTCAGCCCATTCACGACATCATCGACGCTATGGGATTGCCGCGCTTGGTGGTCGATGGTGTTGAAGCTGATGATGTAATCGGCACTTTGGCGCTGGAGGCCCAGAGTCAGGGGCAGCAAGTCATAATCTCCACCGGCGATAAAGACATGGCGCAGCTGGTGCGTCCGGGCGTTACCTTGGTTAACACCATGTCCAATACCGAAATGGACAGCGAGGGCGTGACTAAGAAATTTGGCGTAGGTCCAGAACTGATTATCGATTTTCTCGCCCTTATGGGAGATAAATCCGACAATATCCCCGGAGTTCCAGGTGTGGGCGAGAAAACCGCTCTTGCACTGTTACAGAATCTGGGAGGCTTGGAGACCATTTATTCCGACCTGGATGCCATTGCACCGCTGGGATTCCGTGGCTCAAAAACCCTCGGTAAAAAGATGGCGGAGCATCGCGAGGCGGCAGAACTCTCCTATAAGCTCGCTACTATCAAAACCGATGTGGAGATGCCTTATCACCCCCAGGAACTGCACAATTCAGAGCCCAATACAGAGGCACTGGTTGAGCTATTCACGCAGAATGAATTTCGCGGCTGGTTAGAAGAGCTAACCAGTGAAGAGGCTGAAGAAGCCATGGCGGAAGCCGTTGAGCGCGATTACGTCATCGTCACAGAAATGTCGGAGTTCGATGCCTGGCTGGAACAACTGAAGAGTTCAGACATCTTTGCCTTCGACACGGAAACCACCAGCCTCAATTATATGCAGGCAAAATTAGTGGGGGTGTCCTTCGCGGTGGAGCCCTATCGTGCAGCCTATGTTCCCCTGGCCCACGACTATATGGGTGCACCAGAGCAACTGCCGTTTGACGAAGTACTGGCCAAACTCAAACCCCTGCTGGAAGATCCGCAGCAGAAGAAGGTGGGGCAGAACCTGAAGTACGACAGTCATATCCTGGCCAACTACGATATTGAATTGCGCGGCATCGCACGGGATACCATGTTGGAGTCCTATGTTCTGGACAGCACTGGCAGCCGCCACGATATGGATAGTCTCGCACTCAAGTACCTGGGGGAGAACACGGTTCACTTCGAGGATATTGCCGGCAAAGGCGCCAAGCAACTGACGTTTAACCAAATTGAATTGGACAAAGCGGGCCCCTATGCGGCTGAAGATGCAGATATCACCCTGCGTCTCCACGATGAACTGAGCACGCGTTTGGAGCGCGAGCCAAGCTTGGTAAAAGTGCTCGATGAGATTGAGATGCCTCTACTACCGGTTCTCGCGCGTGTAGAGCGTAACGGTGCCTATATCGATGCCAAGATGTTGGCGGAGCAGAGTGCTGAACTTGAGCAGCGAATGCGAGAACTGGAACAGCAGGCTTACGAATTAGCTGGCGAGGAGTTCAACCTGGGCTCTACCAAGCAGCTGGGAGCGATCCTGTTTGAGAAGCTGCAGATTCCAGTGATCAAGAAGACCCCCAAAGGTGCCCCCTCTACCGCTGAGGCGGTATTGCAAGAATTGGCCCACAACCACGAACTGCCCGCACTGATAATGCAGTATCGCGGCCTGGCCAAACTGAAGAATACCTACACAGATAAACTGCCAAAGATGATCGACCCGGGTAGCGGTCGTGTACATACTTCCTATCACCAGGCGGTTGCGGCTACGGGGCGCCTGTCCTCCAGTGACCCCAACTTGCAGAACATTCCTATTCGTACAGAGGAGGGGCGCCGTATTCGTCGGGCCTTCACCGTTGACCCAAGAATCAATGGTGGCAGTGAGATCATCGCTGCGGACTACTCCCAAATTGAGCTGCGTATTATGGCTCACCTGTCTGGGGACCAAGGGTTGGTGGATGCATTTGCTCAAGGCGCAGATATTCACCGCGCGACGGCGGCAGAAGTCTTTGAAGTAGCTCAGGATGAGGTGACTGATGAGCAGCGCCGGCGGGCCAAAGCGATCAACTTTGGTTTGATTTACGGCATGTCGGCTTTTGGCCTGGCCAAGCAGTTGGATATCCCCCGGGGCGACGCCCAAACTTATATCGACCGTTACTTTGAGCGCTACCCAGGTGTATTGCGCTATATGGAAGATACCCGCGCACAGGCCGCGGAAAAGGGCTATGTGGAAACCCTGTTTGGACGCCGCCTCTATCTGCCGGAAATTAACTCACGCAACGGTATGCAGCGCCAAGCAGCAGAACGGACCGCAATTAATGCGCCAATGCAGGGCACTGCCGCCGACATTATCAAGCGGGCCATGATCGCTGTGGATAACTGGCTCAGAGAGAAGAAGCTGGCTACCCGGATGATTATGCAAGTACACGATGAATTGGTTCTTGAAGTACCCAAGGATGAGGTCGAAATTGTGGCCGCTGGCATTGTTGAATTGATGCAGGGTGCGGCAGAACTGCACGTTCCCCTGATTGTGGATCTGGGGCAGGGCCGAGATTGGGATCAGGCACACTAATTTGACTGAAGAAGCCACCTAAGAATTGGGGATAGGGCGTGCTGCTCGGAACATTTTGGCGCGCTCTTATTGGTACGGATGAATAAAGTGCCAACTTTTGTGTTTTGTTAGGCGTTTTTACAAGCTTTTTGAAATTCCGTGGAACTGTTCCGGCGACAGCCCCTCTAAACAGGCAAGATTGTTGGAATGCGTCATCATCCCCCAAGGAAGTCAGATGTTTGCCCCGGTACTCCCCCAAGTCCGGGGCATTTTTTTATCTGTTCTCTCCCGGTCTAACTTCTCTTCTATCGGTAAGTCAGAGCTTACCGGCCACTTTTGTCAAAATGTAGGAAGTAACTCGATTCGTCTGGCCTGGATCTGCGGCGATATCAGTAGCCTTAAAGACCCCGGCATAACTGGAGTCTCACTTCGTTGCAATTTTATTGCCTTATATCGATTGCCAGCTTCTGTGGAGTGGAGCCCCTGCAAAAGTTGAAGGGGCCTGAGCCAAAAGCAGCATTTATAGATCTGAATAGGTTAGCTAGAGAGAGATAGCCAACCCTAATGCTCTGGTGTAGGGGGTAAGGATAGGTGTCAATGATAGATGGGCCAGCCTTGGTATCAGTTTCTGCTTGCATAATTTACTTCCCTTTAATTGCATTTTGGAATTTGACGATATCTCAGCTCAAAAACTAACACAATATTTTGAACCCCTTTATTTTTTGCCTAGAGCTAGCCCTGATGGGCAAAGACTCTTCCTCCCTCGTTGTCGATAAGCCACAACACTTGTGGTACTCCAGATCCTAACTTCCACCGTCCATAATTCTATTAAAACGTGGGCAAGGCGCTTAGCGAGCGAGAGGCGCCAGGCAGGGTGGTGAGCTTATGGGGCGTATTAAATTATTCAGTCTTGATGTTGGAGCAGATTTCGCTGGACGTGTCGCGGCAAGTCTGGGTGAGCCGGTTTCTCACCATGAAGAGCGCCAGTTTGATGATGGGGAACATAAAGTTAGGTCACTGGACGATGTGGAAGGGGCGGATGTTTTTCTGGTCCAATCCCTTTACACCGATGCCAGTAGTTGCGTTGACCAAAAGCTTATGCGCTGTCTTTTCTTTATCGGGGCACTAAGGGATGCTGGTGCTGCAAGGGTGACTGCAATCTTTCCCTATCTCTGTTATGGGAGAAAGGAGCGGCGAACCCGATTGCGTGACCCGTTACCCAGTCGTTATATGGCCAGCTTCCTGGAAGCTGCAGGGGTTGATGTGGTGGTGTCTATGGATGTTCACTCCCTTGCGGCTTTCGAGAATGCCTTTCGGTGCCGAACTGTCCATCTAGTTTCTCGCCCTCTATGGATCGAAGCTGCCCGAGTTCGCCTATCTGGAAACTTGGACCCCCTGGTTGTTCTGTCGCCAGATGAGGGAGGCATCAAACGTGCGGAAAAATTTCGTTTAGCGTTGAGAGATGCATTTGGAGTTTCAGTGGCAAGTGCGCTTGTAGAGAAGCATCGCAGTGGCACTTTGATCAGCGGTGGAACATTGATTGGGGAAGTTAAAGGCGCCACAGTCATTATTATTGATGATTTACTTGCTACTGGCGCTACAGTTGCGGGAGCAGTAAAAGCTGCGACAAAAGCGGGGGCGCTACGCATCCTAGTGTTTTGTACTCATGGCCAATTCAGCGAGGATGCTCATGTGACGATGGCGCGACTGCCGGTGGAATCAATTATAGTGACTAATTCATTGCCTCAGTCACAGTTACAAGGGAATTGCGAATGGATAGATTGCGCGCCACTGATAGCAGATTGTATTCGCCGCCTGCACAGCAATGGGCCAGTGGCTGAGCTAACAATTTGATAAAAATCGACCGCCTTTACATAGAAGAACGTATGAGGCGCCAAAACACGTATTTTGTTTACACTTATTTACCAAAGGGGCGGGAACCATCGGGCTTGAGAGCCTATCCAAGTAATCAGTTCATTGTTGCTCCCTAACCCCAAAGCGTTTAGCTTTTTCTACCCCGGATGGTCCCCAACTCCGGGGTTTTTTTATGTCCTTCACAAATTTATTTTTTGTACCTGTGTAATTTTTCTTTCCCATTCGAGAAGGGGGCTTTGGAAGTCTCTGTATAACTCTGCAAATTGTGCAGCAGTTTGAATTCTACGCTAAGCAGCTCTTCAGATCGGCAACCTTCAAGATTCTCGGCGATATCACAGAATTGATTGCAGGCCCCCGGTTATATCGATTGGATCCTAATTTCGGAGTAATTGCTTTCTGGGGTCTAAGCTTGGCAATTTTAGAAGGTGCAAACATGTGCTTGGGAAGCTTGCAAGCCCAGCCTACTATCGAACTAGGCAAAGAGGTTTTGGATTGAAAAGAACCCTCAGGCGTACCCGTCCCCCTGGGTGCGTCTGACAAGTGCCCCACCCCAAGGGCACTGTCCCCTAGCCGGCAGCCCCCATCTGCCGGCTTTTTTTATTTAAGCAAATGACTCCACCAAAAAATTCACGACAAAAGCAAAAGCTACCCGTAAATGCACTTGCAAATGATAATGGTTCGCATTATCTTTGGTCTAAATCAAATATGGGGGGTTGTCGGTGAATTTACGTTACTTATGTGCCAACCATCGCCAATGGTTGACTGCTGACACGGATCGTGCGGAAAAGGCATGGCTCGATTGGATTGAGCGCGGCAAGCTTTTGCTTGAAGAGTCCAATGACGCCGAAGCAATACCCTACTTGGGATGTGCCTTCGATCTGGCCAGCTTTCTTTTGGAGAGGCAGTGGCCAACTTATGCTATTTCGGCAACGCGTTTTAGTGAAAGCGCTATCTGGTTAATGGCTGCTTACCGGGAATTGGGCGATGAAAAGCTTCGAAACTACATACTTGCCGGTGCCAGCTCAGTGCTCGCCCGTGAGTTGGGCGACAGCCATAAGCAAAGGGTTGCGGCGGATTGTATCAGCTCACTCTACCCCGGCGAGACACAGCATCAGGTACGCAATTTCTCCACAGCAAGATTATCCGCCTGTATCAATGGCGGAAACAGCTTGCACTGAGGAGTGTGAAAAGATGAGTGCTGATGGCAATTCCCGTCTGCTGACAATTGCCATACACGAAGAAACCCTTGCCGCTCTTCTCGCGCAGAGGTACTTACATGCAGAGGAATTGCATTGTTTAACTCCGGGGGCACGCCGACGGCTGCACCGGGTACTGCTTCGCTCCCTGATCCCCGAACAGAAGCGCAAAGCAGCGGCAACTGGTGTGCCCGGAGTTCACTTTTAGGAATTTCCTCCTGGTGTGAGAAAAATTGAAGTGCTTGTGTTGCTCGGGGGCGCTGCCCCCAGGCTCCCAGCCCGTTTAATCTTCAGTGGGGGCGGCTTCCTCTGGGATTTCCAGCCACTCATTGAGCTTGCGCTCGAGTTTATCCAGGCCTGTTTTTTTGGTCGATGAGAAGATCTGCAGAGTGACCCCGTGATTAAGTCCCTGTTCCTTGAGGGTCTTCTCTACGGCAAAGCGAGTATTGTTGGCTGGACCGTTCTTCAACTTGTCGGCCTTGGTTAGCAGGATGTGCACTGGGAGCTCGGCCTCTACTGCCCAGGTGAGCATATGCAGATCGAACTCCTTGAGGGGCTGGCGAATGTCCATTAGTAACACGAGTCCACGCAGGCACTCTCGCTTCTCAAGGTAGGTGGCCAGATGGCGCTGCCACTCATCTTTCATACTGCGGGCGACCTTGGCAAAGCCATAGCCGGGCAGATCCACCAGGCGCTGCTGGTCGGAGAGGCGAAAGAAGTTGATCAACTGGGTGCGTCCCGGTGTTTTAGAGGTACGCGCCAACTTGTTGTTTTCCGTGAGCGCATTGATAGCACTGGACTTGCCCGCATTGGAGCGACCGGCAAAGGCCACCTCGGCACCAAAGTCTTCCGGACACTCAGTCAGGGTGGGGGCACTGGTGAGAAATTGTATGGAACGGTAGTTCAGTTTTGGTGGTTGGGCTTTAAATTCTGTATTTGACATCGTATAAGTCTGTTTATTCGGTACACTCGCTTGGCGCGCAAGTATATAATGCCGCCGTTTTCGCGTCGCAGGACTATCGGGGGCGGTGCGAAACGCCATCTCTCAGCGCGCAACGGGACGACGTATGAACAGCATTATCAAGAACACTGCACTGGCACTCGGTTTAGTTTTCGGCTTGGGCGCCGTGCCCTTGGCGCTGGCTGCGGGCGACGCTGCTGCGGGCAAGGCAAAAGCCGCTCAATGTGCAGCCTGCCACGGTGCAGACGGTAACAGTATTGCTCCGGCTTTTCCAAAGATTGCCGGACTCGGCGAAAAATATCTGTATAAGCAGCTTAAAGATATTAAAGGTACACCTGACGGTAAAAAGGCCCGCGATGTGCCGCAAATGATCGGTCAGTTGGACAACTTCAACGATCAGGACCTGCAGGATATCGCCGCTTACTTTGCCTCGCAGCCAATGCAGCTGACCGGATCTGAGGCTATTTCCGTGATGCTAAACAACGGTGAGAACGTCGACGGCCTGATGCTTGGACGTAAAATCTACCGCGGTGGCAATATGGAGACTGGTGTTCCCGCCTGTATGGGGTGCCACTCACCTGCTGGACTGGGCAATGCGCCGGCCGGTTACCCTCGTTTGGGTGGTCAGTATCCAGAGTACATCGAAGCCCAGCTGAAAGCATTCCGTGCGGGTACTCGCAACAATGACGGTGAAGTTCGCACTATGCGCACCGTGGCCAAGCAACTCTCCGATGCAGAGATCAAGGCGCTGGCCAACTATATTGCAGGCCTGACTGACTAATAGTCACAGGGTTTGAGTACACTGAGGCCGGTCTGAGACCGGCCTTTTTTGTGTCTGTCGCCTAATCAAAAGACCTCATTACCTGGGCATACTGGGCAGTTTTTGCAGTGTTTCCTTGCGTGAGGGTCTGGGAACTTAAATAATCTGCGTTGTCTATTGTGTCCTCAGTGGCTCGACAGCCCGCCGGCTAACGGCGTTCGCACCACTAAATAAAAGTTGGAGATGACTTATGAGAGCAGTTCTCGCCCCAATCACTATGGTTTTGGCTGTAATGTTCAGTCTCGTTGCCTGCGCCCAGGAGAGTGGCGAGTTTAAAGCGGGCCAGCATTACGAGGTATTGCCACAGGCGGTGCCGCAAAAAAGCACCGACAAGATCGAAGTGACTGAGATGTTCTGGTATGGCTGTGCCCACTGCTACAACTTCGAACCGACCTTAAAGCGCTGGAAAGAAAAGATGCCCAGCGATGTGGCACTGCTGAAGTTGCCAGCTATCTGGCAGCCGGTGATGGATGTTCATGCACGCCTTTTCTACGTTGCTGATGCGATGGGCGTTCTGGAGAAGATGCACACTCCAATTTTTAACACTATCTACAATCAGCGTCAGATGCTGGCTATCCGTGAAGGTCGCAACTGGAAGCCCGATTTGAAAGCTATTGAGGCACTGTTTAACAAACATGGTGAAGATGGTGCCAAAGCTGCGAAGCTGATGAATTCCTTCGCTATCAACAGCAAAGTGAAGCAAGGTATGGCCAATCAGCGCGCTTACAAAATGACCGGTACCCCGGAAGTAGTTGTTGCGGGTAAATACCGTATCAGTTCCTCTTTCCCGGGATATAAAGGTAAGAGCAATGGCCAGGAGCTGATGCTGCAAGTGGCGGATTACCTGATTGCCAAAGAGCGAGCGGATCGCGGCTAAGCTTTCCGATTGAAGAAACCCCGCCTCGAGCGGGGTTTTTTATTTCTACCCTAAGAAAGGTGCCCCGCAATCTGTCGAGAGGCTCCTAACATCGATCAACCTTGCCCGATCCGGAAGCCACTAATGGGATTCAAATGGATTTTACTGTTTACTCTCCTAGCTGGCTTAATCGCACCTGTTTCAGCCCAGAACACGTCAAGCAGCAATACTGTGGCCGCTCAGGCCAGCAATCTTCTCTCCTATATAGCGGTAGACTACGGCGACGCTGTAGAGAACGGGCAGCGACTGGACACTCCTCTGTATGAACTACAGAAGCAACAGGTAGAAGAAGTACTGCGTCTGGTCACTCAACTCCCCGATCGGCCTGGTCGGCAGGGTTTGCAGAAAAGCCTCTCGGGCTTGCGTAAGGCGATTGAGGATAAGGATTCCAGCGCAGAGGTGCGCCGTCGAGCCAATGCAATCGCCGATCGCCTTGCTGCTTTGTATCAGCTGCAGCGGTCACCCAGTTACTCTTTGCCCTCGCCGGGTTTTATGATGCCTGTTTATCAGCAGCGGTGTGCCGTCTGCCACGGTGTCGACGGTGAGGGTAGTAATGAAGGCCCAGCCCTCAATGATCTTGAGAGAATGGCGGGGTTCAGTCTTTATGATCTTTATAACACCCTGGACCCAGAAACTGACTCTATTCACACAGTCGACATTGATGGAGATCTGACCGGCCTACAGCGCTGGGCATTAGCGGTGACTGTCGCTGCTTTTCCAGTGGCGAATCAGTTACCACCCTCTTCCGACTTGGCGACCCGTTATCCCGGGTTACTGGGACTCCCGGGAATGGCGACCACTAAACCGGCGGAACTAGAGCCAACTCTGCAACAAGCATTGATGTGGTGGCGCGGAAACCCCCACCTTGTACGCACTCTGATCCCCCCTCTTATCAGCGCAATTGGCTTGCTGCAGCTGGCGGAGACGGACTATCGAGGAGGAGATATAACAGCGGCATACGGTAAGTTAATGCTGGCTTATCGTGATGGGTATAGGCCGTTACGACAGGAGCTGCTGATTCGTGACAAGGTACTGGTGGAGCAGCTTCAGGTCCAATGGCAGCAATTGCGGGGTGACTTGATTGGTGGTGCCAGTTCTACAGAAGTTATTGCCGCGTTTCAAAATCTGCGGGCGGATCTCAATCTGGCCCACTCCAAGTTGGAGCCACCTGCGATGGGGGAGGAGCGATACCTATGGACTGCCGCTCTGTTTGCTTTGGCAATTGGTTTGGGGGTGCTGCTCTGGTGGGGACTGCGAAGACAAAAGCGAACTAGACTTTAAAAAGTTTTGTCCGCCATTTCCCGGCGCAGTAGTGAGGCCATACCATGTCAAAATTAGTTGCCACTGCCTTCATGTTGTTACTGGCCCTGGATTGCCACAGTTCTGAGCCTCTGGATGCATTTCCAGAGGAGGTTGATGGCAAGTTACGTCACGTTATCAAGCTGCCCAAGGTTGTTGATGAAAGTCGCTTTAGGGTTGAATTGATACCGGGAAAAAGCCAAGTCGCGGAATGCAACTTGCAAAGCTTTAGCGCTCCATTGCGTAAGGACATACTCCCAGGCTGGGGTTACCCCTTTTATGTCCTGTCCGACTTGACCCCGACCACAGATACGCAAAAGGTCTGTGCCCAAGGCAGTGAATCCCGGCGATTTATCACCGTGCGCGGTGATGGCTTGATGCTGCCTTATAGCAGTAAGTTGCCAATGGTTATATATCTGCCACAGGGCGTGCAGTTAAAGTATCGGGTGTGGAGAGCAGACAAGAATTTTTCCGAAGCAAAATCCAGATAGTTGGACTACCGGTAAAAATGACTTGGCATTCTTTTTGTGAATTTGTCGTAAATTTGAATATTTTTAACGTTTAACCTGCCACCGTTGTAAATTGCGTCTAGCCTTACTTTTCGAGGGATGTGAAAAATAGCGCCGAAGCGTTTTTTCATGCCGATAAGTGAGGCTTTAGCCCCGTAATCGGAAAGGAAAATTGGCGACTTCCCCAGTCGTCTTTTGAATAACCCGCCCCCTGTAATGCACTGGGGCCGATACCGTAGGGCTGCGCATGAAGTTTTTGCGTCTTTTACCAAAGCGGCATTTTATCAAGCCGGTTGTTCCATTTGTCACAGCAATTTTCCTAGCGATACCAATGTGGGCCTCGGCGGAGTCCGCCCAGCAAAAGTGGGCGGGAAATTGGTTGGTTGTGAGTGAAGGCGATGATCAATTAGTGTGGCAACTGCATGCCGATGGCTCCGGATATGCCTATGGGTTTAATGCCAAAGGCCTATTGACCCATGGTTTTGCCATTAACTGGCAATTGGATGGTGACCGGGTGCGAGTTAAAACTGGAACCTCGGTGCGCTGTAAGGGCGGGGTTGTATCTGTCGCATTTCGAGATTGGAGCCGTGCCACCCTCCTATTTGCAGTGATTGATGGCCGTCATTGGCTGCAGGCGGGCGGCGGACTTCTGAGCTTTCAGCGTCGGTTGGCTGATTGGCGAACCCCCAAGGCCGGTGCAAGTTGTCCGGATATTGTCAGTCGCTAGCAGCTTACTTCCGTGCGAACGCTATTTAATCCGTGCGTGGAAAAGATGAGTAGTGGGTGGGAATGGATAAAATTCTATCTCTTCCTGCCACTGCTAATTTTTGTCGTAAGTGCAAATGCCAGTGAAGAGAAACGAAAAACACTCAATGAAGGCTGGCATGCAAAATCACGCTACGATGCCAGTCAATGGGTTGGGGCCTGGCTGATTTCCCGCGATGGTGAAGCGCGGCATGTCTGGAGTCTCAAGCCCGATGGCACTGGGAGATCCTACGCTTTTTTAAGGCAAAATGGAGAGATGCAATTCGTATTTGGATACGATATTAATTGGTATTTTGATCCATTTACTCAAATGGCCAATATAAAGACCGGACGCAGAATTATTTGCAAGCGAGGGAAGATTTATCCCTATTTTCTCACTTTAAAATCCTACGAAAGCGATTATGCGGTGAGGGGAAAGTTTGCCTGGCAAACAACATGGACGGAAGTGAGTATTGGACGAAATCGTCTGCATAAATCCTATGTGGTTTTTGTAGCCCCCCTGTCCGCATGGCATGATCCAGATAGAGATTCACCCTGCCCCAAATTTCCCCGTGTGCGCCTGGAAAAGGATATTGATGCGGTGCTGAAGAGCTGGGAGGTTGAACAGGATTCGTCGGAAGTGGATACAACTCCCGCGCCCAATGAACCGGAATTTGATGGTGAAGAGCTGAGAAATCCGTAACTTCTTGCCGTCATTGGGTCAATTTCTCTTAATAAGAATTAATCCCATCAATATATTTTTAACTATCCACCACCTAAAATCTGACTTCTTGAAACTTCAGGAAAATTCTTAAAAATATTTAGTTATTAAACAGCTAACCCTGTTAGGAAAATAATTCTAAAAAAATGCGTGATCTTGCTTTTTCCAAATTAAAATATCCTGCCGGGTAATAGATATCCCGCGAAAAGTAGTTTTAGAATTGGACTACTTTCACCTGAAGTACAGGTATTAATCAGCAAGATTGATCCAAAAACAGTGCGATTGTATAGAAGCCGGTCGTATTCATCAGGCTGGAGAAAACTTCCAGACGGCAATGAAAGCATGAAAGCTGATCTATCCATAGTGAGAGCATTGAGAACTTTGTATCCCAAGCTGCACGATGAAATCTATGTATTTTGTCAGGTTTCAGATAATCGGTTTACAGATATTTTGTCAGAGAGTTTGTGTTTCTTCCGAGAAGGTGAGGGAATGAGTGTGATACTGCCTCAACGTTCGGCTCGGCAATTAGATATTGCTGCAAGCGCCCCATTTCGCCAAATCACTTTGCAGATCCTGGCTAGCCTTGATGCGGTGCGGGTTATTCCTGTGGTTGCCCAGGAATTAATGGAGGCTGGAATAGATACCAGCGTGGTTTCCACACTACACTGTGACCACATTTTTGTCCCTGATGAGCGCGCGGAATTTGCAGTAAAAATTCTGCGCGGTATTCGAAATCGAGTTCAATATAGCTGATATGTAGCCTGCCAGTGCGTATCAACTACCCCCCCACAGAGCCCCATGGCGAGATTCGCCAGTTGTTACCTAATTTTTTTTATGTTCCCGGAACTATCAAACTAGCGCCGGGGGTGACTATCAATCGCAATATGGGAATCGCTCGCTGGCAGGATCACCTTACCTTGATTAATCCCATCAGATTGCGTCCACAGCAGGAGGAAAAGTTAAAAGACCTCGGGCGAGTGAGTCACGCGATACGGCTCGGCTATCACCATGGACGTGATGATCTCTACTACAGAGATCACTTTGATCTTACCTTTTGGACACAGCGCGGCTCAGATTTTTATCCGCCAAAAGCAGATAAGGTGTTGCGACAGGAGGATGTTTGTCCAATACCGGGGGGACGCTTTATTGTCTTCTCCCAAAGTCGGTTTCCAGAGGCCGTATTGTGGCTCCCGTTTAGTGGCGGACTACTGGTCAGTTGTGATGCTTTGCAGTATTGGCAGTCATGGCACGGATGTACTTGGTTTGGGAAAAACCTGCTGAGGTTTTCTGGTATCCGTCGAGGAATGCAGATAGCTCCCTCTTGGAGAGCAAGGATGGTACCAAGTGATAAAAATCCTGGGCTGTGGTTGAAGTACGACTTCGAACAAATCCTAAGGCAGCCGTTTTTGCACTTTCTTGCGGCCCATGGAGATTTCTGTGCGGATAATGCCTACGAGAAAGTAGTTTATGCGGTTGGGAGGGCGTTCCCTAATATGAGAGTGCCGCATAAAATAAATAACAAGGTTATATGAAGATAATGATGTAGGTATTGTTTTTGATTAGGTTATTTAATCTATACAATTAGATTTTTATTATAAGCTGAGCATCTATGTATACATCGGTGTTTTGGATAAATGCTATTATCCTTTCGTTAAGAGCGAGGTTAGTTTTTATTATCTTTCCAAGTGTATTATAATCTCGCGGGGTAAATATTTTGGGGCTTTCCCTCTACTTTTAGTTTGATTCTATTTTTTATACAAGGGAATTATTATAAATGTTGCATGGACTGAAAAAGTTTGGGGGGCAGTTAAGCTTCCTTTTGCTAGGATTGATGGTGACAAATAATGGGTGGGCATTTAAATTAAAAAGTCATGTTTTCGTTGGGCAGCAGGTTATTAATGACCTTGCAGATGATGGAAATTTGACCTTTGAAATCAATAATAATTTTTATGATATCCCTGTATCAGAAGAGGTTTCTTCGGCAATTCTGGAGAATCAATCTGCATATCTTTTTGGAAATATTGGGCCAGATGCTGCTCCGGATTTTGTGGTAGGGCAGACGAGTGTACATCCTGGAGCATTAGGAAAAAATGAAGCTGGGGATGTGATTGAAGAGTTAGACTCTAGCCGGTATCACACTGATGATTGGTTGAAATACTTATTAACCAAGAAAGAAATATCTAATAAAGCACGTGCCTATATATATGGTTACTTGAGTCATGCATCAGCAGATGTATTTGCACATACATATGTTAACCAGTACTCAGGGGATATTTTTGAACTTGGTGATGGCGAACAATTAAATGAAAAACGCCATATAGCGCTGGAATCGTACATAGATTCAAAGGTGCCCGTCTTACGTGATTACCAGGGAATTGCGCTGGGAGCGCCCTATCAAAGGATTAATCTCGAGGATGATGATCTATTTGAGTTTCTCCGGGATGAGCTAATTTATGCCGATATTCCAACGGAGCAATATGCTAAAAACTCTTACGCTTTACATTTAGTTGCAATCTCAAATTTAAGAGAACAATTGCGAAAGCAGGCAAATGATGAGTATGGTTATTGGCATGCCATTGATGTTTGGGTGTTACAATTGGTAGCCAAAATAAAATATGACATCGATGTCTCTGACGAGTTAGCTAGTGATTTAGTAGATATTGGTAACGTTCTTATAGATGAGGTCAATGTCGGAGTTGATCAGATTCAGTCTATAAGTGATAAATTGCTGGGTTATAGGAGTGACTTTGAGAATTTTGGCTTTGACTCCGTGACCTCTGCAATGGATAAACTGCAGTCTTCACAAGATAGCCTGACAGATAAAAGACAGGAACTGGAAAAAGCTGTACTGGATTGGCGCACTGATTTGGCTGTTAATGGCTGTGAATATGCTATTGATACGATAGATCCTGCAGGGATATTAGAAACTGCAATTGAATTAGATCCATTTGCAGGTTTGTTAGGGATTGACGGAGTTGAGGATGCTATTGAATGGTCTATTGACCCACTAGGTATTTTAGATATCTTTGGGGATGATGATCCCTATGTGTACACGATAGGGGAGGAGAATATTTCTGCTTCTGATCTATACTCTGATTATGCTTTGGATTGGGCTCGAGAATCAGGAAGATCAAGGGTTTTGAGTGATTTCATTTATAATTCACCAGGATTTACACCGGAAGATATAGCTGCAATTCTGAATGATGAAACTACAGAGTTTGCTGATTATGCATCCCCTTATCATCGAGAAGTAGTGGATAGTCTTGTCGAAATGATCCGGGATTCGATTATTCCGCCTTTTATTTTGATTGGAGCCGGAGATGTTCTGTCGCCCATTCTAATAAACACTACAGAGTATAATTGGAGTGTTAAATTTTCTGATGGAATAATTACTTCGATATTGGTTACTGAATCAGAATCTGGCAAAGAAGTTATTTCGATAAACTCTAATAAAATATCATCTGACGATGGCGGTCTTTGTGAGGATTTAAGTAAGGCTGTTAATGCTGCAGATTATGCATTGCTGAATGCTATTCATGAACTTGAAGACGATGTAAATCAACAGGCTCAACAAAATATAGACGATGCTAAAGCAGCTTATGAAAAGCTGAAAGAAGTTGAAGACAATTTGAATGCGACAGTCAATGCTTTAATTGATCTTTGGCAGCTTTTAGAAAGTGATATGAGCCCAATTCAGTCCGTCTTTTCAATGTGGCAGAGCAGTGTTGATACAGCCATGACTGAATATACGCGTACTACAGCTACCATGATGGTTAATACCATGGATGAAAGTGCCAGCAGTGTAGATCCTCTTGCGGATTGGGTGGCGTGTTATGGGCCAACTTTAATTGGAGTACCGTCTCAAGCTTGTGAAGTTTGGCAGAATGTTAACGGTATGGTGGATGCGTTATCCGATGTTTTAAGTATTCTCGATAATGCACCGATACCTGTAGATCTACGAGTTGCACGGGAGGCACTAAGGGGGAAATCGATGGGCTAAAAGATGGAGCTAAAGAGCTATTGATTGAAGAGGCTACGGATGTAGTGCCTGAAGAATATCAAGAGCTACTTGAACTTCTTGATAGTCCCATGACCAGTGATGGGTTGAATAGTTGGTACACCACTGCTGAGTCAGGTGCTGAGCATTTGGTTAAGATTCCAGATATGGCCTATCGAGTCACTGCTGAGATGCGTCTGGATAGCAATGGTGATTACAGCGTGACGGATTACCCTGTAGTAGCAAATGCGATTACTTTGGCAAAACTAGCATTGTTGGATAGAGACGGCTTGATCACATTGGCTGAAACCCAGGGCCTTGATGAGTCTATCTTGGACGAAATGAGTGTTGATAATCTAGTAGCTGATGCCTTCAAGAGTATTGATGGAAATCATCAGTGGATGATGTTTGCCCCGGCATTACCACGGGCTATTGGTAGTGAAGATAAATATCGCTTTTGCGATTCTTACGCCTCCGATAGTGGTTTTGCACTATGGAATGATGAGAGTGCGAGAGTGTCACTATTCAATGGTCTGTTTAAGGGGCCGCTAACGGCTGGGGTCACTAACCCCACAATTATTGGCTATGACTGGATTCTTGATGCTGGCTCCGCATACACCACTGTGGATGAAAATTTCCCTGTGGCGGAATGCATATTACCTTAAGTAAGAGTCAGTAACGGCGACCAGAAATATAATTAAAAAATGCCGTTTTATCATTACTGTGGCCCCAGATTGCATTTTGTGTGTCTTGGGGCCATATTTTTACTTTCAAGCTTGTAGAACCCCATGTCTAATTGTTGTGGTCAACTCCAACCGGACACTTTCCTAAGCACATTTTTCAAATTCGATAGGGGTTACGTCCCCCAGTGTTGTATGTATTCTGCGTGAATTGTAATACGCAATATAGGCCCTCACGTCTGTTATCGCACCCTCCCTTGTCGGATAGAGGTTTCCTGTTAACCATTCCCGCTTCAGGCTACTAAAAAAACGCTCAGTAGGTGCATTGTCCCAACAATTTCCCTTGCGGCTCATTGAGCACACCATTCCATGCTGCTTTAGTAGCGCTTGGTAGCTATGGCTGGCATACTGGCTACCTCGATCAGAGTGATGCAGCAGACCTTTTGTTGGGGTGCGCAAATTGATAGCCATAACCAGTGCACGACTTGCCAGGGCCGTCTCCATCTGGCGGTCTAAGTGCCAGCCAACAATCCGGCGTGAATAAAGATCAATTACCACTGCTAGGTATAACCAACCCTGCAAAGTCCAGATGTAGGTAATATCCGTAGTCCAAACTTGATTTTTAGCACTCGGTGAGAAATCCCTATTTAGAAGATTCTCAGCAACTGGCAGTTGGTGCTTGCTATTTGTGGTTAGTGTAAATCGCTTCTTCTGTTTTACTACCAAGCCGAGCTTTTTCATGAGTTTGCGGACTCGATAACGCCCAATTTCAAAGCCTTCTTTGCGCAACAGCTTCATTAACCGACGGCTTCCGAGACTCTCACGAGATTCTGCAAATAAGGCCTTCAATCGATGGCATAGTTGCCAAATCTGGCCATCTATTGGGCTATCACTACGACGACACCATTCGTAATAGCTGCTCTTATTTACTTGCATTACTCGGCAGAGCACTCTAACTGGAAAGCTACCTTGCTGCTTTTTAATAAATTCGTACTTTATTTCATTTCTTTCGCAAAGAAGGCGCTGGCCTTTTTTAGGATTTCCTTCTCCATCCGCAATTGCTTTACTTCACGTCGCAGTTGATCCAGTTCAGCTCGTTCGCCCGAATCCAACCTTACTCCGTTCTCTTCCTGCTCCAGCTCCTTTATCCAGCGTCGCAGATTGTTAGCAGTGGTTCCTACAGCCTCTGCGGCCTTGGAAATCGAATACCCTTGTTCTGAGACAAGAGCTACGGCGTCTTTCTTGAACTCCGGCTTGAATTTCCGGCGTGTACCTTTTGTTGTCATACTTCACCTCGCTAGGTAGTTTTACCATCTTAACGAAGTGTCCGGAAGGATTAGACCACTACAAATGGGGGGCTTGCTAGAAAAGCACTCACTAAATCCCGTCGGAGATTGCCCTAGATCGTGGTAAGATGGGCCATTGCTCGACAGTCTAAGTGTAACTTAAGTGTTGCAATTCCATACGACCTGTCCATACGAACAGTCACGCTTTTTTCCTGAGAAGTAATACTCCCCATGAGAATTAAGAGTTTATTGGGTGCCTTGATTATGGCACTTCTGGTTGCTTGCACCAGCTCAAGCTTTGAGAACACTGGTCCCACAGCAGATAAAGATTACATTCGCCGGGATATTAATTTCCTCGCCTCAGCAGAGTTGGAGGGGCGTGATACTGGTAGTGAAGGCTATCTCCAAGCGGCACAGTATGTGGCTGGCCAATTTAAAAAGATGGGGCTGATTCCAGCAGGGGAGCAAGGTTACTTCCAGGAAGTGCCTTTTCGCAGTGCCAGTTGGGATGGGAGTGATCCTGAATTTGTCTTAGAGGGCCAGAACGATGAAATCGCCATGCAATTTGGCGAGGACTTTCTAGCATCGCCCTCCGCACTGAGTGAGCGCTCGCAGATCAATGCCGAGTTGGTATTTGTCGGTTACGGTATTGAGGCTCCGGATTTTGGCATTAATGACTATCACGGCCTGGATGTACAGGGAAAGATTGTCGTTGTGTTAGCTGGCCGGCCGCAGAGCTTGCCCAGTGAAGTGGGGGCTCACCACTCCTCTCCTCGCACCAAACGCCAGGTTGCAGCAAAACATGGCGCTGTGGGTTTTGTTCGCCTTTATACACCTGAGCGGGAGAAACGCCGCCCATTTGACTACTATGCGAAGCACCGTTTTGATGACACTTTTGACTGGGTGAAAAAGACTGGTATGCCCGGTAGTGCAATCCCGGGGATGCACCCGGGAGTTATGTTGAGCATCGCTGCAGGCGGCAAGCTGTTTGATGGCGCTGAGCGCAGTCTTGAAAGTATTTTTGCCGATATTGAGCAAGGAATAACTCCAGAAGGCTTCCCCCTTAGTTACCGTGCAAAAATGAGCAGCAGCTCTAACCACAAGCGCGTAACCAGCCCGAATGTAGTGGCCGTTTTACCGGGAAGTGATCCACTCCTGAAAGATGAATATGTTGTTTTTTCCGCACACCTGGATCATGTTGGAAAGAAAGAGGACGGCGAGATTTACTACGGTGCCCAGGATAACGCTGCCGGTATCGCGGTGATGTTGGAAACCGCACGTCTTTTTGTTGAATCCGGGCAAAATCCTCGAAGATCACTGCTGTTCGTTGCTGTTACCGCAGAGGAAAAAGGTTTGCTGGGATCGGATTATTTTGCCGAGTACCCCACGGTGCCACTGGAATCGATCGTAGCCAATATCAACCTTGATATGCCCATGCTGCTCTATCCATTCCGCGATATTATTGCTTTCGGTGCTGAACATTCATCTTTGGGGCGAGTTGCGGAGGAGGCTGCAAACCGTTCCGGGCTTAAACTCAGTCCCGATCCCATGCCGGAGGAAGTTATCTTCGTGCGCAGTGACCACTACAATTTTGTCCGTCGCGGAGTGCCCTCAATCTACTTGATTACCGGAAGGGAGGCAAAAGACCCCAGTGTGGATGGTACTGCTGCACAGATGGGTTTCTTCCGCGAGCGCTACCACAAGCCAGGGGATGCTGCGGACGAGCAGATTAATTATGAGGCGGCTGAGCAATTTACCCAGGTAAATTACCTGATTGCCCGGCAAGTTGCCGATGCAGACAGGCAACCATACTGGTACGACGGTGATTTCTTTGGGGATTTATTTTCCAGGGAGTGAGCGGCTTGAACACCCTGGGAGCAAGCCCTAACTGAAACCATTGATTGGCTTCAGGATAGTACTTTTGCTTGTTCTTTCGCAGTGGCTAGCTCTAAATGTGCCTATTGGGGTTACGACAGAGCTGGCTTGATTGTGTTTAACCGCAAGGCTTAGGTAGGCTCCAGGCCTCGGCTGTCCTGTCCACAATAGGTAATTCTTGTACGGATGGTTCAATTGCTGAGGTCGGTTAATTACAGGAGCTGAGGCCAGCAGCTGCCCCAAATCGACACCAGAACATTTAGCTAATGCTTCTTTGGCGGTCCATTTAGTGAGGAAACAAGCAGCTACTTGCGATGTCGGGAGCGAGTTTAGTTCGGTTATCTCCGCCTTGTGGAAGTATTGCTTAGCCATGGCCAACCAATTCCTTTGGTGGGACTCATTTTCGCAATCAATACCTACTGGAGTTTCCGCTATTGCTACGGCAACAAAGTCATCGGAATGGCTTATGGAAATATGACAAAGGGGTTTTCCTCTAACCATAGCAATGGTCGGTGCTTCAGCCTCAACTGTAATTTCCCAAGGTGAATACTCGTATTGCTCCGCAATTAAAGTGCGCAGTAATATTCGCCCGGCCAGGAACTGGGCTCGGCGTTTAATACTGTGTATTTTCTCCAGCCGTGAGAGCTCAGTGCTTCCCAGCAGGTGAATGGAATCTCCCTGCCAGTTTCCTGACCAGCTATTGAAGGAAGAGCAGGTAAAGTAAGGCATTTGATAACCCCTAAGAATTTGTTCTCTTTGGAAGAGATGGAATCTGGTCGACTTAAAAAACCTTCACTTTAACGGCTGGGGGGCTGTGCAATACAAGTTTCCATGGCAAATGTGTACCATGGTACGAGAGAATAAGTGGTCGGAAAAGCCCGTGTATTTCACTGTAATCTAAGGCTGCACTTCGACCTATAATTCAGCGCTTTTACTGGCGGCTATTGGTCATTTTGTGTACCATTCCCGCCCTGTCTCTGGTCGCGCAATACCTATTAGCCAATTAAAAATAATGGTGGGAAAGGCCAGCTTCAGCTTTTTGATTTTGGGGGATGGAGCTTTGCTCCAGAATTAATGTTTGGTTATGGAATTTGTTGTCAGTAAATGGCGAGCATGGTGCTCGGGAATATCAGATCAATCGGATTGGCAGGGTTGGCGTAGAGGAGAAAAGCAGCTTGGTGGAAGTAGCCAGGCGGATGTGTCTTTTCTTCCTGCAATGCAGCGCCGTCGTTTGAGTCCGCTAGCCAAAGCCGTTTTTAATACCGCTTTTCCGCTATTACAGCAGGAAGATATTCCTTTATTGCTTTGCTCAGTGCATGGCGAAGCAATGAGGACTTATTCATTGCTACAAGGCGTTGCAGCAAGTGAAGACCTATCGCCAACTGCATTTGGACTTTCTGTACACAACGCAATTGCAGGACAGTTCTCTATTGCCTGTAAAACCAGGTCTCCAGCAATTGCGCTAGCAGGAGGAGATTTTCCTATACTTTCAGGGTTTATAGAGTCTTTTGGTCTTCTTCAGGAAGGCGTTGAGGAATTGCTTTTAGTGTTCTGTGAAGAAACACTGCCTGAGATGTACCATTCCAGCGCTGAGAGCTCAACATATATTTGTGCAACTGCTCTACGCCTGGCAAAACATAAATCTAGTGATACTGATACAAAACTATCATTGACTGCCAGTAAGTGTGCGAGAGCTGAGTCGGTATTTATTGAGCCTGATTACCAGCTTCCTTTAATTAGATCTTTGATCGATGGAGAGGGGCGTATATCAGTTGCCGAAGGATGGGAGCTACAGATCAATGCCTGTTAACCTTCTACCGTCAAAGAAAAAAGACAAGTATTGGCTAAGGTTGGTTGCTACGGCGATAGCATTTAGCCTGTTCGGTATTGGTGGATTGATACTGCGGTTTGTTCTGTTCCCACCATTAAAGGTGATCTATCGGGACACAGAAGTTCGAAAATGCAAGGCTCGTTTGTGTATCCACAACACTTTTCGATTGTTTATTGGCTTTATGCATATCACGGGTATCTATACTTATCAATTTCGTGATGAACAAAAGTTAGCTAAACCAGGCCAATTGATATTGGCAAATCATCCATCGCTTATTGATGTGGTATTTCTAATATCCCGAATACCGAATGCCAACTGTATTGTAAAAGCCAGTTTATTTAGAAACCCGTTTATGCGCGGCGCGGTAATGACTGCAGGCTATATACCTAATGATGACCCGGAACAGATTATCGAACTGGCTTCGAAATCACTACAAAAAGGGGAATCAGTAGTTCTCTTTCCAGAGGGAACTCGCTCTGTACCAGGACAACCGTTTAGGTTTCAGCGTGGGGCAGCCTACATGGCGTTACGCTCCGGGGTGACCCCAACTCTGGTAACAATACGGTGTAATCCACCGATGCTGATGAAAAATATTCCTTGGTACAGTATTCCTCTGAGTCGACCACATTTTCAATTTGATGTGAATGAATCAGAGAGTTTTATTCAAGTAAAAGAAAAAGATGAAACACCACAAGTAGCCCGAGAGGTTACTCAAGAATTAAAAGCATTTTTTACCGAGGAGTGTGCTGCGTGAAAGAGTTAGTTGAAGAGCTTAAAGTTCTGATTATTGATGTATTAAATCTGGAAGATATTACTCCAGAAGAAATCGTAGCAGATGAGCCCCTTTTTGGAGAGGGCCTGGGGCTGGATTCTATTGATGCACTAGAGTTAGGTCTTGCTCTGCAGAAAAAATACAACATATCAATAGATGCAGAAAGTGAAGATACAAAATCGCATTTTGCTAATGTGAATAGCCTGGCAAATTTTGTCAGCAGCAGCTGCGCATAATAGAGGTATTTATGTTGAATAGCAGAGAAGAAATTTTACCAAAATTGACCGAAATTCTGGTTGAGATGTTTGAGGTCGATGAGGCAGATATAACAGAAGAAGCCCACCTCTCTGATGATCTTGATATAGATAGTATTGATGCTGTGGACCTAATTGTTCGCTTGAAAGAAGTAACAGGAAAGAAAATTGCACCTGAAGAGTTCAAAAGTGTAAGAACTGTTGGAGATGTAGTTGGTGCAATTGAAAAGGTAATGGCAGAGAAGTGAGTCGATTCGCGCAGCTAATATTGGTCATTATTCTGACACTGTACCCTATGGCAATTTACTTTGGCATAGAATACTTGTCTTTAAGTAGTATTCTGTTACTGCTGTTGATGGTTGCGGTTTTAAGGGTATTGTTTGGCGGCGCGAATAAGGCGATTGGCACCAAGTTAATGGCCGTGGCCTTGGCTTTTGTTGTTGGGGTTTCCTGGTTAAGGGGCGATTCAAACGGACTTCTTTGGTATCCAGTACTTTGTAACCTGATTCTATTTTCACTGTTTTTATACAGTTTGAGTCAACCGCAAACATTAGTAGAACGGCTTGCTCGCCTTACGACTCCAGATTTGCCACCTGAAGGTATTCTATATACACGAAAGGTTACCAAGGCATGGTGTCTATTCTTTTTAATTAATGGAAGCCTCGCACTGGCAACTGTTTTAAACGGCGATATGAAAGTCTGGACTCTTTACAATGGCCTTGTTTCATATGTGTTAATGGGAATTATGATGGGTGGTGAATGGCTACTGCGTCGTCGCGTCCAAAATAAGGTGTGAGTTAAGGCCGTGGACAAAGTACAGTTTGAACAGGTGTTTGGTTACTCGAATGACCAAGCAGTAGTTAGCTATTCAAGTCGTGGGGAAATTTCATTCGCACAATTTAAACGTGAATTGGCATTTGTTGAGCGAAAGCTAAAAAAATCCCTAAACGAAGCTGGGATCAAGAGAGCTGCCATTTTCTGTGAAGATAGTTACGAGTTTAGTTTGCTCTTTTTTGCCGCTATGTCTTGTTGTGAAGTCGTTGTTATTCCGGCAAATAACAAGCGATTTACCCAGCAAAAACTGGGTGAGCAAACCCTATTACTGGGCAGCTGGGAAGATAGCTCGGCATTTAGTATAAATATTCCGGATCAATATAGCGAAGAGCTATCTGTTCCCAGTTATTTTGATGCTGGTATTCAATTATTCACATCAGGAACCAGTGGTGAACCACAAACTGTTGATAAAACCCTATCTCAATTGCTCAATGAGGTTAAGGCCCATAATCTGAAGTGGTCATCCCGGGTGGTTAATACAACTACTTTGGCAACAGTAAGCCACCAGCATATATATGGCTTACTGTTTAAATTACTGTGGCCGCTAGCCAGCGGGCGTCGATTTGTTAGTAAGACTTATGTGGATATTGTGGGATTACTCCAAGACGCCCAGAAATGGGGGCCTGCCGTGTGGGTTGCAAGCCCTGCACAGTTAAGTCGCCGTATTTCTTCCTGGCCATGGGAGTTAGGAAAGTCCTTAGTGGATATCTTTTCTTCTGGGGGGCCTTTACTGGAAGTAGATGCAAAGGCGATTGATCAGTTGTGTGGAATCCAGCCCATAGAGGTCTATGGAAGCACTGAAACCGGGGGGATTGCCTGGCGTAATCAATTGCGTCAGAAAAGTTGGAGTCCACTAAAAGGAGTGAACATTGCAAAAAACAGCGATGGGTTACTCAAAGTCTCTTCTCCGTGGTTGCCCAAGGAGTTTATTTGTCAGGACAAAGTACAGATAAGTACAGACGATATGTTCGAACTTAAGGGGCGAGCTGATCGCATTATTAAGATTGAAGAGAAAAGAATTTCTCTTACACAGGTTGAGTCCCTACTAGTTGGTAGCTCATATATTGTAAAAGCCAATGCACTTGTCCTGGAGCGTAAAAGAAAAGTAGTTGCCGCTGTTGCCACACTTACGGAATCCGGGAAAGAACTATTGCAAAAGAAAGGAAAGGCTTCTCTTGTTCGTAAACTTAGAGAAACCCTGGCCATGGATCTTGATGGCGTGGCTGTGCCACGTTCTTGGCGTTTTGTTGATGAAATTCCCACTAACTTACAGGGAAAAATAACGAGAGACCTGCTAATGCAACTTTTTGATGAAATTCCGGCAGCAATGGTGCCACAGATTATTAGCAGCGAAATATTAGATAATACTCGTCAAGTTAATTTTACGGTTAATGACGATTTGCCTTGCTTGGATGGTCATTTTGAAGGCTCACCGGTAGTGCCGGGAGTGGTACAGCTGGATTGGGCTATGCATTTTGGCCGCCCACTTGTAAAAGCCGGCAGTACGTTTACCCAAATGGAAGTGATTAAATTTAAGCAGTTAATGATGCCCGGTGATGCTGTCACTTTATCTTTGGAGTTCAGCCAGGAAAAGAACAAATTAAATTATTCTTTTCGAAACACTCAAGATGGCAATATAGAATATAGCAGTGGTAGGTTGTGCTTCAGCCATGTCTAACTTTTGTTTTGTAATACCCGTTTATAATCATGAGGGGGCGATCGCACAGACGTTGGCATCTCTGGATGGCTTTAACCTGCCTTACATTCTGGTAGATGATGGCTGTGATAAACCCTGTAGAATTGAACTACAACGCTTAGAGCAGAGCTATGGTCCCCGGGTTCACTTGGTTGTTCGCCAGGCTAATGGTGGAAAAGGTGCTGCGGTAAAAAGTGGTCTGCGAGCTGCGAAAGAGCTTGGATATAGTCATGGAATTCAAGTCGATGCCGATGGTCAACACAGCCCCGCTGACATACCTCAATTCCTAGAGAAAAGCAGAAAGTGCCCTGATTCACTGATTTGTGGCTATCCGCAATACGATAAATCAGTACCTAAAGTTCGTTTGTGGGGACGCTATCTAACTCATGTATGGATCTGGATTAATACTCTTTCTCTGGAGATTAAGGATTCCATGTGTGGGCTGCGTTGTTATCCCTTATCTCGAACTGTAGATTTGTTAGATAACGAGTATACCGGTGATCGAATGGATTTTGATCCAGAGATCTTGGTACGGTGGTATTGGAGCAAAGGCGGTCTTTGCCAGGTACCTGTTAATGTGAGCTACCCAATAGATGGCGTTTCCCATTTCCGGGGATTTGAGGATAACTTCCTTATATCGGCAATGCACACCCGTCTATTTTTTGGCATGTTGGCCAGAACTCTGCGTATTTCGACAGTAGGGCGAAAAGCGTGAGTAATTTACACTGGTCAAAATACCGGGAACAAGGCTTTTTCCTGGGCATCAAGTTCTTATTCTGGTTGCATCACTGGTTGGGTCCGATCGCCTTTAAAGTTGCGGTATACCCGGTAGTTTTATGCTATTACCTAAAAAATCAGAGTGGCCGCAATTCGATCCGTGAGTACTTGGAATTATTCACCAAACGCTACCCATCTAGCGGTATAGAACCGAATTGGAAAACCGGATTTAGAATTTTTCTTAATTTTGCTAACAGCGCTAGAGAAAAGCTTGAAGCCTGGTTTGTGGGTATCCCGGATAGTCAGGTAAATTTCCCAAAAAGAGCGGGTCTTCACCAGTTGGCGGCTAGTGGCCAGGGTGGATTAATAATTGGCTCCCATCTCGGGAACCTGGAGGTTTGCAGAGCGCTTGGCAGCCTGACAAAGGTACGGGTAAATGTGCTAGTGCATACAAAGCATGCGGTGAAATTTAATCGCATGATGAAAATGCTCAATCCCCTGAGTCAAGTACGGCTTATCCAGGTGACAGAAGTAACTCCCGCTCTAGCGATGCGACTCTCCGAGGCTGTTGAAGCCGGGGAGCTGGTTGTTATTGTCGGTGATAGAACACCTATTAACTCTATGGGGCGCACCTGCGAGGCAGAATTCCTAGGGCGAAAAGCGCCTTTTCCCCAGGGGCCATATATTCTTGCTGCGCTGCTCAAATGCCCGGTGTACACGCTTTTCTGTCTGCGCAGTACTTCCGGATACGATATTTATATGGAAAAACTCTGCGATCGCGTTGTGATGAAACGCGGTGACAGAGAGGGGCATATTCGCTCTCTTGTCGAGGAGTTTGCACGACGGTTGGAACGCTATTGTCATATAGCACCTTTGCAATGGTATAACTTTTACCCGTTCTGGGATCAGCAAAAATGAATTCAGCAGTACTACAACGAACCCAAATAGTCTTTGATGGCACAGATCTATCTATTGATCAGGTAAACACCATTGCAGCTGGCCGTGGCGATATCTCTCTATCTGATGAAGAGGGCTTTGTCGCAAGGATAAATCGCGGTGCCGAGTTCCTGGATAGCCTTTGGCAGAAGGAAGGTGTGATCTACGGAGTAACCACTGGATATGGTGATTCCTGTACCGAAAGTATTCCAGCAGACCTGGTGGAAGAGTTACCTCATCGGTTATTTACCTTCCATGGTTGTGGAATGGGGGAAGTCTTTACTCTTGAGCAGAGTAGAGCGATTGTTGCTGCCCGGATTGCCAGCCTTGCAAAGGGCAGTTCAGGGGTCCGATATCGGCTGTTGCAGCAATTGGTTTTGTTACTTCAGAAAGACATTATTCCGGTAATTCCCCAAGAGGGTTCTGTGGGAGCCAGTGGCGACTTGACCCCACTGTCTTATGTTGCTGCGGTTTTGTGCGGGGAGCGCAAAGTTTGGTACCGAGGCCACCAGAGAGATACTGCTGAGGTATTCGATGAATTACAGATTGAGCCATTGAAGCTATACCCAAAAGAGGGTTTGGCGATAATGAATGGCACCGCCGCAATGACTGGCTTGGCGTGCTTAGCCTACAAACGGGCAGAGTATCTAGCACAGCTGAGTGCTCGTATTACCGCCATGATGAGCGTTGCGTTGGATGGCAATGCCTATCATTTCGATAGCGCGCTTTTTGCAGTGAAGCCTCACCCCGGTCAAAACCAAATTGCAAAGTGGATTCATGACGATCTCAATGTTGGTGCCGCTCCAAGACAAAATAGCCGATTGCAGGATCGCTATTCACTTCGGTGCGCTCCCCATGTAGTGGGTGTATTACAGGACTCTCTGCCCTGGCTCCAGCAGTTTATTCATAACGAACTAAACAGTGCCAATGATAACCCGATCATTGATGGTGAAAACGAGAGGGTGCTTCATGGTGGGCACTTCTATGGTGGGCATATAGCCTTCGCCATGGATAGCCTGAAGAATGCGGTAGCAAACCTCTCTGACTTACTGGATCGACAAATAGCCCAACTGGTAGACGTTAAGTTCAATAATGGACTCCCGGCAAACCTATCAGGTGTAACCGCGCCTCGAAGATCGATTAACCATGGCTTTAAGGCTGTTCAAATTGGTGCGAGTGCCTGGACTGCTGAAGCACTAAAGCAGACCATGCCCGCAAGCGTTTTTTCCAGATCAACGGAGTGTCATAACCAGGATAAGGTCAGTATGGGCACCATTGCTGCCAGGGACTGTATCAGGGTATTACAGTTAACGGAGCAAACAACCGCAGCGGCACTGATGGTTGCTTGGCAGGGCATTCAGCTTCGAGTTCGTAGTGGAGGAGTGGATTTGGAAAAATTATCTACCGCTCTTAATACCACAATCAGGCAGATAGGAGATGAATTTTCTTTTCTGGAGGAAGATAGAGAGCTTGAACAGCCATTGAGAAAATTCGTTTCGTTAATTCAGCAAAGACATTGGCGCTTATATGAAAACTAATAAATCTATGCGCCCTGAAAAATGGACGGCACAAGTTGAACTACAAATTCCTTTCCACGATGTGGATATGATGGAGATAGCTTGGCATGGGCATTATGCAAAGTACTTTGAAATAGCCCGATGTGCATTGTTTGATCAGTTGGAATATAACTACCAACAGATGAAGGAATCAGGTTTTGCCTGGCCGGTCATAGATTTGCGCGTACGATATGCAAAGCCTTTACGATTTCAGCAGTGGATTGTTATTCGCGCTGAGGTTTCTGAATATGAAAATCGATTTAAGATCAATTATACGATAACAGATAGAGATACCGGTGTACGCTTAACAAAAGGACATACCGTACAGGTAGCTGTCGAAATAAGCAGTGCCGAAATGCTGTTTGCATCGCCTCCAATTTTGCTGGAAAAATTGGGGGTAAATTAGTGATGACTGCCAAGCGTTTGGTTTTATTTTTTATTTGCTTTCTATTTTCCACAGTAACTTCTGCTTTGACTTCAGAGCAGCAGGCGGTTTTGCGGGAGATAGAGAAAAATATTGTGTCATCTCCACAGATGCTTGGCACTTTTTCCCAGACAAAGAGGCTGCCCCAGTTGCCCAGGCCTCTGGTTTCTTCAGGCATCCTGGCTATTTCTGAAGAGTTAGGATTAAGCTGGCGAATAGAGAATCCAATAGAATCCCATCGAATATTTAAGCTAGATGATGCTGATTCTGGTAATCGGGTCAATAGCAATATTGTAGGAAATCATGTGGCTGATCCTCTATTAAAGATTATCAGTGGTGATTTTAGCGAACTGGATCAGACTTTTACGGTGGGACCACAGATCGCAGAAGAGCAATGGAGAATTAACTTAATTCCCAAGCAAGAGGCTTTTAGAAAGGTTATTGAATCGATAGAAGTCGTGGGAGACAAAAAGATTCGGAAAATAGTACTAGCTGAAGCCAACATGGCAATTACTGAAATAGATATTTTTAATTTACATTCAGTTGAAGCTAATAACAGTCAACTACTGAGTGAATTCTCAGAAGATAACCAGAAATAATTTCATGTCACGTCGAGTTGTTATTTGGCTTTCCTTTGTTAGTGTAATTATTGGGATAACTGTATTACGCTATCAATCCAGCTGGCTACAAACAGATATTTTGTTATTAGCTGATAATAACTCCGACTCGGTAAGTAGTGCTGGCATCCAGAAAAAAGTCAGTCAGCAATTACAGGGAAGTTTAATTTGGGTTTTAGTTTCTGAAGGAAAAGAATCACATCGTCTGGCCAGGCATACCCAAGAGTTGGCGCAGAAACTAAAGGCCGCAAAATCTTTAGAGTCTGTTGAATATCGTTGGGCCGACTCTGAAAGCTATAAAGAGGAGTGGGAGCTGCTCTTTCCTCTGCGCCAACAGCTACTCAGCCCTGAAGATAGGGCGTTATTAGATGCTACCCCAGAGGAACTTATACAGCGTCAATTGAGTAAATTATACGGGCCTGACGGCGCTGGAATTGATTTGGAGAAAGATACTTTCTCAACTTTTCGCAATTACTTTACCGCTGATATTGGAGTTACTCCACAAGTCTTTGATGGAATTCCGGTACATACAGAAGGACATAAAGTTTTTACCCTGCTTTATACGCTGGCCGCACCAGTTGATTTGACTGGAGAGAGCGATATATCACTTCTTTCTTTACAGTCAGAATTAAAGCAATGGGCTCAAAAAAATGGTTATTCGCTGCTGGTAGCTGGAGCCCCCCTGCATACAGAGTATGCTGCTGCTATGGCGCAGGATGAAATACGCCTGATTGGCTCCCTTTCGATCCTTGCTATTTGCTGTCTATGTATTGTTGTCTTTCGCTCATTAAAACCTCTACTAGCCTGTACATTCGCAATTCTATGTGGCGTGGCCAGTGGTATATCTGGTGTTATTATTATTTTGGGCCAAATTCATATACTGGCTTTTGTATTTGGTACAACGGTTTCTGGATTGGCGATTGACTACGCATTTCACTTTATTTGTAATAGATTGAGGCTGGGCAAGCCAAAAGATAAGGATATATTACCTGAGCTATTGCTGGGCTTGATATCAAGCTGCTTGGCATTTTTCTCTCTTGCATTAACACCTTTTCCGCTTTTACAACAAATAGGGGTTTTTGTCGGCTGTGGTTTAATAGGGGCTTGGTTGACTGTAATCCTGCTATTCCCACGCTGGATTAATATTAAGCATAGGCCTTTATCGTTTTCCAGTCAGTTTCCTAAACTCAATATTAGGTACTACCTGTTTCCATTGGTTGGGCTGTTGATTTTTGGATCTGCGGCACTTCAGAAAATTCAATTTAATGATGACCTAAAACTGTTTTACCAGCCTCCAGAATTTCTTACACAAGATGAAATAGAGCTAAATTCTCTGATTAAATCCCGGCCAGACTCCCGTTATTTTTTGGTTTTTGGTGAAGATGAACAACAAGTATTAACACGAGAATGGGAACTTAGAAATCAACTAGGCTATTTAGTAGAAAAGGAAATTATTAGTGGTTTTCAGGGGGTAACTAACCGGATACCTCCAAAAGAGGTTCAAGAAGCTGACTGGAAGTTATTGTCGAAGTTTTACAGTGGGGATGCTGTCAGGTCTTTTTATCAGCAATTGGGTTATTCTGAACAAGATATTAACCAGCAGTTAAGTTCTAAAATACAGCCATTCAATACCTTTAATTTCTCTGAATGGTTGCCAGTTGCAGGTCGGCAATATAAAGGATTATGGCTGGGTTGTGAAAATAATCACTGTTATTCTGTGGTACGTATTTATGGCTTAAAAGAGGATTTGTCATCTTTAGAGTTACTGCCTGGAGTAACCTATGTTGATACTACCAGAAGTATCTCTAATGTTATGTCACAACAGCGTGATCTGTTGCTGCAATTACTGCCATTAATATTCATTGTTGTATTTCTGGTAACTGCAACTAAAACAGGAATAAAGCAAGCCTTAAGTATAGTTGCACTTCCATCCAGCGCAGTACTAGGCACCCTGGCGATAGTAATTTTACAGGGATCAGCAATTAATTTATTTCATGTTGCGGCTTTATTACTTGTCTTTGGTATTGGTATAGATTATGCAATATTTAGCCATACAAGCAGAAAGGCAGAGCAGCATTATACCCTGCTGGCGATAGCTATGGCTGGGTTAACAACTTTTTTAGGGTTTGGTTTGTTAGCATTGTCTGGCACACCGGCGATAGCAAATTTTGGGTTAGTCCTGGCTGTGGGCACAGTATTAACTTTGTTGTTGGCATTTTTATTTTTTTGTACACGGGGTAAGGGATATTAGCCAATGAAAGAAATTAAGTCTGACGTTGTTATTATTGGTGCCGGTCCTGCCGGAGCTATCGCAGGTGCGTTATTGGCTAAAAAAGGTTGGCAAGTTTCGATAGTTGAGCGGGAAGAATTTCCTCGCTTTTCTATTGGTGAAAGCCTACTGGCTCAATGTATCGAGTATCTTGAAAAAGCAGATATGTTAGAAGCTGTGAAATCAGCGGGCTTTCAATATAAAAATGGTGCTGCTTTTGAGTGGGATGGTGCTCGTACATCATTTGATTTTCGGGAGAAGTTCTCCCCTGGGCATGGCACTACCTTCCAGGTACAGCGAGCTAAGTTTGATAAAATCCTGGCTGATGAAGCAGAGCGCCAGGGTGTTAAGGTCTATTATCGCCATTCTGTAGTGTCAGTTGATATTGCTGAGAATAACGCAAAGTTAATTGCCGAGAATGATGGCGAAAACCTGGTTTTCCAGGCGCGCTTTGTATTGGATGCCAGTGGCTTTGGCAGAGTTTTACCGCGATTACTTGATCTCGATCGTCCGTCAGAGTTTCCTGTTCGAGAATCCGTATTTACACATGTTGAAGACAATATTGATGATAGCCATTTTGACCGGGATAAAATCTTAATCACTGTGCATCCCAGTGAGCGGGATATTTGGTATTGGTTGATTCCCTTTGCAGATGGAAGAGCTTCTATTGGGGTTGTAGGTGAGAAAGAAAAGATTTCGACCTGGGGGCAGGATCCGGAACAGATATTGAAAGGGGCTATTGCCTCCGCTCCCGAGTTGTCAAAAACTCTGCGCAATGCCAAATTCGATACGGAAATACAACGTATTCGCGGATATTCCAGTGATGTGACCAAACTGGCTGGCCCTGGTTTTGCGCTTTTGGGGAATGCCGGTGAATTTCTAGACCCGGTATTTTCATCCGGTGTTACCATTGCAATGAAATCCTCTGAGTTAGCAGTTGAGTGCCTGCATCGCCAGCTCTCAGGGGAGGCGGTTGATTGGGATGAAGAGTTTGTTGAACCCCTGAAGCACGGTGTGGAAGTTTTTAAAACCTATGTCAAAGCTTGGTATGACGGTCGTTTCCAGGATGTAATTTTTTATCAAACCGATCAAAAAGAAATAAAAGGCATGATTTGCTCAATCTTGGCTGGTTATGCATGGGATAAAAAATCCGTTTGTTGCCGCCGCTGAGCGTCGATTGAATACACTGGTAGAAATATGTTCCGCCAAGTAATACTGTTTTTGAGCTTTCTTGCCCTGGTGGGATGTATGTCCACAGGGGGAGGAAAGAAGAGCTGCAAAGTTGGCCTTTGGCTCCACTATTGAGCGAGGGACCGCGCCAGCTCAATCAACATTTACGCATTATCTATCAAGGCGATGAGTATGAATTGATGGCGGCTACTTTCCACACTATGGAGAGTTTAAAGATATCTCTTCTCAGCCCTGAAGGGATAAGCCTGCTGGATGTTACATACGATGGTAATGAGGTCAGCACCCATTACCACATGAGTAGAGCAGAGAGAGTGCCACCAGAGAAATTGCTGGCAGATATCCAGTTTGTATACTGGCCAATTGCCCAGCTTCGTGAAGTATTGCCCATAGGCTGGAATTTGGACGAGGCTATTGTCGAGGGAATTTACACGCGAAAACTCTCACGCAATGGTGAAGTGAATTCAGTGGCTCGCTATAGCAGTAAAGATATTTGGAAGGCCCAAATTGAGCTGGAGCACAAACTACTGGGTTATAGGTTAAGCATTAGGAATTTCTAAGTATGAAAAATTTCTATCTTAATCATATGGGGATCATCTGCACCCTGGGAAATACTGCTGAGGCAGTAGCTAATTCCTTGTTCGGTGATGAGAGTTCTCATATGCAGGTCGATGAAACCTATTTGCCACAATACAGAGGGAATCTGGGTATTGTGCAGGGGAAGCTGCCTGATTTACCGAGTTCGTTGCAAGATTACCACTGCCGCAATAACCAGCTGGCTATGGCTGTGCTGACTCAAATTGAAAGTGCAGTCGCTGAACTAATAGAAAAACATGGTGCGGGCCGAATTGGCGTTGTGATGGGAACCTCAACCTCGGGAATAGACTCAGGTGAGGCCTACTTAAGTGGTGAGAAAGAGACCGGATATAATTATCGGCTTCAACAGCAAATGGCTGGTTTGAGTACCTTTGTTGCGAAGTACCTGGGAATCCAAGGCGTTCAGCTCACCGTCTCCACAGCTTGCTCGTCCAGTGCCAATGCTTTTGCCAGTGCCCGGCGCCTTATCTCAACCGGTACTTGTGACGCCGTTGTTGTTGGCGGTGTGGACTCCCTCTGTGGCATGACAGTCCGGGGGTTTCATAGCCTGGGGGCACTTAGTGCCGGCCAGACCAATCCTTTCAGCGTTAATCGGGATGGTATTAACCTCGGTGAAGCTGGAGCAATGTTTGTGCTGAGCAAAGAGCCTGGTCCTGTGGTTCTATCCGGTGTTGCTGCCACGTCTGATGCCCACCATATGTCGGCCCCAGACCCAGAAGGACGTGGTGCGGAAGCCTGTATGCGCGGGGCTCTGGAGAATGCTGGCTTGGATACCGCCGACATTGATTATCTGAATCTTCATGGTACGGGAACGCCACATAACGACTCTATGGAGGCTCTAGCCGTTGAAAGAGTGTTTGGAAGCCAACTACCGTGTTCTTCCACAAAACCTTTTACTGGGCACACGCTGGGTGCTGCAGGCGCTCTTGAAGCGGCTTTTTGTTGGCTTGCCTTACAATATGATCAACTTCCCCGCCATCAGTATGATGGCCACTATGACCCGGAGATAGTGCGACTGAACCTGTATCAAGGCCACGAGGCTCCTGGAAAATTGCGCTATGTAATGAGTAACTCTTTTGCCTTTGGTGGGAGTAATTGCTCGGTAATCTTGGGCAGTCAGAGGTAAAATAGATGCACAAATATACTGCTGAAGAACTGGTTCCACACAGTGGAAATATGTCACTCCTCGATGCAGTGATCTCTGTAGGCGAGGAGCAGCTACAGGCAAAGTTGCGAGTTCGTGATGATGGAATATTTTCCCGCAACGGTCGTGTTCCCGCTTACGTGGGTATTGAATATATGGCCCAATCCATCGCAGCTTTCTCCGGATATCATGCAAAAGAACAGGGTAAAGACGTTCGCCTGGGTTTTTTACTGGGTACTCGCAAGTTCCTGTCAAATATCGAGAGTTATCGCTGCGGTGAAGAATTAACAATTGATGTCCAGCGCATTCTCCAGGCTGAAAATGGCATGGCGACATTTGAGTGTGTGATAACCGGCTCATCTATCGAGCAGAGCGCACGGCTTAATGTTTATCAGCCGGATAACGTAGAACAGTATTTGAAGGAAAGAAACTAAATGTCAGAGTGGGTTTTAGTTACCGGTTCCAGTCGTGGTATTGGCCGGGCGATTGCACTTCAGTTAGCTGAAGATGGCTACGATATTGTTTTACATTGCCGCAGCCGCCGTGATCAAGCAGAGGAAACAGCAGAAGAGATTGCTAAGTTAGGGCGAAAAAGCAGAATTTTGCAGTTTGATATTGCCGACCGGGAGCAAGCACGGGATGTCTTATTGGAAGATGTCGAGAGTAATGGCTGTTACTACGGCATTGTGTGCAATGCTGGTGTTACTGCCGACAATGCTTTCCCTGCGATGCCTGCTGAAGATTGGGATTCTGTTGTACACACCAATCTGGATGGTTTTTACAATGTTTTACACCCCTTAACCATGCCTATGGTCAGGCGCCGTGCGCCCGGCCGTATTGTCGTGATGACTTCTGTATCCGGCATTGCTGGAAATCGCGGCCAGGTAAATTACTCCGCATCCAAAGCGGGTTTGATCGGTGCGAGTAAGGCATTGGCGTTGGAGTTAGCCAAGCGAAAGATTACCGTGAATTGTGTTGCTCCGGGCCTCATTGACACCGATATGTTGGATGAAGACTTGCCCGTTGAAGAAATTTTAAAAATGGTGCCTGCCCGCAGAATGGGTAAACCAGAAGAAGTGGCGGCAACTGTAGCGTTCCTGATGCACGAACGTGCTGCTTACATCACCCGTCAAGTTATCTCAGTAAATGGTGGTCTCTGCTAATGAAGCGCGTGGTTGTTACAGGAATGGCCGGAATATCCCCTATCGGCCAGGGTTGGGACTCGGTTAGTCAGGCTTTACAGAGCGGTCTTTCAGGCATTTCCTACATGGAAGACTGGGATAAGTATGAGGGGCTTGAAACCCGACTGGGCGCGCCGGTAAAGGATTTCGAAAAACCGGCTCACTACAACCGTAAACGTGTGCGTAGCATGGGGCGCGTTTCATTAATGGCGGTTCGCGCCAGTGAAATTGCGCTTGAGGATGCGGGATTGTTGGATGACCCCATTCTCAAAAGTGGTGCTGTCGGAGTCTCCTATGGCTCGTCAGCAGGCACTCCGTCAGCAGTGGCTGATTTCGGCAATATGTTGATAAATCACCGCACCGACGGCCTTAATGCGACCAGTTATATAAAAATGATGTCCCATACGGCGGCGGTCAATATCGGGGTATTTTTCGGCTTGTGTGGACGGGTTTATACCACAAGCTCCGCTTGTACCTCTGGAAGCCAGGGGATTGGGTATGCCTATGAGGCAATTCGCAATGGTAGCCAAACCATTATGGTGGCCGGTGGTGCAGAGGAGCTGTGTGCAACCGAGGCTGCGGTCTTTGACACCTTATATGCGACTTCAACAAAGAACGATACCCCTGAATTGTCTCCACGTCCCTTCGATCGCAACCGGGATGGATTAGTTATCGGCGAGGGCGCCGGTACACTTATCTTGGAAGAATATGAACACGCGATTGCCCGTGGAGCCAGGGTTTATGCAGAGGTCGCAGGGTTTGGAACCAACTCTGATGGCAGCCACGTCACCCAACCTCAATCGGCAACTATGCAGGTGGCATTGCAGCAGGCAATAGCACAGGCTGGGGTAGAGACTAGCGAAATAGGTTATGTCAGTGCGCATGGCACAGCTACAGATCGAGGTGATATTGCAGAAAGCCACGCAACCCGTAATGCATTTGGGCGTGCAGTACCCATAAGCTCACTTAAGAGCTATACCGGTCATACGCTGGGTGCCTGTGGCGCATTGGAGGCTTGGGCAAGCATTCAGATGATGCGTAACGGTTGGTTCCATCCCACGATTAATTTGGCAGAGGTTGATTCTGACTGTGCGGAGTTGGATTATATCCAAGGCAGTGGAAAGCACATCGATACTGAGTATGTGATGAGTAATAATTTTGCCTTTGGCGGAATCAATACGTCTTTAATATTTAAAAGACGTATTTAATTTTCCTCTCAGAGAGCTTTAATCTAGGGATAGCATATGAAGTGGGTACTGGCTGTAGTTTCGACAATTCTTTTGGCTCAGCCAGTTACTGCTGATGAACTCTTAGTGAGTTTTGGCGGTGGCCCGCAACCTGATTCAAGTCAGAATAATAAAACCTACGGGATAGATTACTCCTTTAAAACATTTAAAAAGAGTTACCGTCAGCATATTGATATAGGTGTTAGCTATACTGAGCTAACTACTGATGCTGATGAAAATAAACGTATAAGAGCGTTTTCCATCTATCCTCAATTAAATCTATATCCCAGGCAAAGAAGTTGGGGGCAACCTTATTTCTTTGTTAGAGCGTTGGGTCCTAGCTATATTTCCAGCAACCAATTGGGAAACCGTCGTCAGGATAATAACTTTTCTTTCCAGGCACAGGTTGGATATGCTGCGCGAATTAACTGGAGAGGGAAAGAAGATCTGGTGCTAATGGTTTCCTGGAAACACTTCTCCAACGCCAACCTGTTCAGTGACAATGATGGAATAGATGTTCCGTTTGTTATTAATTTGGGCATGAAAATCTGATTTTCAGTTAAGATAGCTCCCCAGTAGTCACAGCTACTGGGGATATAAAAACTATCAAATGGACAGTTCTTTTATAATTGCGTCATTCAAATTTCTAACCCAGCGATTGTAGTTTCTGTGAATGGTGTAATATTTTTCACTATAGTCAAGCATATCGCTGTCTTTATAGGTGATACTATAACTATTAAGGTTATATATAATATCTGCTTCAGCATGATGCTTGCGAACGTTAATGGTGGCTAATATTTTCCCAGGAGCAACTTGTTGACAAGTCCAGTTTCTCGCGATACACCCTGCAATAATTGATGTTTTAATTGAATCTTGAGTTTGAGCTGATCCGTCAAGACGATCGGGAATTAGTCTACTTTCAATATTCATAACCGGATTACTTGTACAGCCAGATACTATTAATGCAAAGGCTGCAATAGATATAGATTTAATAATATAATTCATGAAATTTCCTTATTGGGGTGAAGCTAAATTTTATGGTTTCTAGAGATCCACTTGGCTACGTCATTACCAAGGGTGTGAACACAACGTTCGAGAACACTGCAGGAGCTTTTGAATTTATAAAATAAACCTCCACTTGAATTTCTGGTGGTCTTGAGAGTATCTATCAAGTCGCCGTTTTTGTAGAGTTCAGCCTCAATTGAGACTGATTTTTGATGGCTACCTGAAATATATCTTCCGCTATATGCATTGAGAATTGTTAATTTAAGACTGTATCCCTCTGATTGAATATCCAACTCTGGGTCTAGTGAACTGGCAAATCCATGCTTACCAAGAAATTTCTTGGCTGAGCTAGAAAATTGATAACCAAGGTTATTACACTCTTTAACTATATTGGATGCAATTAATTCTTCGTCGTGATATTCGGCTTTTTTATTGATGGAAATCAGGCCATTTCCGTAAGCGGGTAGTGAGAGGCTGAAAACAGCACCAAACAATAAAATTCCTTTAATCTTCATATAATCTCTTTGTAAGTAAGGAGCAGACCACTTAAATAATCATAGATAAAACTATAAGTTGGGGAGGTCGTCTTAGGTTGCGTAATTTACCAAAATAAATAGATGGGTAGTAGATCTTGAATTGATGATGGACATGGATGAGAACTCTTCATATGCAAAATTCAGGGTTAGCCCATATGGCTTATAGGCTGAAATGGTGTAATTCTACTGATTTTAAGCAAGCTAGATAACTCTATGATTTAAATACAAATTTTCTCAAATAATTAATCTTTTTTTATCCTGCTGAGTCACATAATTCCATCCATCGCTTAATTCCGGCGCTTCTGTATTTTTGTCGATGCAGGACAAAATAGAACTCTCGATGAAAGTCTCTATGTGGTACGGGTAGCTCAATAAGCGAGCCGCGCTTTAAAGCATCAGTTAATGAAACACGGGAAAGGCAGCTGATACCTAGCCCCGCTTCTACGGCTCGCTTGATCGCTTCTGTATGTTGCAATTCCAATAGGATATGTAGTTGTGGCAATAGCCCTGCCATGGCTCTCTCAAAAGTCTGTCGCGTTCCAGAGCCCGATTCCCGGGTGATCCAGGTCGCACCGATCAGGTCTTTATCGGCGAGGCGCCTGCGGCCTGCCAAAGGGTGATTTGGTGCACAGAAAACAACCAGCTCATCATGGCGCCAGGGGATGATTTCCAGATCCGGGTGATTGATCTCTCCTTCAATTAATCCCAGGTCCAATTCAAAATTGAGCACCCTCTCGGCAATCGCTGCGGTATTGGCAACTTCCAGTTGTACTTGAGTACCGGGCTGCTCTTCCATATAACGAGCCATCACGCTGGCAGTCAGGTAGTTGCCAATGGTCAGGGTGGCTCCGATCTTCAGGCTTCCCAGTTCCCGGTGAGTGGCCAGTGTCTGCTCAAGTTCCTGGGCTCGCTCCAGGAGTTCTTCCGCCCTTGGCCACAATTGCCGTCCCAGTTCATTGAGACGCAATCGCTTACCGGTGCGCTCGAACAGGCGCAACTCAAACTGCTGCTCAAACTCTTTCAGCGCTGTGGAGGCTGCGGACTGGGACATACTCAGGCTCTCCGCAGCACGACTGACATTCTCGTGATGGGCACAGGCAAGGAACACCTCTAACTGGCGGAGCGTGTAGCGCAAGGGGATATCTCCAGTTGATCGTTAAAATAGATAAGGAATATCGAAATATCCCACTTTGCCAATAGATCTTCTAGGGCTAAAATTCAACTATCAAGAGACTCGTGGAATAACCGGTTTTAAGTTTATGTCCAAATTGAATATAGAGAAGGTGTTGGAAGTCCATCACTGGAACGACACACTGTTTAGCTTCAAGACCACCCGGGATTCGGGTTTTCGCTTTGAGAACGGACATTTCACGATGATCGGTTTGCAGCAGGACAATGGCCGTCCACTGCTGCGCGCCTACTCTATTGCCAGTGCCAACTACGAAGACGAGTTGGAATTCTTCAGTATCAAGGTTCCCGATGGCCCCCTGACCTCCCGCCTGCAGAAGATTGTGCCGGGCGATGAGATCTACGTGAGCCAAAAACCCACTGGTACTCTGGTGGCGGATCACCTGCTGCCGGGCAAGCGCCTTTGGTTGCTGTCCACGGGTACTGGCTTGGCACCTTTCATGAGCATCATCAAAGATCCCACGGTCTACGAGCGTTTTGACCAGGTAATCCTTACTCACGGTGTTCGCTATGTTTCTGAGCTGGCTTACCAGGAGCAGATCGAGAACGAACTGCCGGAACACGAGTACTTTGGCGAGATGGTACGCGAGCAACTGCTCTACTACCCAACCGTGACCCGTGAGCCCTATCGCAATACTGGCCGCCTGACTGATCTCATGTTGTCCGGAAAGCTTTTCACCGATCTGGGTGTGCCCAAGCCGAGTGTTGAGGAAGATCGCTTTATGCTGTGCGGCAGCCCGGCAATGCTGAAGGATCTCACCAATATCCTCGATGACTGGGGATTCAAGGAGACCCGCGCAGGTGTACCTCACGAGTATGTGATTGAGCGCGCTTTCGTCGAAAAATAAGTTGGTCAGTCCAGCGATAAAAAAACCACCCTCGCGGTGGTTTTTTTATGGGTGAAATACAGATTCCCGAAACTATCCTGATCTTGTGAAACCCCTGCCTTCTATTCTGACTTGAGGGGGAGCTTGCTAGGAGTGGCTAGATGAAGCTGTTTTCACTGGGTGTATTACTGCTTTCCTTTTTCTGGCTGGGTGCCTGTACACGGGTGCCGGAGGGGGTTGAGCCTGTCCAAAACTTCCAGCTACAGCGATATTTAGGTCACTGGTATGAGATTGCTCGATTGGATCACTCATTCGAGCGCGGCCTGACCCAGGTAACTGCCGACTACAGTCTCAACCATGATGGTTCTGTCGCGGTGATCAATACCGGCTATTCAAAAGTGCGCGATGCCTGGCAAATGGCGGAGGGGAGGGCCGAGTTTGTCGGCCCGAAAAATGTGGGCCATTTGAAAGTCTCTTTTCTTGGCCCCTTTTACTCATCCTATATCGTGATTGCTCTATCGGATGACTACCAATACGCGATGGTATCTGGCTACGATAAATCCTATCTGTGGATATTGTCCCGCACCCCAACCATGCCCAAGGATGTGTTGGAGCAGTTTTTACAGAAGGCCAAAGCTTTGGGGTATCCCGTCGACCAGATGATATTTCCCAAGCAAGAGGCTAAGCCGGGAAATAAACCTACGGCGAAGCCCTCAGGGTCGTGATCTATTCAAAAGCCTGCGTTCCCGCCACCAGCTTATACACACTAGTAACAGCAATATAAGGGCCGGCCATTGGCGCCCCAACAAAACCCTGTTTGCGTGATTATTTGCTTCTGGCCCCAAACGTGCGGCAGCCATTAGTTGGGTTTCCCTGGCATTCAGGGACTGCTGCCATAGAGGCCAGTCCTCTTTGGCAAAGATATAGAAGTCTAGTACCGACTCCCCTTCCAATTCAGTCCAAAGCTGGTGCCAACCTGAATTTTGGGGCCAGAAGCTGTAGCACTGCCCCTGGGAACTTCTGCTTGCGGCGATTCCTTTGGTAAAGCGGGAGCTATCTTGAAACTCTGATAAGAATGGACTCTGATCAGAAAAAAGTGGGCTGCATAGGGTGATGCGTTCTTGTGTACGCGGTAACTCATTGGAGAGGATTACTGGCTGCTGACTACCCAAATGCTTGAGTTGGTAATCAATAATGGACTTCCATAGGCTGGCGAATTCAGTAGTAAAGCCACTGGTTAGCCAGCGATGGTTGTCACTAAATAGGATAAACCCCAGGTGTTGTGTCTCAGTTGAACGCCCCCAGAAAAGTGGGGATTCTCCATTGCCCAGTAAAAAGTCGTAGGAGCCGAGCTGTGTGACTTTGAAGCCAAGATTACGCAGTGGGGGAATCTCTGGATTGTCCGCTTTTTGGTAGCCAAAGCCGGAGTGTAAACGGGTATCTTCTCCCTTTTGCAGAGGCATGGATTGGGCTGCAGCGTATTGGAGAAACTCTTCAGAACTATCGCCACTGACTAACCATAACAGTGACTTTGTGGTGGCCAGCTCGCTGAGCTGATGTTTTTGTTGAGAGGAGAGTTGCGGCCACAAACTGCTATCGAGAATGACTAAATCGAAGGGACTTTCCTTTGTGAGTAGATCCGCAGACTCGGTAAGTGGAAGCCCATTGAGAGTCTCTTTTCTACTAATTTCAGGTGCCAACTGGGTCATCACTTGTGCTGCTACACCGGATTGACGCAGCCAGCGGGAGAGGGCGGCTGTCTCAAAAGAGGGGCGTGCCAGCCACAGTAACAATTTGGGCTGGAGCGGTTCTCGCACCAGGATGGGTAAAGGATCTGTATGGGTTTCGCCGGTTTCGCTTTCCGTCCGTACTAGGTATAGCTGGGGGCCCGCGAGTTTTGGAGTGGCAGTGAGTTGTGCCTGAATTGTTTCTCCCACTTTCAGCTCAAGACTGTCTTCAATATGGCCGTAGGGATTGAGCAGGCTAATTTTTACGTTTTCAGTCAGTGGCTGGTTGTTGTGAACCTTTAACTTTAAAGAATCACCCAAGGTAATTTGCCGCTGCCAGTCCAATTCCCAGCGGCCATCAGACTCTTGGATCTTCGATAACTCCAGACGCACCGGTGCCAGGTCCCGCAGTTTGTCGCGGCCGAGTGGCTCCCCATTGAGAGAGATATTTTCCACACCATTGAGATTCATTGGTTGTGAGCTCGCCAGCTGTTTGCTGTCGATAGAGATATTGCGCTCGACGGGAATGATTGCCGGCGGCTGCCAAAGTATCCAGGCACTCAACCAAATCGCCAGTTGCAGGCCATAGTCGAACGGCTTGGCACCTCGGCGGTGCAATAGTACGAGTGATGCTAAGCAGGCCAACAGGCACAGGCCGGGTATCAAGAAATCAATCACAATGATTTCCCCCTTGCTGGTGTAGCCAACGTCTGAAATGGCCGTCGGCCTCTGTTTGCAAAGGCAGTGAAGGCGCAGATTCCGGTGCTGGCAGTAGCTGATAGAGCAGCTGATTCAGGGAGTTTGTGCAATCAATGCAATTCGGTTGCTGGTGGCGCTGCTGGTATAAACGCAGCTGTTTGGATAGCTCCAGGCCGAGATCCAGTGATTGCTCTGTGGCTAGCTCATTTATCTGCACCAGCAGATCGGTATCGAGTTCGGCGCCAGAGTCTACTTGGGCCATTAGGGCGAGCACCTGTGCTCTTTGTTTTTGTTCAAAGGCACTGTCGACAGTTTCGGGCGCTACGTCTTCCCGTTCACCGCTAAGTCGGCGGCTTTCATCTATGGGGGGCGCCTCGAACCCGACTCTCTGTAAGTAAATACGCGAAGCCTGCTGTACTTCCTTGATAAAGCGCAGAGCCCGGTGCTGGTGGGGCAGGGAGGCTTGGGGCTCTATAACCGACAGGTCGCGCCAGGAACTCCACATGGCATTCAGAGCGTTGCGCAGTAGCTCCTTGGTTTGGGGGTCGAACAGGGTGGCATGCTCTGAGCTGTCATGCCGGTGTCCGGCAGAAGCAGCTACGCGCTCTGCCTGTTGGAAATGGGAGTCTCGCTGTGCAAAGGGAGTGGCATTTTCTTCGCCATGTGACTGGTGCTCACCTTGTTCTGTATGGTCGTGGCTATGGCCGTGTTCGGACTCCTCTTTATCATCGTGCTTCTCGCTTTCTGCTCCAGAATGCTCCGCTTCCGAATCCTCTTCGCCGAGAAAGCGGCCGTAGCGCATGCGCAGCAAATTCTGTTCATAGGCTAAACCCTCGGAGCGTTTGCGAAACTCCTGTGGATGCAGCTGCTCTCGCTCGGCTAGTAGGGCCTCGGTGTCAATAATCAGCTGGCGTTGGCTGCGGAAGTACTCCGGTAATATCTTAATCGCCATCCCCTCGCTGTCACTCAGCCCGAAAATCTCTTCTTGCGGCCAGCGCAAGATAAAGTGTTGGCTCTTGGCAACGTTGGCGCTGGGCTCGCGGTTATCCCTGGCCTCCAAATACCAGTAAAGTTCATCTCCCGCTTCCATGGAAAACTGGTGAATGGGCAGGAGGAAATCGTAGCGAGCTGCTTTCTTATCTTCCGAGGAGTTTGTTAATAAAGCAGTGGGTTGCAAACTGGTGAGAGCAATACGCTCTTCGCGAAAGCGTAAATTTTCCCCGGTGCCGCTGGCGAGGGTGACCAATAAATCCGCAGAACTCACCTGGTAATCATCACTAATTATTACCTTCACGGGAATACCTTGGGTACTCCCTTGAATGGTATCGACGCGCAAGCTGGGTGCCTCAAAGGTAAACTCCGGGGCACTGTCTTTTTGCACCCGAATATTATGGATTTCCGGCAATAGCATTTGGCTCTCCGCGAGTTGCACTGAGAGCTGGTAAAAGTCTGCCTTAGCGATCGTGCGTTGTAATTGCCATTTTTTACTGGGTAGATCACCTAGTGGAGAAAAGGCGAAGCGCTCAGTTTCGGCCAGCATTTCCAGCCCTTGCACCGGTTGATTCAATTCAAGTTGCCACTCGACCGCAGACTGCTCCGGCACATCGACTTGTAGGGATTGGCTGTCGGCTGCGAGCCCAGTGTAGGCGGGCGGCTGGATATGGGTTGCCGCGCGGGTTATGGCGAGCTTTTCGGCAACGGGAATAGCCGTATTTTGTTGCGTGGTCTCAGTTTTATCCCCGGTGAAGTGAGAATCGCTCAGTACAAATAACAATAGTCCCAGGCAGGCACCAAAAGCATTTGTCAGGGTACTGCGGAGTTTTTTTGGACCGAAAAACGACCGGTCGCCACTTTCCAGCAGTTGTTGCAGCTCTGTTTCGATACGCGTGCGCTGTAATTGCTGCAATGGACTTAGGTTGGTTTTCTGTTGGCTAAGCAACTGGCTGCTGTCTTGCAGCTGTGGATATTGTCCATCCAATTGTCGACATAGGCTTTCAGGGCTTGGGCGCCAGCTGCGATCCAATAGAATTGCTACAACAATAATTCCGAGCCAGGCGAGCAATAGCCACTGTGGCCAGCCGAATACAAAAATGCCCAAGCCCGCCAGAAGGCTGAGGCCAGTGGCAAGCCAGAGATAGGGCCACAGGGCTGTCAGTTGCCAGCGCCTGCGCACAGCGTTAAGGGTGGACTGGTGCTTATGCATGGTCGGCCTCCCTATTACTATCGATTGCCATGATGGCTGGGGGACGAGATAGGGCAATTAGGCGTTCAAAAGCCAGAAGTAACAGTAGGGCGGCTATTAACCAGGGTTGCAGTTGTTCAATACGGCGGTTTTCTACCTCGCTGTCTTCTACAGGAAGGCCTGCCCCAGCTATGTCTGCCACTACTTTATTGGCAGACCAGTGGCCACGATTTTGGTGTTGCAGAGCCCAGTCTTGCCCAGACCAGTGCTGCCATAAACGTTCAGGTAAATCTGCGCGGCGATAAAAGGCCTCGCTGTACCAGTCACTTTCGTAGCGCAGCCAACTTCCCCGTCCCACTGAGGCCGCTTGAGCTGACTGGCTGTTATCCACAGCAACGAAGTTGAGATTATCGGCAGGGGGGATGCTGTTGTCGGTGATTAACAGGCTGCCATCTGAAACAAATTCCAGCACGGCTTGTGGCAGGGGAGCGGGGCCCGTGTAGATCAACCAATCTGCCTGCTCGGCATTGGGTGTCTCTTCTTGTTCCTGAATATGCACCGATAGTCCCGGCATATTGCTTTGCCAGTCTTCCAGCACTGGCGCCCACCAGCTGGGTGGTTTGCCCATTAAAGCGATACTCGGTAATACCGGGCTCGGAGCTATGGATGTTTTGTCGAGGCCGTGCCACTGCCAATGGGGACTGACTCTTAGTGCCTGGTGGGATGCTGGAACCCCGTTGTTTATCAACAGGATATGAGCCCTGCGCAAATCCGCCCGGCGTGATAGTACTGATAGAGTTTTCCACAGGTCCACATTTTGTGGTGGGGGTGAGGTTACGGAAGGTGTTTCTGGGGATAACCACAGTACTTTATAACCTTCCCCGACAAGCTGTGGCAGTGAATTGTGGATAAATGTATTCGCTTCGCCCGCCCCAATTCTGGGGTCTACCAGTATCACGCCCTCTTGGGGATAAATTTCCCGTTTAATCAGCGGCTGTGCCAATAAACCTGCCAGCAGTACGACGATTAGCAGGCGCAATAGCAGCAACCACTTGTTATCCACAATAGGGCGGCGCGCGCGACTCTGTGAATATCTTTGTACCCATTGCAGCGCAGCAAAGGAGATCTGCTGTGGATTACTTCGGCGCAGCAAATGAATGGCGATAGGGATAATCAGGGCTGTGAATAGCCATAGCCACTGTGGGGATTGAAATAAGTTATTTATCCACAACATCTCAGCACAACCTGCCGTGCAGCTGAATAAATTGCCGCAGTGACTTTTCCACAGGCTTCTCGATAAGGTCGGTCTGCAGTGAACACTCCTGTGCGGCAAAGCGTGCTTTTAACTCGCTCTGTGCTTGAGCAAAAGTATCCAGGTAAGACTGGCGTTGCCGCTCGGCGTCTACTTCTAAAGTTGCGGGCGTACCGGCGCTTACTTCTGGATTGAGCAGCTTTAGCTCTCCGACAAAAGGAAAAGTCTGCTCGGCTTCAACTAACAACTGCAGTGGCAGGCAGGGGCGGCCGGCGGCATGCAGGCGTGCGGCAAAATCGCCGATCTCATTGCCCTGTTGAAAAAAATCACTCAGTAACACCACCTGACAGGGGCGTTCAAAGTATTGCCACAGCGGCGCCAGTTGAGCGCGATCTGGCCAGTGGCCGCTGGCGTCGAGTTGTTGTAGCTGAAGAGCGATTTGACGCTGGTGGCTCTCGCCCTGGCCTTCGGGCACATAAACCGTTCTGCTACTGTTAAACGCCAATAGGGAAAAGCTGTCTCCCTGGGCGTTGAGCAGCCAGCACAGGCTGGCGATCCAGCACTTGGCGTAATGCAGTTTATTCAGGCTGGGCTCGATAAAACTTGCCTGGCCCAGGGAGGCGCTGCTATCGAGTACAAAGCACACGTGCATACGGCTCTCCTGCTCGGTCTCGCGCACATAGTAGCGATCGCTGCGGGCGAACAGTTTCCAGTCGATATGGCGGATGGAATCACCCGCTTGATAACCTCGGTATTGGTGAAATTCCAGGCCGGTGCCACGGCGCTGGCTGTGTTGCACACCGAGCATTACGCCCTCGGCGATATGCCGCGACAGCCATACCAGATCGCGACAACTGGCCAGGGTTTTGGGGGACAGGTATTCCACGCTGATCAGTCCCGGCCCGGTTCCGGCACCGCCGTCAGTAATTCATCAATCAGCTGTGGCATCTGCACGCCATCGGCCTGGGCCTGGAAGCTGAGCAGCACCCGGTGGCGCAGCACTGGCAGTAACAGGCTGCGGATATCCTCGCGGGTGATGGCGAGGCGTCGTTGCAAAAGGGCGCGGGCCTTGGCGGCGAGAATCAGAGCCTGCCCCGCGCGGGGGCCGGCGCCCCACTTGATCCACTGTTGCAGGGTATCGCTGCCGCTGGTTTCCATACGGGTAGCGCGCACTAGTGCCGCCACGTAGCAGTACAAATCGTCGCTAACATGAATTTCCCGCACCAGTTGCTGCATTTCGCGCAATTGCTCTGCATCCAGGCTGGGGCTGGGTTTGACCCTGCTGGCACCGGTGGTGGAGCGCAGGATTTCAACTTCATCCCGCTCATCGGGATAGTCGATATGAATATTTAACAGGAAGCGGTCCAGCTGAGCTTCCGGCAGGGGATAGGTGCCGGCCTGCTCGATGGGGTTTTGTGTGGCCAGTACGAAATAAGGATCGGGCAATTTCAGTGTTTTACCGCCCACGGTTACCGAGCCTTCCTGCATGGATTCCAATAGGGCTGCCTGGGTTTTCGGCGGTGTGCGGTTAATTTCATCGGCGAGCAGGATATTGGTGAAAACCGGGCCCTGCTGGAATTTAAAAAAGCGCTTGCCGGTGCTGTGATCCTCTTCGAGGATCTCACTGCCGAGAATATCTCCGGGCATTAAATCCGGGGTGAACTGTACCCGCTTAAAATCCAGCGCACTGGCATCGGCGAGGGTTTTTACCAGCAGGGTTTTACCCAGTCCCGGCACCCCTTCGAGTAGGGCGTGGCCGCCGGCCAACAGGCAGATCAGCATCTGTTCCACCACAGGTTTCTGGCCGACAATCACCCGCGCAATTTCCTGTTGAAGATTGTCGAGGCTGTGCAGTTGTTCTTCGATACTATTTTCCAGGGTGGTCAGCATAATCAGCTCGTCAGTGCGTAAATAACAATGTTCACCGCAAATTTTGTGTTATCGATGGCGAGCCAGCGTTTGTTGCGGTAGTCGTAGTCCCATTCGCAGCCGAAATCTTTGTTGCTGTAAAGCACGGCGATACGGCCGTTTACAACAATGGCTTTCAGGTAGTCGTGTACCAGATCATCACCCCAGCCATTTAATTCAAAGCTGGTTACCGGCAATTCATCGAATTGAAAGAAACAGCGGTAGAGGTCGTGATTGTCCGGGAGTTTTTGCAGGCAGTCTTCGCCAAACAGCTCGGCCATTTGCGCTTCGAAGGATTTGGCAAAGAGACCGTCGATATCGTGGTTGCAGTCGTCAACAAATACAAAGCCACCGCGATTGACGTAATCGCGAAAATTCTTTGCCTCTTCCGTAGTGAATTGCACCAGCTTGTGTCCGGCCAGGTAGCAGAAAGGCGCCAGCAGCATTTTCTTATCGGCCAGCGGCACTATGTGCTCTTTGGGGTCAACCCTGAGATTGGTGTACTCCACCAGAGAATTGAGCAGGTTGGAGGGCATGCGCTGATCCACATCCCAGTCACCGGATTCGTACATCAAGCGGGTGAAATAAAAATCGTAGTGCTCCTGTGCACTACCCGGTGCGGTATTTTGTGCGCGTGTGCCCAGCGGCAGCGCTGCGGCGCAGCTACCCAGGATCAGGCGCTGGAGAAAAGCCTTGCGGGTGAGGGACACGGGATAACTCTGTTACTGCGTTGGTTTTTATTGTTGAGAGCAAAGGAAAGAAAGTGCTCCGTTCGAGACACGCTGTAAATACATCCCTGTACGCTCGTAATCGGCATCCATGCCTCATACGGTCTCGAACGGAGCACCTTATTTCCTTCTACCCATTTATTTTCAATACTGGGAGCTGACTGGTTTGCTGGCCAGCTCCCGTGTGGATCAGTGGTTAGCCCAGCTTGCGCTTGGTATTGATCACATTGATACCGTCGAAGCGTGCTGTGGAACTACCGTGGGACACGGCACTGGTTTGCATCGGCTGTCCCTTACCGTCAAAGAAGGAACCACCCAGACGATAATCATCTTTGCCGCAGACCTGCGAACAGGCATTCCAGAATTCCTGGGTGTTGGACTGGTAGGCGACATCCTCCACCATGCCGGTAATCTTGCCGTCTTCAATCTCGTAGAACAGTTGTCCACCAAACTGGAAGTTGTAGCGCTGCTGATCGATGGAGAAGGAACCGGCACCCACAATATAAATGCCTTTCTCCACATCCTTGATCATATCGTCGACGCTCAGCTCCTCCTTGCCAGGCAACAGCGAAACGTTGGACATGCGCTGGAATTGCACGCTGGACCAGCTGTCGGCGTAGCAGCAGCCGTGGGATTCCTTTTGCCCCAGCATATGTACCTGGTCGCGGGTGGCCTGATAGTTCACCAGCACACCGTCTTTTACCAGATCCCAGTTGCGGGTCTTCACGCCTTCATCGTCGTAGCCGACGGCGCCGAGAGAGCCGGGCTGTACCTTATCGGCAAACAGGTTGACCTTGTCGCTGCCGTATTGGAATTTGCCGCTGCGCCATTTATCGATAGTGGCGAAAGAGGTACCGGCAAAATTGGCCTCGTAGCCGAGCACGCGGTCCAGCTCCAGTGGGTGGCCGACGGATTCGTGGATGGTGAGCCAGAGGTGGCTTGGGTCCAGCACCAGGTCGTACTTGCCCGGTTTGACCGATTTAGCCGTAAGCTTTTCCTTGGCTTGTTGCGCCGCCAGGCGTGCGTCTTCGGCCATATCGTAGGAGTCGCGGTAGAGCACTGTCTGTGCTTGGATCTTGTCTTCGGCGCGGCCATCCAGGTATTCAAAGCCGCGTCCTACCGGCTGGCTGAGGCCCTGGCGGGTACGGAAACCGCCAGTTTTCTTGTCCACTGCGGTGACCGAGAAGGGCGCCCACAAACGGTGAACGTCCTGGTCGATATAGGAGCCGTCGGTAGAGGCAAAATACTTTTGTTCATTCACCAGGTACAACATGGAGTTGATATAGCTGGCGCCGGCATCCATAGCGGACTTGTTCACGTCCATTAACAGGTCCACCTTGTCGGCCAGGGGGATCTGCATAGCGTTTTTCTGGATGGGTGTCTGCCAGCTCACCTCGCCGTGGCCTTTTACCGGAGCCAACTGTACGGGCTCCTGCTGGTACTTGGAGTTGGCCTTGGCGGTAGCTACTGCCTGGCGGGTGGCGCGAGCGACGCCATCGGCTGTCAGGTCATTGGTGGCAGCAAAGCCCCAGGTGCCGTTGGCAATAACCCGAATCCCCATGCCGATAGATTCGGTGTTCACCACGTCCTGCACTTTCATCTCGCGGGTGATCACATATTGGTTCAGGTAGCGACCAATACGCACATCGGCATAAGTGGCGCCGAGTTTAGTGGCGGTATTCAGGGCGACATCGGCAAATTCTTTTTTTACCGAGAGATCAACACCGCTTTGCGTCAGTTTGCTCTCGGCGACCAGATTGCCGGACAGCGGCAACATGGAAACACCCAGGCCGGCACCGCTGAGCTGGAGAAATTTTCTTCTTTCCATTTCGTTATCCTCGATGGGTGCTGGCTGTTATACGGCGTCGGAAAGGCTGCTGAAGGTGAAGTCGCGCACTTTCAACGCGGGAATCATGGCGGACATGCCCCACATACCCACTCGCTGGGGTACACCCATATCTTCGATATTGTTGAGCATGATTACCGGGCTCTCGTTGAAGCGGAAGTTCTTCACCGGGTATTTGATCTTGCCGTTTTCGATATAGAAGGTGCCGTCGCGGGTGAGGCCGGTCAGGAGCATGGACTGCGGATCGACCATACGGATATACCAGGTGCGACTTACTAAAATGCCTCGGCGGGTATTTTTGATCAGTTCTTCGGTGGATTTATCACCGCCGACCATAATTAGGTTGTTGGGCTCAGGGACCACTTCGCCTTTGCTTTGCTCGGCCCAGTAGCGACTGCGCGCCAGGTTTTTCACTACCCCATCTTTCACCCATTCGGTGCGTCCCAGCTGCATAAAATCACCGTCGGTCCAGGGTTGAGCCGGCACATCGAGGCTGGTGGGGTCGGAGTAGAAATTTACTCGCTTGTCGAACATCTTCTCGCCGGTACGGTTGCCGCCGCCCTTTTTGCTCATAAAGCTGCGGCCCTCGTCGGCACTGCGCGCATCGAAGCCGCTCATCATGTAACCCACCAGGCCGGACACCGCATTGGGCTCCAGGATCACGGTGTACTTGCCCGGTTCCAGGGCACGGGCTTCCTGGGACAGGACCGCTTTGTCGATGGCGACAGAGGAGGTGCTGCCGGTATTCATTGCACCGAAATCGGTAACGTCACTTTCGGCCCAACCAGAACCCAGGCCATTCTCGGTGCGCATAGTTACAGTGAAATTGGCAGAGGTAGAAGCGTGGTAGCCGAACAAGCCTTTACTGGTGGCGACTGCAGCAAAAGAACGCTGGTCTTCCAGGTAACCTGCGGCAACCACTTTCTTTTCCTTGGCTGCAATAATGGAATCTGCCGCAGCCTTGGCGCGCTGGTCTGGAGTGATATCTGCAGTGGACTTGGCGAAGCCGTCTACGCTGACATATTTCTGCGGTCCCAGCATCGGCATGGCTTCCGGGTTTTCCGGAGATAGCTTGGCCAACTCTTCGGCGCGATGCATCACTTTTTCCAGGGAGGCATCACTGAATTCATTGATAGTGGCCACACCGGATTTCTTGCCGAAACGGGCCTCTACGGCCAGCTCGATATCATTGACGATACCACTGGTGGAAACGCTGTTGCGCGCGTAGCGAATATTGCCGGTTTCGCTGCCGGCCAGCTGCGCGCTGGCTTCATCGGCGCGGCTGTATTTTAAAACCTTGTCGAGAATACGCTTCGCTTCACTTCTACTCAGAATGGCCATTGCCTTTTCTCCAATTACTTATTCTTGTGCGCCGCTCAGGAAATCTTGCGCTTGGTATTGATTACATTAATTTGGTCAAAACGGGTGGTGGAACAGCCGTGGGAGACTGCGCTCACCTGGCTCGGCTGGCCCTTGCCATCGAAGAAGGTTCCGCCCAAGCGGTAATCACTGCTGTCGCAAATCGCCGAGCAGGAATTCCAGAATTCCTGGGTGTTGGACTGGTACGCGACGTCTTCAACCTGGCCGACGATCTCGCCGTTTTTGATCTCATAGAACAGCTGCCCGCCGAATTGGAAGTTGTAGCGCTGCTGGTCGATGGAATAAGAACCGCGTCCGACAATGTAGATGCCTTTTTCCACATCGCGAATCATGGATTTTGCCGAGTATTCTTTTTCGCTTGGCGCCAAAGAGACATTAGGCATGCGCTGGAATTGCACGCTGGACCAGCTATCGCCATAGCTGCAGCCGTGGGATTCCTTTTGGTCGATCATATGCACCTGATCGCGGGTAGCCTGGTAGTTCACCAGGATGCCGTCTTTCACCAAGTCCCAACGCTTGGTTTTAACCCCTTCGTCGTCATAGGCGACGGCACCGAGGGAGCCCGGTTGCACCTTGTCGGCAAACAGGGTGACCTTATCGCTGCCGTACTGGAATTTACCGCTGCGCCACTTATCCAGGGTGGCGAAGGAAGTTCCCGCATAGTTGGCCTCGTAACCCAGCACGCGGTCCAGCTCAAGAGGATGGCCCACAGATTCGTGGATGGTCAGGCACAGATGTGAGGGTTCCAGTACCAAATCGTACTTGCCCGGATCGATGGACTTGGCTGACAGCTTGGCTTGGGCTTGCTCGGCTGCAAGCACTGCATCCTCGGCCATATCATAGGAAGCTTTGTAGAGCGTGGTCTGACCGCGAATCTTGTCTTTGTCGTGACCGGCCAGGTATTCATAGCCTCTTCCCACTGGATCACTGAGACCGTTGCGAGTCTTGAAAGCACCGCTCTGCTTATCAACAGCGGTCACCTGCATAGGTGCCCAGAGGCGATGGACATCCTGGTCAATATAGGAGCCGTCGCTAGAAGCAAAGTACTTCTGCTCATTGACCAGATACAGGGAAGAACGGATATAGTTGGCCCCAGCTTTGAGTGCCCCATTGTTAACATCCATCAGGAAATCGACTTTTTCACTGATGGGGACCTGGAGGGCATTTTGTTCGATAGGTGTCTCCCAGGAAACCTCGCCCACCCCTTTTACCGGTGCCAAACGCACGGGCTCAGTTTGGTACTTCGCATTGGCCTTAGCTACGGCAACTGCTTGGCGCGCGGCAAGGGCAACGCCATCCGCTGTAAGGTCGTTGGTGGCGGCGAAGCCCCAGGTGCCATTGGCGATCACACGAATACCAGCACCAAGGGATTCTGTGTTGACGATATTCTCCACGTTGGTTTCGCGGGTCATAACGTACTGGTTTAGATAGCGGCCGATACGTACATCGGTATAACTGGCCCCGGCCTTGCGCGCGGTATTCAGGACTACATCAGCCAGGTGTCTTTTATGGGAGCTGTGCATGCCCTCATTGAGCAGCTGCTCGGCGCTGACCTGAATGCCCTGTAGCGGCAACAAAATACCACTGGAGCCGACGCCGGCGATCTTGAGGAATTTTCTTCTTTCCATTGGCTACCTTTACCCCACGAGAGCATGAGCACTCTCTGCGGGTACTTATTGTTATTACGACTGACGCTGGAGGCCTTATGTGCACGGAGGTCAGACTTTGGATACGCACAACTAACAGGACCAACCTAAAGTTGTAAAGTACTCGCTCGGTAAAGTGAAGTTTCGTAGGGGTAAGACGTTGTGAGGGTGGAAAGGGATTCAAAGAGCAGCATTTCTTCGAACTTTGTCGAAAGTAAAATCTTTAAGCAGGATACCGTTGCGGTAAACGGGCCTCAGCAGGTTAGCCTCTGATTTTAGGTCGCTCTGCACAATAGTTCGAAGTGCACCATCATCGCCGCGAATCAACGCAAGGCGGCCCCCTTGGACCTTTTCTCGGGTCCGGTTCTCGGATTCTTAAAAATATCGTACCAACTGCCATTGATACAGATAGCGCTGGCTTTCATTGCAAACCCCATCATATCGCGGTCAACTTTTTGTAGTAATCCTCCTCCCATACCAAAGGTCAGATTTTCTGTGCTTTGATTGTTTTCTTTCATTGCTTGGAGAATTTTCGGGATTACAAATCGGGTGATACCGTCTCCTTGTATAACCCGAATAAAGGGGGAGTAATCGATACCCTTTTTTATTCTTCTGCGAGCCAAATATCCGCATCAACCTTTCTATTGCTTCTATCACGATTTCTTCTGGGTTGCCGGAGTCAGGCCTTATTACTAATGTGCCGCCACCGTGAGTAACTTTATCCTTTAATTTTTTTCCCCAGATATTTTCTATAGCATTCCATAAATCATAGCTATCGCTGACAACAGCCACAGTTTTTCCTTCCCCAGAAAATTGCTCAAGTATATTACGGTAAGCATCTTCCTCATGCTGCTGTCCCCAAGCGATAATTGTGCTGTGTTCAGCGGCGGGAATGGAAGCTCCAGGTACAGCGGCGTTGTAAAATCTTTTTGCGGCTAATATTCCGGATATCGTATCAGTCCCCTTAAAATTAACTAAATGAGCCATGCCTCCCAGCATGGCTGTTTCGAGACTGCTGGCTCCCCGAGCCCCGAAATCATGTAAACGAAATTCCAGCGTATCCAGATTTTCCGCTGTTTCAAATAAATACTGTGAGATAATTTTCTTTATTTCGCGGCTCTGGGTAGCTACGGTTGATGGATACCAGATGCTCCGTAAAAGTGCAGTTTCAATATAAGTGGTGAGCCAAAAGCAGGAGGGGCAGGTATTTACAACCTGAGCTAAAACATTGGTTACTGGAATGACTTGTCCTTCTTCTATCGCTGCAATTTCAAGGGGCATTAAACCATTGTGGTCATTTAAAATATGATTCCATCCATCACGGTTAAATGGTAGTCCATGGGGGGTTAAAATATTTTCAGCTTCATCAATTTGATGAGAACTGATGGGGGTGCTCAGGTATTGCTTGATAAACGCCTGCAAGCCAAAGAATACCGTCGACGTAAATTCTCCACCACGACACTCTACATAACTACTAATATGTGATGTTCCTGGGGGGTACTGCAGATAATGACTAGTTTTATAGCTATCGACATTGAGAATAGGATTTTCCAAGCACTGAAAGGATGAATTAGAACTGGGCGCGTTCATATTTTCAAAACCATAAGTTGGCGTTGATTTTATGTTACTATTTACCTGCTGTTATAGCGTGTAATTGATTTTTGAATTGTATGCCAACCACAATGTTCAGTTTTACAGCGCTAATAGCTGCTACTTTAGCAAAGCATAAAAGCAAGCGACCCACGTTTAAAAACTTGTCATCCACTCATTTTACCTTCTATTGATTGACCTACTCTATTGGTATGTGTACATTTATATGCATGTGAGGCAAAGGAACGTCATGCTCAATGAACTCCAGTAAATTTCGGCGTGTTTATCGGCGGATGACTATGCCTACCTTGGTGTCGATCGATTGCAGTAGCGCTGTCACACAAAGTAAAAAATGCGTAAATTGGTTGCTGTAGAGAGAGGTTCGGCAGAGCAAAAAAATCTGCCCGGTCATAACTTTCCTGTGTAGAAGCGTTCCTTCCATTAATGACTTGTTGTTTGGGAAAAAGTCATCGCAGTTTACTAATTTGAATGATATTGGAATTGCTCGTAGAGAATACGGCATTGATATAATTTACTATTGATTCCAATCCTATTGAGCTACTTATAAAAACTCTGCTGCAGACTCGTAATACTTTGCGGAAAAATTGTCTTGCCGTCATAGCAGGAAAGCATAAACAGTATCTTTAGTGAGAGATTGGATACTGTTTCGAGATCATTTGAAGTTTGTAGCTAATAATAAGGTGGATTTTTCTATTTGGGAGCAGGAGATAAGTTATGAGTGAAGGGTTTATAAAGCGCATATCACGTTTAATCTCTGTGTCCGCCAATGCCGTCGTGGACTCGGTTGAAGCCACTGCACCAGAGTCAGTGATGGAGCAGGCAATTCGGGAGGTGGATGATGCAATTGCAGATGTGCGAGATCAGCTAGGGAAGGTGGAGGCATCCAAGTATCTAAACAGTAGAGCGTTAAGCGATGAAAATGCTCGTCATAAGCATTTAGCTGAACAAATTGATATTGCTATAAATGAAGGTCGTGATGATTTGGCTGAAGTCGCCATTGCCAAACAAATGGATATTGAGGCGCAACTTCCAATTTTAGAAAAAGCGATCAATGAAAATGAGATAGAAATAAAGGAACTAGGTTCCTATATTCTTGCCCTGCAAGGTAAGAAACGTGAAATGCGTGAGCAATTACAAGAATTTATTGCAGCCAATAAAAAGGTAAGCAATAGAGTTACTGCCGATGAATATGGCAGGGATAGAAAGCCAAAAGCCCAGGTAGAACAAGCTACCGATGCATTTAATCGAGCAGTAGGTAATATAGCTATATCGACATTTGACTCTGGGATAGATGCCAGCAAATTAGCAGAGCTTGAGGAGTTCGCGCGAAATAATCGTGTGAAAGAACGTTTAGCCAAGATTAAATCGGGGGGCTGATGATATTTTTATTGCAAGACCAAAACCTGATCTTTACTGGTGCGCTGATTTTAATGTTTATGATAGCGCTTCTTGAAGGCGTCATGACATTGATTGGTGTTGGTATTTCAGATTTACTGGATAATTTATTACCAGATTTTGATGTTGACGTGCCAGATACAGGGTTGTCTGGCGGGATGACTAAGATGCTTGGGTGGTTGCGTTTCGGTGAAGTTCCTGCACTTATACTGTTAGTAACTTTTCTGGTTAGCTTTGGAGTCACCGGCCTAGTAGCCCAAATGCTCATAGAGTCTCTTGTTGGATATTTATTGCCAGGCGGTTTACTTGCTGTGGCAGTCTTTTTTCTTGCGCTACCTCAGGTACGTTTTGTTGGCAACATTATGCGGCGCTTTGCTGTGGGTGATGAATCCGAGGCAGTTGAGAGAAATTCCTTTATTGGCCGTGTAGCTATTATTACGATCGGTAAAGCAGAAATCGGTTCACCAGCAGAAGCACGTTTTAGTGATGAATACGGAACTACACATTATGTGATGGTGGAACCGGATGAAAGTGAAACATTTAATCAGGGGGATAAGGTGTTACTGGTTGAAGAGCTGGGAGCACATTTTCGAGTAACACGCCCCAGCAGTATACATCTTATGGAGAATAACTAAATGGAGAATCTAGAAGTGATAGGAAACCTACCGGTTATGGTATTTATTGCCGGGGCTGTACTAGTGGCCTTAATTGTTATTGGAACTATTTTTGCGCGCCTGTATACAAGAGCCTCAAAAGAACGCTCATTTGTGCGTACTGGTATGGGTGGTCAAAAAGTCATAATGAATGGAGGTGCATTGGTACTACCGGTTCTACATGAAATTATTCCTGTGAACATGAATACTTTGCGCCTGGCGGTTTCCCGTAAAGAGCATCAAGCGCTGATCACCAAGGATCGTATGCGTGTTGATGTACTTGCTGAATTTTATCTGCGGGTAAAACCGGATGTAGATGCGATAGCCAATGCTGCACAGACTTTGGGGCTGCGTACTTTAGACCCCGAAGCATTAAAAGAAATGATCGAGGGTAAATTTGTTGATGCGTTACGCTCTGTAGCAGCTGAAATGGAAATGGCCGAATTGCATGAGCAGCGCAGTCAGTTTGTACAAAAAGTTCAGCAGGTAGTTTCCGAAGATCTATTAAAAAATGGATTGGAACTCGAGGCTGTATCTTTGACCGGTTTGGATCAAACCCATAAAGAATTCTTCAATCAGGATAATGTGTTTGATGCTGAGGGCCTCGCCAGCATGACCCGCTCTATTGAGACGCGTCGTAAAGAGGTCAATGATGTCGAGCAGGAAACTATGGTACAGATCGAGAAGAAAAACCTCGAAGCTGAACGCCAAAAGTTAGAAATTGATAAGGAAAAACGTTACGCACACTTGGAGCAACAGCGCGAGCTGGAAAATCGTGAAGCTGCTCAGAAGGCGGATATCGCCCGTGAACAAGCAGAGCAGGAGCGCGCCGCACGCAAGGCTGAAATTGAAGCCCAGCGCGAGGTGAGCCAATCTCAAATTGCTGCGGAACAGGCAACTAAGTTACTGGAAATCGAGAAAGAGCGACGCTTGAAAGAGCAAGAGATTGAAGGTGAGCGTATTCTCGATGAGCAGCGTATTTCCAAAGAGAAATCAGTGGAAATTGCCAAGCAGGAACGTGCAATTGCTGTTGCAGAAAAGTCCAAAGAGCAATCTCTTGCGGACCAACAGGCCAACGTAGCTCGAGCTGAAGCCGTAAAAGCCGAAGAGCAAGTTCGCACGGCTCAGGATGTTGAAGTTGCTGAGCGTGATAAGCGCATTGAAATTATCGAAGCTCAAAAAGTAGCGGAGCGTCAGGCCACGGGTATTAAGGTAATGGCCGATGCAGAGAAAGCAGCTGCAGAGGATAAGGCTGAAGCATTGCGCTTGCAGGCTGCAGCTGAAGCTGAGGCTATTCGTATTAAAGTCGAAGCTGATCGTGAAAAATATGCGGTGGACGCTGAGGGGCAGCGCCTGATGAATGAGGCTTTTAATAGCCTTAATGAGGCCCAGATTGCACTTAAGAAGGTCCTCAGTCTGCACGAAAATCTGCCCAATATTATCCGTGAAAGCGTTAAGCCGATGGAAAGTATTGAGGGAATGAAAATTATCTCTGTTGAAGGCTTAAATGGTGTTGATGGTAGAGCAAGCAGCGGCATTTTAGATGGCGAGGCTGAATCCAAAGGACAAAGCTTGCCTGAGGCTCTGGTGGGTAGTGCTCTAAAACACCGAGCTATGGCGCCGCTGGTAGACTCGCTCTTAAAAGAAGCTGGAGTTGGCGACCTCAATAAGACTACTGAGATTGATAGTTAAAACAACGTACATTTTTTAAATTATATAGTACAAAACTAACTATTGTTTTTAGAAATAAATGATTCTTATAACCCGGTTCTAAATAGATAGATCCGGGTTATTTTTTATTAAGGTACAAAATATGAAGCGCTGTACCAGCTGTAAAGATGGCGTTCTTAAACCAGGATCTATCGAAGAGTTATTTCGTGGATATACCTGTTCTTCCTGTGAGGGTAACTGGATTCTTATTGAAGATTACTTAAGCTGGAAAAGACAAAATCCTGAATACAAATTTTCAGAAGACATTAGTAATCTGAATGATGTAGTTGCCGAAGATACTAAACGAGCTATCCTGTGCCCAGTGTCTGGCTCCATAATGCAAAAGATAAAAATTATTGCTAGTAGTGAGCACCGTATTGATTACAGCACTGTTGTCGGTGGAGTTTGGTTAGATAAAGGCGAGTGGGATTTACTAAAAGCTGAAGGACTTGCTGGCTCACTTAACTTTTTAGTTACTCATGAATGGCAGAAAAAGATCAGGGAGAATAAGGCCCAAGAGACTTTTTCTGAAATGTATCGGAGTAAATTTGGCGATGACTTATATGATAAAGCTAAAGAAGTTCGCAAGTGGCTTAATTCAACCGAACAGAAAGCAGATGTTTTGGCCTATTTAAATGCGGAAGATCCTTACTCTGCTGAACGTTAACGCCTAATCAATATGTCCTGTTCCAGGGAGGCTGACTAACGTGGCTTCCCTAGAATATTAGCTCCATTGTACTCTCATGTAAAAACAGATTTATTTTCAATCGATCATATCCGAAAAAATTACAGATTTAATTTGATTACATTGTTTTTTTGAATTAATGGAATTTAATTGTCTTGATTTGATAACTGGTTAGCTTATTTTTATGGCGTATTTTTGGAGTCGTATAGGAAGCGCAACTGTTCAATGATAACCTCAAATTCGTTGTTTACTTAAAAAAATAATAGAGACATTTAAATTTAAGGTTAGGTATATGGATATCAAAAAATTATTACTGGCAAGTTTACTATTAGTGGGTGCATCTATTTCGTTGCCTGCGCTATCTGCTAATCTTGTGTGTCAACTCAATGTAAAGTCTGGAGGTCAAGTTTTTGGCAATGGCACCTCTAGCTGCACGGGGATAGACTTTAGTTTTGGAAATTCCACCTCTGGTAAATGGACTATTACGAATATAACCAAGTCTATTGATCGAATAAATTGGATAAAAGGTTGTAGTTCAGGCCTTTCATGCAATGTGACAGTAAGAGCCTATTCAACAAATCAAGGCCAAGCATATATTCACTATGTTGATGGCAGTATTGAGTATGTGAGTGCTGATATGTGGTATGAAACAGGTCATTAACCTGTGGTATTTGGCGCCGAATTTTATGTCGGCGTCAAATATAATATATGTATTGCGGTATGCTTGCTGGACTTAAAGTATAAATGCGCCATATCGAAGTTTAATAATTATCCTCAGTGTCTTCACCTTAATGCTGTTTGTTCCGCATCCTAATGACTCTTAAATTAGGTTGGCGGATTCACTCATCACTGACATATTCTTCTGCTAGTTAATTAAATTATGCATGGCAAAATGCACCATCTTTGGCTTTTATTAAAGCCATGGAATACAAGGACTATTACAAAATACTCAGCCTGGATCGGAGTGCGGATCAGGCACAGATTAAGCGTGCCTATCGAAAATTAGCACGTAAATATCATCCGGATGTCAGTAAAGAGGAGGGCGCCGAAGAACACTTTAAGGAAGTAAATGAGGCCTATGAAGTATTGAAGGACCCAGAGAAGCGAGCTGCTTACGATCAGCTCGGCAGTGGTTTTCAGTCTGGCCAGGATTTCCGACCGCCCCCCAATTGGGACCAGGGTTTTGAGTTTCACGGTGGTGGATATACCGAAGCTGATCCTGAAGCTTTTAGTGACTTCTTTGAAAGCTTGTTTGGCCGCGGCGGGTTTCGTCAGGCTTATGGGCAGGGGCAGCGCCGCTCTTATAGTGCCCAGGGTGAAAATACCTATGCCCGCATCACAGTAGACCTCGAAGATAGTTATCGTGGCGGTACACGCCAAGTAACCTTAAAGCACTCGGTATTGGGTGCAGATGGGCGACCGCAACTGCGTGAGCGCACTCTTAATATAAAAATTCCCAAGGGGATCACTGAAGGGCAACAGATTCGCTTAGCTGGACAGGGTGAGCCTGGCATTGGAGAAGGTAAGCCTGGTGATCTCTACCTGGAAATTGCTTTCAACCCCCATCCCCTTTTCCATACAGAAGGTAAAACGGTTTACCTGGATTTGCCTTTGGCTCCCTGGGAGATAACGCTTGGAGCCAAAGTTCAGGTACCCACTCCCGATGGTCCCATTAAAGTGACCATTCCAGCAAACAGCACCAATGGTAAAAAACTGCGCCTCAAGGGCCGCGGTATCCCGGCAAAGCAGCCGGGGGATATGTATATAGTGATGCAAACTGTTACGCCGCCAGCCACTACTGATATTGAACGCGAGGCATACCGTCAGTTTGGCGACGCATTCAACTTCAATCCGCGTCAGTCCATGGGAGGATAATTGTGATGCCTAAAAAGGTTGAGCAGCTTAGCGGTGTTCTCCTGGATGAAGAGAGTGAGTTAACTTTGAGTGAACTGTGTCGGGCTTGTGGTGTGCCGGCGGAGCGCATTATTGCCTTGGTTGAGGAGGGAATTATTGAGCCGCGTAGCAGGGAAGTGCAGTGGCGCTTTAGCGGAATTTGTGTGCGCCGGGTGCGCCGGGTTTACAGCCTGGAGCGAGATCTGGGGGTAAATCTTGCCGGCGCTGCATTAGCGATAGAGCTGCTGGAAGAAATAGAGCGTCTTCAGGCGCATCTGGCACGGCTGGAGAAAGTTCGAAAACGCTAAGGTTATTTATTGCCTTGCTTGTAGATATGGACCAATAAGCTCTATCTTCTCAATCCAAATAGCTCCGCTGTAACCTTCGGGCAGAAAACTGAGTTCTTCCGGTGTGTAAATACCGGGCAAGCCTCGCTTACCATTTTTATGGTCCACCGCCATCACCAAGCTATTGGCTTTGGCCACTCGTTCAGAGTAGCGATTGGGCCAACCCCATAAAGCCCACCGCCAGGTATTGGGTGCAACAACAATGCTGTTTCGGCAAGCCTCGGGGAAATAACCGCTCCAACCAAGTAGCACGTAGCGCAGAATGCATTGCTTGGCACTGGTTTTGCTGAAGGCCAGTACATTTGGCCGCAGCTGCCGTATCCTTTTAATTGGGCGATCGCCGCCGTAGATCATAAGCCGGGAATTAATAGGCAATTGGTGTAGCCGAAGATAGTTATCCAATCGGTCTGCTTCTGTCGGATCATTACTCTTAATATTGATCAGAAACTGCTTGCTGGGAAAGTGCAGTAAGACTTCTTTTAAAGTGGGAAGTAAGCCCACCCCTTGGCCACGAAAGGGAAATGTCTTGCCGCCATCAAAGGTATAGCCGTAACCAATATCCAGCTTCTTTAAGTCCTTTCTGGACTGTTCCCGGGTGACACCTGTTCCATCCGTGCGGCAGTCTATGGTCCAGTCGTGAAATACTGCGAAGTCGCCATCAATGGTGGGATGGACGTCGATTTCGACAATGTCCGCGCCATGGGAAAAGGCAGCTTCCATAGAGGGAATCGTGTTTTCCAGGTAGTGGTGTTGCGGGGTATGGATACGGGCGGCGGTGCACACGTCACGGGCTAAATTATCCCGGTTGTAAGTATGGTAGACACCGCGATGGGCAATCAGGATCGGTTTTCCTTGCTGGGCTGTCGCCAGCCAAGAGGCATTGGGAAGGTAAATTGCACCGAGTCCAAATAGGGCGGTTAGCGCGACGGTTTTGCCAATGGTGCTTCTCTTCATCAAGCTGCTCAGCACTTTTCCTTGGAAAGTATTTGCAGATATTAGTCAGTTTTTGGGAAGAGAAATGGGCGCAGAGGTGGTGAATTACGGTGAATTCAGGCGGTAACTATGGGGTGGTGCGGCACCACCCCAAATATTATCAGAGTGCAGCTTTGGTAATGGTTCCCACTAGGTAGCCGGTATATACGAGGTATGCCATAAGCAGCGCGGAGCCTTCCCAGCGATTGATCCGGCCCTGGCCTTTGAAGCCGTAGGCAAAAATAAACAGGGCGATTGTGAGGCCCAGAACCATCGGCCAGTCACGGGACAGCACCTCGTGTGGTACATGCTCCATGGGAGCGATGGTACCGGCAATACCGACTACTGCCAGTAGGTTAAACATATTGGAGCCGACAACGTTACCGATGGCGATATCGTGCTCACCTTTTCGTGCGGCCACTAAGGTTGCGGCCAGTTCCGGCAGTGAGGTTCCCAGGGCAACAATAGTCAGGCCTATTACCAGGTCACTAACCCCCAAAGATTCAGCAATGGTGACTGCTCCCCATACGAGAATTCGGGAGCTGACAATCAATAGCACCAGTCCCGCTATCAACCAAAATATGGCAGTTCCGAGCGGCATAGGGTTGTCTTCCAGCTCAGTTTCTACTTCTCCCTCAAGCTGGTCACCTTTATTGCGCATGGCAGAAAAGATACTCCAGCCGATCAAGGCGAAGAAACCGAATAACAGAACAATGCCCTCCCAGCGCTCCAAGCGGTCATTCCACAGGAAGGCACCACTGAGCAGGGTGATTGCCAGCAGCAGTGGCAGCTCTTTACGCACAATCTTTGAGTGGACTGAGAGGGGGATCAGTAGGGCACTGAAGCCGAGAATCAGACCGGTATTGGCAATATTGGAGCCATAGGCATTACCCAGGGCCAGGCCTGGGTTGCCGTTTAATGCGGCAATGGCTGAGACCACCATCTCAGGGGCAGAAGTGCCAAAGCCGACGATCACCATACCAATTAATAATGTGGGCATGCCGCAGTGTTTGGCCGTGGCGGCAGCTCCATCCACAAAGCGGTCGGCACTCCAGACCAGCACAATAAAGCCGGCAATGATGGCAGCAGCGGCGAGAAGCATAGGGGGTCCTCAATAAATACATTCCTGTCGGGGCTTTTTACCCGACAAACGGGGGCCGATTGTACCGGCTCTGGCAAATACAAAAAGGTATTCAGCTATCTGGATGGGCTGTCAGGGGCAAATTAACGTAAATGTCCCGTCAGTCAGATGGTTTCGCTGCCAGTGTGGGCTACAGTCAATGCATGGCCCGGTAAATCTGCAGGGTGACAATGGGATGGCGCGCCTAATCGCAAAATCCCTGAGCTGGTGGAGATGTCGGGTAAATCTACGCGGGTCGCACAAAGCTATGCGCGGCAGATTCCGCGATATCCATGTCACCGGCCGCTAAGCCGGGTATTTAGGAGGCCTTAATGAGACTCAAAGCTTCAATTGGGATACTGGCCGCAGCGATGGTATTGACCCTGTCTGCCTGCGAACAGCGCAAGAAAGATGAAGGTATGGAAGGCGGTAAGGGAATGGGTACCGCTGAAACCGGTTGCTGCCAGCATGCCGAAAATGCCTGTGCCGGAGATGTGAGCAAATCCCAGTGCGACCAGATGACCGGCAAGTTTCACAAGGATCATATGTGTCGTACCGATACCGGAAAATGCACGCGTAAATAAGGTCGGCTGTGCACGGGTGTGGCGCAGCCAATGTGTCGCACCCGGCTCCCGATTACTCTTCCGATCCTGTCCAAGGACCCGTTGCCAGCTGGTTATTCTTCCAGGCGCTAGCTTTGGAGGCTGGTGACTAAAAATACTCTTTTAGTACTCATTTGTTAGCTGATCCAGAGTTTCTTGACATTAGTTACATCTGCAACTAACTTCGTTTGCGCTTTAAATCCACAATCCGCAGCCCCGCTTTGAAGTGCTGCGATGATAAGAAATGGAGGACCGCATGGCCGACTTATTTGAAAACCCGATGGGACTTAACGGCTTCGAATTCGTAGAGTTTACTGCGCCGGAAAAAGGCATCCTTGAAACCGTTTTTTCCGCCATGGGCTTTGAGAAAATCGCCCGTCACCGCTCCAAGGCAGTGGAGTTGTGGCGCCAGGGTGATATCAACTTTATCACCAACTACGAGCCCGACAGCCACGCCTATTACTACGCCCAGGAGCACGGTCCCTCCGCTTGTGGCCTGGCCTTCCGCGTGAAAGATGCCAAGTTCGCCTACGAAGAGGCCTTGCGTAAAGGTGCACAGCCTGTTCATGTGAATACCGGCCCGATGGAACTGCACCTGCCGGCAATCAAAGGTATTGGCGGTGCAACCCTGTACATGATTGATCGCTACGAAGATGGTGAGTCCATCTACGATATCGACTTTATCTGGGAAGAAGGCGTAGAGCGTCGCCCTGAAGGTTGTGGTTTCCACACTCTGGATCACCTTACCCACAACGTGTATCGCGGCCGTATGGATTACTGGGCCAAGTATTACGAAGACCTATTCAATTTCCGCGAGATTCGTTACTTCGATATCAAAGGTGAATACACCGGCCTGCTGTCCAAGGCGATGACTGCACCGGATGGCAAGATCCGTATTCCGCTGAACGAAGAAGCAGCTGGTGGCGGCGGCCAGATCGAAGAGTTCCTGATGAAGTACAACGGCGAAGGTATCCAGCATATCGCCTTTGCTTGTGATGACTTAATTGCCTGTTGGGATCGCCTGAAAGAGCGCGGCATGGAGTTTATGACCCCGCCGCCGGACACCTACTACGAAATGCTGGAAGAGCGTCTGCCTGGGCACGGTGAACCTACTGAAGAATTCCAGAGCCGTGGCATCCTGCTGGATGGCACCACCGAGGGCGGCCAACCACGCCTGCTGCTACAGATTTTCTCCGCTAATATGCTCGGCCCGGTATTCTTTGAGTTTATCCAGCGCAAGGAAGATGAAGGGTTTGGTGAGGGTAACTTTAAGGCCCTGTTCGAGTCCATTGAGCGCGACCAGCTCAAGCGTGGCGTCATTAAAGAAAAGGAATAATAACGGAGGCTTCAATGGGCATTAAGCGCATTCACCACGTGGCGTATCGCTGTAGGGACGCCAAGGAGACAGTGGAATTCTACCGCGATCTTCTCGGCATGGACTTCCAGCTGGCCATTGCCGAAAACGAGGTACCCTCAACCGGTGAGCCGGACCCTTACATGCACGTCTTTATGGATGCGGGTATGGGGAATGTGCTTGCCTTCTTCGAAATCCCTAACTCCCCGGAGATGGGGCGCGATGAGAACACACCTAAATGGGTGCAGCATATCGCTTTCGAAGTGGAGTCCATGGAAGAAATGCTTGAGACTAAAGCGCGACTGGAGGCGGCCGGGGTCGACGTACTCGGCCCTACCAATCACACTATCTTCCAGTCGATCTACTTCTTCGACCCCAACGGCCATCGTATTGAGCTGGCCGCCAATACCGCCAAGCCTGGTATGCACAAAGAGCTGAAGCGGGTTGCTGAGGATATGTTGGAAGAGTGGTCGCGTACTAAAAAAGCCCCAAGGCACGCCGCCTGGATGCATGGGGAAGAAGAATTTGTGGAAAAAACTGAAGGGGAGGCACAGTGAAGTTAGCCAGCCTTAAATCCGGCCGCGATGGCCAATTGGTTGTTGTTAGCGACGATCTTACCCGTATGGTGCCAGCTGGCGATATTGCCCCCACCATGCAGAGTGCGTTGGACAATTGGGCATCTGTCAGCAGCAAGTTGGAGAAGCTACATGAGCGCCTGCAGAATGGTGAGATTCAAGGGGAAGCCTTTGACCAAACTCTGTGTGCTTCACCTTTACCGCGCGCATATCACTGGGCCGACGGTAGTGCTTACGTGAATCATGTTGAGCTGGTGCGCAAAGCCCGCGGTGCCGAGGTGCCGGAGAGCTTCTACAGTGATCCGCTCATGTATCAAGGTGGTTCCGATACCTTCCTGGCCCCGCGCGAGCCGGTAAAAATGCCGCAAAGCAATGGCTTTGGCATCGACTTCGAGGCAGAAATCGCCGTGATTACCGATGATGTCCCTATGGGGGTGTCCGCTGAGGATGCACTGTCCCATATCAAGTTGGTAATGTTGGTCAATGATGTATCCCTGCGCGGTTTGATACCTGCAGAACTGGCCAAAGGATTTGGTTTCTACCAGTCCAAACCCTCTAGTGCTTTCTCCCCTGTTTGCGTAACCCCTGAACAACTGGGTGAAAACTGGAGCGAGGGTAAATTGCATCTGCCACTGGTTTCCCATCTGAATGGTGAGAAGTTTGGCGAGCCCAATGCCGGTGTGGATATGACCTTCCACTTCGGGCAACTGGTCGCCCATGCGGCCAGAACTCGTCCACTTTGTGCAGGCACTATTATTGGCTCTGGAACCGTGTCCAATAAGTTGGATGGCGGCCCCGGTAAGCCTGTAGCAGAAGGCGGTGTTGGTTACAGCTGTATTGCTGAGATTCGCATGATTGAGACCATCCAAAAGGGTTCAGCGAGCACACCGTTTATGGACTTTGGCAATACCATCGCTATTGAGATGTTGGATGGTGAGGGCCAATCTATTTTTGGGCGTATTGAGCAGACGGTAGAGCAGATTTAACACTACCATTTGGTCACGGCTAAGATCTTGGAAAAGGACACCCGTTGGGTGTCCTTTTTTATTTAGACACCGAGCTGGTACATGGAGAGCGGCGGCATTTGGCAACGCGCCGTGGCCAGTCTTTTAGCATCTGGCCGGGCGGCGATCACGGTTTCCCATAGCTCAATAATCAAAGAGTGTGCCCAGGTACGTCTTTTATCCTAGTGCGCGCCGTTCTGGTTGGCCGCAATCATAAACAGCCATTCTCGATGGTGCGTGCCCCCAATAAATTTATCCATTATGCCTTTCCGGTGGCGTGAGTTAACGCCGAAGGCACCACAGAAACCTCCGCGCTGATTATTGCCAACGTCGGTAGAGTTCGGGAAAGCGCAGGTCAAAGCAGATACTTAGCCGGGGCTGCCCCTAAGGCAAGGTTATTACACAGGCTTCATCACCGGGTTCGATTGACGGATTCGCGATAGCTTCCCGTAGCGCACTGTGATCATCGTGTAGGCTAAAGTCAGCTTTTATGCTGACAGTTTTTAAGCAATTAGAGAACTGAATGGTTTTGTATATACCGTTAGCGTAAATAGTAATTATCCTATTTTTATTGCGCGACTAGAATCTCATTTTGTAGTCAAGGTGTAACAAGTCTTTCTACAAATTTTCTCCACTTACAAGATACTGATTAAAAAACAATACAATAATCAATTAAATTCGCCTAACAGCTCCTCGAGTTCCCTTCCAGGCTTAAAACTTATATGGCTTAAAAAAATGGTGCCAGAGTGGATTTAAAAAGTCCTGGGTTTGACTTTTTGCGCCAAAATTTTTCTGTTTCAATACCAGGCATGATCCAATCTAGGACTTCCAAAAAATTCTGTGATGTTTGTTTAAAAGGATTTTTGAATGCCTATTACTACTAAAAAAATCCAGGAAATAAAAATACCAGTTTGGATTGGTAAAACTATTCTTCTCAGGCTTTACGTCAGTGGAACATAGCTCGTTGTTTTTTTAGTTTTTATGGGTTTTCGTGAATGCTAAATTTTCTCGGTTTTGATGTGAGATAGGCTGATAGAGTTTAGCTAAAGCTTTAATAGTTTTTTTGAAAAACCTGATAGAAGTTATGGAGAGAAAGTATGCCGATATTAACAGGTAGAAGAGGCGAGCTAACCCGCTCAAAAGCTGACATTCTCAGTGCCGGAGGATTGGTTCCTAAATTAGGCTTGAATGCCCATAAGGGCGGCTTCAGTGGATTTCTTAAGTGTCAGAATAAGGTCAACGGCGTAATGGGCTGCAAATGTCCAAATATGAATGAAACGTGGCTCTATTACAGAGGCGTAGCCATGATGCGTAGCTTTGCCTTAGATCCAGGTTTACTTCAAGAGCATACAGCATCTAATTCCGCTGGCCTTCTTTCGTGGGCCGGGCCGGGTAATCAGAGTTATGCCGGCCAGCAAACTAAATATACTTCACCTGAAATGGCTGTATTTGGCTGGGAAGATGGTGAAGAAGGACTGAAAGAGGTTTATAGAAGGCTCAAACTGCCCAACGCACCTACCAAGAGAGCTCTCAATCTCCTTAGACAGCATAAAGTAAAATATGCGATGAGTCCCGACATGAAAGTGCTGGCAATGATTGTGAAGAATGGAGTGGAATTTAGCTATTTTACACCTATCAAATCAAAAGACATTGAATTTGGTGGCATAGATCAGGGAGGTCTTCAGCCGCCAGAAGATCCAGCACTTAAAATATTGAGGTTGAGAAGAATACCGAAAGATTCTGAGCAGTATAAAATAGCGCTTGAGGATATTGAGAGTAAGAAAGCACGTCAAGCTAAGAAATTTATACAGATTTCCCAAAATGCTCAACCTGTACATTTGGAATACCATCCTGTTAATTTCAGGCTTCCCCAACCATATAGAGGTCTTGGTGTAGGAAGAAAAGAAAAAATTGGGTTTTAATAAATTAAAATATAAGCCAGATCAATAATATCCCTTATCAATTATTATTTTGGACCAATAGTTATCTATGGCTGAATCTGCGGCTATAAAGTTGGTTCTTATATTTGTCGGGCGTAGGTTAGGTATTGTTTTAATTTGTAGTACTGGTGGAATAGTAGAACGCTACCAATGCTACCCTCTTAGCCCTCCCCCCATGGGCACTTGGCAGCCGGATTCTCGGCTGCCTTCTTTTGCTAGCCGTTACCTTTATTTATGGAGCCTCCGACCAATTTCGTAATATCTCAGCGGGTCTTGAAGGCTAAAAATGTCAGGTACAGCTCGCACTAATGGCCTCAGTTCTTTGCAAAAGCCGCAACGCAGTAGCCGTGGCCATCAAGCCCCATCTTGTCCGGTTTTCAGAGCGAATTACACTTAGTGATGTGATTTTCGGAAAGGCTTGGACATTGCACAAAGCCGCGCCTCGATTGCGAACTGCTCTGAGGACATAGGAACCATGGAATTATTCAGAGGCTCCCTAAGCCCATCTGACTATACATTCACCTTGAAGACAACCATATCGAGTTGGTGGTTACTTACCTGAAACTGCAGGCATAGCCTGTCATCTATAGATAAATACGGCGTAAAGCAGAAAGGAACTCAGTCATAATTCGATTTTTTTTAATTAAAAATAGTGTCAGAGTCGATTTATAGAATATGTGCAAGTTGACTAGTTTGTGAGTTTTAGTCTGATACAGGGGAAAATTTTTGATGAATAGCAATGATGTTCCTAGCTATTAAAAATAGTGCCAGAGTCAAATTTATATCCGTGCCAGAGCCGATTTTAAGTTGGCGTTTATAGCGAAAATAAAAAAGTTCCAGAGTCGATTTTAAAAAAAAATAGACACCTACCTACCCTAATTTTTTTTTGTTTCAATCTTACGCAGACACAGTAATGCACTAGACAGAGTGCTTATATTTTTGCAAATACAGAGGTGTGGGTATGCCAATTTGGTTTGATAAAACAGTACTTTCAATTACTGGAACAAGAGTTGCTCCTGTTCAGAGATCGGTGCAACAGTATGGTGGCACGCTCCTGTACAATTTCAGTCAGTGTTTAAATCCGGTGAAGGGACTGATCACTATACATAAAGATACCTCTGCCGGAATTTGTGAATCTCTTTCTGTACACTGGATAAAGCATCACGCAAAGGAAGGCAGCCTTTGGAATTGGCTTTTCCCCAATGGCACACTGAGTGAACAGCATCTTTTTCACGTAATGACTTTGCACCAGATTGGTGGAAATGCCGTTAATCAGGATAGGGTCTCTGAGTCATGGCTCCGATCCAATAATATTCTAAGAGTACACACAAATGACAGCGTCGTGAATCGTGGAGCAAATGCCCCGGATCGAATCCAGGCTTTTCATGGCGACTTTTATGGGAGAGGAAAAACGACACGGCAGAATCCGGCCAATCTGGTTAATGAAATTCTGAGAAAGCCGCCTAAAGGTGTGGGTACCTATAAGAAGATCGGCATTGAAGGAAAAATGGGAGGTCATGCTATGGCGGCCTGGGTTGCAGAGGATGTAGCGTTTTTCGATCCAAATTTTGGTGAATTTTGGTTCCCAACCACGGACGAATTCCGCAACTGGTTTATCAACTCATTTTGGAGTAAATCGATGTACTCCCTCGGACTGAGTGAAAAATACGATGTGTTCTGTTATTCCCATGCTGCTTAACTGTCAATAGGCTGACCACTTGGCGGAGGGAGGGATACTTCCCCGCCTTTGCCGTAGTGGCATGTTTATCCCACCGAGCCCCTTTAGCTCCCTTCATGTATAGTGCTGAAACAAGCTTGCTTCCCTATGGTCATTAGGTGAATTAATTGAGCAAGCTCTGTTGTTCTCTAAAGCTACTAACAACACTATGGAGCCCAGGGTGAAATCCAAGAGATCCTTTACTGATTATCTGAAGTCACTGGCGGGAGCGATGATTACCGCCAGTTTAATGGTGCCCTCAGCCTGGGCTGCAACTGCTACCGAAGAGCTTCAGAGTGTTATTGCCGATCACTGGCAGTTCACCCTTAGAGAGAACCCGATTACTGCGGGCCGGGTTGGGGTTTCCGCTTATAACCACAAGCTGCCAGGCGTTACTGCCGAGGACCGCCAGCGTCGTATTGAGGCAGAGCAGGCTTTTATAGGGCGTCTGGAAGCGATTGACCAAAGTAAGCTGAGTGCCTCAGATCGAGTGAACAGTGAACTGCTCTCTTGGGTCTTGGCCAGCTCCGTTGAAGAAAAAGAGCTGTTCCTTGATCGAATTCCCCTGAACACCTTCTCGAGCTTCTACGCTAGTGCACTGGAGGCAAATAGTGGTTTGGGGATGAGGGATGTCGCTGACTACGAAGCCTATATCGCCCGTATTGGTGAGTTTGGTCGCTATTTCGATGAGAATATTGCCAACATGCGCGAGGGAATTCGCACAGGCTTTGTGCTGCCCAAAATCGTTGTTGAAGGTATAGCACCAACTGTACGCGCCCAGGTATACAAAGATCCCAGCAAGAGCAGTTTGTACAAACCTTTTGCTGAAATGCCGCAAACCATAGCTCCCGATGAACAAAAGCGCTTGCGTGCGCAGGGCCTTACCGCGATTGAGCAAGTGGCGATCCCCGCATTTGGACGGGTGGCGGATTTCCTTGAGCGTGACTACCTGAAGGCTGCCAGTAAGACCCTGGGTGCTGAGCAGATGCCCGGTGGCAGTGACTACTATCGTCACAACATCCGCTACTACGTGACTCTGGATCTGGACCCCGCAGAGATCCATCGCACAGGACTTGCTGAGGTGAAGAGAATCCGCGCGGAAATGAAAGCTCTGATTAAGGAGTCAGGCTTTAAAGGAAGTTTTTCTGAGTTTACTCAATTCCTGCGTACAGATCCGCAGTTCTATGCCAAAACACCGGAACAGCTGCTCAAGGAAACGGCCTATATTGCCAAACGTATTGACTACGTACTGCCGGAGTTCTTTAACCTGTTACCACGTACGCCCTATGGCGTGGTACCGGTGCCTAGTGAAATAGCACCCAACTACACCACAGCTTCTTATAACCCAGCCGCCGTTGGCGGCACCCGTGGCGGTGCCTATTGGCTGAATACTCATGGGTTGGACCAGCGACCCCTGTATGAGCTACCAGCTCTCAGCCTGCATGAAGCTGTACCTGGCCACCACTTACAGAATGCTCTCTCGCAAGAGCTTGAGAATGTACCGGACTTTCGTCGCAACCTTTACCTTAGCGCTTATGGAGAGGGCTGGGCACTTTATTCAGAGCGACTGGGTAAAGAGATGGGGCTGTACACCACTCCTTACGAGCACTTTGGGCGACTCAGCTATGAAATGTGGCGTGCCGCTCGCTTGGTGATCGATACCGGTATTCACTCTCACGGCTGGACACGGCAGCAGGCACTGAACTTCTTATCTAATAACACCTCGCTGTCCCCAGCAAATGTACGCGCAGAAGTAGATCGCTACATATCCTGGCCGGGGCAGGCGCTATCTTACAAGATGGGGGAAATCAAAATTCGCCAGCTGCGAGCTCTTGCGGAAAAGGAGCTTGGCGATAAGTTTGATTTGCGATCGTTTCACGATGCACTGTTAAGTAATGGTGCTTTGCCTCTTTCGATGCTGGAAGAGCAGATGCAGCGCTTTATTGAAGAACAGAAGTCTGCCTAAGCCTACCCTGAATCCCATTCACAACCTGTGGGTGGGATTTAATCTTTTTAAGATTTCCTCTGTCGTAAGCAAAACTTTCTTAGAGACAGCTGAAAACACAAGTCGCTTTGTTGGCATAAAGTGCATTGTTTTTGTCTCATATTCGGAGTGGAGGTTGTGTAGGCAATAAAGGTCTAATAATCACACAATAAGCATTCTTTTTAGATTAAATACCTGGTTATTCTTTTCTTTTACATTTTTACGAGAGGTAAAATGAATATCTTTAAGTGCGTGATTTTTTTAGGCTTGTCGCTGATAAGTCTTACGGCTTTTTCCTCAGGGAAAGTAACGGATAATATAACAATTGATTTTGAGAGTGCTGATAGATTAGTTGATATTTTATCTGGAGACAAAGTATCTGATGATCAATTAGATAAGCTGGTGAGTTTGCAGGGTATACAAGCAACGATCCATCAAACCTCAAGATTTGACAGTAAAGCCAATACTGAGTCATTTCGGTCTAGTTTGATCGACGTTGTTGAAGGTAATCCAGTTAAAAATGATCCCTTTAGATTTCAACAGTTAAATGAACGATTGTCCGAAGTTGAAGATATACTCAAGATAATAAAGAGCAATCCTCAGCAATACTTAAACAGTGTAAAGAGGGGGTTGGTGATTATTCTCCTAAAGATATTTCCTTTGATACCAATATTTTTATGGTAGTCGGGGGAACTTCTGACGGTTGGGCCAAAGATGATAACTTTTATATTGCGCTGCAGTATTTTAAAGGAGATTATGAAGGTTTACTGACACTTTCAACACATGAGTTATATCATGTTGTTCAGTCCAATTTTTATGGAAAGGGAGAAAATCCAGACTCTAATTGTGAGAAAATCTTAAATCAAACCCGTCTGGAGGGTATAGCCTCTATTGTGGGTTCTCCATTAAATGTTACAGACGGAAAAGAGTACACAGAATGGTTTAAGAAAAAATTTAAAAGAAATTTGCAGCGAATAGATAGTAACTTTGTTTTATTTGAAATAATGCTTTTTCGTGCATGCATTGACTCAAGTTTAGACTTTGACAAAATCTATCATTTGGGTTTTTCTGCAGTATGGGATAGTCCGTTGTATTTTGTAGGTTTCTATATCGGTAATAGAATCGAAGAGTTAAAGGGTAGGGATTATCTGGTTTCACTTTTGCAGGAATCACCTTCAGCTATGTTTAAAGCTTATATCAAGCTATATAAAGATGAGAAAAATAAAGATTTAATAAAATTTGATAAACCGATTGAAGATATTATTCTTGCCATATAGCACCTAATCAAAACTCTAAGAGTTGGTTCTGGAAAATCTAGGCGCCTTGGGTAGGCGTCTAATTCTCTTGTTACATACCCTAGCCTTCCCGAAAGCATCTAGCTTAAGCAAATTATCGATTAATAAGTTTGAAAAAAGGTGTATAGCTGTCTACTTTAAGTGGTACAGCCTTTATCAGACTTGATTATATTCAAATTAATTTACTTATTGTGTTTACATTTAATTCTGCTGCTTTGGGATAATTGAGAGAATTATAAAGAGAATTTGTATGCCTAACAGTAAAGTTGGGGTGGTGATACCAACATACAATGAAGAAAATAATATTGTTAATACGTTGAACTCTATTGTTCATAATAATACGACTGATGTAAAAATTTACTTATCTGACGATAATTCCTCAGATACCACGGCTGGGTTGGCCGCTGATTTTCTTCAGAAAAATAGAATCTCATATAAAATTATTTTAAACGATGGTAACAATGGGGCAGGCTATTGTAGGAATAGCGCTCTCGATCAAATAGCTGAACCGCTGACTTTATTTTTTGATGCCGATGATCTAATCCTCCCAAATATGTTGGATAGAGCTGTTTCAATTGCTACAAAAGTTAACAGTGATGTTTTGTTGATGGCCTATAAGTGTAGATTTCCCGGAAGCACTATTAATCTCGGTATGGCAGGTGATGACAATTCCATTTTCTACAGGGCGCTTAGAGCCTTTGTTAACAGGACTTTCTCCACTTTTGATCTTGATAGCATTCTATGTTTAACACCCTTCCCTTGGAATAGATTGATTAAAACCAGTTATGCAAAAAGGGTTTCCCTTAGGTTTTCACAAACGCCTGTACATAATGATGTGTTAGCACATTGGAATTTGCTCACAAATGCTAAAGATATTGCATTATTTGAATCCCCTTTTTGTATTCATCATGTCGATTCCACAGGAGATAGGCTGTCAAATATTTCAGATGCACGGCGTATATCTGTATTACAGGTTTTTGATGAGATTGAAGATTTCTTTAATGAGAATATTAATCTTAGAGATAGATTTTACCACTTGTATGTCAAAAGCAAGTTAGCATTGTTTAACTGGTGCTGGCGTAATCTTGACGAAGAGTATAGGGGGAGCTTTCTATCTCAGTTTACAAGATCTTTTCTATCATTGAGTAATGCGGATTTGAGAATGCTCTTTGACAAAGATCCAGATACTGCTAATTCTGTATTAGATTACCGAACTTCAGTGGTATGCGCATGATTTCGATTGTCGTTATTTCAAAGTCTAGCGGTGTCTATCTCAATACCTGTCTGCAGAGTATTATTCGACAGCAATACAAGGATATAGAGATTCTTGTTCTTCATTTTTGCGAAAATGATGAGTGCAGTCGGATTAATAATTTTACAGGTTCAATGCCCAGAATTCGAAGTATTTATATTCCGAGTACTTCACAGATTGATGACCAGCTAATTTTTGAATTTGGAGTAAAAAATACTTTTGGAGAGTATGTTGGATTTATCGATGAGGGAGATTGTTGGTACCCTACATTGATCCCCAAATTACAGAGTATAGTCAATAGAGAGAATCCGGATATAGTATTTTTTAGCCATAATAAACCCCTACAAAAATTTTCAGAATCTATTGGCGATAAATCCAGGTTTGTTTTAAAAATAAATTCTATAAATGTCAGGAGGTTTTATCGCAGGGACTTTGTTTGTGGAAATAAAGTATCCGAATTTATTTTGGGTTCCTGCGTTAATGGTCACTCTCTACATTGGATAACAACCATCAAGGCTAAATCAATATTAATTTTGCCAGAAATTGGGTCGTATAGTTTAGTCAATGTGGATGAAAAGGAAAGTGATCTAATGGTTCGGCGATTGGTGAATCAATACCATTTTGTATTTGACTACTTAACAAAAAATGCTAGTGATGCGGATTATAAGAATGATCTTCTGGGATGTTGGTTGCTGTATTTGATAGAATTACGACCGCTTTATGGTGATAAAAATGTAATTTCTCTATTAACCAAGTCAAAATTAATCGAAAAATATACAGAAAGAGAATTTAATGAAGCTTTAGGCGCTCTGAAGTTAGATAGAGATAAGCAGAGTTTGGTGAGAGAGTGGTATTCCGACTGCAGTAAGATGGATAAATATTTAAATCTATTTTATAGGTTACTACCATCAAAGCTATCTATCTATATACGGAAAAATGGTTTTAGATACTCCATGAGCAGAGGTTTTCAAAATACTTATTATCGACTGCCTGACTGGGTAAAGCCACTGATAAAATTTACCAGGAAACGAGCCAAGAGAAGAGTTTCCAATGATGAATTGCTAGAAAGATTAGAATATCTAATAAAACAGAGTCGGTTTGAGCAGTATATGTCGATAATCAATGAGGATTTTGAGAGCAAGCTATCGAATCAAATCACCGAGATCAAGAAGGAGTTGATGGAGCTTAAAAAAGAAGTTCATTAAAGATCTTTTTAGATGCTCCATAAAACAATCCAAAGTCTTAATGTTTAATCTGATTTTTCTGAATTCCAGCCACCTCCATACCCTTCAGAAAATATAATCTATCCATCCCATAGAGTGGATATATTTTATTAACATTCCACCACACATAAGAACTACCAATCCCCGTAAATAACCAGGATTAATTTTAAATAGAAAATGAGATCCCAGCCAGGCACCTATAACTTGTCCAATCATCATTAAGATTCCCGCAACCCATAAAATTTGACCGGCAAATAAGAATACGATTAAAGATGCGATATTAGTGGAAAAATTGAGAGGTTTTGCATTGGCTGTGGAGGTTAGTAAATCCTGTCCCCTACAGGCAACGCCTGATAAGGCAAAAAATGATCCAGTTCCGGGGCCAAACATACCATCATAGTAACCAATAAATGGGATTACGCCATATTGGTATTTCTTTCTTGAGACCTTGGGTTTAGTACTACTGTGAGTAAGGGACGGAGAAACTATAAAATAAATAGCGATAAATAAAAGAACAGCAGGGATAATAAATGACAAAACATCAGTATTGATGAACTGTACTGCTATTGTGCCCATGGCTGCACCAATAAAGGCAAATAGCATTAGATTTTTGATTCCATTCCAACTGATCTTGTTGTTTTTAAGCATCATGTAGGTAGCAGTTGCAGTACCAATACTGCCTTGTAATTTATTGGTACCCAAGGCAGCTAGTGGCGGGACGCCACTAAGAATAAGGGCCGGTACAGTTATCAGGCCGCCCCCACCTGCTAGTGTATCAAGTAGGCCCGCAATAACGGCAACGAAAAACAAAACAAACAATAATTCTACAGAGAGGCTAGCTAACACCAAGAAGGTATCTCCTTTCGCTTGGTATTATGGTGGATAGTGATTAGTACCAAAAATAATTTTTTAGTCGGTTTGTACTGGAATTCCAAAATTAATAAATCGATTTTTTTCCATGCCACCACATTAGGAAATTCTCTCCCACTGAATATTGGGGCAGGGAGTGGCGGCTTCTTTTAATCCCCTGTTCCTGTTCCATCTCGGTTACTTTTAACTTAGCGGCTTCAAACCATGCCTCAGGATTATTCACTCCCTGATTGAGGGCTTCACCGTAAAGCGCGGAACTAAACCAGGTGCGCTCGGAATCATCGCTACATCCAAAGGAGCTGCGATCCGCAGCGGCCGAAGTAAAGATGACCCGATTGGGGCTATGTAGGGCTTCTACCCATTGACCGGAAAAGCAGGCTGAAACAACGATCCACTGGTACTGGGCGTTAATATTGTTCAGCAATCGTTGCCCATCTTTCAGTGAGAAATCATTTAGGGGAATCTCCCCCTCGGCAATTTTGAAATCTCCATTTCGAGCACCATGGCTGACCAGGTGTATGAGAAGTAAATCTTCTTTGGGGTCCATTAACTGATCAATTGCATTAAGGCTTTCCTGGATACTGGTGCGGGTAGCCAGGGGGAAACCGTATCCGCCGCCGTTACTGAGGCGTAGCATACGTTGGTCAATGCTAAAGGCTTCATCGAGGCGCTCTGCCACCCAGTCCAGCTCCCTGGCAAATACTGGAGAGGTACCGTCACCACCTATCAGTAGGGTGTAAATATCGCGTACGCCGGGCCGTTGTGAGGGGAGGGCGGCTATGGCACTTTGTAAGCGCTCACTCTCGCTGTAGAGCCTGGCTTCTACTTGGGCACCGGGAATATCTGTCTGTGCGCGCCAGGCGTCTTCGCTGGGATAATAGGTACCACCGGAGAAATAGGCAGACTCCTCGACAGTGTTTCCTTCAGCATCCGTACTTATTCGTACGCCTTCTCCTTCTGCTTCTCCATAGCGGAAAGTAGCACGGATAATCGTACCGTCGGGCTGTGTGAGTTCACCTTCGCCGGAATAGGAGCCGTATTCGAAATTGCCGGTATAACGATGACCATCGCTATCCGAATAGCTACCTTGTATTAAAAAACCGTTTTCAAAGCTGCCCTGATAAAAGCTGCCATCTTCTGCAGTGAGTTTGCCTTCGCCGTGGGGATCAAAGTTTAAAAACTCACCATGATAACGCCCACCTTCATCCCAATTTAAAGTACCGCTTTGCAGCTCCCCTTCATGGAATTCTCCCGCCCATTCATTTTCATCGCAGGTATAGCGGCCTTTGCCGTGGGGTTCTCCATTGAGGAATTCCCCTTTATAGCTACAGCCATCACTTCCAGTTAACTCACCTTCACCTGTCATGCGACCTTCTTGAAAGTCGCCACGATAATGGCTTCCGTTGGGCCATTCGAGCTGACCCCATCCATGAAACAGACCGTTAAGCATCTCGCCTCTGTAAACAGAGCCATCTGGCAAGGCGGTACCACCCGCGAACTGGGTTGGCTCACAGGCGCTGAGTAAGAAAATAAACGGCGTTAAATAGGTGTATTTCATTCCATGATCCAGCATCCGGCTTTTGGAATCAGACTAACAAAAAATGATGCTAAGTGGCCTCTATGTTTTATTCAGCTGGTCGAATTTAAGACCGTATTTATCTAAAAGTTGGCGTACCCGGTGTGAGTCGTTGTTGGATTTTTTTGAGGTGCGGCTCACTTGAAATAATTTGCGTCCGGCCTCGGCCATCGAGTTGGATTCTTCACAAACTTGAATTAGCCCAGCAAGTTTGATTTGCTCGTAGTAATCCATCTGTTCGATCTGATCAGGGCCCAACAGTGCTTCAATGTGGGCAAGAGGTAGCGATGAATCTGTTAGTGGATTTTGCCATTTAATTCGCAGCCTATGGATTTCCTCTTCCACCACTTGAGTCGTGATACGCCCACCGTCGGCGAGGGTACCCATACGCAAGATACTGGCGTTAAGATCGCGAAAGTTCGCAGACCAGCTGGCCTCGCGGGAGCGCCCAAAACTCAGGTACTTTTCCCGTGCTGCTCTATTAAAGCTGACAAGATGCCCGGATTTCCTGGAGAAAGCCTCCAGCTCAAAATCTATATTGGGTTCCAGGTCTTCAATACGCTCTCGTAGAGAGGGCAGTCGGTAGGTCCATAGATCGATACGGGCGAGCAGGTCCGCGCGAAATTTACCTTCTTGGCAGAGCTGTACCAGATCCCGGTTGGTACCGGCGATCAGCTGGAAGTGACTGCTTACTTCCTTATCAGAGCCGAAAGGCATAAAGCGTTTGTGCTCAATCGCACGCAATAACATGGCCTGCTCATCCAATCCCAACTCACCGATTTCATCGAGAAACAGCAGGCCCTTATCTGCTTCCATAAGCAAGCCTGGCCGGTGGGTGGTGGCACCGGTATAGGCGCCTTTACGATGGCCGAACAGGGCGGACATGGCATTTTCGCCGCGTAGGGTGGCGCAGTTAACCGCTACCAGGCCACCCTCTAGCTTGCCCCGCTGCTTGCGTAGTTCAAAGACACGCTGGGCCAGCTGGGATTTACCTGCCCCTGTGGGGCCGGTAATCAGTATGGGGGCGTCGGAGCGGATCGAGACCTGTTCCAGCTGCTCGATCATCTGGTTAAAGGCGAGATTGTTGGTCTCGATTCCACCCTTCAGATAGGTGGTGCCCTCCTGGTGTTCCCTCTGGAAGCGCGAGGCGATCTGGTCGTATTTGGACAGATCCAAATCGATGATTTGGTACTCGCCCGGCAAGCTACTGTTCTTTCGCGCTGGGGAAGTTTGCAGCAGACGCCCGGGGAAATACCCCGCCTCTGTTAACAGGTACAAGCAGATCTGAGCTACATGGGTACCGGTGGTGATATGCACCAGGTACTGCTCGTCATCCGGCTTGAAGCTATAGGCGCGGGCGAAATCCAGCAGATTGCTATATACGCTCTCGAAATCCCAAGGGTCATTGAAGTTCACCCGGTGGTGGACCACTTCGGTCTCTGGAGAGACCCGCGCAATATCTTCTGTGACCTGGTCAGCCAGGCTTCTCGAGTGGTTGTCGAAAAGGAGCTCCAGCCTATCGATCAATAGGTCATCGTGCTGGCACATGGAAATGTTTGGGCGCCATTTATCCCAGCGCTTGTCGCCTTTGCCGCGCCGGTCCTTGCTGGTACCGAGAATACTGATAGCGATTGTCTTCATTCTATCTAAAATATGATTTAACTATCAAAAAAGATAGAAATTTATGAATCCCCTGTCTCAAAAAATCTACTAAAAAATCCTGAGATAAAAAATAAATCGTTAAAAAACAATAGGTTACAAGTATTTTTCAGTTGTCTGCAAAAGTTGGCACCCAATTCGCTATATCAATAACTAAATGAAACACATGAATACCAAGCGCGGTTTCAAAAGGAGTGGAAGATGAAACCAATGCCATATGAAGTAATGCAGGCAGGTGGGGTACCGATTAAGTCTTGGACCCTGGGTGTGCCTTTTGAAGATGAAGCCAAAGCGCAGCTCAAAAATATCTCGCAGATGCCATTCGTCCATAAATGGGTCGCGGCGATGCCCGATGTACATCTGGGCAAAGGCGCCACCATTGGCAGCGTAGTCCCAACCCTGGGGGCAGTAATTCCCGCTGCCGTAGGGGTGGACATTGGCTGCGGCATGATGGCGGTTCGCACCAGCCTGATGGCGGCGCAACTGCCGGACAACCTGGCTGGAGTGCGCAGCGCCATCGAACGAGCCGTGCCCCACGGACGTACTGGCCGACACCGGGGGAGAGGGCGGGACAAGGGGGCCTGGGAGAATCCACCGGACGATGCACTTGCCGGTTGGGCGCCTCTGGCCGCCCAGTTTGAACTGCTCAAAGAGAGGCATCTGGTATTAAAAAATACTAATAATATCAATCACTTGGGAACACTTGGTACAGGCAATCACTTTATCGAGATGTGCCTGGATGAACAGGGTAGCGTGTGGTTGATGCTGCATAGTGGTTCTCGGGGAGTGGGAAATCGAATAGGTACTTACTTTATTGAGAAAGCCAAGCGGGATATGGAGCGCTGGCATATCCACTTGCCGGACAATGACCTGGCCTATTTCCCGGAAGGTACCGAGCACTTTGACGACTATGTGCAAGCGGTGGAGTGGGCGCAGGAGTTTGCCCGTATCAATCGCGAAGTGATGATGGCGCGCACTATTAACGCGGTGAAGCAGGCCCTGGGGATGGATTTTGAGGCGTGTATGGAAGCGGTGAATTGTCACCACAATTATGTCTCCCGCGAGCATCATTACGGCAAGGATGTATTGGTGACCCGGAAAGGCGCTGTAAGAGCGCGTGCCGGCGAAATGGGTATTATTCCCGGTAGTATGGGGGCCAAGTCATTTATTGTGCGGGGGCTGGGTAACGAAGAAAGCTTCTGTAGCTGTAGCCATGGGGCCGGACGAGTGATGTCCCGTACCAAGGCCAAAAAGCTGGTCTCCCTGGAAGAGCATCGCGCGGCCACCGCCGATGTGGAATGCCGAAAAGACGAGGGTGTGATCGATGAAACCCCATCGGCCTACAAACCTATCGAAAAGGTTATGGCAGCACAGAAAGACCTGGTGGAAATCGTCTACACCCTCAAGCAAGTGGTTTGCGTCAAAGGCTGACGCGTTTTAGGCCAGGGATCGGCCGAACTAAGGCAATTGCTAAAGTATGCAGGCCGCCGGACGAATTCGCCGGGTTGCCGCAACCGAGTTTGAGTTCTTTAGCCCGTCAGCGGAGCCGGTTCTGAATCCCGGCCTGGCATCACCGCCTATGGCGGCAGGTGTACCCACGGGATAGAAGTTCAAACATTTACTTTGTAGCTCATTTGGTAGAGCAGTCGATAACTTATCGATTGGTAGCAGGTTCGATTCCTGCCAAAGTCCCATCGTTCTCAAAACGATCTGGAAAGAGGCGAGAGCCTGGGGTTCGACTCCCTGTTAAAAATCTATCCGGGGTCCGACAACCTCTCGATGCGGTAAATAGGATTTAGCGGTTTATCGCGGAGGTGCTCCGGCAACTGTGTCGTTAATCGTGGGTTTGCCCTGTGCGATCCAGCGGCAAGATTTGTCATTGTTTCTCCTGGCCAGGGAATTTGGCTGAAGGCTCAGGGTGAGCCTGGTGGAGAAGGTTGCAATTCCTCTGCCGCTGGGTCCTGCTCGGCACAAACGGTTTACCACCAGTCGCTGGACGGGCCCCACCTTTGCGGCCCCATGGGGTAACGCAGTATGGAAATGGAATAAAAGATAAGAACCATGATATCTCTGTTCAAAATATGGAAGAACGTGGATGTTGCGGATAGCGAGCGAGTGTTGCTATTTCGCCGCAACCGTTTTGAAGGGGTGCTGCCACCTGGCAGCCATCGTATATCCCTATTGTCCGGTGATGTACGGGCAGAAACTTACGATATTACCGATGTGGTATTCGGTGAAATCAAAGCCAAATTTTTGTTAAACACCTATGGTGAGATCCTTGGTGAATACCTGCAATCCTATGAATTGTCAGACCATCAGGTGGGATTGTTTTACCGGGATAATCACTTGGTCGATATTTTGCCACCGGGTACTTTTCGCGCTGTGTGGAAGGGCGGTGAATCCGTGCGAGTGGAAATCGTGGATATCTCTGAGGAATACGCCATCGATAAAAAAGTCCTGGGCTTACTGGGGCGAGGTGTACGTGCTGGACAAATGCGCACCGCCCTTCAGGCGGTAAGCTACAACGAGATTCCCGATGAGCACGTGGGCCTGTTAATGGTCAACGGTAAGTTGGAAAAGGTGTTACAGCCCGGCTGTTATGGCTACTGGAAATACAACCGCTCTATCGAGGTTAAGGTACTGGACTTGCGGTTGAAAACCATCGAAGTTAGCGGCCAGGAAATTCTGACCAAGGATAGGGTCAGCCTGCGTGTCAACTTGACTGGCGCTTACAAAATTGCCGATGCAAAAAAAGTAGCGCTAAAGCTCAGCGATAGTACAGGTTTTATTTATCGCGAATTGCAGCTGCACTTGCGCGAGGCCGTGGGTACCCAAACCCTGGATAGCCTTCTGGCCGATAAGGATAGGCTGAATATTGTGATTGCGACCGGCATCCGTGACAAGCTGGCGACATTTGGTATCGAGCTTACCAGTGTCGGGGTCAAGGATATTATTTTGCCCGGCGATATGAAGATGATCCTCAATCAGGTTGTAGAAGCGCAGAAGGAATCTGAGGCAAACCTGATTAAGCGCCGGGAAGAAACCCAAGCTATGCGATCTCTGCACAATACCGCCAAGCTGATGGATAACAACCCGGTACTGTTGCGCTTGAAAGAACTGGAAGCTTTGGAGCGGGTCAGCACCCGCATCGATAAGATTTCCGTATATGGCGGTCTCGATGGGGTGATGAATGAGTTGGTGAAGTTGCGCCCTACGGCTTAAAGACGCCACTCACTAAAAAAGATGTAAATTTTAAGGAATTAAACAGTGATTGAGATAGACGGCGCCCAGGGGGAGGGCGGCGGACAGATTTTGCGGACATCCCTCACCTTGTCTGTTTGTTTGGGAATAGCGGTTCGAATTAAAAATATTCGAGCAGGTCGTAAAAAACCCGGTTTGTTGCGCCAGCACTTAGCCTGCTTGCGAGCAGCTAAAGCGATTAGCCATGCCGAAGTCAGCGGCGAACAATTGGGTGCCTCGGAAATTACTTTTGCACCGGGGAAAGTGCGTCCCGGTAAATACCACTTTTCTATTGGCTCGGCCGGTAGTACCAGTTTGGTGTTTCAAACCGTATTGCTGCCGTTGTTATTGTCCGATGGTGTCAGTGAGTTGTGTCTTGAAGGTGGCACTCATAATAAAAAGGCTCCCAGCTTTGATTTTATAGCCCAGGCATATTTGCCCCTGTTGGCTCGTATGGGCGCTGGTGTGGAGGTGGCCCTGGATGATTATGGCTTCTACCCTGCCGGGGGTGGTTCATGGCGCACACGTATCCAGCCGCTATCGCAGTGGTCAAAACTGGAGCTGACAGAACGGGGTGAACTTCTGGATGCTGAAGCTGTGGCGACCTCGGCCCATATCCCTGCTCATGTGGCCCAGCGGGAGCTGGCGCAGGTCCGTAAGAAGTGCGAATGGCGATCGGAGCGTCTGCATCAAAGGCAGGTGAAGTCCCAAGGGCCTGGCAATGTACTCTCCCTGCGTCTGCAGTCCCAGCAAGTGGCTGAGGTGTTTGAGGCTATGGGGGAGCAGGGTGTTAGCGCTGAGCGTGTTGCCGATCGCGCGATTCGGCAGATGCAACGCTATATGCACGCCGGCGTGCCAGTGGGCGAACATCTGGCTGACCAGCTAATACTCCCATTGGTGCTGGGGGTCGGTGGAAGCTTCACTACCCTGAAGCCGAGCCTCCACCTCTTGACCAATATCGAAGTCGTGCGTCAGATAACAGGAGTGACCATCGATTTGAACCAAGTGGGAGAGGATCAGTGGCGAGTAGTGGTTGAGAACTGCTAAGAGAAAAGAAAGCCCGATGTTAGGTACAAGGGGCTGGGTTGCCCCAGCCCTGAGACATTGCCAAAGCCGTCGAAAAATTGTTTAAAAACAATAGGTTAGAGTTTTAGTGTTCTCTGTAGATGCAGCGGTAAACCGGAAGGCGATTAAAAGCCCTGCTTTCACACCTCTTGTTCCCCGCATCTGCGGGGCCCTTCTATCTCACTAATAGCTATTCGGTTTGCCAGCCCCATCTTTGAGGTAATCCTGAAGGCTTCCTGGCAAATAGTAATCCCATCCGCTTTTGCACATTTTCCAGCATTTCATCTCCGGTGAGAGACCGATATGGGTAAAGGTGAGGCGGGTGCCACCGGGCTCGCTAGAAAATTCAAAGCGAAGAGTACTGCCCTGCCACTCTTGTGGATCATCAACCTGCTCAGAAACCATATTGGACTCTATACACTCAAGTTCGATTAACTTCTGCGGCACCAAAGCTTTGGCGCGAAACACCCAATAGGACTCGCCACCAAATCCGGTCTTGGCGGTATCACCCACTGCCAGGAAAGGACCGCTAGTTGGCGTCCACCATTGGGACATCTTTTCAGCAACTGCCCGGTAAGCTTCTTCCTGAGTGACTGGGCTTAAGAAAGAGGTGGTGTAGTCAGGCATGATTGTCTTTCCCTTTTGGTTATTATTGCTGGAGCTAATTTGAATATAACTTTTAGCAGCTGGCACTAATTTCACAAGTTTTTAAGGCCCATTAATTTGGTCGATAAATATAAAAATTTTTACGGTTTTTTTTTGTTAGTAGCCGCCACCTTTAATTTTTTTAACTTTGCTTAACCAATGTTATTTTCCAAAACAAATTTTTTATTCAGAAACCTCTAGGAAATCTTTCTAAAAGCGAGGCATCAATCTGATATACATCAATAAATCGCTGGGTACTCCGCCTGCATAATGCACTCGCACTGGGATAACTGCTGTGATCGGGAATGGTTTCGATCATATTTGTGCAGTTGCCTTCCACCCAAAATATTTTTGCAAAGGAACGGCGAATGAAACAACAGAAATTGTCCACCGTAATCGCGGCCATCATCCTTGGGATTTCCAGCTACCAGACTATCGCAGCAGAGAATGAAAGCGCCACACTCACTGATGCACTGACTTCAGGAGAGGTGGGAGTGAATCTTCGTTACCGGGTAGAAAACGTTGACCAGGACAATATGGACGATGTTGCTATCGCCTCGACCCTGAGAACCCGGCTGAACTGGACCAGTGGCAACTACCGTGGTTTTGATGCGTTTTTTGAAGTGGATGACATTAGTGAAATTGGCAACGACAATTACAATTCAACAGTGAATGGCAATACTGAGCACCCCGTCGTTGTCGACCCCCAGGGCACTGAGGTTAATCAAGCCTATTTAAAGTACAGTGGTTTTAACTCTATGGTGGTTGCCGGTCGACAGCGAATTAACCTGGACGATCAGCGCTTTATCGGTGGCGTGGGTTGGCGCCAGAATGAACAGACGTATGACGGCCTGCGTTACCAATTTGGCGGGGAAGGGGAGTTACAGCTGGATTACAGCTATATCTACAACGTAAACCGTATTTTTGGTGAAGACAGTGACTTATCGGACCTGGATGGGGATATTCAACTGTTTCATGCCAGCTATCCACTGGTAGAAGCGCATAAGTTAACTGCCTTCTTCTACAACCTGGACCTGGATAACGCTGAGAACTTCTCATCCCGTACTTTCGGTGCCGCTTACCGGGGAGATTTTGGCCTGTTTGAAACTCAGCTGAGTTATGCCCGCCAGGAGGATATCGGCAATAATCCCAATAATTTTGCGGCGGATTATTACCTTGCTGAAGTTGCCGCACCATTGGGGCCAGTAAAAGGCAAGTTGGGTTATGAAGTTCTGGGTTCTGACGACGGTGTGGGTTTTAGCACACCACTGGCGACACTACACAAATTCCAGGGCTACACAGATAAGTTCATAGAAACTCCAGCAGATGGTGTTGAAGATTTATATCTCGGTGCCAGCCTGGCGCTTGCCGGGGGTGATTTGGGTATCACTTATCACAGTTTTGAGGCCAATGAAGGTTCAGCGGACTACGGTACCGAGTGGAATATCAGTTACGGTCACGAGTTTAATGAATATTTCTCAGCGTTGGTAAAATATGCAGCCTACGATGCAGAAGATTACAGTGAAGATACCGATAAGCTTTGGTTGATGCTTACCGCAAAATTCTGATTTTTGTTAATTAACAATTTTCAGGTAGATATAAAAAAGCTGGGCTTGTACATAACTAAGCCCAGCCTTTTCTTGTCTCAGCAGTAAATTTTGGCTTATAGACGCGTCAGTAAATTTACAATCTACTTGTCCATTGTTAACAGGCCAGAAACCTCACCCTTGGGGTCCAGCTGGGTATGCAAGTTAACAAAGACCTTCCCATCCATTAGCGCCTTGCGATAGGGCTCCTCCACCATCCATTTACCCATAATATATCCACTGGTGCCTTCAGCACATTTTTTTGCCAAGCCATGCTTGCCCTTGTCAGTTTTAGTCTCGGGCCAGTCGGGAACCATGCCCGGGTGATTGGGCATTCCGCAGATAGTTTGAATAATTGGGCCACTGGGTTTACCCGGCTTGCAAATAGGGGTTCTTTGCCATCGCCTGCACATTGCATATGGAAGTGCGACATTGCCACCCCGCCCTTTGATAGATCGCTGTAGCCCACCATAAAGTGCAGCATATGTGACTGTTTGTTGTAGGCGCCAATAAAGAAGCCATTGGCATCTTTGGGGGTTTGTGGATTCACCTTCTTGCCGAGCATATTCTCATTAGCGGTGGTTAAGTCAGATTTAAAGATGGTGAACATCTTGTCATTGCCCGCTTTGGACCAGGCTTTCTCACCACCAGCCCCATGCTTGGCAGCTGATGGATCTTTCTCTTTTTTGTTATGGCTATCGGAAACCGTGAATGCAGAATAAGCCAGCAGAAATACTGCCAACATTAAGAAAGTGGCTCTGGGCAATGAACTCAGTTTCATAAACCTCTCCTCTCTATTAAATAGATATAGTCATTGCTTGATGGAATGGTTGGATGCCAGGCCATCGAGGAGGCTGATATTCACCAATGTGATTGGTGTGAATCACGGGATAGGCTAGCGATAAGTACTTGTAGCATATGGGCTCGCGGTTGGCCCTTGGGGGTCAATTTAAGAGTCAGTATTTTTGACGATAGCTACTTGGGTGTTGGAGGAGCTTCAGGATGGAAGAGCGTTTGGATAGGTAATAAGGTCGTTGAAGATAGTTACTACTGGGGTGGAAGGAAAGAATACACCGCACTCGAGACACGCAGTGAATACATCCCTGTAAGCTCCTAATCGGCATCCATGCCTCATAGGGTCCCGAGCGCGGTGTATTCTCTCCTTCTCCCTTTTTAGCAATAAAGATACTGGCGGATTTCGAAAGATAGGGGCGGCAATTATTTGCTAGCCCCAAGTGACCTTTCATAAAGGTAGAGAGTTATCACCCCACGTCTTTCCACACCAACTCCCGCTCGCGGGCGTAGAGGGGAATAAAATTGAATTGCACTTCGGTGCCCCCTTCGTCGCGGCGGCGGATATTCAGCTTGCCATTCAGGTTGCTGGCGCGCTCCTGCATGATCGACATACCGAAGTGATTGCGTTTCTCTGGTGCATTGCTGATGCCGATGCCGTTGTCGCAGATGCGTACATTGAGGGAGTGGTTGTCGGCCTGGGTCAGGCTGATCTGCACCATATCGCCCTGGGAGTGGTACACAGCGTTTTGCGAGGCCTCGCGCACCAGTTGTAACAGGTGAATTTCCTCGTGGGGAGTGAGGGGCACCTCGTCCAGATGGTAATCCAGCAGCACATTAATTTGCGGGTGCTGCTCGCGGTAAGCGAGGATAGATTGCTCCAGGATACTGCGCAGGCCGCCAGGTCCTATTTGCAGGCGGAAGGTGGTGAGCAGTTCGCGCAGCTGTCGGTAAGAGGAATCCAGACCCTCTTTCAGCTCGGTAATAATCTCCTCTACCTTGGACTTGTCCACCTGCTCACTGCGATTGGCGCGGTTGAGTCGGGTAACCTGAATTTTCAGATAGGACAGGGATTGGGCCAGGGAATCGTGTAGCTCCCGGGCGATGATCGCGCGCTCGTCCAGTAGGGCAACACGGCGCTCCTGTGCCTCCCGCTCGTTGATGGCGATGGCTGCAGTGACACTGTCGGCAAAGGTAGCCAGGCGCTGCTGCTGTTCTTCATCAAGGCTCTCGCCTCGGGGCAGAGTGCAGGTGAGTACACCGTAATTGCGTTTGTCCACTTCCAGCGGGAATCGGTACACGCGCTGTTGGTCTTCATCAGAGGGACCGCAGGTGTTTACGCAGATATGGCATTCACTACCAGTGCACTGAGTGTTGCCTAGCCCCTGTACCAGATGCTCGTAGGGGGCCTCGCCCTCCGGGGTCATCAGGCACAGATCCAGGTTGTCCAGGCTGGCGACATTGGCGAACTCTCCCAGCCACTGGCCCAACTCCGCCCCTGTGAGCGGGCCCTCGCTGATCCGTCGTGCCAAGCGGTATTGGAAGTCCAGCGCTTTATGGCTCTTCTGTAATTGGGAGGTTTTTAGCTCCACGCGATGGGCAAGATCCCGGTGAGTCGCATGAATTTCATCGCTCATATAGTTGATGGTGCGTGCCAATACTCCCAGCTCGTCCTCGCTGTTAATCTCCAGGCGGTTTTGGTTGAAGTCTCCCTGGGCGATGCTCAGGGAGCGATTGGTCAGCTGCTTTAGAGGCTGCTCCACAGAGCGGTGCAGTATGCACAGGGAGAGATACACCAGGGTCACAATGGCAAACAGTGAGCCCACCTGCACCAAACGCAGCAGGCTTATTTTTTCCTCGGCGATGGTCTGATAATCGAACACCAGTGTATCCACATCACCGATAAAGGGCTCCAGGCGGTTGGCTAACTGCAAGGAGTCCATAGAAGTGCGCCCGGCGGCAATGGACTCCAGCAGTGGGCGGATTTCTCCCTCCCAGCTTTCGATTACCTTGCGGTAATTGCGCGCTGCGGGCAGGTTATCGCTGGCAGTGAAGTCGGAAATGCTGAGTACCCGGGTCAGGCGTGCGGTCACCTCGTCTGCCAACTCAGCCGTGGCTTCAATATCCCCGGAGGGTGCGGTGGCCGCAAGGCGGTAGCTCATAGCCCGCAATGAGCCGGCCAGGTTAACGGCGGCGGCATCGTTTTCGGCGGCATCGGAGATAATATAGGACGCCACCATAGAGCTCAGTGCTACCAGTACAGTGAGCAGCATCAGGGTGCCGATGCGGTAGACGATGGACTGTCGAATTCGGTTCAGCATATCGGATTCACTTCGCCCTGGGGCGGTTGTGGATGGCTGATCTCTATTGTGCCGTCCATTGGCGCACAAAGTTGTGGGTACCACTAAAGATCGCCAGTTTTGCACATAATTTAACCTGGCGCCTGTTTTTTACACAGAGGCCCTGTTATTGCTGGGATAGGACTCCACCATAACGGCCCCCTGGCGTCGTTTCCCTACCTATTCGGGGGTAGTTCGTCGCTTTTCTACCCCTTTTTGGTCAGGTGATCCCGCCGTCCCTCCCTTTTATATTCCCGGTAAACCGATGCTTTAACCGCATGCCGATGCCCTGGGAGTACCGCATGAGCCATTTCCTGGACCGACTGAAATATCTGAAGAAACAAAAAGAGCCCTTTTCCGGAGGACACGGGGAAAAGACGAATGACGACCGCAGCTGGGAAGATGGCTACCGTCGTCGCTGGCAGTTCGACAAGATCGTGCGCTCTACCCACGGGGTGAACTGTACCGGCTCTTGCAGCTGGAAGATCTACGTCAAAGACGGCCTGGTCACATGGGAAACCCAGCAGACTGACTACCCGCGCACCCGCCCGGACCTGCCCAACCACGAGCCTCGTGGCTGCCCCCGTGGTGCCAGCTACTCCTGGTATATGTACTCGGCTAACCGCCTCAAGTACCCGAAAATCCGCAAACGTCTGGTAAAACTCTGGCGCGAAGCCAAGTTGAGACACAGTGATCCGGTGGAGGCCTGGGCCAGTATTGTCGAAGACCCGGCCAAGGCGCAGTCCTACAAAGAGCGCCGCGGTATGGGCGGCTTTGTGAGGATCAAGTGGGATGAAGTTAACGAGCTGATTGCCGCTTCCAACGTCTACACCACCAAGAAATACGGTCCCGACCGGGTGACCGGCTTCTCGCCGATTCCCGCTATGTCCATGGTGTCTTACGCCGCTGGTGCCCGTTATCTGTCTCTGATCGGCGGCAACTGCCTGAGTTTCTACGACTGGTACTGTGACCTGCCGCCCGCCTCACCGCAGGTCTGGGGTGAGCAAACCGACGTACCCGAGTCCGCCGACTGGTACAACTCCAACTACCTGATCGTATGGGGCTCCAATGTGCCTCAAACCCGTACCCCGGATGCGCATTTCCTCAGTGAAGTACGTTACAAGGGCGCCAAAACCTGTGTGGTCACCCCTGACTACTCAGAGTGCTCCAAGTTTGGCGACACCTGGCTGGCACCGCGCCAGGGTACCGATGCGGCTCTGGCGATGGCCTTCGGCCATGTGATCCTGAAAGAATTCCACGTCGACAAGCCCAGCGCCTACTTCACCGAGTATGTGCGCACCACCACCGATATGCCGATGTTGGTGACCCTGGAAGAGCGCGACGGCAAGCTGGTACAGGGCCGATTCCTGCGCGCCTCTGACCTGGCGGACAACCTCGGCCAGGATAACAACCCGGAATGGAAAACCATCGGTGTTAATCACGATGGCCAGCTGGTTTCCCCTCAGGGCTCCATGGGCTATCGCTGGGGAGAGCCCTCAGCGAAAGAAGGCCGTGGCAAGTGGAATATTGAACAGCGCGATGGTCGCAGTGGCGAAGAGTTGGAGCTGAAGCTCAGCCTCAAAGACTGCGCCGATGAAATCGCACAGGTCGCCTTCCCCTATTTCGGCGGCCAGACCCACGAGCACAACTACTTCCAGCACACCGAACACGATGAAGTAATCGACTACAAGGTGCCGGTGAAGCTTGTTCAAAACAAAGATGGCGAGATTCTAAAAGTAGCCAGCGTCTACGACCTGACCCTGGCGAACTACGGTGTCGAGCACGGCCTTGACGACCCCAACTGTGCTCAGAACTACGACGAAGATAAGCCCTACACCCCCGCCTGGCAGGAAAAGGTGACCGGCTGTCGTCGTGAGAATGTCATCCAGGTTGCCCGTGAGTTTGCCAACACCGCCGACAAGACCCGTGGACGCTCCATGGTAATTCTGGGAGCGGGTCTCAACCACTGGTATCACATGGATATGAACTACCGCGGGATCATCAATATGCTGATGATGTGCGGTTGTATCGGCCAGAGCGGCGGTGGTTGGGCCCACTATGTGGGGCAGGAAAAACTGCGTCCGCAGACCGGTTGGACCCCACTCGCGTTCGGGCTCGACTGGCAGCGCCCACCGCGCCATATGAACGGCACCTCCTTCTTCTATAACCACGCCAGCCAATGGCGCTATGAGAAGCTGGAGATGGATGAAGTGGTTTCGCCGCTGGCCGACAAGAGCAAGTGGCAGGCTTCCATCATCGACTACAACAGCCGCGCCGAGCGCATGGGCTGGTTGCCCTCCGCGCCGCAGCTGGGGATCAACCCCCTGCAACTGACTAAAGATGCCGCCGCCGCAGGTATGTCTGCCAAAGACTACACGGTGCAGCAGCTCAAGCGCGGTGCGCTCAAATTCTCCAACCAGGACCCGGATAACCCGCAGAACTTCCCGCGCAATATGTTTATCTGGCGCTCCAACCTGCTCGGCTCCTCTGGTAAGGGCCACGAGTACATGCTGCGCCATCTGCTCGGTACCAAGCACGGTTTGATGGGCAAAGACCTGGGTGAAGAAGGCGGCAAAAAACCAGAAGACGTGGCCTGGCATGACGCCCCCAGCGAGGGCAAAGTGGATCTGCTGGTGACACTGGACTTCCGTATGTCCACCACCTGTCTCTACTCCGACATCGTATTGCCGACGGCCACCTGGTATGAGAAGGACGACCTCAACACCTCAGACATGCACCCCTTTATTCACCCGCTCACCAAGGCGGTGGACCCGGCCTGGGAAGCGCGAAGTGACTGGGAAATCTTCAAGGGCATAGCGAAGGAATTCTCCAACCTGACCGATGGCCACCTGGGGGTGGAAAAGGATCTGGTGACTCTGCCGATCCACCACGATACCCCCGGAGAAATCGCCCAGCCGTTCGGTGTACAGGCTTGGTGGAAAGGCGAGTGCGACCTGATCCCCGGCGTTACCGCGCCGAGCATGATTGAGGTGGAACGCGACTACCCCAACACCTACAACCGCTTTACCTCTATCGGCCCGCTCCTGGAGAAACTCGGCAACGGCGGTAAGGGCATCAGCTGGAATACTGACGATGAGGTGGACTTCCTCAAGAAGCTCAATCGCACTTGGAAAGATGAGACTGCTCGCGATGGCCGCGCCCGTATCGACAGTGCGGTAGATGCTGCGGAGATGATTCTGTCACTGGCCCCTGAAACCAACGGCCAGGTAGCCGTGAAGGCCTGGGAAGCCCTCGGTGAGGTTACCGGGCGCGATCACACCCATTTGGCCAAGCCCAAGGAAGACGAAAAAATTCGCTTCGCCGATATCGTGGCGCAGCCTCGCAAGATTATCTCCTCGCCAACCTGGTCTGGCCTGGAAGATGAGCATGTGAGCTACAACGCCGGCTACACCAATGTGCACGAGTTGATCCCCTGGCGCACCATCACCGGCCGCCAGCAGTTCTACCAGGATCACGAGTGGATGCGTGACTTCGGCGAGAACATGTGTGTGTACAAGCCGCCGATCAACCTGAAAACCGTGCAACCGGTGTTGAACCAGAAGCCGAACGGTAACAAGGAGATCCTGCTGAACTGGATCACCCCGCACCAAAAGTGGGGCATTCACAGCACCTACTCCGACAACCTGCTGATGCTCACCCTGTCTCGCGGTGGACCCATCGTTTGGATGAGTGAGTACGACGCCAAGTTGGCGGGTATTGAAGACAACGACTGGATCGAAATCTTCAACGTCAACGGCGCCATTGCTGCCCGCGCAGTGGTATCTCAACGAGTGCCCGACGGTATGGCCATGATGTATCACGCCCAGGAGCGCATCGTGAATACACCGGGAGCGGAAACTACCGGTACCCGGGGCGGTATCCACAACTCCGTAACCCGCGCGGTGATGAAACCCACCCATATGATCGGTGGCTACGCCCAGCAGTCCTACGGCTTCAACTACTACGGCACTGTGGGCTGTAACCGGGATGAATTTGTGGTGGTCAGGAAAATGAACAAGGTCGATTGGCTCGATGGTGAAGACGTCAAAGAGCCGACGCGAGAGGAGGTGTAGCAATGAAAGTTAGAGCCCAGATAGGCATGGTGCTGAACCTCGATAAATGTATCGGCTGTCACACCTGCTCGGTGACCTGTAAAAATGTGTGGACCTCCCGCGAGGGGGTTGAATACGCATGGTTCAATAACGTCGAAACCAAACCCGGTGTTGGCTACCCCAAAGAGTGGGAGAACCAGGACAAATGGAACGGCGGCTGGACCCGCAAGAAGAACGGTAAATTGCAGCCGAAGATCGGTGGCAAGCACCGCGTACTAGCCAACCTGTTTGGCAACCCGGATATGCCGGAGATCGACGACTACTACGAGCCGTTCGACTTCGACTACCAGAACCTGCACAAGGCTCCGGAGCAGAAGCACCAACCGGTAGCCCGCCCGCGCTCGCTGATTACTGGCGAGCGCATGGAAAAAATCGAATGGGGCCCCAACTGGGAAGAGATTCTCGGCACCGAATTCGAGAAGCGTAAAAAGGACAAAAACTTCGAGCAGGTGCAGGCCGACATTTACGGTGAATTTGAAAATACCTTCATGATGTACCTGCCGCGCCTGTGCGAACACTGCCTCAACCCGGCCTGTGTTTCTGCGTGCCCCAGCGGTGCCATCTACAAGCGCGAAGAGGACGGCATTGTTCTGATCGATCAGGACAAATGTCGCGGCTGGCGCATGTGCGTATCCGCCTGCCCCTACAAGAAGATCTACTACAACTGGAAAACCGGTAAATCTGAGAAGTGTATCTTCTGTTACCCACGTATCGAGGCGGGTCAGCCAACCATCTGCTCCGAGACCTGTGTAGGCCGTATCCGCTACCTGGGCGTACTGCTCTATGACGCAGACCGCATTGAGGAAGCCGCTTCTGTAGAAGACGAAAAAGCGCTCTACCAGGCCCAGTGCGATATCTTCCTCGACCCCAGCGATCCCAAGGTCCAGGAAGCTGCCCGCGCCGAAGGTATCCCCGAAGCCTGGCTCGAAGCTGCGCAGAAATCTCCGGTGTACAAGATGGCCATCGACTGGCAGATCGCCCTGCCGCTGCACCCGGAATACCGCACCCTGCCCATGGTTTGGTATGTGCCACCCCTGTCTCCGATCCAGAACGCAGTACAGGCCGGCCAAGTGGAAACCGTTACCGTGGGTCGCGGCGCCGAGATCCCCGATCTCTCCACCCTGCGTATCCCGCTGCAATACCTGGCCAACCTGCTCACCGCCGGCGACGAGAAGCCAGTGGCCCGTGCCCTGGAACGCATGATTGTGATGCGCGCCTATATGCGTGGCATCCATGTGGACGGCATTCAGGAGCGCGAATTGCTGGAAGAGGCTGGCCTGACCGTAGCCCAGGTAGAAGAGATGTATCGCTACATGGCACTGGCCAATTACGAGGATCGCTTCGTGGTGCCCTCAAGCCATAAGGCCTACGCCGAAAACGCCTACGACATGAAGTCCTCCTGTGGTTTCAGCTTCGGCAACGGCTGTAGCACCGGCAACGACAGCACCAATATTTTCGGTGGCAAGCAGCACGCAGTGCGCGAAGTAATACCCGCCAAAGTAGTCGACTAAGGTCGAGCGGAGAATACCGATGAAAGTACTAAACCTGATCGCCCGCCTGCTGGATTACCCGTCCGATGAGCTGGTGGCGCACCTGGATGAGCTGACCAGCTGGTTGGCTGAATCCGAGGATCTGGATGCTCCGTTGCGCGACAAGCTGCTGGCATTTATCTCCCATTACGAGCGTATGGATGCGCTCGATTGGCAGAGCGAATACGACGGTCTGTTCGAGCGCGGCCGCGCTGTATCCCTGCATATCTTCGAGCATATCCACGGCGAATCCCGTGATCGCGGGCAAGCCATGGTAGACCTGACCGCGCGCTATCGCAGCGCCGGCCTTGAGCTGAATGAGCGCGAACTGCCGGATTACCTGCCCACCTACTTAGAGTTCTGTGCCACCCAGGGGGAAGCAGCCTACGGCTGGGTTCACGATATTACCCATGTGATAGCCCTGTTGAGCGCGCGTCTGTCCAAGCGTGAGAGTCCCTATCACCTGCTGATGGATGCGCTCTTGCAGATGGCCGGGGTATATGTCGATCTGACAGCACTCAAGGAAGAAGTCGCCAACGAAGAACGTGACGATACCCCCGAGGCGCTGGACAAGATCTGGGAGGAAGAGGCCGTTAGCTTTAGCGGCGCCAACAATTGCGACCAGTCAATAACGCGGCCCAGCAATGCGCAGCTGCGCGACGGCCAGCCCCTTAACTGGGCCAACGCCGCGCAGAATTCTGCCCAGCCCGCACCACAGGAGTAACAAGATGAACTATCTGAATACGCTGCTCTTCGCCATCTATCCCTTTGTCGCCCTCACGGTATTTTTGGTGGGTAGCCTGATCCGCTACGACCGCGACCAGTACACTTGGCGCACCGGCTCCAGTCAGTTGTTGGAGCGCAAGCAATTGCGCATCGGCAGTTACCTGTTCCATATCGGGGTGATCGCCATTCTCGCGGGCCACTTTGTCGGCCTACTCACACCCAAAGCGGTTTGGCACTTCCTCGGCATTGAAGCTTCCACCAAGCAGATGATGGCAATGGGGATCGGTGGTTTCTTCGGGGTGATCTGTTTTATCGGTCTCACTATTCTGGTTAAGCGCCGCCTCACCAACAAGCGCGTACGCGCCACCACTTCCAAAATGGACTTGGCCATACTGCTGATGCTCTACGCGCAATTGATCCTCGGCCTGATCAGTATTGTGGTATCTGCCGGCCATATGGACGGTGCTGAAATGCTCAAACTGATGGCTTGGGCTCAGTCCATTGTCACGCTAGATGGTGCCGGTGCAGCTGCTGCAATCAGCGGAGTGAACATCATTTACAAGCTGCATATTTTCCTCGGCATGACCCTGTTCCTGCTGTTCCCCTTCAGCCGCCTGGTACACGTATGGAGTGTTCCAGTGCAGTACTTCCGCCGCAATTACCAGGTAGTTCGCGCCAAAGCCGCGCGTTAATCCCTGTAACTATTAAATGGCCCGCCATGAGCGGGCCCAGTGTGGAGTTGAGTCATGAATACATTACTGGCCACTGATGCTGCCGGCGGCGAATTTGAGATGGCCGAGGTAGTGGCCGTCAACGGAACTGAAATCCCCGCCGACCTGATCTACCAGGAGATGCAGTACCAGCCTGCCGATTCTCCGCGTCAGGCGATCTACTGCGCCGCACGCGCTCTGGTTATCGGCTGGCTGTTACGAGATCGAGCTGCAGGGCAGGGTCTCTGCGCTGCCGATGAAGACTTGCACAGTGAGGCTTTCGATCGCGCAGTCTCAGATCTATTAAAAGGCGAGCTACAAGTGAACCCGGCAACCGACGCCGAGTGCCGCGCTTACTTCGAAGCCCACCCGTATAAGTTCCGCTCCGATCCCCTCGCAGAAGTGCGCCATATCCTGATCCCGGCCGCACCGGATGACTCCGAGGCCTGCGCCAAGGCACGCACCGCAGCCGAGAATATGCTGGAACAGATTCGCGCCGACTCCAATCCGCTACAATCTTTCGCTCGTTTAGCCCAATCCCACTCTGCCTGCTCCTCCTCCGAAGCCGGTGGTAGCCTCGGCCAGGTAGGACGCGGTGACACCGTCGCCTCCTTCGAGCGTGCAGTGTTCGAGCAGGGCACCGGTTTGGTAGCGGAACCCGTGGAGACCCCCTACGGTGTGCACCTGATTTATGTAGAGCAATGCGAACCAGGCCGCCCATTGGAATACGAGTATGTCTCGGAGCGCATCGAGGAATACCTGACCGAAAAACGCCGCCGCCAGATGACCAGCGACTACCTGCAAAAAATGGTGCAGGCCGCGCAAATCTCTGGGCTGGATTTATCGGGGGAGGCCCACTGAGGTGGCAGAAATTCGCCAGCTGTTTGCACGCAATCGCGCCTGGGCGGAGGATAGGACGGCACAGGACCCGGAGTTTTTCCAACGCCTGAGCCGCCTGCAAGTACCCAAGTATTTATGGATCGGCTGCTCCGATTCCCGCGTGCCCGCCAACGAGATTGTGGGCATGGCACCGGGGGAGCTGTTCGTTCACCGCAATATTGCCAACGTGGTGGTACACACAGACTTTAATTGCCTCTCGGTGCTGCAATACGCAGTGGAAGTACTCAAGGTTGAACACGTGGTGGTGTGTGGCCACTATGGTTGCGGCGGAGTCCAGGCCGCCATGGGCCACAGCGAATGTGGCCTGGTGGATAACTGGCTACGCCATATCAAGGATGTTTACGCCCGCCACCGGCAAGAGCTGGAATCTCTCGATAAAGAATCCCGCTCAGCGCGCCTTTGTGAATTAAATGTGATGGCACAGGTACAAAACCTGGCCATGACCAAAATAGTCCAGCATGCCTGGGACCGAGGCCAACGCCTCAGCCTGCACGGCTGGATCTACGATATTCGCGACGGCCTGATTAGAGATCTGGGAATGCGGATGGACGACCGTGGCCAGGTGCCAGAGATTTATCATGTTTATGGTGAGGTGCAGGAGGAGGGGTGAAGTCTAAACTCCTTCCTGGCTATCGACGCTCAACATACATAATGCAGCTTGGCTCCAAATTTCCTCATATTTAACTTCCATCTGTCGCTTTACAGTGCTTTCGTGATTAGTTATTTTTCGACGGGTAAAAAGCAGTACAATTCCGGCACTTTATCTAAAAAAACAATTACATGATTAAGCGTGAAGTAATTATGCCTGTTGAGCTTGTTGAAGAAATTGCTCAAATTGTGCAGAAAGAGGGATATCAGGCTCTAAAAGACGCATTTCCTACTGCGGATAAGAAGCCACCTATATTTTTAAGCCGAGAGGAAGCTGAGGCTCTTATTGATTTGGCTGTGATTGAGAAGAAGAAGGCTAGGCTTATGTATCCTTATTACGATGAAGAACATCCAAATTTCAGTGAAGAACATGAAGAAATGTTCGATGATGTGCAGCTGGGGATATATGAAAAAACAATCTACTATGTGGAAGCAGCCTTTAAAAAAGGTGAATTTGATCACCTAATATAAATTTGGATTAAAAATAGCATCGATGGTTGAATTAAATTCACGATATTATATTTACTTTAAATTCAACCATCGGTGGGATGAATCTACCCGTGGCCCCAAAAAACCGGCCTACTGTAAGTAAAAGCTTTAGATAAATTAACCAACACAAAAAAGAATCTCGCTCAGCGCGCCTTTGTGAATTGAATGTAATGGCACAGGTACAAAACCTAGCCATGACCAAAATAGTCCAGCACGCCTGGGACCGAGGCCAACGCCTCAGCCTGAACGGCTGGATCTACGATATTCGTGACGGTCTGATTCGGGACCTGGGTATGCGGATGGATGATCGCGGCCAGGTGCCGGAGATTTATCATGTTTATGGTGAGATGTAGGAGGTGGGATAACCCTTCTACCTATTTCTTTATCCAACTTTGGACATATCATATAAAAGGCTCTGCCCCCTACTCGGGGCATACGTGATAAAGACTAGGATTACCTTATTGCAATAGAGTAAGCAGGAAAAAATACATTGGAGGCAGTTATACTTTATCTTGTTACCAAGATATCGTAGATAAGAATACTTTCGTATAAATATGGATATAGCTTTGGTAAATTGTTTGCATCTTAAGATTACTAGGAATAATTATTTTTGAGTATTTCGACCAGAAAATTAATTTTGAATAATGAAAGCTGGTCGAAATGGTTTTGCCTTATATCCATGCAGTACTTGTGTTAAAACACCCGCATGGATTTTAGCTATCGTTACTCAGTTGAGCATTTCTCGTATTTTTCTAATAATCACTACCAACGCTTCTCTTTCTGCTTGAGTGACGTTTGGATGCCAAATATCCATTAGTAAACAAATACGTGACTTATTAGAGTTGTTATACGCTTCATGAATATATGAGTAATCAAATAGAAGGCATTCACCTTCAACCCAATTCCTGTGTTCATTTGCAACAATAATACCGCAGTCATCTTCTGGGATATCTATAGCTAAATGAAGATTAATTGAAAAATTCCACAAATCACAATGTGGCTTTATCAAAGCGCCTGGATGTAAAATTGAAAAATGCACTTCAAGTAATGGACAATGCCAATTCCTAAGTTCCCGATTTAATATACCCCATGCAGTTGGTATGACTTCTGCCATCTTGTGAACCGGTTTACCCTCTTTAAAAAGATAGATAGCTTCCCAGTCCGGCTGACAGCCAAGATAGTGATCATATTTTTCAACCACTGACCTCTGTTCATTTAATGCCCTATTTATTTCGAGTTTAATATCTTTTGCTCCATTATTTAGTGCACTAATAAGAGGGTCAAGTTTTGGGAAAGTGCTAGTTTCTAGCCATGGCGCGGTAGAAAGCTCTGGTAATATATATTTTGCATCTGATTGCATCGGATCTCGGTAACTTTGTGTCTCGAACATTTTCTCAACACGATGAAGTGACTGGTTGCCGTATCTATTTCTAATTGCATCTAGGTCATGACTAAAAATATCTAACATCTCAAATCCTACTAATTACTAAATCAAAAAAACTTCAGTGTTTCAGTGCTTGCTAAATGTTTTAAAATGAAAAAATTATAAATATACTTATTCCGATTATATTTATTGGCCTTAACTATCTATAGCATTTGACCTAAATAAAAATTGTTGCGAAATATTTCATGTTGCCCATATTGAAGTACTCCTGCTGGAATTGAATTCAGCGGAAATACTATTTAAATGTTTAACTAGCAGATTGTTAGTATTTAAACATATTTCAAATTTATCCAGATCACTTGTCTGCCCAAGATTACTTACTGCACTAGAAAGTCGTTTATAAACATTTTCAAATTCATTTATCTTTATTCTTAAACGTTCAATTAGTGCAAAATGAAATAAACAAGCTGCATTAATATTGCCCAGTTCGATTAATGCATACCCTAAATCAGGGATAGAATTATATTGTTCAAGAATTGTAGAGGTAATTCGATTGAATAGATTGTTTCGTCCCCAATAAAATAATCTAGTATTGTGAGGCTTAAGAAATTGCCAATCCAAGGTTGACCACCATAAATTTACACTTACCGAGGGAGATTCACTGTGCACTTGATGACAATATCCACTTGGAAGGAATAACATTTCCCCTTCTTTTAAGACAACCTCTGTTGCTTCAACATTTTTCATTGCAGGGAATAGATTATAGTCAGGTGATGTAATATCAGCCTGAAGTAAATGTGGATGGCTACATTCATATTCGTCGTATGGATATAAATTAGGTATATAACGATGGGGAAATAATATTAACCGTTTCGAACCCTTCACTTGAATTAGAAAATTATTTTCTGGATCATAATGAAGCGGCGATACTGTTCCGCCTGGACCAACCCAAAGGTATGCAGAACTTAGAATTTTTTCTGGAATAAGCCTTTGGACTTCAATATCCTGAAATAGATGAGAAAATTCCCCTTTAAAAGATCCCATTTGCATATATGTACGTCCATCATTTGCCTTCTCCCCCGTAATAATTTTGACATATTCATCAAAGCGAATTCGAATAGCTTCTTCATGGGACTTCCCACTTTTTTGATTAACAGAATAAATGCTATTTTTTGCCTGGCAAACGTTAACTTTGGTTCCTGCCATCATCTTTGAAAGGTAATCAAAATCCCAGCAACATAAGTTACTACCTGTAAGTGCATTTGTAATAATTACAGGCTCTTCAGATAGGATAATTGAATGCAAATTATCTTTTAATTCCACGTATGGGATTCTTTTTAGTAATGTTTCAGTTGAAATTTTCATTATTTACCAAAGATAAAATCTATTAATTAAATGCCAAAAAAACATATTTTTAATATATAAATTAATATCCTATTTAAAGTTCTATTCAAGAAAGTGCTCAGCTGAAAGTTGAGCTAGTATGCTATAATGTGTTGCTTCCAAATTTATAATGTTGAGGTTGGGGCAGTATTTTGACCAACCCAAATCACTTTGGACATTATGACTTAACCCATGTTGAGCTGCACGAATTAACGAAATGTCACCTCTATAGGTTTTTGGTTTATACTGAAGCATTGCGATTTCATTATTACAATATGAATTGAATAGTCGCCTACAATCATCAAAGGATATACCTATATTTCGAGTTTTCGTTATATGTTCATGCCATATCTGTAAAGAAGCTGATTTGATAATATCTGTTATGTTATCTTCAAGATCTCCGGCTAGAATATCTTTAAAGAAACTGAAAAGTTTTTCGGTGGAACTATTTTGCACTGGAATTAAATCTGGAACCCAAGAATCAATTAATATCAATTTTTCTATATCAACACCATTTTCATGCAGGATTCTAGCCATTTCCATTGCTACAATCCCCCCATGGACCAGCCAGCTAAAATAATTCTCTGATTGTTTCTAGTGGCTAATAATCTTTCTGCATAGATTTTAGCCATTTCCTCAACTGAGAGTTTTTTATGGACAGGCTGCTTCTGATAAATAGATTCGAAAGCATATAGTGAAATACCTTTAGGGAAAATATCAACCAAAGGTAGATAACACGTAATATGACCACCTACTGGATGAACCATGAAAATTGATCTATTTTCGCCATCTTTCAAGGATATCAGGGGATCAATATCTTTATATGATCCCAATATCAGTAGTCGTGAAAGATCACGAATACTTTGAGCCTCCAATAAATCCTTAATATGGATAGAACAATTCATCTCCTGATTAATCATACTTACAACTTTAATGGCCAGAAGAGAATGCCCGCCTAGAGATAGGAAGCTTTCATCTAACGAAATATTTTTTGTTTCAAGTGCATCTTCAAATATTTTTGCTAGTTGTATTTCTATAGAACTTGCCGGTGGCTCTTCAACCATTTTATCGATAACATAAGGTTTGGCTAGCAACTTCTTAGAATCCAGTTTCCCATTAGCTGATAAAGGCCATGTTGATACAGCTATATATTTACTGGGTATTAGGAAATCTGGAAGTTTTGTAGATAGCAGAGATTTCAAGTTCTTCGCTGTCCACGAATCATTTGCTTGAATACAAGCAACAATGGATGGCCCATTTTTATCTTGCTTAATAAGTACTTTGCTACAGATTACAAATGAAAGTGAATTAATGCATGTTTCTATCTCATCGAGATTAACACGCTGTCCTCTTAGTTTTACTTGATTATCATTGCGTCCAATGAAGATAAGCTCTTCAAATTCATTTCTCCTAACAATATCGCCCGTCCTATAAAATAAATTATTACTTTTCTTTTCAGGAAGTAAATGAAAATAAGTATTCGTTTTAGCATCATCATTTACATATCCGTCCGCAACGCCCAGTCCGGATATATATAATTCGCCGACCTCTCCCAGTGCAACTTCACGAAGTTTGCTATCAAGCACGTAACATACAGTGTTGTTTATCTCAGACCCTATTGGTATTACTGAATTTTCGGCAGGAGCTACTTTTGGAACTTCGTATAAAGTAGATATAATAGTAGCCTCTGTAGGACCATAGGTATTAAAAAGAGAGATTGAATTTTTCATACTAAGAATCCACTTCCGTACAAAATCAGTAAGTGCCTCTTCTCCCCCAATTACGACCGATTTTAATTTCTCCGTATAGTAATCTGGAACTACATTTGAAAAAATATAATCAGACCACTGATTAAAATATGCTGTAGGAAGATCAAGTATAGTAATATCTTGCTTGTAAATTTGCTCATGAAATGATTCAAAAGATTCAACAATATTACTATCACGAAGTACCAAACAAGCTCCAGCAATTAATGATGGAAAAATTTCTTCATAGGCCGCATCAAAATTTATTGATGCAAATTGAAGAATCCTATCACTATTGCGTATATTTAATCGATCTACAAAATATCTCGAGTGATTTACAATCCCCTGATTTAGAATTTTTACACCTTTAGCAGTTCCAGTTGATCCCGACGTAAATAGAATCATAAGTGGATGACGGTTAGAATTTGAAACTCTAAATGACTTTTGGGAGCGATGGTTTACTAGATCTATACTCGTATTTCCCGGGGTGGAAAGAGTCAAAAGTGAAAAATTTCCTAGTGTTTTACATGCAAGGTGATGGTCATTTGTAATAATTAAATCTGGATCAGACGATTTGATAATTATCTTGAGTTGTTCTTCTGGATAGAATGGATCTAAGGGAACAAAACTTGCGCCAACATATAAAACGGCAAGTATTGCAGCTATCTGCTTTGGACTGCGAGATATGTGAATGCCGACTAATGAATCCTGGGTGATGCCTAGAGCAATCAACCGATTAGAAATCACAGCTGTCTGGTAAGAAAGATCAGCATATGACACTTCTTTATCCTTCCAAAGAATAGCAGTGCGATTAGCATTACGTGACATAGAGTCATCAATTAAATCAATTAGTAATGGCGTAATATCTTCATCTTGAACCTTGAGCTGTTGCTGACCAGATAGATTCCCTGGCTGATAACTAGGGAGTTGAATGTCATCCAGATGACAATTTGGATTATCAATAAAATATCGTAGAAGCTCTATATAATGAGCTAGAGTAATTTTGACAGACTCAGACGAGTAGGATGTTGATGAATAGGCAACTGATATATCAATAGTATCGCCTAATTGGATATCAAGAGTTAGAGGAAAAGCAATACCTTCTATGCATTTTTTTCTTTCTATATTCCAAGGTGATTCGCCTCCAGGTTCACCAGAGTTAAAATTATCAATACTGACGATGTGATCAAAGCGATTTGTAGAAATTCTCTGTGTTGCCAAAATATCAGTTGAAGCTAAATAATCATATGAATTACTTTCATTAACCTGCTGACTATATTGTTTAAGGAGATCTTTAAACAAATTATTGTTATTAAGATTAACACGTCTTGGTATAGTGTTTATAAAACACCCTAGCATCTTATCAATATCAGGCACCTGTGATGAGCGGCCAGATACAACTTGAAGGAATAGAATATCTTTTAATTGGTTATATCTAGCTAATAGTAATCCCCAGATAGACATCAAAATTGTACTAACGGTTACGTGTTGTGAAGATGCTATTTCTGTAATGGCATAAACTTCCCTTTTGGAAATCCTAATGTGCTCTTCCAGAATTTCATCTTTTCCTGTATTTATAAGTGGCGTCGACCAAGGCAGTGATGCAATTGATTCATAACCTTCAAGGGCTCTACGCCAATATTCAATTGACGATTCACTATCTTGTTTCGCAACCCAGTCGTGGAAAGTTTGTAATGGCGCTATAGAATTAATGGCAGTATATGAATCAAAATAAGCTGACTTTAACTGATTCCATAGAATATCGCAGCACCATCCATCCATAATAATATGGTGAAAGCTCCAAATAACTCTAACTTTATCGTGAGGAATAAAGCATACATAGATACGGAATGGAGGGACCAAATCAACCTGAAACCCCTTTTTACGATCTTTCTGTAATAAATTAATTATATTTTGATCTGCAGTATCTTTGTCATATAGTCGATAATCATAGGATTCAAATTCAACTTCAATGTTGGAGAGTACAAGCTGGATACCTTTATCCGATCCAACCTTTGTAAAAATACTGCGGAGAGACTCATTCTTTTTTACAATATAGCAAAGGGCTTGATAAAAACGTGATGTATCAAAATCTCCGGAGAGTTCGAATTCGTGCTGGACATGGTACCCACTTAGCCTCCCCTTTTTTTCATCTAGCAACATTGTTCTTAATGTAGGAGACAGACTATACATATTTGTCGTGCCAGGATAATCTGCCATTAACCGGTCAAACTCATCCAGGTTCAAATAAGCAACTTGAAAATCGGATGGACTAAATTGAGTATTTTTAGTTATGACACAGGTTTTTACTAAGCTTTTAATACATTCGTAAAAGATAGCTAGTAGCTCATTAATTGATTCCTCCTCGAATGCTTCAAGCGGGTAGCGTAATTCAATATTTAGGATGGAATTTGAGATATATAAATTAAATTCTAGCTCATCAGGCCTGGGATAATTTCTATCGAACTCCATTCCAAGTGAGAGGTTCCCTTTCCGATCAAGTGGATCTTGCTCTACAAACTCGCCTAAATAATTGAAAACGATCTGAATAGGGCGTTTCATTTCGAGCTTTGATTTAATCTCCGGAGAAGATAAATATCTTAGTGCAGTATATGAAAATCCATTTTTAGGAATTGAACGAATTTGTTCTTTAATTTCACGAATAGTCGTACCGACTTCAGTTGATAATGACGAATTTAGAATCACAGGAAAAAAGGTTGTAAACCAGCCAACGGTTCTCCCAACATCCAGGTTCTTACCGAAATCTTCTCTACCGTGCCCCTCTAGACTAATACCGTACTTACCTTCTCCATTCCATTGAGCCAAAGTTCGGGAGAATGAAGCAAGTAGAAGTTCATTTACCTTCGTATTAAAAGCTTTGTTCGCAGCTCCCTTCAGCTTAGAAGTGGTATCGATATCGACCTTTAAAGTGGCAAGCGAGCTTAGTCCTGCAGTATTCACAAAGTCATTATTGTCGCGCGTAATTGACTGGGTTTCGGTCTGACATATGTTCTCCCAATAACTAACCTCCCTGGCTGCCTCTTTACTATTTACATATTGAGTTAAAGACTCAATCCAAAGTCTAACATCATGACCTTTCTTGGGAAGAGAAGGCTGCTTTCCTGCTTCTAGGCTTTTATATATTGAATGGAAATCATCAATCAAAACTCTCCAACTTACCATATCTATAATTAAATGATGAATAGAAATTAGTAGATGTTTCCCATTGAATAGACAAGCATGCAACAAAGCACCTTTCTCGATATCAAATTGACTTTGTATTTCAGTTGCTTTTTCATAAAGTAAATTTATATTCCCAGAATCAAAGCTCTCTAAGCTAACAGCTTTAGGTTGTCCTATAGATGCAATCCATTCTTTAGATTGATTAAGTTTGAATCTAGTTCTTAAACCATCATGATAAGCGTATAAATAATTAAGAGTTTTCTGCACCAAATCTAAATCAAGTGTGCAATGCCAGTTAATATACCCGCTTTGATTAAAATGATTGTAGCCATCGATAGCATGTTCAAAAAACCATTTCTGAATAGGGTTGAGAGGTAATTCGCCACTTAACGTCTCCTGCAATGGTCTTTTAAAGTTTAGAGTAATTTTTTTTATAGCATCATCTAGACATAGCGATTCCATTAGGTCACTTGTTTTTAAAAAATGGTCGTATTTTGCTAAAATACTACATACTTGAATAGCCTTAATTGAGTCACCACCGAGCTGTGTAAAGCTAAATTCAGCAGGGATTTTATATTTGTCAATTTTGAGTATTGAAGAAATAGCGTCAACAAATAAACTCATTCCTTTATTTTGTGTGGGTAGTAGGAACGCACCAGAGAATTCAGATATACTAGGCGTGGGTAAAGCTGAGGCATCAACTTTACCATTTATGGTTAATGGGAATTTGTCGACACTAATAATATGTTGGGGTAACATATATTGAGGAAGTATTGAACTTATTTCTTCTTTTACTGAGGTGATCTCTTTCTGATTATGCAGTATTATGTGAGCGATTATCTCAGTGTCATCTCCTCTACTTTCGGCAGACACAAACGCATCTTTGATGGTGGAAAATGTTTGAAGTACAGTTTCAATTTCTTTTAACTCAACTCTATGTCCTCTTATTTTAATTTGGTCATCAAGTCTTCCTATAAACTCAAATTGCCCGTCAGTACGATACCTTACTAAGTCTCCGGTTTTGTAATAGCGAGGAAAAGAATTACTTGCCGGAATAAATTTTGAATTAGTTAATTTTTCTTGATTTAAGTAGCCACGTGCAAGGCCGATGCCTGCAATGCATAGCTCTCCTACCTCACCATAATTTACTAGATCTCCGTTCTTATCTAGTACAAATAGTTCCAGATTATCATTAGCGGTACCGATGGGTACAGGGCCATTCATATGTTCACAGGTATTCACTAAAGAAACAGTAGTTCCAATACTTACTTCAGATGGACCATATGCATTGTAGTACTTAACAAATGGTTTCCAGCGATTTACTGTTTTCCAATTTGACGGTGAGCCGGCTGCTATAACTGTCCTAAGTTCAGTTAAAGAGGGCTCAATACAAGACAAAAACTGAGGAGGCAAAGTAGCAATAGTTATTTGATTCTCTTTCAAATATTGCTGAGTAAGTAGTGCATCTTTACGTATTTCATCTGGTAATATATATAAGCAAGCACCATTGAGTAAGGCCATTAGAATCTCAGATATAGATGCATCAAATGATAATGCTGCAAACTGAACGATTCGATCGTCTGGAGTTATTGAAAATATCTTTTTATAGGTTAGAAGAAAATTTGTGATTCCTGCGTGTTCAATTAGAACCCCTTTTGGCTTGCCAGTAGTTCCAGAAGTATATATTACGTATGCAAGAGTATTTTTATAAGTACAATTTTTGAAGTTTATTGCTTCTAGCTGGTTTGGATAGTAAATATCATTAATATTTATCTCATTGATACCTGAAAGATTAAACAAACTATTTTCATGACTATCAATGACGACCAAGGCCGGATTACTATCTTGAAGAATAAATTCTTTCCTTTGCAGTGGTAATGCAGGTTCCAAAGGAAGATATGCTGCACCAATTCGAATAATAGCAAGCAGAGCTATTACTGCGTCGGGGCCTCGAGCACAATGAACGGCCACAATGGATTCTCGACTTACTCCATTATCAATTAACTTTTTAGCGAGTCTACATATGCGATTATTTAACTCATAATAAGAAATTGTATTCTCTTTGAAATAGATCGCAGGCCTATTTTTTACATATGGAAAAATATTATCCCAAAGGCTATTTAGATTAAAATCATCAGTTTTAATATGTGTTTTATTGTTCATTTTGCATTCTCAAAATTATAGCCATAAATTTGCATTTAATTTAGGTTTTCCAACTCGAAAGATATTTTATTTGCGGAAGCTATAATTTTGTGCCATGCATAGAGTAAATGGGCATGATTTTGATAATCATTGTTACAATCTTCTATAATTCTATCGCTATTTTCTAAAATATCTTTGGCCGCCTCTGGGTATACTTTCGAGATAAATTCTGAGGCTATGTTTTCAATATTTTTTATTCGGTGATTAATATTATCTTGAGACTTATTGACAATTATGTCTGCGATATATTTATTTCTTGATGTGTTACATGTTTTATTTATTTGGTCAGAAATATCGTAAATCTCATCTTTCAAGCTCCAGTAAATTGGGCGCATATCGCTGTATTTAATCAATGATTTAATATATGAATTATAATTACTGTTTCGTTTATCGTGATATTTATGGCTTACCCTACGCTCATGAAAAATTACATTTTTACCAAATGCATATGCCATGCGAAACATGAAGTAATCAGATGATATTGCATCAGATGGTAGACATGGAAACTCTTTATGAAGATCTTTCAAAACAAAGTTTCCAGCATCAGGGTAATAAAACCCTTCCGTATTCGCTTTGTTAAAGTCATCGTTTTTAAAATAACTTTTAGCGCCGCTTTCCAAGCAATTAAATGCTTGATCGTGCAGATCTTCAGGGACACCTAAAGCAGAAAAAAATACACTGAATAGAGCAGCATCTTGCTTAATAAAAGGTTTAAGATCTAGGCTCCATTCTCCCACATATCCACTTCCTGCCACATAGTTGCCCTTACAATTCATGAGCTGTATTTCAGCTTCAATTGGAAAAGGGCAGTTAGGTTGGAGATGAGTATCTGAGTCACGGCGGTGAATTATATCTATATTCATTGCTGCACTTAGCAGAAATATTCGGTTCATTACTGCACCGTAATTAACCCCTGAATGTATGAACAATTTGAAAAGGTGTTCATAACCAGCGTGATGCAGAATTTTACTAATAACTTTAGCCTGCTCTTCCTGATTAAAATGATATATTTTTATATTGTTATATTTTTTGTTTACAAATTTAACAGCTTGTTCATTGTGTGCTTCTATTTCCTTATCACCGGAATCCATAATAATCATTGGAATATATGGTGCACATTCACTAAGTTCGTGTGCATAAGATTTAAGACTCTGCATTACACATCGATTTGTCGGTATCCAGTAGGCATTTTTTGAGCGCCGCATATTATCCCTCATAACTTTAGACAGCGAAAAATGGAAAAGATGTATTTTTGTACAAGCTAAGACCTCTGCCACCTAGCAAACATATAATCTCGATGATGCTCGAAACCTAAACGGTAGGCAGTGGCGATAGAAGCAGAGTTATCCGCTCGACATGTCCAGACAGGTGTTAAATTATTTTTTTTACAAAAAGACAAAATATGTGAACAGGTTGTGGTTGCCCCGCCTTGACCACGAAACTCAGCATGTGAAATGGCACCGAGTTCAGCTATATTTTCTCCACAAATCGCATAACCTTCACTAACGATAATCCCGTGCCTAATCTCATAAATAGCAATATGATTTGATATAAAGGTATTAAAATCACCACAACATGGTGTGAAGATATCTTTCCACTGAGCAGAGTAAAATTGCTCTATGCTTGGTATGCTAGCTATACGGCCAGAGATAGGTATGGGTTTTAAGGGATCTCGAATAAATTCCTTTCGGATTGATATGTCGAGATATTTCTCTAATTCAAAAAATAAATATTCGTGCGTAAATATATACTCTAAACCGTTTGATAAATGTAAGGCCGAAAACTGAACTAAAAATTCAGTCGTACAATTTGTGCTTATAAAAGCGCATTTCAGAAAGTCTGATACTAGTATTGCCTGCGCTGGCGATTTCTCTGTATCGACATAGGCACGGCCAGTAATTGTCCCATTAAATACAGCATCCAATATGGCTTTATTGGGTGTATTTTTATCAAATAATGGTTTGAGTGTGTTATTATGTCCTAGCGGACAGACTGTTACCACAAGCGACATCCTCAGTCTGTGACTATACTCAAAAGCCACCTTTGTTCCTTTCTTTGACAGGTCGGAGTTAAACTAAAAAATTATTCCTTGGATATAAGTACCGTGAAAACCCTTTACATTTATACTTTATTTCTTAGTCTCTTTGGTAACAAAGTGATAATTTTTCACTAAACCGAAAAATTTTATATTTTTAGATTTAATTTCTAAAATTGATCTTGCTAAGTTAATTTTTATCAAAAGAATCAAATTCTTAATATTTTATATTATAAATAATGCTCAATTTCGAAATTTCCATTGATTCTATCCCAAATCAAATAGCTATCACTATCTATAAATAGATAAATAAAGAACATATAGTTTGAATCTTTCACCACGGCCCATTAAGCTTGGGGCCACGTGTAAAATTTATCACTTCTAATTGGTCTGACAATTCAAGTAGCTGACTATCTATTTTTCTGATTGTAGACTCAAATTTCTTACCATCATTTAGGGATTTTAGTCCAGGATAGCTACTGAGAGCTGATTGAATTTTATTTCGCGTCTTACCTAGTGAAGACAGCATATATAACAGATTAAATACACCAAGAAGTTTCTCAAGTAGATCTTTCATGGACTCTGGGCAGGTTTCCCTTAATCTTTCCGGAAATCTAAGAAATGCAGCCTTTTCAAGCCCTGGTCCCGCTCCACAAAGAGAAGAATCTTCTGTATGATACCAACCTAAAGGTTCAAGTTCGCAAAATCCAGTCTCATTAAGCAGAACTTGTATCCACAAGTATGAATCTTCCCCAAAAACGGATTTATTGTGATCGTAGAATCCACCGTATCTCTTTATTGTTGAAATTTTTGATACAATCATACTTGAATGGAAAAACCAAACTAATCCTAGCAGTGAATATACAGACATAGATGAAGTTACCTTAAACTTTCCTCTTGGTACTCCAAACTCACTAAAAAATTCACTATAAGACTTTTTTTGACCGCTAGATGTTCGGTAGTGCGAGGCAGCGTAGACATTAATATCTTTATGTTCTTGGAAAGTATTGACTGCATGAGTGAGAAAGTCAGGTTCCCATTCATCATCAGCATCTAAAAAAACAACATAATCACCGGTGGCACGATCTAGTCCAACATTGCGTGCATGTCCCGGACCTGTATTCTCTTGTCTAATAAACTCAATTGCATGGTGTTCTTTCTGCAGATTTTGAATAACTATGGTGCTATCGTCAGTGCTGCCATCATCAATGATTACCACCTGGATTGATCGATATTCTTGACGAAAAACAGAAATTAATGTGCGTTCTATAGTTTTTTCTTTATTGTAAACAGGAATAATTACAGATATGACTGGTAGATATTTCACTAAGATCTCCCTGATTTCCAGAAACTTTTGTGCGGCTGGAAGCAATTATTTAGTATGCTCATTTCTTCTGGAATTTTAAGCAAGATACACTTCACAAAAATTTTCGCACTTACGTTCCAAAATACAGATTGCATCTATCCACACTATTTGCTTGAAATTTATAGAAGCACTAAAGTTAGACTGTCTTGTGTTGAGCATAGCGCCGAAAGGTGTTGAACTAAGCACAGCCTTTCCATAGTTGTTCCATAACATAAATTCTCTGGGACTAAAGAATGTATTTCTTTTTTGAACGTTTACTCGCATCATTTCCGAACTGGCCAGAAGACACACCATCTAATCAATTTGTTAAATTTTTCAGATATTACACTAGGGGTAGAGAAATATATCCTAGTCGCCGCAGTTTTGACCGCTACTATCGCGATTTTAGAAGTGTCTCTTTATGGTCTAGTTGGTGGAGTTGTTGACTGGTTGGATGATCACACCCCGGAAACAGCATTCTCATTCACAGAAGATAATGTTCTAATCTGGGCAGGTTGTACTTTAGTTGCACTACCTGCACTATCAATTCTACAAACACTGTTTATAAATCAAACCATATTAACAAATTTTCCTATGAGTATTCGCTGGTCTCTGCACCGCCAATTACTCACACATAGCTTGAATTATTACAATAATGAATTGTCCGGAAGGCTAGCAACAAAGTTAATGCAGACTGCATTTGCTATGCAAGAAGCCACAAGGAAAATGATTTGCGGTGTCCTGTATGTTTGTATTTACCTAGTTAGTTCGCTTGGCTTAGTTGCAGCCCTAAACCTATATTTAGTTGTTCCCTTCTTGATATGGCTACTGGCATACTTTTTCATACTCTACAGGGCTTTACCAACATTGGCTCTAGCCGCAAAAGAAAGGGCGGACGCTAATTCATGTTTAGTTGGAAGACTTGTTGATACCTACTCAAACATTGAGACGGTAAAACTATTTTCTAGTGCTGAGTTAGAGAGAAACTATGCTAGAAACGCGATGTCATTACTCCTCACCTCAAGCTATAAGAACAGTAGATTGGCAACCGGAGTTACTAGCCGTGTATGGATTTTGAGTACGTTCCTTATTTTGAGTGTAGGTTTTCTTTGTATTCTTCTTTGGTCAAAAGGCGCTATAACCACAGGCGCTATAGCGGCTGCAGGTGCTCTAGTTTTAAAAATGAACGGCATCTCCCATTGGATAATGTGGGAAACTTCGTCCCTTTTTGAAAACTTCGGGATGATTAAGGACGGCATTACTACATTCACGAAGCGAAAGGATGTCCAGGATAAATCTTCAGCTCAGCCACTAAATCTATCCTACGGATCAATTGAATTCAGCAATATTAGTTTTGGATATGATAATAGTAATACTGTAATACGGAACCTAAATTTAGAGATTAATGCGGGTGAGAGATTGGGAATTGTAGGTCCCTCGGGAGCCGGGAAATCAACACTTATTAAGTTACTTCTTAGGTTGTATGACATTCAGGGTGGTAGAATTCTGATTGATAGCCAAGATATAAGCACCGTCAGTCAAGATAGTTTACGAAAAAATATTGCTGTAGTGAGCCAGGACGTCTCTCTAATGAATCGATCTATCTGGGAAAACTTACGATACGGAAGTCCCAATTCATCAGATTCGGATATAATTAAAGCAGCAAAACGAGCTTTTGCACATGATTTCATTTTATCTCTGGAGGACTCCCAGGGTAGACGAGGATATGAAGCGCATGTAGGTGAACGTGGGGTTACCCTTAGTGGGGGGCAACGGCAGAGACTCTCAATAGCACGAGCGTTCTTGAAGAATTCACCTATATTAATATTGGATGAAGCCACGTCTGCACTAGATTCAGAAGCTGAGAATTCGATCCAACAGAATCTAGATGAATTGATGACAGGACGTACAGTAATTGTCATTGCGCATAGGCTATCAACTTTATCAAAGCTCGATAGGTTAGTTGTGATTGAAAATGGTACTATCGTTGAGCAAGGCCCCCACTCATCCCTTATAGAGATGGGTGGTGTCTATTCGCGATTTTGGTTACATCAGTCTAAAGGACATACTACTACTTTAGAAAAAGCTTGATAGAGTGAATCCAGCTATTTTTAGGAAGTCACCTTGAAAATTTGGGTAGCCATTATAATCAAGGTGACAAATCTAAGAGCCGTTTTGGGTATGATCCTATTTACGAGTTCTACTTAAATTTTAGACTGTGTGTGATATCTGGCTGATATTGTCTTACCTACCTCAAACTATCAAATATCTATTGGGATAATTGGAATAGATGTACTTCACACACTTAAATTCTTAGTAATAGTGTTGATGTGAGGTAAATTAAAGTTGATAGATGTAGACATAGGCACCGAAAAGGCGTTGCTGGATTGTAAATATTTATTTTTTAAACTAAATTAGTATGTGAAGAGTGCAATTCGCTCAGTGACTTTAGATAGTTGAATTTTAGCTATTAGCTCTATGTCCCCTTTTGGCACTAGAACTGTTATATCTTTATCGGGAAATTGATTTAATTTTTGGATTATATCGTTCCATCTTGGGTTCTTCATAACTATTTCTTTGTTATACTTCCTGTATCCAAAAAATGTCCTAATTACTTCCTCAAATTTGCGATAGCAAGAAATCCATGGCCTATCATCACCTTTTTGTATGTGATGTCGCCTTTTTTCAGGATTAAAAAATTCACTAAATATTGATTGAGCTATTACAGGATAATCTGGATGTTTTTCAATAAAAGCTTGTAAATTATTGTTCCAAGCTTTGTAGCCGCTGTCGGAATTCCAGCTTACAGGATGGCTAAGATGATACACTAATATATTAGGGTTGTACGCAATTTTAACGCCATTTTTTGATAGGTTATATGCGAACTCACTATCCTCTAAGCCCCACCCAGAAAAAATGTCCTCGTCAAATCCACCATATTTTTCAAGATCTTCTCGCCTGATAGAGATATTATGTGAAAAACAAAGGTGCCATGCTCCTAAAAGCATTTGCATATTTTCAGAATACCATTCAAATATGGAAAACCTTGGATCTTTATGGGTCACTTTATTATAAATTTTTTTATCACCGGCATGAGTATTTATATCAACCTCATTTCTAAAACCTATTTGAATTATAGATTCACTACTTGGTATTGCATCAAAAAAAGTTAAATGCTGTTCTACAAAATTATATTTAACGATTTGATCTGAGTCCAAAAAAATAACTATTTGTCCTGTAGATTTTTTCCATCCAAAATTTCGCGCGTAAGCAGCTCCCTTTTTGTCAGAATAACTATAATAATTAATCTTGGCATCAGGGATCTTTGTATAAATCAATTGCTCTATATTGTCGTCTTGACACCCATCATCTACTACAATTATTTCATAATCGAAAGAACACAAACTCTGATTCTGAAGTGATTCTAAAGTACTTAACAAGCTACATTTATTATTACTATAAGGTAAGACTACCGACACTAAATAGTTAGTCATAGGCTATACTCCAAATTGAGTTTATATCCACAAGAAGCATTATCCACTTGAGTTAAAACAATCCCGCTCCAATTTATAGAGCGGGTTCAAGTATATGGTTCAAAAGGTAAAATGATTTACATTTAGAAATCAATATTACTCATATCTTAAAGATTTTACTGGATTAGCATTTGCAGTACTTGCGGATTGTAATACCACCGTTATAAATGCAACTGTTGCAACAATGAGGGTGGCTAGGATAAAGATCCAAATCTCAATATCTGCCCTGTAAGCAAATGTATTAAGCCAATCATTCATTATCCAATAAGAAGTGAGAGAGGCAGCAAATGAAGCGATTATTACTAAAATCATTTGCGGTTTGACTAGCATATAAATTATTTGATACGTTGATGCACCAAGAACCTTTCGAACTCCAATCTCTTTGGTTCTTTGTTCCGTTGTGAATGCTGATAAACCAAATAAACCCAGACATGAAATGAATATACAAATTGCGGCAAACATACCGATTAAGCTCATTAAATTGCTCTCATCGGCATATAGTTCCTGAAGAAGATTGTCGTAAAATTTGAATTCAAATGGATGTTCTTGGTCAAACTGTGATACTACGCTCTCAACTTTATCAATAGTATCTCTAACATTAGTATTTTTAATACTTATAGCCAGAGTTCTATTCATCATGCTTAATTGGGAGCTAGACAAGCTTGAATAATCAACAATATTAAACGGACGTAGAATAAGGGATGGAATAGGGTCATGTAATGAACCTACATGAAAGTCACGTACCACTCCTATAACTGTAGCATTGAACATCTCGACTCGTTTTCCTAATGGATTATCCCAGCCAAGAGTTTTGACCAATGTCTCATTGACCAGTACTGCACCTTGCTCATTGGAAGACTGTCCTTTAGAGAACCCTCGCCCCTTAATAATATCCAACCCCATTACATCGACAAACTCATCTCCAACAGTCATGTGAAAGAGGCCAACTTTCTCAAATTCCCCTTCATTGTTTTCAATTTTCATAAGACTAATTCTCGCTCCGCTACCTGGAACAAATGAAGTTTCAGCGACGCCGAGAATATTTGGATCTGCCATAAGTTCATTTTTTATAAGTGGGATTTTTTGGATTGCCTCCGCACCATATAGTTGAATAGCGAGCTTATTTTCTTGTTGGTATCCTAGGGATTTATTAGCTGCATAATGCATTTGCTGCCCCATAATCAATGTACAAGCTACAACACTGATTGATACAAAGAATTGAATAAAGATTAATACCTGTCGAATACTTATTCGATTAGCAGATGCTTTTTTATTTGCTGTAAGTGATGCAACTGGAGGTATAGATGATAAGTAGAAAGCTGGATAAACTCCGGCTATTATACCGACAATGCTAACTCCAAAAAAGAGAGCGCATAGAAATAACTTGTCTTCTGAGAAGTCAACAAGACTAAGCTTATCAAGCAAGTAGACTAATGGTGTATAAGTTTCAGCAAGTTTTACTCCAATGATACCTATTATAAATGCCAAAATTGTATATACAATTGACTCACCTAAAAATTGACAAATTAACTGAAATTTCTCTGCGCCTAGAACTTTACGTACACCGACTTCTTTAGCTCGTTTCGTAGCTCTGGCTGTTGCTAGGTTTGTATAATTAATACAGGCTACCAATAGAATAAATATTGCTACAGCAATAAATCCGTAAATAAAAAATATATTTCCACTCGGAGGGCCACCTTGCCAACCACTAGAAAAATAAACATCTAGTAAGGGCTGAGTATGAAAGTCTATGGTTAGTTCAAACTCTCTACCTGGTTCAGTCATGATTTTTTCATTAAATTCTGCGAGAATTCGTTGTAAATCTGATTCAGAGTATGTATCTGCCAGATGAAAGTATGTCATGAATCCAATGTAAAATAGCCGCCTAGGTGTAAGTGTTGCATCACCTTGCCCCAGGTTATCGAGGAGTTTAGTAGACATAACTATGTCATACTTTAAATGAGTATTATCTGGAAGATTACGGAAAACGGCTTTTATCTGATAGCTCCCTGTATCTGTATACAGAGTTTTACCAACAGGGTTTTCATTACCAAAATAGAAGTCAGATGTCCTTTGACTAATAATAATTGCATATGGGTCTAATAATGCATCTTCTGTATTTCCATATATTATTTCATGAGTAAACACATCAAATACGTTTGGGTCTGCCATTATGACGTCTTGCCAAAATGCCTCATTATCTTCAGTTTTTAGAAGAGTTTTGCCCATTGATTTAAAGCGAACATATTCACCTATATCTGGGTATTCCTTTACTAGTAATGGCCCCAGCGCTTGAGAAGTGATGGAAAATCGTTCACCTTTTCCTCGGTTGAAAATTTCATTTGTAACGCGGTAAATACTATTGTGATTTTCATGGTGCCTGTCATATGTGAGTTCGCTACGGATATAGAGAGATAATATTAAGCAGCAGCCAACAGCCAAAGATAAACTTATGAGGTTTATACCGGCATATACTTTTTCGCGAGACAGGCCTCGTAATGCGACTAGTAGGTAATTCTTAAACATTTAGTGATACCTCAGCTATCTCCTCTTCTGTGACTTTCCCATCGAGAAGGCGAATAACCCGATGGGCATAGGTAGCATCTTTCACTGAGTGGGTAACCATTACGATAGTCGTCCCTTCAGAGTTAAGTTGCTGAAATATTTTCATAACTTCTTCGCCATGGACTGAGTCTAAGTTACCAGTAGGTTCGTCAGCCAGAATTATGTCCGGAGAGTGGACAAGTGCACGAGCAACGGCAACCCGCTGCTGTTGACCGCCAGATAGCTGCATCGGGAAGTGGTGAATACGATGAGTCATATCCATTTTTGCTATAACTGCTTCTACCTTTGCTTTTCTTTCTGAGCTTGGTACTTTGTTATACAGCAATGGTAGTTCTACGTTCTCATATACAGTTAGTTCATCGATAAGGTTAAAGCTTTGAAAAACAAAGCCTATGTTTTCTTTCCTCAAACGAACCCGCTGCCTTTCATTATATTTTCCGACTTCCTCATTTAGAAACTTGTAGCTACCAGAATTAGGATTATCGATAAGTCCTAATATGTTCATCAGAGTGGATTTCCCACATCCAGATGGGCCCATAAGGGCTACAAATTCCCCTTTTTGAACTTCTAAGCTAACTCCGTTCAGGGCAGTCGTTTTTACTTCCTCTGTAAGAAATATTTTTTTTAGATTGTCGATAAGGATAACTGGTGAATTCGTCATTTGCCTGCCTTAGTTTCGCCTAATTTATTTATTTAAATATTTTTTGTTAGAAGTTTACAACTTCATATTCATAAAATTTTACTTGAGGGTATACCAAAATTAACCTTTATAGATGGTATTGAATCTGAATAATGGTGTTTTTAATTAGGCATATATCCGCAACTTCAAAGTGAATTCTTTCCAGCATGTTTATAGTATTATTTCGCATTGCCAATACCTTTTTTGTGTTAATATTTAGGGCCTTAACAGTAAAACTTATATTTAAAGTTAAATATAACCGCTATACTTTTAATGGCGCTGTTAAATCATTTTTAGCTGCTATAATAATTTATCGAATTTGTTTGTGCTTGATCCAAGTTACCAACCCACTTCAGTTTGTGAACTTTCCCATTGAGCATAATTTATTTGTCAGAAGTAACAGCTATGCCAGAGCTAACTCCCTGGCACTTGCTATAAAGTAATTTATCCTTGAATTGGTGACTTGAACGTTATTTCGTCTGCATCGCCAAAATCTTCATAATTAGTGGTTATGATTTTGTCACCAGCACTTAAACCATTAAGAATTTCAAATGTTTGAGGGTTTTGACGCCCTGGTGTGATTTTTACTTTTTTTGCTCCAGAGCCATCTTCTAATACCCGATATACCCATTTTCCACTTGTATAGCGATAGAACCCACCTTTTTTTAAAGTCTTTGTGGTAGATGCATTTCCAAGCTCTAAATCTATACTGAGTGTTTGACCTCGTTTAATTCCAATAGGAAAGCCATCGATGAAGTCCATATCAGCAATAAACTGATTATCAATAACCTCTGGATATATTTTACTTAAAATAACTTCGTGATTTTTACCGTTAAATTTAAAATGACCACTTTGGTTTTCTGATACCCGGGATATATAGTACTGGTCAATTTTTACACGCACTTTAAAGTGGTCTAACTTATCCACCTGTCCGACACGCTGCCCACGATTAAAGCTCTGCCCGATTTCTGCATTCATGGATGACAATTGCCCACTTATAGGTGCTCTTACCTCCAAGCTGTTCATAATATCCGAAAGAATAATTAAACTTCTATTTGACCTTTTAATAGAATCATCAATTTGTTCTTCTTGTTGTAATCTTAAAGTATTCTCTTGTTTGATGCGTTCTTCTTTTAACTCAATTTTCTTTTTGAGATATAAAACCATATCACGGGCTTCTTCATATTCATTTTGTGTGATATTAGCCCCATCATTTTCGTAAAGCTTAGTTAACTTTGAAAATAGCCTTTGAGCATCAAGTAGTTGCTTATTTAGATCTAAAAGATTTTCCTTACTCTGCAAGTACTGTTGGGTTAAGTTAATTTTCTGAGTTCTTAGGTCATTAAGTGTTCTTAGAGCTTGCGATTCGGAGTCAACATTTGATTTTTGCGCACTAGCATTAGCAAGCTGGAGAATAACATCTCCTTTTTGAACCAGTGTCCCCCCCTGAATATATATTTCCTTGACGATACCGCCTTCTTGTAGATCTAAATAGACAGTTGTTTGAGGCGTAACCGTACCAATTACTGGGATATACTCGCTAAATATCTTTTCTTCGACTTGAGAAATAACGAGTCTTTTAGTATCTACCTCAATTGAGGCCGGGTTACCTGATATTGAGACAACTATCAGAGCTACAAGTATCAGAGCCCCTATTACTATTGTTGCTTTTTTTAAGGGTAGCTTGCGTCTCTGTATTACTTCATCCATATGTACGACTGCTTATTGTTTTCAGACCATTGATCTCTAGTTTCCATGCGGATCGGTTTACTATGTGTAAACTTGATAAGATCTTACCCAGCAATGATGAAACCTCTCTTTGCGATAAAATACGCAAAACAAGGGGTGCATGGCAAGTATAAAGATAAGGTGAATATGTAATTGACAAAAATTAACAGAGCGTTATCGGTATTAGCACACGAAATTTGCTTTCACAAGTAACCAATTTGTGATCTAACTACGTGTGCTAACTCTTCGAATCTTAACCAGGAATTTAGGGAAAACTTGCATTATTACTAAAGAAGTGGGTAATAGTTATACGTTCATATTTTGGGAGTAGATATGCAATATGGCAATGTCAAACTGGCAATGGGGTGGATATCCAGCTTACCGTATAGCAGTGAATAGTTGAGGAGTGTTTAGCCCAAGATGAATATTGTTATTTTTTCACTTTGTTGTGATACTTATTTTGATTTGTGTATCATCTTTAAAAAATTTGTTTTATTTTATTAATTTTTCATGAGGGTTCTATCGGTATGTCCTATTTTTAAGGAATACAATTTTTTCAGACGTCCTTAATATTTTTTAGTATATTCCATAAACAGCTATTTGCCTTTAATACTACGACATTTAGTGATTAAAGCTTCATGATAAGTATAAAGTTCTACTAAATTAGCGACGTTTACGACTTTAAATATTTTTATTATTTCTTAGCTTGTATGACAGGGGCAGCTTACAATACGGCGGCTACCCAAGCTCTAAAGATCTCCGAGAATTACAATGATCCTACCCACCTATGACGGATACTCTCTTAAGCGATAAACTACGCAGCAGAGGTGCTCTATGACAAGACCAAGTAATCCAACCAAAACCACTCGTAAACAATACTCGGAGGAGTATAGAAAGGATGTCCTAGCACTGGCGCTTAAGGTCGGGGTAAGCGTTGCCGCTAAACAGCTTGGGTTGCATCCTTCCCAGATTTACGGATGGCGAAGTAAGGTAAAGTTACATCAGAGCCAGGAGATGCCGAGAGAGAGCTTGCCACAGAGAATGCTGGACTTAAGCGGTAGCTGGCTGAGTAGGCAGAGGAGTTGGCAGTCTTAAAAAAGACCGCAGCGTACTTTGCAAAGAGCCTGAAATGAGGTACGCCTTCATACAAAAGCACAGGCATGAATTCAGCATCAAAGCGATGGCCAAGGTATTCGGCGTATCCCGCAGTGGATTTTACGATTGGGTGTCAAGATCGGCCGACCAATCCAAGCAGCAGCAGTACCGGATGCAGCTCGATAACTTGGTACAGCAGCGCTTTATAGCCAGTAAAGAACGTAGTGGCGCGCCTTGCCTTACGAAGGAGTTGGCCAGTGAGGGGAGTAAATATAATCAAGAAGCAGTTGCTGCCAGCATGCGTCGGCAGAGCCTACGGGCTAAAGTAGGCAGAAGATATAAAGCCACAACCTACTCAAAACATGGTCTGCCAGTAGCTCTAACTCTGCTCAAGTAGAACTTCAATGCGGAAGTGCCGAGTCAGAAATGGGCTGGGGATATTACCTACCTACGAACGGAAGAAGGTTGGTTATATCTGGCTGTAGTGATAGACCTATATAGTCGGCTGGTTATTGGTTGGGCGATGTCAGAAATGATGACAGCTACATTGGTCTGTGACGCTCTTTAAATGGCTTTGTGGCGCCGTAAGAAACCTACGAATGTTATTGTGCATACTGACAGGGGAAGTAAGTATTGCTCTAAAGATTATCAATCTTTAATTACAGCTTATGATCTGTGGTGCAGCATGAGCGCCAAAGGTAATTGCTATGATAACGCTTGTGCCGAAATGTTCTTCCACTCACTTAAGGTAGAAGCAATCCATGGTAACCGCTTTCCTGCGAGGTGCCTCATGCGAGAAACCGTATTTGAGTATATAGAGATAGACTACAATCGAAATCGCTTACACAGCGCCAATGGCTATCCCAGCCCCGAGGCGTTTGAGGAACAACTAGTCGCTTAGCGGTGTGTCCGTTGTTGATGGGTAGAATCAAACGCCCACCCAACAGGTTTACGTACACTACGGCAAGATATGCTCAGCGAGTTCCTATCCACATATACGTGATATCGCCGTGGGTTCAACTACATCGAACTTCCGGTCTAGATAATTCGGCACATCAATATGTGGCTGCTCGGATTTCCTGTATCGATGGCTCGGTAGTTGAGCGCTTTCTAGGCCAAGTAGCTTTATTCACTGTCCAGCGCGGTATCGGCTGAGCTGTTGCCAACTTTATAGGCGGCTCTAATTAGAGCCTACAATTGCATTTCTTCTGGCTCTTGCTCATGAGGCCTGTCTCGCAGCTCCGGTGTACACTAATTACTTCACTCAGTTTTTAAAAAGCATAGCATTTCTGCAATCGCTCGATTACCGTGAATTTTTCAGCGAGTCAGACATCAAGAGGGCCGTAGCCTTTTTAGAATTTCTTTCCTCCTCAACCCATCTAAGCTATCGCCCGAGCTCTTGAATGCGTAGCTGGTCAGGTGTGATTGCGATACTTTCAGGTGCTTTTCTATCTCGCACTCAGCGAAGCTTACGAACCCACGACTCTATCGTAGACTTGCTTACTCCCATGGCTTCGTAAGCTTCTTTCATCGTATAGTTTTGGTCGACTACAAGCTGCGCAGATTCCCAACGGAATCCGGGAGGAAAATGTTTTTTGCTCGACTTGGTCACTATTCCATCTGATTCTGTTGAGCGTGATAATACCACTCAAAGTCAAGTGGCCAAATCTGGTGTGCCACTACAAGCCACTAAATACGAAGATAATCTTAGTTTTATACTTACACCAGCTACCCGACCAGTCGAACTTCCAACTGCTTACAGCATTTAAAACAGATTGATCAAAAAATTTATGTGGCACTGATTCTACAATGTCGACTTCTTCTAATTCCCCATCTGGATTAAGGCGAGCGGTTAGAACTACCCAGCCATCTACAGGTTGTCGGCTCTCTCGGATTGGATAACTAGGGTCATATCCTTCAATTCGTTGAAGTTTTTGGGGGCAATTGGTAATCTCTTCAGAATAGCTAAATGTAGCGAAAAAAAGCAATATAAATAATGTGGCTATTCTCATAAGGTATTGATTCCTTATTGTCCTATCGGAATGAATCCGTCCTGCTTCAGTATGGCGAAAAAAGTGTACACAATCGGATACAGAAACTCGCTATACTACCGAACTTCGAAAATATATAGTTTTTTAGGCTCGCCTTCAATTGGGACCCAAACTTCTTTCACGCCCTTAAAATCCAATACTAAATCTGCTTCTTCTAGAATCTTTTGAGCATATAGGGACTCGTCCCAGTAAACTCCACCGCATGCATAGTAATTTGGTGCTTCCTTTTCTGGTATATTTACAGTGAATTCACCACCCTTTGGCCTGCTTATTTCTAATTCATACTCTTTGAATACATTTGCAGAAATGAAATTCTTACCTTCAATATTCATGATCTTCGGTAACAAAATTTCTCTCGGCGCTTGAGAAGCACAGCCGAAAATGGTAAGAAAGATAAGAGTCAGGAATAGATATTTCAATTTTCTTCTTCTTTAGTTTAAGGCTGATGTTAGTAATTGATTAATATCGCCACGTTCAGCTGCGGACAGTTTTGGACGCTTTATGCACGATAATGGGAGCGCAGCGACTGGGTAAAAATGCACAAAGTTGGCCTTTGACATACAGCGCATTGTTATGCATTAGAGCCTGCCATATAGATAACTGCTGGGGTATATGTTGCCACTGTAAGAACCCAAAAAATCAAAAAATTGGTTTTACTAACCCTATTGGGAGTTTCTACTCGATAGCATGTATACGTGATATACCAGTAGGCCATAGGACAAATCATCATCAAGCCAATCAATGTAAACCCTACTGTATTAGAAATATTATCAGCTGACGCAATAAAGTTAAAAGGAATGACTAAGAATATCAGCACCGACCACAAAAACGTATGAACAGATAGGCGGTACCAAATACTTAAAATGTATTCAAAACCACAATCTGGGCAGCGCGACTTAGAAAAACTAAAGGGGAATACTTCATCTACATTTTTCGACTTGCATTCAGGGCATTTTATTGCCATTCATTTCTTCCTACTTGATACATAACTAGCTGTTCAATAGTGCCAGTTTTTTGGAATTTCTATTAATCGCGTTCATTGAAGTCCCACCATGTCACTTTAGTGCCGGCGACAACAACAAACTTTACGTGTTGATTGTCTGATCTATAAAGAAAACTTGCTTGGCAACTGTTATCAGGATTATTCATTGGAGTAAGATGTTTTATTGGCCAACCTTTAGATTCAATATGTTTTACAACAGGGGATTTTTGAAACTCGTAATCTGTGCTGCAAGCTATGGGTTGCGAAAGCAATAAAGCGCCCACGAATAGCAGAATGCCTAACCCAATAATAACTGTGACTGATCGCTTCATCATGCCTATAGTTGTATGACTTTATATCTATTCTTGAGATAATACTATCTTCTCTTTAAAAGATCTGCTTGATTTTGGTAATTAGAGCCTGCTTTACCGAGGAACTTGTTATATCCAAGCTTGTAAGCAATTTCACTATAAATGAAACTGATAATTTAACCACTTTCTGAGAAATTCATTGGTTTCAAGCTTTTATTATTAAGATTAATAATCTCAACCCTTACCCCGTTATCAATCATCTCAGATAAATGGAATGTGCCGTTAGGTTGTTTCACTATGGATTTTTCAACATTACCAGTTACAAACTTCCATAGATCAGGGTTCAGTGCATTCGGTTTTGGTTTGTAAACTTCCGCAATGAAACCGGACTTCTCGTCATTATTGCGTAGAATAACGATATCACCTTTATAATCAGGTGCGGTTATTATCGTTATCGTAGAGGTTTCGATCTTATTGCCAAATCCCTTTTGGTTCCATTCTCGCAATACAACCTCAACTTCAGTTTCATAAAATCTGACACTATCAATTGCAGTGCAAGAAAATGAAAAAGGCGATAGTAGCATTAAAAAAAGTGACAAGATTGTTATATTTTTAAACTTAAATTTCATCTTTATTGATATATAAATTCGTATTAGAGAATGCTATTTAAAAATCTAAAATCTGTTTGTGAAAATTCACTATGCACTTGTTGTTTCAATGTTGAAAGAACCTTTGTCATAATATAGCCACTGTCCATTTTTAAACCTGATTGACCACTCAGGATACGCTTTCTCCGTCATAAACGTCAGCAATCATAGGTCTTTGCTCAGTGATATCTCTAGTTCAGGAATTCGGCTAAAGAAATCGATCTTCTTTATATTGGTGTCAACTAATAATTTTGGGAACCGTTTGATTTCATCTGGGTCACTCCAGCTTCCCAGTAATATTGAATCTTTATTCTCCAGTCGCCATGACCATTCAATCATTATTGTTTGATCACCGGAAGGATTATTTCCTCGTTTCGACTGGGTCAGCTCACCCAACTCCAAAAAGATTGCGCTTCCATGCCCTCTCCAGGCATAAGAGACCTTTGCTCCTTGAAGCTCTACCAATTTCGCTTTTGCTTGCTGCTCAGATATCGGGATGACTTCTTTCATTTACTTACTTCTAGAGTTGACATGGGAATTTAAGCTTTGCCTAGTAGATAATAACTGCAGATGAAGGTAGGAGGAGTAGACTGTCTTGCCTGCAAGCCTTATTAAGTGGCTACTGGCTGACATGGTAGAGAACAAAACTGATTGTTAGAGAGGCTGCTATAGCCCCAACGATACTGAGTGCTACGTTGGTTGGGATAACGGGTACAGCAGTCCTATAGCGTTGATTTCGGCCAAAGACAGTGAATGAGCTCTGCTTATCATAGGGGGCACTGATGGCAAAGAATATTATTGATCCAATGGATATAGAGTATGCCAACCATCCAAATACGCTGGAGGCTGATAAAGTTTCTTGAGTTGCCAAGGTATAGACATAGGCCCCTATACCAGGGAGTATGCCGAGTAATTTTTTATTCACTTTGCTTCGCAAGATAACCCCATAATCAAGTAGCAGCTTTCTTTTTGCTCGTCTTGTGCGAACATAACGCTCGTTATGAAATCAAACGATGGGAAATCTGCTTACTGTATATAGTTTTACTATGGACAATACCCGAAGTTAAAAATACTTACTATATAAAGCAGGATATCGCTTGGGTAAATCGTCCTCATCCCACGCTTCGCCAACGGGATCATCTCTGCCTTCAGAAGTAAGGCGGTCATAAGGAAACTCCTTTCCTGTGACCTTCTCGTAGGCATCATTAGCTATATACATGAAGTCCTCCGCTTCGAAGTCTTCAGGTAGCCAATCGGCAAGCGATTCAGGATTTTTAAGTGCTGCATCAAATTTCTCTCGCCCACCAGAGATCAAGCCGGCCCTGAAATAAGTAAAGCCATCATCGGAACAGCCACCATTTAAGATATAGGCTACAGCCCAAATATCCCAACGATAAACGAGGTCACTTACCTCATATTGCTTTTGCTTGAATGCGATAATTTCTTTAGGGGTGAGTTTGCTTACAACCTCAACTAACCCCTCGAAAATGTCTTCAATATCAGAAACTCGATTTGTAACGCTTTCAACAATATCCCAAAACCTAGAGTCTTCCACGGCCCCTCCTTTTATACAGCAGCGTATTCAAACTAAGCTGTATCATATCATCCACTGACAAATATCAAGAGTCTAAATGCACTCTGAATAGAGCGATATTTATTATTATGCCAGCTGATATTTGTAAAAAATATGAGAGGTATCTATGTAACTAAGCACACCACTGACCTATGGGTGTTCAGTATAGTTTCCCTTGCTATAAGTTTCGGCTCACTTACCAACCTTCATTGGCGACGAAATATGGTGGTGAGCAAATTGCCATGAATCCTTAGTTTTAACAAAGCAAAAGGTTGCGCGAACGGTGTCTTTAACCTGTTTTCCGTCCGGTAAGGTACCTCCACAATTTATAAGACAATGAGCAAAACCCGTGTCATCTCCCGCTTGAATGTTTAGTTCTGATAGCTCGAAAAGGCATGGAATGGCGAAAGGTGGCTGCCATTCATCAAAGCTCTTTCTGTACGCAAGCTTCCCTTCATACTTAATGGGAGCCAGGACATCAAAGATGACCGCTTCTGGTTGATGATTTTCCAAGATTTTGTCTTTTTTATCTTGGCGAGTTGATTCGGCCCAGTCGGAAAGAAGTGATTTTATTTCATCGACGCTAGCTTTATTCATTGGTTGGCTCTCATTAGATTAGTGGTTTGAAAGACATATAAACAGCGTATTCAAAAAACCTCATCATAGCACCCGGGAATATACTCTAAAAATGGGGAACCACTCCAGTCTAAAAAACCTCGATAATAACGTATTTGTATTTATTGGCGTAAAATTCCTAATTACTCATAACGCCGCATCGACCAACGTATGGAACTACAGCGGTTTGTTAATTGCTGGGGTTCGGATAACTATAACCCTCTAAGCGTGTACACTAGAATACTACGTTTTTGTTATAAGTTATGCTTATTGTTTATCGACTTCATTTTCCCATTCTTCTTCATAGCCTAGGGCTTCAAGGTGTGCTGAAATAGAGTTCATTATTTTCCCGTTCCAAAATTCAGCTCCTTCATTCCATTGAAGCTTTACTCCGTTATTTTCGCCCTCAATTGATGCATCTACCATAGCCCAAAAGAAACGACAGATATGCTCGGCTTGAGATTTGTTTAAAATAATGCCATTTTGAAGGAATTGCAGGATAAGTTCATCATCTAACTTTTTTGCGTAGAACTCCGCGTATTCTTTTTCTTCAGGAAATTTATAAGTAATCATAGGTAAGAAAAACCTTCTCTTATTAACGCCATTCTTGGGGCAACAATCTTAAGTTTTGAAACTAACTGAGTAAGAAGCGTTTGATCTGTAACGGTTAAGAAATAGTGGCCCTTTTTATTTCTGTCTTTTTCGAACTTAAGCCTTTTGAATATAAAAATATGTGTAAGTCTTTTGCTTGAGGAGCCGGACGTACGATATGTTTTCAGTTTTCAGGGGCTAAAATGCAGCCAAAAAATTATAGCATTCAAGTTAGTTTAAGAGCTAATTCATAGCACAGAATACGAGAATATAAGAGCTAAGACGGTACAACACGTAGTGTAAGCCGTCCCAGCCCATACCTTTTAAAGGCAATACAATCTTTTTATATTAGTACTTTTTATATACTTCGCCTCTCGGCTTTACATCCAATACTAAAACCTCCAATTCACCATCATTAATCCTATATACAATCCTATGATGCCCCACTCTATACCGGTATAAGTCAGAGTAACCAGATAGTTGAATAGATCCATGAAGCCTTGGGTCTTCAGAGATTGCTTCTAATGCCGAAATCACACGGTCCCTAATTTGAGGATGTAGTTTTTTAATATCCTTTTTTGCTTCACGGTGAATTACTACATCATATGCCATTACCAATTCCCTTTATTTGGTTCTCTTAATTCATTTTTAAGTTCAGAAAGTGAAGTTACTTGATTTGCTTTTTTTTGGATTTCCATTTCCAGCTTTCGCTTAGCAATTTCAGCTCTTTCTTCATTTGTAAGCTTTTTATCTTCACTGTCGATCATTTATCCAGCTCCTTTTTAAAGTCATCTAAACTCTGAGATCCTTGCCTATCCTTTGAGCGGCTATTAATTTCTTCAATATCCTGCTGAGCATCTATTTGGTCAAGAAACCATTCGTATTGTTCAGCTGTAAGTATCGCCCCAACAACCTTCCCTTTAGTCGATAAAACTAATTCCGACTTGTTTTTTTCGATCGAGTTTACGAAATTCAAAATGGATTCCGTATCAGTTACATCTTTTTCTATATATTCATCAATACCCATTTAGATCTCCTTAGTTTTGTTTTATATTGAGCATATGCTCGTTACTCAGGCGAGCGAAGCGCGTCTTTTGAGACGTATGATAATGTCGCCGTTTGTTAGGGAGTGAGTTTCTCTTGCCATATTTCAATTTTATTTTCCAAGGTTACTGCATAAGCAGAACTTGATGAAGGCAAGCGAACAAAGCTAATAGTTTCACAGTTTATATTGGGTTTAACATAAGTATTAAAGCTCTCTTCTGCCTCTACTCCGTTGAACCCAACTTTACAAATATTTTGATACTTTTCAAAGAATGATTGAAAGTCATTTGGAACCCGAGAGCCTGATTTAATAGAGCTATCAAGGCTGCCTGAACGAACGCAAGTATGAAGTACATCCCAAAGTGCGATCCCTGATGCTTTTAATGCCTTTATACGAGCTTCATAGGGTAACTCAGCACTAAAGCCAACAATGCCAGCCATGATATTCCAGAATGCATTTCGGGGGTTGGCATAATACTGGCTGTATTCGAGTGAAAGCTCACTCGGCATGCTACCTAAAATTAGAATACGAGATGCTTTATCTGCGATAGGACTGAAGCCTGCAATAGTGCTCATTGTGGTGCCTAACAGGGTGTTCAAAAGAAGCTGGATTATACCACTTGCCAACATATTTCAATAATGGGAGATCACCTTAATCAAAGGACGTTCTGAATCAACAATATTAACCAGAATGGACTATCGTACCAAGCGGCCAAGATTTAAGTACTTAACGAAAATATCGTCGCCACTAAAAATAGGGTGGTCATCGATAACCCATAGCAATATTTTCAAAGGCTACAAGATACCTAGGTAGTGAGGTCTTTTATATCGATATAAGACTGGCAAACTCATAGAGCGGTGGTATTGGTGATTAGTTGATTCATGAATTCCAATGTTACAACTGGAGAAAACTACCTATCCAATCCCCTTTTTCTATGGACAACTGAAAATTTCCACAGTGTGAACACATAAAAATATAGGCACAAAAATGATCTTATTGGATTTTATTCAGTTTGTTTTAGTGTCAAAGCTGCGTAAAATCGATTGATGTTTATTGGTATTTTGGCCGGAATTGGGTGGCCTTTTATAGGCCGGTGACCAAAGACCAACGCGATTCGAGAGAATCAAGACACCTAAGAGTTTTCTAAAGAACCATCTTCTCAAAGGAGAACGGTAGCGTGACGTAAGAGAGAGTAAAAGGCGCTGACCCAAGGTGCAGCAACACCAGGGGCCAGCTGACCAAATTGATAATATGACTATCAAAATGGCTATATGGATCATACGCTAGAAGCCCGCTCGTCTTCAATAAAGTGGAGTACATTCAGCGGCTTGGAGCGATTCCCCAAGCTCTGGGAGCGTTGTGCCTGCCTTTTCTTCTTCTATGCCTACCGTTCCCGCGCACCACCCGTATTTCCTCACAACGTTACTTTCTCAGCCTTCCATCGTAGGAAGGTCTACCCATGGTTTGAGTATCAGTAGGAAATAACTATGTTGATCTTAAAGCGCCGGACTGGTGAAAACTTAAGGATTGGAGCCAATGTCTCAGTCACTGTATTGGAAGTTAAGGGCAATCAGGTGAAGATAGGAATACGTGCTCCCAAATCTTTACCTGTTCACCGTGAAGAAATTTATATCCGTGTTCGAAAGGAGCGAACTCTGGGAAACAAGCTTTGTTGAAAATCTGGGCATTAGTATGAAGCGCCCATCTAAACTGTCGGAGGTCGGTTTGTAGGCGCTTATTCTGTACCTTTACGGTTTAGTAGCTATCAATTCAAACCCTAAAAGCCCGGCAGGGTTGATAGAATGTATGTCCCATCTAGGCAACCTTTGACGATCTTTTCTAAAATTCTCAAATACGGGGTTTAAGTCTTCCTTTTTCTCAATTCCCAATAGAGGTTTGACTTTATTAAAATACTCAATGGACACAGATCTAGCAAAAATCTCAAAAGCGGAATGGAACCTAGATAAATATAATAGTGTTTCAGGCCACCAACCTGAATATCCGTCATTGTCCTCTACAGCTGCCCGCATAAAAAGTAGAAAATCAGCTTGCATTAAATACCTAAAGTCCAGGCTTGATCCATGAGAACGCTGCTCTAACAAATCGGATCTTAAAGAGAGTCTTCTGGCTTCTTTCCTCTGATTTCTATGTTCTAGAGACTCCATATATTGGCGGATTTCAGTAAATTGTAGCATTCCGCTGCTGGTGGTTTCGGATCGTTTCGAAACATAATATTGTTTCTTTAAAAGAATATTTGCCATTTCAAATCTCTCAGTTTTTAGGAAAATTGCAACGGCATATAGAAATAGTTCATGAATAATAAATTTATAATTATCAAAATCCCACGTGCTCCAGCTATTTGTTCCTTCAGGCCTGTCCAGATAAGGGATTATTGATTCTATAAAACGATGGATTTTTAATGCATTTTCTTTTGTGGGAGCGTACTGTGATATTACAAAAAATACTTTAATTATCTCATTCCTATATGGAAGAAATGACTCAATATTATTTATAATTTCATCATCAGGTTCTCCTTCATATTCTGTTATGCGAAATTTTTCTAAGTTTTCTGAAAAAATAGTTAAGTATTCATCTAATGCACCAGAAGCATATGCTTTTGACTCTTTAATTGCATTAACAGCCCTTTTGTATGCTGCTGAAGTTCCTAGAGATATTAGGTTTTCATTATCTAAAAATGATGGAGGTTTACCGATTTTTGGTTTTACGTGTAGGGGCTTATCAAAAATCCACCGTAGTAGCTTTTCATAGTTTTCTAAGTGGGTATCTGGTTCGCATAAATCTATATAGATTCTGGATTTATAATATGTTGGTAAATATGGTTTGCCCTCAATATTTTTTTCTGGAACTACTGCAACAAATTTATCTTGCTCTTCATTATCGTAAACTTCTTTAGAAATTATTTGTGTCTCTGTTCCTACACCTCCAGCTCTACCGTCTGCTTTTTCGGCATAAGCCCTATCAGAAACAATAATTACTTTACTAATCGATTTATCTGTGACCATCTTTTCCATAAAGGCAACAGCATCATGTCCTTCTTTCAGATCCCACTTGTCCAATACTACATCTACACCCGATGTGCGAAGGTCAGTAGCTAGATCTAAGACCCATGCTTCATGTGTAGGACTGGTCCAACTATAAGATATAAATAACTTTATTGCTTCCATTTATTGTTCTCTATATTGCTTAGTAGATCATGTAATAGGTTCTGTCGATGGCTGTGTTCCCTTATTGGCTTCTTCCTGGGAATCCTTGATTGCCCCTTGTATAACTCTTTCTGAGATGGATTTATCCCACTCAGTGTTAACTAAGTCCATAGTAGTGAAATTTTCAATTTTAGATCGAATTAATAGTAAATAAAGTGTAAAACTATCTGATACATGCCATGCCTTGTTAGAGCTTATTATCTTTAGGTAGCGTTTAAAATCTCTATTTAATGCATCTTTTAATTGTCCTATGTTCTCAATTCCTATTCTTTCACAATGAAATGCAATTGAGCCAAAATAGTCGACATCATCTTCATACCCTTCATCATATTCAAACTTATACCCAATATGACGCATATAGCTTTTTATAGCGGCTAGATCATTCCACTGAGAAATAAATTCTTGCAAAGAAAGAGCATCTATTAAAAGGGTGTTATCTCCATTCTTTATAGCATGTGCAGCATTATTTCTAACATCAAAAGTTGTTTTTCTAACCGATACGAATTCTTCGTCAGCCAGTTCAAAAAGTCCAGCCAGTCTAAATAACTTTCGCCTTAGTTGTTTCGGCGCATCTGACTCATGTTTGTATTGAAGAGCATGTGAAACAGCAGCCCAGCTATGCTGTAGTACGGTTCTAATTTGTATTTCAGCTCTAAAGGAACTATAAACTTTCCATTCAGGAAGCTTTGTTCGAGCATTGTCAAGCTGAATAACATAATGTAGTGATATATATCCAAACTGATCTGGCGAGTATTTATTAGGTTGGTGTGAAACCTCTGATTCAACAATATCCAATTCCTGCCTTAATACTTCGGCTACTTTATTAACATCATCTTGGTAATAAACTATCACTCTTATTCCAGATAAATCTGATAGTTCTTTAATTGGATTTTTATATGATTTTCCTGGTCTGTTGATTTTCTCAGAATAGCTTTCAACAGATTTTGCTCTGCCTTCAATTAAATGAATTTTAATGTCATTAAGTTGAAGAAGCTCAGCAACAAGATCCTTAATCCTCTCAGTGTAAGAATAATACAAAGGCCTTATTTTTGAGTACTCTTCAATGGCTTTATTCATTCTTGAACCTTATGAAAGCTAATTATGTTTTTAAAATTAAGATGTATCATACTACTTGCTCGTACATCTCAATAATAGGGAGGGTAATAAATTAGCATGTTAGCCAGAATTGGCAATAAATTACTCTGGAATATGCTCCGGTTGTAATATAGCTAGTATTTAATTTTGTGAAATAAATACTTATCTCAATAAAAGTCAATGGCCTTGCGTATCCAATACTGCAGATATACGAATCGGTACTTTCGTGCCAAAGTCTGTATTTTTATGTACTAGAAGAAAACAACGCCGCCACCGCCAACAAAGTAGCCACCCAAATCCCACAAAGGATCTTCCAAAACAAAGAGGCATCCCCTTTCTCAGTAGGATCTTCCCTTAGGTAATCCGGGTTGGGGTTAGCCAGATCGCGCATAAATTCCGTGAGGGTGGAGTAGCGCTGTTCCAGGTCGATACTGCATCCGCGTTCCAGGGCGCGGTCGAACCAGATGGGGACTACCGGATTAAACTGGCTGGCGGTGCGGTAGCGCAGGCGTTCGAAGTCGGCGTGGGAGCGGCAGTTTTCGATCTCTTCGCCGAAGGGCAGTTCGCCGGTAAACATTTCGTAGGCAATGGTGGCGAGGGCATAGATATCGCCGCGAATACCGCTGTTGTGCCCAAGGATATAGTGGGGGTCGGAATAGCTGGCGGTGCCTAGCGCTTCCGGGTGCTCCAGGGGGCGAAAAATCTCGGCACTGCCGGCGACGTAGACTGAACCGAAATCGATAATTTTTACCCGCCCATCGCTGTCGATCATGATATTGGCCGGGCGCAAATCCTGGTGAATGGTTTCCTGATCGTGGAAGGCCTGTAGTCCGGTGGCAATCTCCTTAAGGATGCGAAACGCTTCCGCCGGTTTGGGAAAGCGGTTGTTGGTGATCCACTGCTCCAGGGTGCTGCCCTGCACATATTCCATCAGGTAATAGAGCGCGGTGCGCGGCCGGGTCTGGCGGTGCAGGCGCACTACCTGGGGGCTGCGAATACGCAGGCTTATCCACTCTTCCTGAATAAAGCGGTCGATATAGTGGATATCGTCCTCGTAATTTACCGAGGGGGTTTTCATTACCAGGATTTCGCCGGTAGCACTGTCGCGCACCAGGTACAGTTGGCTGCGCTGGGAGGAGAATAGCTCCCGTTCCACCTGGTAACCGTCTAGTACCATGCCGGGTTCCAATTCCGGCGGGAATGGCAGACGAGTAAGCTGGCGGCTGTAGTCGTCCAGGGTGGTTTGTGGCAATGCCTTTACCTTTACCACTAATGCGGAGAGGTTATCGTCACTGCCGTTTTCCTCGGCGAGGCGCACCAGGGTTTCCGCTGTTTCCTGTTCGCTTATTTGGGTATCTGCCAGCAGCTCGCGCAGCAAATCCTGTTTGATAAAGTCGTGCACACCGTCGCTGGTAATCAGCAGTACATCGTCCTTAGCCAGGCTGAGCTGGCCGTAATCCACTTGCAGGCCGGTATCCATTCCCAGTGCGCGGGATAGCATCTGCTGGCGGTGGGCCAGGGTGATATTGTGGTCCCGGGTGAGGCATTTAAGGTTGTCACCGCGTAGGTGATAGATACGGCTGTCGCCGATATGGAAGTAGTGGGCGGTGCGGGATTTAAAAATCAGGGCAGAGAAGGTGCAGAGGAAGCCCTTTTCCTGTTGGGGAAAGTCGTGGCTCTTGCGGTATAGCTTGCTGTTAATGGAGGCGAGGATTTTCTGTCCGGCGTGGGCCACAGACCAGGTATCCGGCACCTTGTAATAGTCCCGCACAAACTGCTCGGTGGCGGTGTGGCTGGCTTGGGCACCGGCTTCGGCGGAGCTGACTCCATCGGCCAGTGCGGCGACTGCGCCCAGGTATTCCTGTAAGTGCGGGCTGGCTGGCCAGTGATAGATTGCCGCGTCTTCGTTCTGCGGTTTGATGCCGGCACTGGTGCAGAGGCCGTGGCTCAATCGCGGTGTCTGGGCTTCGGGGTTTGCTTCGGTTTCTGTTTGCACCCCGGAATTGGTTTCGCTCACAGCTTTCTCCACTCTCGTTTCGTCCCCTCAGACCAACGGCGAAAAACAAAGAAGGGCCATTGGCCCTCCTTTGCGTTTGTTGCTGGATAATTGCTTTCCAATTATTCCACGCTGATCAGCTGCACTGTGCCATCCGGTAGCACTTCGGCGATATTGCCTTTGGGCTCCTCCAGGAACAGGCAGGCGAAGAAGATCACCGCTGCTGCGCCGCAGATAATCAGGAAGAACTGGCTGTAGCTGACATAAGACAGGGCGGTAAGGAAAGTAACCGCACCCACGTTGCCGTAGGCTCCGGCCATACCGGCGATCTGCCCGGTCATGCGACGCTTCACCAGGGGTACGACGGCGAATACGGCACCCTCACCGGCCTGCACGAAGAAAGAGCAGCACATGGTGGCAATTACCGCAGCGGGAATCCACCAGCCGCCGTTGATCTGGCTCAGTACAAAGTAACCCACTGCCAGGCCGCCGATCAGGAACATCAGGCTGCGGCGGCGCCCCAGTTTGTCAGAGAAGTATCCACCGGTTGGGCGAGCCACCAGGTTCATAAAGGCGAAGCCAGAGGCGAGCAGGCCGGCCTTCACCGGGCTCAATCCTTCAAAGGTTTCCAGGAAGAACAGGGGCAGCATAGAAACCACGGCCAGCTCTGAGCCGAAGGTGACGAAGTAGGCCAGGTCGAGGATGGCTACCTGCTTGAAGTTGTATTTCTCCAGCTCGGGCACACCTTCGCGCAGGTGGTCTTTGTTTACATTCCAGATCATGCGGGTCTGGAAGGCAAACAGTGCTACCAGCAGTCCCCACATTGCGTAAGTGGCATTCTGGCTCAGCAGGGCTACGCCGCTGGGAGACAGTTTGTAAGCCAACGCTGCCAGTGCCAGGTACATGGGCACATTCATCAGCAGGTAGAAGTAGAAATCCCGCTTGCTGGTCACTTCCAGGCCGCCGCTCTTCTTCGGCTTGAAGTAAGTGGAACCTTTAGGAGTGTTGCGGGCAACGCGGTAGTAGATGATGCCGTACAGGCCGGCGATGATGCCGGTGAGGCCCAGGGCATAGCGCCAGCCATCTTCACCGCCGAACAGCAGGGCGATGGTGGGCAGGGTCATGGCACCGGCAGCAGAACCGAAATTCCCCCAGCCGCCGTAAACACCTTCTGCCAAGCCAACTTGTTTGGCTGGGAACCATTCACCCACCATGCGGATACCAATTACAAAGCCGGCACCCACAAATCCCAGCAGGAAGCGGAACAGGGCCAGGGATTCATAACTGTCTGCGGTGGCAAAGCCCAAACAGATTAAAGATGAGGTCATCAGCAGCCCGCTGTACACCAAGCGCGGCCCCAATTTATCCACCAGCATACCGATAATGATACGGGCGGGGATGGTGAGTGCCACGTTAAGGATTAACAGGGCTTTTACTTGCTGGCTGGTGAGGTCGAACGCTTCCTTGATAAAGACCATCAGCGGAGCGTGGGAGAACCACACCACGAAAGTCAGGAAAAACGCAAACCAAGTAACGTGCAGCGTCTTTATTTTGGGATCGCCCCAATTAAATAAATTGAGGCCGCTGGATTGACTCATGACTATTTTCTCCGGCTTCTCAGAAATTTTTAGAGGTGGATAGGGTCATGACCGATAGTATTTGAGCAGCGCCAGAGGGAAAGCGCGCAAAAGGGGTAAGTGGAAGGGAAATCGATTTGTAGTTGGAAGGGAGTAACCCCTTGGGGTTAGTCGCTCGGAGTGGGTAGGGGCGGTTTTTAGTGCGTTTCTACCCCTGTGGGGGTAGTTGGCGGAAATTGATAATGATTAAAAAGGGTTTTTGGGAGTAATTGTCGCTAGCCGATTTTTTGTGCATCTTGCCAGTAGCTTGCCTCTGTAGATTTCTCGCCCCCGCTGTATTTCTGTGATCACTTATCTGGGGCGGGGCTCAATGCGGTGCATAACCGGGGTGGCAATTAATTTTCGACAGCCAATATTTTGGAGATGCCTGCCGTGCAATATACACAGCAACTCGCCGGGCGTGCGCTGATATTTGCCTCGGCCATGTTCGCCGCTAACTTTTCTGTTTGGACGCTCTACGCGGTATTGGGGGTAGAGATTCGCGGACAGTTGGATCTGTCTGCAACTGAATACGGGGTTCTACTGGCTGCGCCGATTTTGAGCGGGGCGCTGCTGCGTTTTCCGGCGGGATTTCTGGTGGAATATTTTTCTGCGAAAAAGCTGATTTTATTGCAGATGCTGTTATTGCTGCCGGTGCTCTTTTTGTTGCCCTTTATCGATAGCTACGGGGCCCATTTGCTGGCGGGGTTGTGGCTGGGTATTTCCGGGGTGTCTTTTGTTTTGGGAATTCGCTATATCAGCCCGTGGTTCGAAAGAGGGCGACAGGGTACTGCGATGGGCATTTTTGGTGCAGGAAATGCCGGAGCTGCAATTACCTTGGCATTGGCTCCTGCCATTCAAAATTGGTTTGGCCGCGAGTGGATAGGGCCGGTTTACGGAGCCGGGATTATCCTGATGATGGTTTTATTCGAATTTTTTGCACCAGAGGAAACCCGCTATATGCGCAGCCGGGGAAAACCGGATCTGCGCAGTCATTTAAAGCCGTTAACGCAAATCCGGGTTTGGCGTTATGGGCTCTACTATTACTTTGTTTTTGGCAGTTTTCTTGCGCTTTTATTGTGGTTACCGAATTACTATCTGTCGGTGTACCAAGTCAGTACGCCGGTGGCAATGGCTCTAACCCTGTTGTTTGTGGCCCTTTCCAGTTCACTGCGCGCTTTGGGGGGTGGTTTGCCGATCGCTACGGTGCGCGCACCGTCAATTGGAGTGTTTTTTGGACCTGCCTGGTCTGTCTTTTCTTCCTCAGTTACCCGCCCACCAGCATGACGATTCATGGGGTGGAACGGGATGTGCATTTAAATATTGAAGTGGGTATTGAGCTGTTCACTTTACTGCTACTGGTTATTGGTATCGCCCAGGGATTTGGCCGCGCTTCTGTTTACAAAGCGCTGCACGATAATTTCCCCGCGCATATGGGGAGTGTTGGCGGTACCGTAGCCACTATTGGTGCCCTCGGTGGTTTTACCCTGCCTGTTCTTTTTGGAATCGCTCAGGACTTAGTAGGTATCCACAGTGCGGCCTTTATGCTGCTCTACGGTGTGCTCGCTATTTGTATGTTGGTTATGTATTTGGCGATTCAAAGAGAAAATTATATGCAGCGTTTACAGTACGCACAGCAAAATAATTTCCTGCTTGAGGAAACCAGTGAAACCGAGGCTTTGCCGGATAGGTAGTGCCCACTACCAATAAGGGATTACGCCTGTGTAAAGGCTAGGGAGTAAAGATTAATTAAGCAGGAAAAAATATATGGTTTCAGTCGAGTCTGAAAAATTGTAATTTGTCACTGTTCACTCCGTTGTTGCAAAGGAAAAGCGTCATGACCGTTTCCAAATTTCCAAAAATTCTCGGTGCTTTACTGTTGGGGGCCTGCAGCACTGTCGCATTGCAGGCCGCTGCGCAGGAAAGTGAAAATGCCACTCTGGTAGATGCGTTGAAATCCGGTGAAGTCGGATTGAATCTGCGTTACCGCGTAGAGACTGTTGATCAGGATGGTATCGATGATGAAGCAGTTGCATCCACTTTAAGAACCCGTCTCAACTGGCGCAGTGGCAGCTACCGTGGCTTTACCAGCTTCCTGGAAATGGATGATGTAACTGCGGTTGGCAATGACAGCTACAACTCCACTGTTAATGGTGAAGATGGATATCCGGTGGTGGCTGATCCGGAAGGAACTGAAATTAACCAGGCCTACATTCGCTACAGCGGTGAGAATTCCATAATTACCGCCGGCCGCCAGCGCATTAACCTGGATGGGCAAAGATTTGTCGGCGGTGTTGGCTGGAGACAAAACGAGCAGACCTACGATGGTGTGCGTTATCAGTATGGCAGTGCCGATAGTTTCCAGCTGGATTATAGCTACGTCTACAACGTTAACCGTATTTTCGGTGAAGACAGTGCTGGTTCCGATATGGGCGGCGACATCCAACTGCTACACGCGATTTATCCAGTAGCTGAAAACCATAAAATCAGCGCTTTTGTTTACAACCTGGATCTGGAAGATCTCACCGATAATGCCAGCCGCACTTATGGGGTAGATTACAAAGGTAAATTCGGTCCGGTAAAAGCCAACCTGAGTTATGCGCACCAGTCAGATATTGGTGATAACCAGTATGACTATAGTGCCAATTATTACCTGGCAGAGCTTGGGGCTGATCTGGGTCCAGTTGCGGCAAAACTCGGTTATGAAGTTTTGGGTTCCGACAATGACGTTGGTTTTAAAACCCCGCTGGCTACCTTGCATAAATTCCAGGGTTTCACTGATAAATTCCTGGGAACCCCCGCTGATGGTGTCGAAGATCTGTATGTTGGCGGTTCCATGAAAGTGGCCGGCGGCAAGCTGGGTTTGACCTATCACAATTTTGAAGCGGCCGAGGGTTCTGAAAGTTACGGAGATGAGTGGAACCTGAGCTATGGGCGCAAAATCACCGAGGATATTTCCGCTCTGGTTAAGTACGCCGCTTTCGATGCTGATGATGACTCCACAGCGTATGCTGACACCGACAAACTTTGGATCATGGTAACCGCTAATTTCTAAGCGGCTGAAAGAACTCCTTAGCGAGGCCCCCGGCTTCGGCCGGGGTTTTCCCCGCACCTTGAACCTGATTTTCTGATCTATAAATTATAATCGACTGAAGCTCCACATTTTGATGTCCCTAAAGGGACATCAATTCGAGCGCCAAGGGAGTACCACCTTTGCCCCAAGCATAAATTAACCAGCTTGATACACTGACATCAGTTTAAACACCGAGTCCCGCTACCTAAACAGCGCCATTTTTTATTGACGTTGCAAGGTGCCGGGACCGTGGCCGTACCGGCCACCAGGGTCTAGCGGGAAACTGCGCGGCCTCCCGAAATTGGAAAGGCGTTTAATGTTACAAGACAATTTTGGCCGTAGGTTTTATTACCTGCGCCTGTCCGTGACGGACATCTGCAACTACCGCTGCAACTACTGCCTGCCCGAGGGCATCGGTTGCGGACGTTCCCTGGAAGGGGAAAATCCTCTCTCAGTCGCTGAGGTGGGCACATTAGTGCGCGCTTTCGCTTCACTGGGTACGGAAAAGGTACGCCTTACCGGCGGAGAGCCCTCCCTGCGCAAAGACCTGGTGCCGCTGCTCGAAGCCGTGCGCGCTAGCGATAAGATTCGCCGCTTAGCCATCACCACCAATGGTTACCGCTTGCCCAGTCAGATTGACGACTGGCACCGCGCGGGCTTGGATCAGGTGAATGTCAGTATCGACAGCCTCGACCCGGCTCAATTCCACCATATCACCGGTCACAATCGCCTGGATAAAGCCTTAGCAGGCCTGGATCGCGCCCTGGCCTTGGGTATCGATACCAAGGTCAACGCAGTGCTGATGCGCCAGTACAACCTGGCCGAGCTGGATAATTTCCTCGCCTGGGTTCGCGAGACTCCGGTGACCCTGCGCTTTATTGAATTGATGCGCACCGGCGATAACCGCGAGTTCTTCGCCAGCAACCATGTCTCCGGTGGCGATATAGAAACTCTGCTGCTGCGGGAAGGCTGGGAACAAGTTATCCGCACCCGCGATGCCGGTCCGGCGCGGGAGTATTTCCACCCGGATTACGCCGGTCGTATCGGCCTGATTACCCCTTACGGCAAGGACTTCTGTGCAAGCTGCAATCGCCTGCGGGTATCGGCCCAGGGCAAGCTGCACCTGTGCCTGTTTGCCGACCAGGGCTTTGATATGCGCGAAATCATCGCCGATGGCGATAGCGAGGCACTGGCAACTCATATCCGCGAGTTGATAGTCGATAAGACCGCAGGCCATCAGCTGCATGAAGGTTTTACCGGCGCTACCCGCAACCTGGCGATGCTGGGGGGCTAGGGTTATGGCCAGGGCTCTTGTTAGTAAATCGACAATCGGCGTGGTGCTGGCCGGCGGCCGCTCCAGCCGGATGGGCCGCGATAAGGCCCTGCTGGCCCACCCCCAACAGGGCAATTTCTTGCAGCATGCTGAGGCATTGTTGAGTGAGCTTCCGCTGGCAAAAGTCGTCACCAGCGGCGCCCGCCCCGGAGCTATCGAGGATCTGGTGCCAGAGCGTGGCCCACTGGGCGGCCTTTATTCGGTGGCCCTGACAACCGGTGCCGATTCGGCCCTGGTGATTCCGGTAGATATGCCTCTGCTCGGGCGGAAGCACCTCGCAGAGTTATTGGCTGAAGGGCAGACAAGTGGCCGGCCCTGTTATTTTGAAAACTTCTTTTTTCCCCTGTGGCTGCCTTTAAATGGCGATTGCCTGGATTATTTGCGCCGTGCCATCGAAGGCAGTGCGCGCAATTCTGTCGGCGCGCTGCTGCGTCACCTGGGGGCCAAATCCATACCCATAAAAAATGCTGGCGATTGGCATCGCAATATCAATACGCCGGCAGATTATCTCGGCTTGAGTACGCCGGATAAAACTCCAGAAAACAGTTTTTTGAGAGACCACTGATTATGTCCGCACACGCTAGCAAAGAATTTGTACCGCTCAATATCGCGGTACTTACCGTATCCGATACCCGCAACGAGCAGACTGATACCTCTGGCCAGTACCTGGTGGAAGCCCTCAAAACTGCCGGCCATCAGCTCGCAGATAAGCGCATTACCCCGGACGATGTTTACCAGATGCGCGCGGTGGTCTCCGCCTGGATTGCCGATCCCAAAGTGCAGGTGGTATTGGTGACTGGCGGTACCGGTTTTACCGATCGCGACTCCACGCCAGAGGCCCTGAGCCCGCTGTTCGATAAAACCGTCGACGGCTTCGGCGAGCTGTTCCGCCATATTTCCCTGGGGGATATCGGCAGCTCCACCGTTCAGTCCCGCGCGCTCGCCGGCCTGGCTAATCGCACGCTGATATGTTGTATGCCCGGTTCCACCGGAGCCTGCCGCACGGCTTGGGAAGGCATATTGCTGGAGCAGCTGGATGCCCGCCACAAGCCCTGTAACTTTATCCCCCATGTGCGCTTTGCCAGCGCGCCCTGCGAGAGCCGGGGGTAATTTGTGAGCCAATTAACCCATTTAAACCAGCGCGGCGAAGCCAGCATGGTGGATGTTACCGAGAAGGACATCACTGACCGCAGCGCCCTGGCCGAGAGCAGTATCAGTATGAGTGCAGAGGCTTTTGCACTGCTGAGCCAAGGGGCGCATAAAAAAGGTGACGTGCTTTCTGTAGCTCGTATCGCCGGCATCCAGGCCGCGAAGAAAACCTCGGATTTAATTCCCCTGTGCCATCCACTGGCGCTGACCAAAGTAGCGGTGGATTTCGAATTACAGCCGGAAAAACACAGTGTGCATATCACCGCTTTCTGCCGCTTGGCCGGGCGCACTGGCGTTGAGATGGAAGCGTTAACCGCAGCTTCGGTAGCGGCGCTGACCATTTACGATATGTGCAAAGCCGTGGACCCGGCGATGGAAATCGGCCCGACCCGCCTGCTGCAAAAAACCGGCGGTAAGCGCGGCCACTGGCGCGGCGATGCTGCGGACAAGGCGTAAAAATTTCAGAGGTGTAAAGCGATGGTAAAGGTTCTGTTTTTCGCGCGTCTGCGCCAGCAATTGGGCATGGGCGAGACTACCCTGAAGGACTTTTCCGGCAGTATCAGCGAGTTGCGCAAAACCCTATGTGAACAGCACCCGGATTGGAGCCCGCACCTGCAAAGAGACGATATCCGTATGGCCCTGAACCAGGAGCTGGCAGAAACCGGAGCCCAGGTGAAGGCCGGGGATGAAGTTGCATTTTTCCCGCCGGTTACCGGCGGCTAGTGGTGCCAATATGAAAGCCGTTGATCGTATTGAAGTCTGTGAAACGCCCCTCGACGTAGCGGCTGAATATACTGCGCTGCAGGGCAACAGTGGTGATGGTGCCTGCGCCTTGTTTGTGGGTTCGGTGCGGGACTTCAATGCCGGTAGTGATGTCTGCGGCCTGGCCCTGGAACACTATCCGGGCATGACCGAAAAAAGCCTGCAACGGATTATCAATGATGCCCGCGATCGCTGGTCCCTGGGGCGTGCGACTATCGTCCACCGTGTTGGCCCCATGCAGATCAACGATGAGATTGTTTTTGTCGGCGTCACCAGCCCTCATCGCCAGGCTGCCTTTGCTGCCTGCCAATACATCATGGATCGCCTCAAAACTGAGGCGCCTTTCTGGAAGCGCGAAGCGGTTGCGGAAGAGTCCGGTAAGCCTTCAGAGCGCTGGGTCGAAGCCCGGGCCAGCGATGCTGCGGAGATGGAAAAGTGGTCCGCCGGCTGAGCCTGCTGCTATCCGCTTTACTGGTGGCTATTGCGCTACCGGTTAATGCGGATAACTGCACCTTACGGGTGGCGGTAGCGGCCAGCTTCCGCCCGGCACTGGAAGAGGTACTGCCGGAATTTGAGCGTCGCCATGCCTGTGTGGTGCAAATCAGTAGCGGCAGCTCCGGGGTGCTCTACCAACAAATAGCGCACCGCGCGCCCTTCGATTTATTCCTGTCCGCCGATCGCGAGCGCCCCGAACTGTTGGAAAAGCAGGGCGGGGCACTGGGCAACAGTCGTCAGACTTACGCCCTGGGTTTACTGGCCCTCTGGCACCCAAAATCGGAATCGAATATCGAGCAGTTACTGCAAACCTGGCCCGATAAAATTGTATTAGCCGATCCGAAAGTAGCGCCATTCGGCAGTGCCGCACGGCAAGCGCTGCAAAGCCTGGATTTGTGGAAGAAAAAACAAACTCAATTGGCCCGGGCTCACAATGCCGGCCAAGCCTATTTAATGCTGGATTCCGGCAATGCGCAGCTGGGCTTTGTCGCCGCCAGCCAGATGCAAGCAGCCGGCCGCGATAACTATTGGCTGTTGCCGCAGCATTTGTATAAACCCATTGAACAGCAGCTGCTGATTCCCACCCAGAGTCGCCGACCTAAAAAGGCACAATCCCTCGCTAACTATTTACGTTCAGGGGAAGTGCAGGCGCAGTTATACCACTTGGGTTACGGTGTTTTACCGACTCAATATCGAAGTAGAGATGGAAGGAGTGGCTCATGAGTATCGCCGCTGCCGACTGGCAGGCCCTGTGGCTAACTTTAAAATTGGCCGGCTTAACTACCTTGCTCCTGTTTATTATCGGCGTGCCCCTGGCCTGGAAATTGAGCCAATGGCAGAGCCGCTGGCGCCACGGTATCGAGGTATTAATTACCCTGCCGCTGGTACTGCCACCCACGGTTTTGGGTTTTTATTTACTGCTTTTATTTTCCCCTAACTATGCCCCCGGGCAGTGGCTGTCACAACTTTTTGATGGCCCTTTGGTGTTTTCCTTTACCGGCCTGGTATTTGCGTCAGTAATTTATTCCCTGCCGTTTATGGTGCAGCCGCTGTTGGCCGCGTTTAATGCCAATGGCCAGCGCTTGACCCAGGCTGCCGCAGTGCTGGGTATACCGCCCTGGGCGGCATTGTTAAAAGTTCTTTTGCCGGCGAGTCGCGCCGCTATTGTGAGTGCCTGCGCTTTAACGTTTGCCCATACCCTGGGTGAGTTCGGGGTAGTGCTGATGATTGGTGGCTCTATTCCCGGTGAGACCCAGGTGGTTTCTATTGCTCTTTATCAACATGTGGAGGCGATGGAATACGGTGCGGCGCACCGGCTGGCTTTGATGTTGATGGGAATTACTACGGTACTGCTACTCGCTGCCCGTTGGCTGGGACATAGTTTGGCCCCGCGCGGATCGAACAACGAGCAGGCTAAACCGGTAATGGGGGTGCTGGGCTAGTGGAAATCACCTTGCCCCTATTCGGTACTGCGTCTACCACCTCTGATTCTACCGGACTGAGTGTTACAGGGCTGGTGACTCTGCTTAACGCTGCGACTCCCTGGCAATTAGAGCTGCCAGCCTCTGGAATTTTTGGCCTTACCGGTCCCTCCGGCAGTGGCAAGAGCACATTACTGGCTGCTTTGGCGGGCCAGCGTCACTGCCGTGGCAATATCACTTTTGCCAATACGGTTTGGCAGCGCGGACGCCGCGCCCTGGTTACCCACAAAAGAACACTTTCTTTAGGCTTTCAGGATAGCCGCCTGTTTGCCGGCCAGTCGGTGGCAGATAACCTGGCACTAGCCCGCCGTTACAGCCGCAGGCCATTGTCCGAGGAAGAGTGTGGTCGGCTGCTAAAGGCTTTTGGTATTGAAGCGCTGCTACATCAGCCGGTGGAGTTACTCTCTGGTGGAGAGGCCCAGCGAGTGGCTGTATTGCGCCAGCTTTATAACAACGCGCCGCTGCAATTATTTGATGAGCCGCTTTCAGCGGTTGACCGCGCCCAGGTACTTCGGCGCCTATTGCCGACCCTGCGGGATTTCTGGGCCCGATATCCGGCACTGGTAATCTGGACCAGTCACGACTTTGATGAAATCCAGCTTCTGGCCCAGCGCTGTTTGTGGATGGATTCTGCCAATTTGTCCGCACCACTTCCTTTACCTGAAATTGCCCAGCGCCTGAATAGCCACGGCGTAGGGGATAGCTGTCGCAGCCGGATTGAAGCGCGAGTGGAAGCCCTAAACAATGGCCTGCTGACTTTGGATTTAGGTGGGATTTCCATCTTTGCAGATAGGGTGACAGGCCATTATCGAAAAGGTGATACCGCAGCTTTTCTGCTGGAAGCTGGAGATATCAGCCTTAGTGTGGAGAAGCCGGGACTTTCCAGTATCCTCAATTGCCTGCCGGTAACTTTAGTTGCTAAGCAGAAGCTTACCGATGGCCGCATTCGTTTACAGTTAGCCGCTGCTGATCAGGTGTTCTACGCAGATATTTCCCGTCTCTCCTGCGAGCGCCTGGAATTGCGTGAAGGCACTACCTACTTTGCCCAGTTTAAGGCCGGTAGTCTTGCCGGTTTGTAAGTAGTTCCAGGGCAATTTCTGAAAGTGCATTTCTTCGATCCCTAAAACCCCAGCAATTTTTTTGCTAAGTTTGAACACCAGCTAACTGAGTGGTGCTCCTATGGGCGTTCTGTTGGGAATTTCCCTCTTTAACGAGAGCGATAAGTTTTACCGGGAAAAAGCACAGGTCGAGGGCTTACCTTTAGCGAAAGCTGTGACCATTGAGGATCTACACCCGGTACTTACTCGCTGCATAGAAGAAGGCGGGCACAACTATCGAGTAAGCCGCCTGGAATCGGGTGAGCTGGAAATTGCCGAGCTACTTGAGGATTGTGAGCCCTACCGGGTCAATGCTTTCCGCTATCAGCTTCGCCGAAAGGGCGACGCTATCGTTATCCACTCTACTTACAAAGACGATGCCTTGTACTTTCATCTGGCTTGCCGCGCAGCCAGTGGGCAGAGAGTTAAGATAGATTTCCACGGCGAGCACCCGTTTTATAACTTTGACTCCATAGCGGAATACCAGGGTGGTAACTACCATCTGGCCAATTTCTTCGACCTTCAACATTTGCCCGGTTATATCGAAGAGCACTGCCGGCGATTTATACACTGCCCGGAGTATTGGTCCTTTACCTTCTTTATTCCGTATTTGGGCAAGGTAGAGCTGAGTAACCACACTTCCGATCCAGAACAGCCTCTCTACCACCTCGATTTCTATTGCCCGGAGCGCAAGCTAAAAATCTTCCAGTCGGCGATTGAGGGAGAAGGCTCTTACTATTTTCGCGACGCTATTTCGGCAGAAAAGCTGGTGCAATTGCTTGAAGATATGGCGACAGAACTGCTGCCAGAGCTGCAAGAAGCGGGTGTTATGTCTTGCTTGAGCTGCTTTGAAGCTATTCATCAAGCCTACAGTGAAATTGAGAGCACCATTGAGACAGATGACAGTCTTGCCTCAGTTGCGGAGGATCTTATTGGGTACCAACAGAGTATCTGCGGCAGACCTGTCCAATACGAAGTCACTGAAAGTGCAGATGGATCTATTACTGTGCAGGCCTACTATTTTCAGCCGCCGGTAGGTTACAACTATACGATTAGTGCTGAGGATATCGCAGGGGGCCATATCTATCTGGATAAGCTGCACGATTTAGATTTTTATGAGCAGATGTGTATGGCTATTGCCAGGTATCTATGCCCGACGATGCCGACCGTTGAAGACTTGGATGAAGTGACGATCTACTATCGCAGGGATACCGAGAGACAGCTGATATCCAGCCTGCTTGAAGGTTCGGATATAACACCGATATTGGTTCAGGTGAAATAAAAAAGGGGAGGTTAAACCTCCCCGCAACAGCGGTTCCCCGCCCGTGAGACCAAATTATGGATTGTAGAATTCACCGTTTTTGCGCAGGTAGAACCAGTAGTTAACTACCAGGCAAACCGCGTAGAAGATGGCAATGCCTGCCAGAGCGTATTCCGGAGTGGTGGCTTTGATCTGCTCGCCGAAGACCTTGGGAATATAGAAGGCACCGTAGGCGGCAACTGCTGAGGTCCATCCCAATACCGGGCCTGCCTGCTCTTTCGGGAACACCATGGCGATGGTGCGGAAGGTAGAGCCATTGCCGATACCGGTAGCGGCGAACAGCACCAGGAACAGGAGGAAGAAGGGCAGGAAGAACTCTTCCGGAGTGGCTGAGCCGTAGGCGGCCTTCATGTAGTAAGCCACACCCAGGGCACTACCCACCATGATTGCAGCACAGATTTGGGTAACCAGGGCTCCGCCGATGCGGTCGGAGATCCAACCACCTACCGGGCGAATCAGAGCGCCGATAAATGGACCCATCCAGGCGTACATCAGGGCGCTGGGGCCATTGTTGTTGATGGTATCGTGAGTCATAACCCCGTCCACCATTACGTGGCTGTATCCGAAGATGACCTTGATAGCCAGGGGGAAGGCCGCTGCGAAACCGATAAAGCTGCCAAAGGTCATGGTGTAAATGACACTCATCACCCAGGTGTGCTTGTTGTTGAAGATACGGTACTGACGCTGCAAGCTGGTTTTAATCTCACCGGGCAGAAGCTTCAAGCCGAACACGGTAGCGGCGATTACCAGTACCAGAACGATTTCCTTGGGCACCCCCCAGCCTGAACCGTTGGCCGCTTCGGGAAGCAACAGCCACAGACCTGTGATTGCGGTGAAGAGGCCGATTCCCAACATCATGGTCATCTTCAACATCGCGCCGATAGAGCTGCCCACATCCGGGGTTACTTCGTCGGTGCGCAGGTTGTTCATACCGAACCAGCCGACAAAGGCCAGTGGAACCAGGAACAGCAGCCATACAAAACCGGCATTTTGAATCCACGCTTCAGAACCGGCTGGTACTTTACCAATCAGAGAGCCAGAGCTGCTCACCAGGGTCATGGGATCGCCGCCAGCAGCGCCGAAAGCACCGAAGGTCATAAACAGCGGTACCAGGATCTGCATGGTGGTAACACCGAAGTTACCCAAGCCCGCATTCAGGCCAAGTGCCAAGCCTTGCTTTTCCTTGGGGAAAAAGAAGCTGATATTGGACATGGAAGAGGCGAAGTTACCACCGCCAATACCAGACAGCAGTGCCAGCAACTGGAATACCCACAGTGGGGTGTCCTTGCTTTGCAGTGCGATACCGGTGCCGAGGGCGGGAATCATCAACAGGGCCGTGGTGAATACAATAGTGTTGCGCCCACCGAACAATCGAATAAAGAAACTACTGGGTATTCGAAGGGTAGCGCCGGTGAGGCCGGCAATTGCCATCAGGGTAAACAGATCGGCTTTGGCAATGGGGAAGCCAAGGTTGAGCATTTGAACGGTAATAATGCCCCAGTAGAGCCATACGGCGAAGCCGCACAGCAAACTGGGAATGGATATCCACAAATTCCGGTTTGCGATTTTTTTGCCCTTGGACTGCCAGAATTTGCTGTCCTCTGGGGCCCACTCGTAGATGTCAGACACGGCGGCCACTCCTCCTCGAAATGATTCGTCCAGCCACTATGGGCCGGGGTGTATCCCTGCTCAATTACCAACAGTAAGTAACCCTTTTGCCCCCGCGCGTAATAGCTACCCCTTTGGGGGTAAGCGCAGGCACTGAGCCCTGTGTTAAAGTCACTGTTCAGAATTAGTACAACTTACAGCAATGAAGCAGGACACCCCATGACTTCTTCTGCCACGGTAATGATGGTTGATGACCATCCTCTGTTTCGTAAAGGTCTCAAGCAATTGTTTGCTATGGAGCCCAGCTTGGAGTTAGTAGCCGAGGCCAGTAGCGGAGAGGAAGCGTTGGAGCTGGCCAAACAGCATGAGCCGGACCTTATTCTGTTGGACCTGAATATGCGCGGTATGGATGGGCTGGATACCCTGAGGGCAATGCGCGCGGCCGATGTAGCTTCACGCATCGTGATACTGACAGTGTCCGATAACAACGCGGACGTGGTTTCCTGTATTCGCGCCGGTGCCGATGGCTACCTGCTCAAGGATATGGAGCCGGAAGATATTCTCGATCAGGTTATCCAGGCCACACACGGCAAGCTCGCTATCAGCCAGCGCCTGACCGAGATCCTCGCCTCCGCCCTGCGCAAGCCGGACAATTCCGGTGCGGATACCCTGTCGACGCTCACAAGTCGTGAGTACCAGATCTTGCAATTGATTGCCGATGGCCTCAGTAACAAGTTAATCGCCCGTGAATTGGATATCAGTGATGCCACTGTAAAGGTTCACGTTAAACACTTATTGAAAAAGTTGGGCATGCGCTCCCGGGTGGAAGCCGCTGTGTGGATGGTTAATCAAAAGCGACCGGAATCGCAAAACCGCAGCCACTGATTTTTCCCAACTACAAAGGAATGAAGTAAGAGATATTGTCCATGCCCACTATCGACTGCTGTAGCCAACCGGGCCTGATGCCCATCGAAAGCGCCCGCGAAAAACTTCTTGAGGCACTGAGCTCAATCAGTGGCACTGAGACTTTGCCCCTGGCACAAGCCGCCGGTCGGGTATTGGCTAAGGATGTTATCTCCACAGTAAACCTACCGCCCTGCGACAACTCCGCAATGGACGGTTACGCCCTGCGCTTCGAAGACCTGGCCAGTGGCTTGCCGCTGGAGCTGATCGGCAAATCATTCGCCGGAGCACCTTTTGACGGTGTGGTAAACCCCGGCACTTGCGTACGCATTATGACGGGAGCCGCAGTACCGGCCGGTGCAGATACGGTAGTGATGCAGGAAAATGTCGATGCCCAAGGGGAGTCGATACGAATAAATTGCGAAGTTCGCACTGGCGACCATATCCGCCGCTGCGGTGAAGACGTAGCCGAAGGAGATAGCCTCCTTAAGGCCGGAGAGCGCATTAGCGTTCCTCATATTGCCCTGCTCGCCGCTGCCGGAGTGGGCACAGTGAAAGTCGTGCGCAAACCGGTAGTCGCACTTTTCTCCACCGGCGATGAATTGCGTCAGCCCGGTGAAGCCCTGGGTAAGGGCGATATTTACGATAGCAACCGCATCGCCCTGTTATCCGCCCTGGAACAGCTGGACCTGGATGTTTTGGACTTGGGTATATTGCCCGATAACAAACAGGCCATTACGGATGCCTTGCAGCGCGCTTCCGAAGAGGCCGATGCCATTATTACCTCTGGTGGAGTCTCCGTTGGCGAAGCGGATTACACCCGTGAAGTGTTGGAGGAACTGGGAGAGATCGGCTTCTGGAAAGTGGCGATGAAGCCCGGCAAACCTTTTGCCTTTGGTTTCCTACAGGGAACCCCGTTCTTCGGCCTACCCGGCAACCCGGTTTCCGCCCTGGTAACTTTCTACCAGCTGGCCGTGCCCGCCTTGAGTGTGATGAAAGGCGATCAGTGGACTGGCCCGCAGACCTTACAGGCGAAACTGTTAAAACCCCTGAAGAAAAAGCCCGGCCGAACCGATTTCCAGCGGGGTGTTTATGGCAGTGATGAAAATGGGTTGTTGGTAGTAGAACCGGTTGGTACCCAGGGGAGCCATATTCTTTCCGGTCTGGCTGCTGCTAACTGCTTTATCGTTTTAGCGCGAGAGAGTGGCAGTGTAGAGGCTGGGGAGCAGGTGGTGATTGAGCCTTTGGGGGTGCCGTTGGCGTAGGGGCTTCCAGCATTACTGGAAGCTTCCAATAAAATTATTTACATCTTCTTATTTGCAAAAGGTTGAGTTGCTCAAATATTTAGCTTGGCCAAATGTAGATTAGTCTTTATTTCTCTTTGGGCGAAGCCGTCATTACTACCTACCCAATATTTATGTGATATTGGGTCTGTAGATACGTTGGATGCTCCACCCGCAACTAAAGCATCATGTAGGGCTTGTTGGCGTATTTTTGGGTTTTTGCTATTGCTAAACACCCAAAAATTTAGAGGCCCCGCATACCCAAGGCTTCTGGCAGCTGCAACTATTGCACTGCAAGTATTTTGATATAGACCTTTATTTGCATTAACCAAAGCTTGGGGTTGCATATCCCGCTCAAACTCGGCATTTAAGTTTTTTACATAAATATTGCCAATGATATCTGCAGGACTGACCCTAAAGTATTCGGATGCTATGGTTACTGCTGCGATAATATCGGCAACATCAGTTGCATCAATTTCAAATACCCATAGTTCACGATCAACGATAGCTGCTTTTCTCTCTGCACCTTTTACAAAAAGTTTAAAAGGTGATGCTCCCTTACAATAGTTTGCTTTCCAGTCAGAATATGAGCATAAGCTGGTCCTCAAGACAAAATCTTTTTTGTCTCTACCATTGTTAAAAATAACATCTACATCAACTTTGTAGTCATACATACCTTCAGCGAAGGTCATAGCACCTCTAGGGTTATTGTTCATGCCTCCCTACCTCATCGCAGTCCATTGCTTCAGAAGAAATGCCGATATAGCGGATCTGCTCATCTTCCATTGAGCTGGATGCCGCAAGCATTACACGTTTGTCATCTTCACTAGATTCGGCAAAATCATCAGGGTCGTATTGCTTGCAGCTTTTCAGCTCCAATATTTTCATTCCCTGCTTATCAAGGTATTGCTCAAATAAAGACATGGCGTCTTCTTGGCTACTGGCTGGAACAAATCCTGTTCCAATCATGAATTCAGAGCCATCTTCATTCATGGGAGAAAACTCATCAAGCGATGCTTTGTGCTCAATAAGCCATACAGATATTATTTCCATTACGTAACCTCCTTAACAAATCATGTAAGGTTTTTCATTTCTTAGATTAAATTATCCAAAGTAATAAGATATTTATACTATTTAAGCAAGAAAGCGCCCTTGCGGGAAGCGATCAAGAGAGTACATTAGATTACATTTTGGGTGTGGTCTTCTAAAGCATCTAATTAGTAACTTAATTGTATTATCTAGTGCTTGGCATAAAATTTTTCGTAATAGCTTAATGTATCTACCTATTTGAATCACATAAATAAAATATGAGACAAGAATGGTTTCACTTATGGCCGCTATAAAGTCTTTTGATTTATTGTGGGTTTAAAAAACTGGGGGAGGTTAGGGAGAGGTGCGTACCCGGTTTGCTTGAAGTGAATAATTCTGACAGGAAAGTTAGCTTCGCCCTTTGGGCTTGGTGTTGTGCGGCAGCTTTACTGCTTCCGAATCCAACCTGAGTTCGAGCGAAGCCTGGGAGTTAGCCATATACAAGGAAGCCCGCTTATGCGGGTAGTGTGCGGGAGGATTAGCTTCGCCCGTTGGGCTCGCTGCTCTACGGCAGCTTTGCTGCCTCCGAGTCGAACCTGAGTCCGAACAAAACCCTGGGAGTTAGCCATATACAAAAAAGCCCGCATCAGCGGGCTTTTTTGTATATGGCCCGCCTGAGAGGATTCGAACCTCTGACCTTCGCCTCCGGAGGGCGAATTCGGCACTAACCGGGACAACCACTTAGCGCTAACGCCTTGATTTATAATAACTTTGATTCCCGCTGATGCAAGCTAATTCCCGTTAAATCCCACTCGTAGTGTCCCGATTTTGGCCCGATTTTTAGGTATCGTCGTATGAATACCAGGATTGGTATTTATTAGACGTGATGGGCTGGCCACCTTTCTTATCAATTTGATTACATTCCTTGCATAGCAACTGAATATTAGTGACATCGTTCAATCCGTGCTTTGACAGCGGCACTATGTGGTCATAGTTCTCCAGGTTTTCGAGGTTTAATGTGCCCGACAAGTCTTTGTCGCAGAGGACACAGCGCCCTCGATCTCTAAAGAAAACAGCTCGTTGAACCCATTTGGGTATGGACTTACGTTTCAGAATACCGGGTCTGACAAATAGTTGATCCGTCTCTTCAGGAGGTAGCATATCTTTTGCCAGCTCAAGAGACCGTGACATCATGTCATTGAATAGCATCATCAACCCCCGATTCTGAAAGAGTACGTGGTAGGATCATGCGGGCACTCGCCGAGATTTTGGACGAGCCGCACTCGTTTGTGCAGAAGGTAGAGATGATGGAAAGAAGGCTAGATATATATGAGTATTCAGTTTATTGCGCGGGGCTTGGAGTAGATCCCCACGAAGGCCTTGACCTATTAAGTAGACAGTAGATATGAAAATGGAGCTGAATTTCAGCTGGGACATATAAGAATGACGAGTGAAAACGATCTACAGAAGACTAAAAAGGACTTTCGCCCCAGAGCTCGGATAATGGAGCTTTTGGGAGAGCAGTTGATCAAAAATCACACTCTAGCCTTGTTTGAGTTAATCAAGAACTCATATGACGCAGATGCCAGTAATGTCTCATTGCTACTCTTAAACATCGACGAAGACGGTGGAGAAATTGAAATCCAGGATGATGGTGATGGAATGGACTTCAATACAGTTACGAATATATGGATGGAGCCGGCTCATGGTCATAAAGGTGAGTCTAGGGCTAAAGGAATTCGTACAGAGAAAGGGCGATTACCTATTGGGGAAAAAGGGGTAGGCAGGTTTGCTGTTCACAGGCTAGGGACACAGATTGAACTGGTAACTCGAGCTAAAGATAGTGCAGAAGTTCATGTCAAAATAAACTGGTCTGATCTGGAGCAACATAAATACCTAGATGAAGCAAAAATCGATATCAAGGAGAGGGTTCCTGAGACCTTCTTGGGCGATTCTCATGGAACAAGAATTACCATATCCAACTTAAAACAGAAATGGCGAAGAGGGGATATAAGAAAGCTATACAGATCTGTTCTGGGCATGACCAGTGGAAAAGTGGACAAAAGCTCGGAAACCGGATTTTCTGTGAATTTTAGTTTAGAGCCAGATAAGAAATGGCTGGACGGCTTCTTCGATCCAGATACAGCGCGTGATCAATCGATGTTCAGGTTAACATTTGAGATGGATGATCATGGCCTGAGCTATGAGTATTCCTTCCACCCTCTCGAATCTATCAAGGCGGACTACCCTGGCTTGGTAGATGATCGATCTGTATCTGCTACGAGGGAATACTCTGAGTTCTTCACGAAGAGTCCTCCGGATGAAGATGGCTGGAAGAAGAGAAATAAGCGTCCAAAACGCCCAATTCTAGGAGCGTCGAATACGGATGATAGTGGCCTCGGCATTGGTCCATTGAAAGGATCAATAATTGCCTTTGATCTGGACCGAGAAGTTAAGGACCGATACTTGAAGGATGAGATGTCCGGGCTTTCAGAGTTTTTGAAGGATCAAGGCGGAATTCGTGTCTATCGTGATGACCTTCGAGTCTATAACTATGGCGAACCTGGAGATGATTGGCTAGGGCTCGATCATAGAAGAATTCAGCGGCCAACAGGAAAATTAAGCAATCAACTTATGCTTGGTGAGGTTCATTTAGAACTTGAACACAGTTTTAATTTGAAAGAAAAAACTAATAGGGAAGGTTTTATAGAAAACGCAGCCTATAACGAATTACAGTATGCAATGATCTGTATTCTTACGGAATTTGAGGCAGAGAGGAATAAGGATAAGAAGGTTCTTAGATCTGTGTTGAGCATACCTCCAGGTAAGCCGGGAAATGAACCAAGGAAGAAGAAAACAACCGACGAGCTTTTAAATGACTTGAAAGCTACAGTGCATGAGAAAAAACTAGAGGCAGAAATTGGAGACTTGGTTGATCAGGTTTCTAAATCCTATAAGGAAACCAGGGATGTCCTTCTTTCCTCTGCTGGAGCTGGTCTTGGTTTGGTTACTGTATTTCACGAGCTGGAGCGCGGCGTCAGAAATTTACATGCGGCTATATCTGAAGGCGAAAGTGTTGATCATTTAAAAGAACAGTCAAAAGGGCTTGTTTCTCTGCTCCGCGGCGCCATGTATATGGTTAGCAAGGGGAAAATGGAGAAGATATCCGCTTCGCGCTTGGTGTCTTACGCGTGTATAACACAAGAGCTTCGCTTCAAGCATCACAATATAAAATTTGTTAATGGTTTTGAAAATCTTAAGGATCTAGATTTTGAAATAAAGGGTGTCCGTAGAATGTTAACGGCGACCTTGGTTAATCTTATTGATAATGCAATTTACTGGGCGTCACAGACTGAGAGTGATCAATCCATAATTTGGGTTGGGCCAAGCTTCGATTTAGATGGGCCTTCAATCATTGTGGCCGATAATGGGCCTGGTTTTGTCGATAGCCCTGAAGATATAGTCCAGCCATTTTTTTCGAGAAAAACGGATGGTATGGGGATCGGGTTGTATTACAGCGATATGATGATGAAATCTCACGGAGGTAGGTTGAGCTTTCCAGAGAGGCATGCAGTTGAAACACCAAAAGCATGTGATGGGGCTGTGATAGCTATGGTCTTTAAAGGAGTAAATGATGCCGTACAGAAATAGAGTCTTAGTAATAGATGATAAGCCAGAAGATGGTGAGGCTATAGTTCGTCGGCTATGGAAATCTCAAATCCCAAGCTTTTTCCTTCATTATGATGAGGAAATTATTGCGGATCTTGATCAAAGCAAACAGTTTGAGGGTATCAGAGTCATATTTCAGGATATTGCATTAGTATCCCCTGATTTTCCCGGTCATGATGACTATGCGGCGGCGGCAGCCGGTATAAACCGCCTTTTGGCAGATGCGAATGGCCCTTGGTTCATGATCGCGTGGTCTACATGGGGAGAGGACCCAGATAAGGGAGATGAGTATGCCAAGAATCTATTCGAGTATCTGAAGGAACACCTTCCCGAGGGGAAAAAGCCCTATCATTTCGCAGTTATAGATAAAAGACCTTATGCAACAGATGGCCAGCATGGTGTTTTAAAGAGTGAGTCGGAGCTTAGTGGTCAGGAGAAAGATCAATTGCTCGCTTGTGTTAAAGATTCTATCTCACTGGCTAAGTCATTAGATGCTCTCAATCTATGGGAAGCAAATATCAGATCCAGTGCGTCCAGGGTTATTAATAAATTGTGGGGTATGGTTCAAACAAACACTGTTGAGGAAATGGATCGATCTTTAGGTGGAGTTCTTTTTCAGCTGGCGCAAGCCCAGGAAGGAAAGAGGCTGAGTAAGTCTGAAGATCTATCTTTCCCTTTGTACCAAATTCTATCCAGCTTGCTATATGACCAGGTTGGGCATATGGCCGTAGACGAAGTCCTGGTGGATGAGTCCGTTAAACAGAGTATTAAGTCTTGTTTGATTAATACAATGCTTCATTGGGACGGGGAGAATAAAAGCATAAGGCGTTCTCCGGGTTGTATTTATGAATGGCCATATGGAACACCGGTAAATCTTGGGGGTATTGATGTATCAAGAGAAAATATTAAAGAGTTTGTTATTGATGCGTTTGTAGCGGAAGACCAAAATAAGAGGCGTGATGCTGAGTCAGATAATGATCTGGCTGATGATGTCAGCTTGGTTATTATGGATGTCACTCCTGCATGTGACCATGCAAACAATAAAGCATTTTGGCGGAAGTTTTTGGTTGGCTTAAAAGTTCCTGATAAAAGCAAAAAACACTTTTATACTGGAGGTAAAAAGCTGGCAGGAGACTATTTAAAAGAAACCCCGATATTCATAGATGAGAAATCGCAGTATAGATTTATTTTTAATTCAAAGCTTATTCTGCCAATGGGAGATAAAGGTGAATATATTTCTGTAAGGTCTGGCGAAGTCGAGGTGGCTGAAGAACATACACCTGATGTAGACCGGCTACAGCTTAAAGGCCGAATTCGAGAGCAGTTATTACAGGAAGTTTTAGCGTGGTTTGGTGGAATGGTAACCCGACCTGGAATCGTTAGCCTCAGATAGGCTTTCCTCTTATGGATGTTTTGACTCCCGGGCAACGCTCATATTGCATGTCCCAAATAAAGGGGAGAAATACAAAGCCAGAGGTTGCCCTAAGGAAGTCGTTGTGGGCAATGGGTTTTAGGCATCGAATAAAAAACAAGCTGCCAGGAAAACCTGACTTTGTTTACCCTTCCTTTAAAACAGTCGTTTTTGTAGATGGTTGTTTTTGGCATAGGTGCCCAGAGCACTACCAGCCTCCCAGGACGAGAGCAGAGTTCTGGGAAAACAAAATCTCAGGAAACGTCAATCGAGACAGGAAAAATGATCGCCTGTTAAAGGAGCAGGGCTGGCTTGTTATCCGTGTGTGGGAACATGAGATCAAGGAATCGCTTGCTGACTGTGCTGAACGATTGGTGGCGATTCTCTCTGACCGAAAAGCTAAATATTCTCCAGCCAATGGGCTATAGAAGATGTAGAGCCTATTCGCTCCTTCAATAATGAAGTTATGTCTTCGGCGGAAATAATCACGACAGGGTGGCCATCCTCTTTGAGCTCACTATATGCTTGGCTGCCAAGATAGGAGGTGGTGACTAAAACGCCAAATTGCCTATGGCGTAGCCGGGATAGCAGCCGCGAGAGCTCTTTAACTCCCACGCTTGATCCGGGTTTGTAACATTTGGCTTCCAGGGCAAATTCTACTTCAATAGCGCTGGGTCCTGAGCCTATTTTATACGTTCCTACAGCATCCCTTCCTCCATCACCTGGTTACCTCGCAGGAGCCAATATCGGGCATCATTAGTCGAGCAATTTCAACGGCACACTTTTCAAAATCAAACGGATTATCTTTAAATTTATCGTAAACCAGGGATAAGACTTTTTGGCTTTCCTGGTTTTTTGGAAGCTGTTGCTCTTTGCTGCGTATTTCTATGCTATGAGGTGCATAGAGAGGTTTGTACGTTCGGGACTTACTAGCGGGGCAGAAATGATCAGTACTCTCTGGTAATATAAACTGCATGAAATACGATGCCAGAAAACTTAGTACTGAGGAGCAGCACCTCATACGTAAAATTGCTGTTCAGCGAGTATTTGATGGAGAATCTGCGGCGGAGGTTAGTCGTAGCTTAGGGCTGGGGAGCAGAACTATTTTCCCATGGTTAAGGACTGCTCGGGAGAAAGGTATTGAAGCGCTATCTCCAAAAATTAGACCTGGACGCGGTAGAAAACTGTCAGCTATTGAAGAAGAGGAAGTCAAGCGATGGATTATTGGTGGCGATCCAAGGCAATATGGCTTTGATTTCGGATTGTGGACACGTCAGATCGTATCGGATTTGATTTTTGAGAGATTCAAAATTGAACTTAGCGTTTCTAGTGTCGGCACACTTCTACATCGACTGAGCCTGACGCCACAAAAGCCTCTACGAAGAGCTTACGAGAGAGATGAGAAGGCGGTGAATAAATGGGTAAAGGAAGTCTACCCAAAGATTAAATCTTATGCGAAAAAAACTGGTGCAGAAATATTTTGGCTGGACGAGGCTAGTATCAGATCAGACGATCCACTCCAAAGGACATGGGGAGAAAAAGGAAAAACTCCAGTGGTAAAAACGAGTGGTCAAAGACAGTCAATCAATGCGATCTCAGCGTTATCGAATAGAGGTGGCTTCTGGTATCATATTTATAGTGGAAAGTTCACGGCAGAAAAGTGCGTAGAATGCTTCAAAAATTTCCAGAGAAGTCAGAAAAGACCAGTGATTCTCATTGTTGATGGGCACCCAGTACACAAATCGAAAAAGGTATTGGAGTATGTCGATTCACAGGATGGAAAGCTTGAAATGGTGTTCTTACCGCCATATGCACCAGACCTAAATCCAGATGAGTTGGTCTGGAATCATATGAGAAATATAGGGACCTCAAAGAAGCCGCTGAAAAAAGGTGAGGCACTACTGAGCCGTGCAAATGCAGATTTGCAGAGCATCAAAAAAATAGAAAACTTGTGAAATCATTTTTTCAAGAGTCGACTGTATTCTTTGCTGCTGCCTAGGTAGTAATCCAGTCAAGCCAGGGCTTGGGGGCGTGTGGTGATGTAACGGCGGTGCCATTTTTGATGTCGTTGATCCATGCCCGTTTTATTGTAGGTACATCCAGGACAGTGAATGTAGATTTGTAGTTCTGGAACCGTTCGTTGATTATTCCTTTTGCACGCCAGATGGCTACTAAATCTTCATCTGGTCCCAGTGTTTGTGCTCCAGGGACTGCCAGCCCAAGAAACCTTACATCCCGGTATTCGCCGGTGCCTCCGAACAGAAGTATGACTGGAAAGTGATCAAATTCAGTAATGGAGTGTCTTGCATCAAAGAGATTGCGGAGAATCAGGTTTCCCTGCCTGGGTGTATCATGAATATCGCCAACCGACTTATTATCACCGTAGTAGGTGAATAGGCCGTTCTCGGTATTCAGGTTATCCGGCCAGTCGGGGTCGTTAAAGTTCGACTTTAGTGCGAGCAGTTTTAGGGTTTCAACACCGGGGCGTTTCCCCAGGTGACGGAAGCCAGCGCTATTATCTACGCCCAGTAGTTTTGGTAGAGGATCGTCAGATGCGTTTCCATTGCGCGACCCACCGTATACTTGATCAACAATAAAGTCGCACTGGGCTAAATCCATTTATGAGGCAAGCTCCATTTCACTGGCATAAACCTGAGATATTTTCTTAAAAATGATTTCCATGACAGGCGAGCAGACTCCATTACCACAGAGCTTTACCTTATCTCGCCTGCTCCCGTGAGGAAGAGCATGTTTTGACCCGGCTCCCATTGCTTTCATTAATTCAGGGGGTTGGAGCATTCTTAGATATGGTGTGTTGCCTTGCCAGGTAACCAGCCCAAAACGATCCAGTGTGGTGATGGTGCGCAGCGGGGAATCAAGGGATTGCCAGCCACCTGCATAGTCGGAGCCATAGTAGACAATAATAAAGTCTTTCTTCTTGCCCAGTTCTTTCATGGCGCGTTCTGCGCGGTCAATAGTTGCCTGAGCCCGGCCTTCTTTATAGAGAAGGTTGCTCTTATATTGTCCTGACCAATCAATGATATCTCTGGCAGTTTTGTTGCTCCGGCGATGTAAAGCCTTAAGATCCTTCTCTGTGATGACCGTGCCTTCACGGTCGCATATCAAGAACATACGCTTGCGGGCTTGCGGAGTGCCAAAGTCGGCTGCATTGAGCAGCAAATCGTTAACTGTATAGTTATAGGACTCTATGGTCGAAATCAGCTCGTTATGTCGCCCCCACTTCTTCATGCGGTTGACGTTCTCTACGATCAGCCAGCGCGGCTGCATGGCTTCAATCCAGGGGATGATGCCTATAGCTGTTTCCTTGCTCTTCTCACAGCCAGGTTTGGCTCCTCTGGCAATAGAGTGAGAGGTGCATTCCGGGGAGGTCAGAAGTACGTCAGGCTTGTGCTTCCTGGCAAGTTGCTTGGGATTCAGCTCTTCGATTGGTGAGCAGAGAACCTCTGCATCTGGAAAGTTGCTTTGATAGGTCTCAGCAGCCAGATCCCAGGCATCCACAGCCAGGATGGGCTCCGCCCCAGCTGTAACGGCACCACGGCATCCGAAGCCGCCCCCACAGAACAAATCCACAAATTTAATCATTACAAATAGCCCTTTTTCCTTGGGGCTGAATAGTACCAGGTTTATCCCGACAACCCTAATTTAAAGGGCACCAATCAACTGGCTATAAAAATTGCCTGAAACTAAAAAATAGCACCTTTACGGTGCTATCTGCAGAAGGGTGTTGGTGGCCTGTACAGGTAATATCTCTCTCATCGCAATCAACCTAGCAGGGGAAAAGATGAGTAAATTCTTAACTATTGATGAAGCCGCAGAGAAGCTCGGAATAAGCCGAAAAACTTTGCTGAACCGCAATGCTGATGGCAGTGGGCCTCCCTATTATAGACCCGGTAAGCAGCCTCTCTACAAAGAGTCCGAGGTGAACGAATGGATTGAGATGCATCGTGTTGATACTTCAGGAGGGCGCTATGGAAATTGATTCATTTGATGCTTTGTCTGTTTCCGCATTGAGGCAATCTCTTTAGAGCTATGATTACGATGGCAAGCAACGCTATCGGGAGCTGGCACGAAATATTATCTTTGATCCTGACCGGCTAGCTGAATACTTAAATTCTGACGAACTGACTAGGGCTGAAGTTTACCCAGGTTCTTGGGATTTTTATTACGTAGTATTTGAGGAGTTGCTGGGAATTGTCGAACGATTAGATGTTTTCTATGACGGGTTAGCCTTGGCTGGAAAGTACGCCTGTGACGATTTTCATGATGAGAAACTGGGACTGCGCCGATGGGGAGAGCGCTATGGATATATTGGGTCGTATGTCAGACAGGAAAATGGCTCAAACCAGTACCGGTTTTATCAGCGTCGCCCAACTGATGGATTGACGTTTGTTCGGACAGCAATAAACCCGCGTAAGAGTGGATACACACACTCCCAACTTAAGCGTTTTTCCAGTAGCGATGGCGAATATTGGATTTGCGCTTTTACAGAGGCAAAATTTCAACGATTCCGCGAGATGAGCTGGTTAATGAAAGACATTCGTCGGATGATTAACAGGCACAAAAAACAGTTTTATAAGACTAATGATGAGCAGAAGTTAGAGATATTTCCTGGTAGATAATATTTGATCCCGGATTTTCCTCCGGGACTTTCTTGCTTGTTAACTAAGCTTGCTATGGCTGATTGTTGCTCTAGCCAAGCTTTTTCGCTATATCTTGAGGTCGGAGGTGTGTGTAGCGTTGCAGCATGGCGAGATCTCTATGCCCTGTGATACTTGATACTTCCATGAGAGAAAGACCCAGCTCGAAAAATCTTGAGGTGGCTTCATGGTGGAGGTCGTGTAAGCGCAAGTCCTTGATTTCTGCACGTTCACGGCACCGTGAAAACGCTTTCGTTGCTGAATCTCCCCGAATCGGGAAAATACGACCGCTGATATGTCGAGGCATAGTTTGCAAGATTGATACAGCTCGTGTGGATAGCGGAATTGTTCGATTTTCTCCATTTTTTGTATCCCAGGATACAGCTGTCCTGCTCTGAAGGTTGATGTCCTTCCAATCAAGTTTAACTATCTCCCCACGCCGCATACCGGTTTCCAGTGCGAATAAGAAGAAGGGCAGGATGAAACCGCCGTATTCGGATAGCGCTTGAACCAGTTGCTGTTCTTCGCCGTGGTTGAGGCGACGTTCGCGCCCTTTACTTTTGGGAGGAAGGCGCACATTCGCCATAGAGTTGCCGCGAGGCATATAGATTTCGCAGTCTCGAATCGCAAAATCCAGAAGCCTGTTAAGTACTCCCAGCTCCTTGCGGACGGTTTCGGGCTGGCGGGTTGTCAATCGCTCGTCCCTGTAGGATTTGATTATAGAAGGGGTTACAGCTGCCAAAGTCAGATGGCCAAAACTCGCTCGCAGCAATTTCAATCTGCATTTGATGTCATAGAACGATTTCTTGGTTGAAGCCACTTCCTCCTGGTAGCGGTCCATAATGTCAGAAACAAGAATGGTTTCCGCCTCAATGGTGGAGACAAAGATCCCCTTGTCCATCTCGGTTTCCACTTCGCGCGCCCAGCGTTGAGCCTCCCCCTTACGAGTGAAGTTACGGGAGATAGGCTCGTAGCCACGTTTTCTAATTTTGACCCGATACGATCCATCGGGTGTCTGGGTAATTGATGCCATGTGTACCTCGTTGCCAGTCAAAGGATGAATGGCGCGCGCTCATGGCGTACTGTAATTCAGAACGTCCGAAACACCGTTCTGCGGGAATACCCGTAAAGGTGTTATTTCGTCGTTTTGAATCTGAGTGTCCCGATTTTGGCCCGATTGGCCAAAAGAAAGATGGCCCGCTCGGAGGGATTCGAACCCCCGACTTCCACCTCCGGAGGGTGGCGCTCTATCCAGCTGAGCTACGAGCGGGTAGTGTGAGGTATGTAACTGCTAACCTCTTTGGCAGTTTTAAGAGGGCCAAAGCCTCTGTATTTTACCGCTTTTTCCCGTTCCCTCAGCCTCCGGAGGGCGACGCTCTATCCAGCTGAGCTACGGGCGGTTTAATTGGCTATCTGTGCCAATAGGAGGCGGATTATACAGAAGCTGGGGGTAGGGTTAAAGGACATTCTATTGGGTTATATAGTCTTTGGCAGGTGGCGATGCAGTGCTTATAATGCGCCGCGTAGGAGTTTGCGACGATATTTTGAACGTTTGTGGGCCAACTCACTTCGGTCCTTTTGGGGGAATATGATGAAGCGTATTTTGGGAATTGTGGCGGCACTGGCCGTCAGTGTGGCTACAGCAGTGGCCCAGCAGTCTGTCGATGAAGAAATCGCAGAGCGAATTGCTCCGGCAGGTGAAACCTGCATGAAAGGTGAAGAGTGTGCGGCGGCGGTAGCGGCAGCACCTGAAGGTGCTAGCGGCGGTGCTGCTCGCAGTGGCCAGGATATCTACAACGCAAGCTGCCAGACCTGCCATGCAATGGGCGTTGCAGGTGCGCCTAAATTCGGTGATGCCGCAGCTTGGGCACCGCGTATCGCTAAGGGCATGGATACTCTCTACAACAATGCCATTAACGGTATTAATGCCATGCCGGCCAAAGGCCTGTGTATGGATTGTAGCGATGACGAGATCAAGGCTGCTGTGAATTACATGGTGGATAATAGTAAGTAAGCTGTTTCCTATTGAAAAAAGGCCGCTCATTGAGTGGCCTTTTTTATTTGTGGATAATTATTGATATTCATTCTCACTATCTAGGTGCTGCTGATTCGCCGTCAGTGAGTGTTCCTAGGCTGAATTAATAGGGCACCATGGATTTACCGTTGTTTACTGTAAAAATTTTTGGGATCGTAGGGTTACAAGAATATTGAGAAACACTAGGCGGGCTTTAAATGAATCAGGTTTACACAGTAAAAACTAAGACTGGAACTGTTCAGGTCCAAGATAAGGAAGTATTAGGACGTATTGTGAAGGTTGCGACTCCAGCTGAAGTTAAAAGGGCAACCGAGAAGGTACTGGTTAAGTATTGTAAAACGTTAGAGGCACTAAAAAGCCGATAAGATACCTGAGATTCCTTTGAGCAGCTTCGTGACACCTTTGCGGGTCGTTAAGTTATAGAAAGGAAAAGGCCGCAGAAGGGCGGCCCTGGGATATTGGGTACTTGTGTCGTAGGTAGAATAGTTTTGAACTAATCAAACATACTCAGCAAAGACCCTAAAGTTTCCTCTCCCTTCGCCTGATTCTGCTCCGGCGTCGCCTTACCAAATCCTTCCAACAACACATCTTCTTCCGGCAATTCGTCAATAAAGCGGCTGGGTGTTGTGTCCTGGGTTTCGCCGAACTGTTTGCGCTTGCCTGCCAAAGTCATGGTGAGGGTGCGCTGGGCGCGAGTGATACCCACGTAGGTGAGGCGGCGCTCCTCTTCGATGTTGTCGTCTTCAATACTGTTGCGGTGGGGAAGTAAGTTCTCTTCCATACCGATCATAAACACGTGGGGGAATTCCAGGCCCTTGGCGGCGTGCAGGGTCATAAGGCTGACCTTATCGGTGGCTTCCTCTTCTTCCTGGCGCTCCAGCATATCCCGCAGGATCAGTTTGGAGATGGCCTGTTCCAGGCGAATATCCTGCTCCAGCTCGTCGTCGGTGCCCTCCATAATTTTGTTGAGGCTTTCCAACAGCCAATACACATTCTCCATGCGCTTCTCGGCCACTTTCTCGCTGCTGGCGTTTTGCGATAGCCAGCCGGCGTAGTCGATATCTTCCAGCATCTCGCGCAGGGCGCCATTGGCAGTGGTATCGCGACAGTTGCGCTGTACCCCTTCGAGCCACAGGGCAAAGCGATTCAGGCGTTCGTAGCCCTGCTCGTTGATATGCTCCTTAAAGCCCAATTCCGAGCAGGCTTTGAACATGGAGATCTCGCGGCCCTTGGCGTAGTTGCCCAAGGCTTCCAGGCTGCTGGTACCTATTTGGCGACGCGGGGTATTGATAATGCGCAGGAATGCGTTGTCATCATCCGGGTTTACCAACAGGCGCAGATAGGCCATCACGTCCTTGATTTCGGCGCGGGCGAAGAAGGAAGTACCGCCGGACATCTGGTAGGGAACCTGGTGCTCCTGCAATTTCATTTCGATCAGGCGCGCTTGGTGGTTGCCGCGATAGAGCACGGCAAAATCCATAAACTTGCAGCCGCGACGGCTCTTTTGCAGAAAAATCTCGTTGGCGACCCGCTCCGCTTCCTCGTTTTCATTGGCCACTTTGAGCACGCGGATCTCCTCACCCAGACCGCGATCGGACCATAATGCTTTGTCGAATTCGTGAGGATTGTGGGCGATCAGGTGGTTGGCCACTTTGAGGATGCGGCTGGTGGAGCGGTAGTTCTGCTCCAGTTTGATCAGACGCAGATTGGGGAAGTCGGTCTTCAGCGCACTCATATTCTCCGGGCGCGCGCCGCGCCAGGCGTAGATAGACTGGTCATCGTCTCCCACCACTGTGAGGCCGCCACGCCCGCCCACCAGCAGCTTCACCAGCAGGTACTGGGAGTTGTTGGTGTCCTGATATTCGTCCACCAGCAGGTAGCGAATCTTTTTGCGCCAGCGTTGCAGCAACTCTGGATCTTTGTCGAACAACTGCACCGGCAGCAGGATCAGGTCGTCGAAGTCGACGGCATTGTAGGCCTTGAGGGCTTCACAGTAGCGATCGTAGGCAACCGCGATGGCCTGCTCACCGGGGCTCTGTGCCTGCTCCAGGGCACGGCGCGGGGTGAGCATATCGTTCTTCCAATTGGAGATCTGGTTCTGTACTCGATCCAACAGGTCTGTATCCAGGTCGCCATCCCTGAGCATCAGCTCCTTGATCAGGGCGCGGGCGTCTTCCGCATCGAAGATGGAGAAACCGGGCTTAAAGCCGGCGGCGCGGTATTCCTTACGCAGGATATTCAGCCCAAGGTTGTGAAAGGTGGATACGGTGAGACCGTGACTCGCTTTTGAGCGCTTGCCATCCGGGCCCGCCAGCAGTTTGCTGACCCGCTCTTTCATCTCCCGTGCCGCCTTGTTGGTGAAGGTGAGGGCGGCGATATTGCGCGCGGCGTAGCCACACTGCTCGATCAGGTAGGCGATCTTGCGGGTGATTACGCTGGTCTTGCCGGAGCCGGCACCGGCCAGTACCAGGCAGGGGCCATCGACATACTTCACGGCTTCGGATTGGCGGGGGTTGAGCTGGGTCATAGATGGGGCTGCATCTTCGCGTCGCGGAAAAGCGGGAGATTCTAGCAGTCTTGGCTCGAATCATCCCAGTACCAGTGCGAACCACCGGCCACACGTATACTTTGCCCTTGGGATTGGCTATAACTGCGCCTTATTCCCTGCTTGTGTAACCCCGTGCAACAACCCATCGCCGGCTACCACCTGGATGAAGAGAATCACTGGGTGGCGGAGCTCGCCTGTGGCCACTTCCAACATGTACGCCACAATCCTCCTTGGACCAACCGGCCCTGGGTGATCACTGAACAAGGGCGCGAGTCTATGCTGGGATTCCAGCTCAATTGCAAGAAATGCGATGAGGGCGCACCGCCCGATACGCTCGATAAGGTTGTATAGCCATGACAAAACTCTGGGTCGATGCCGACGCCTGCCCGGTCGCCATCAAGGAAATCCTGTTTCGCGCTGCTGAGCGCACAGCCACAGAACTGACTTTGGTGGCCAACCAAGCGGTGCGGGTGCCGCCGTCGCGCTATATTCGCTCCGTGCAAGTGACAGCGGGTTTTGATGTGGCGGATAACGAGATAGTGCAGCGCTGCGAGGCGGGGGATCTGATTATTACCAGCGATATCCCCCTGGCAGCAGAGGTGATCGACAAGGGTGCTGAAGCCCTTAATCCCCGTGGGGAGCGCTATACCAAAGCCAATATCCGCGCGCGTCTGAATATGCGGGACTTTATGGATACTCTGCGCTCCAGCGGCGTGCATACCGGCGGACCACCGGCCCTTAGCCAGGCGGACCGCAAAGCTTTTGCCGATCAGTTAGATAGATGGCTGGCAAAGAGTCGCAAGTAACTTTAAGGAGAATTGCCGTGGAGAACTTGAGACTGAAGCCAATGGAAGAGTGGCAATTCCCAACATTGATGTCCTGGCTACCTGATAGGGAGCAGTGCCAACAGTGGGGTGGTCCTGATTTCAGGTTTCCGTTCGAGGGGAGGTCCTTCTTGGAGGATTGTCGTTGGCCGGAGTTGCCCAGCTACGCACTTCAGGACAGCAGCGGTGATGTGCTGGCTTTTGGGCAGTATTACCAACACCTGGGCCGCTGCCACTTAAGTCGCTTAATTGTCTCTCCCAATCATCGCGGAGCCGGATTAGGGCGTGCGCTAGCAGTACAGCTTGCACAAACAGGAGCCAGAGCCCTGGATACAATCGAGTGCTCTTTATTTGTCCTGCGTACTAATCTAGCGGCACGGACTCTCTACCAGAAATTGGGCTTTGAGGAAGCGGCTTATCCAGAGCAGCGAAAATGGCTGGATCAGTGCGATTTTATGGTCGCACCGTCTGTAGATTTTCAGCAGAAACAAAATATTGAATAGCGAATATTCCATGCCTGAATTAATACAACCTATGACAGAGCGCTTACAGCTGCGCCAGTGGCGAGAGGAAGATAAGCCTGTACTTGCAGAAATGAATGCCGACCCCAGGGTGATGGAGTTCTTCCCCTCATTGCTGACGCGACAACAGAGCGACGCCGGTGTGGATCGCAGTATTGCGCATATTGAGAAATACGGCTGGGGCTTTTGGGCCTTGGAGCTGAGAGAGACTAAAGAGCTTCTTGGATTTGTGGGCATGAAAAATGTGACTGAAGATTTGCCCTTCACTCCAGCGGTAGAGATAGGCTGGCGCTTGGCCTTTCCCCACTGGGGAAAAGGCTATGCCACTGAAGCCGCACAAGCCTCTTTGGATGTAGCTTTTAATGCCCTGAATCTCAGCGAAGTTGTTTCCTTTACTGCACTGCAAAACCTTCGTTCCCAGCGGGTGATGGAGCGGCTTGGGATGCAGAGAGACTCTCTTGTCTTTGAGCACCCTTTGGTCCCTAATGACAGTAATTTACAGCGGCATTGTCTTTATCGATTGAGTGCTGATGAGTGGCAAAAGATTTGATTTGACTGGCCTCGATTCAAGATTTTCAGCGCTCAGATAGGATCAAGCTTTTTTGGGAGGCAATAGAAACCATAAACTACAGGAAATTAAAATTTTTCCTGATGGCTTATAGTTTTGACTGAATTCAGGGGTTAAAAATACTGTATTAAGTGAAGCTTTTGTTTTTATATCTGGTGCAGAAATATAGAGAATAGTGGATGAAGATAAGAATCAAATTGGCCGCAATAGTAATGGCAGCTTATCCCAGTTTTTCGGCAGCGGAAAACTTTGCTGTCTTACCACAACTGGAAACCTACAAGGTACCGGAATCCTGGCGCCAGCCAGTAGCGCCGCTAAAGATTGCAGGTAATACGTGGCAAATAGGTACCGAGGGAATTACCTCACTGTTATTAAAAGGCAAAGAGGGATCGATTCTAATTGACGGTGGCATGGAGCAGACGGCCGAGCACCTATTGGAGAATATACGCAGATTGGGAGTTGCCCCTTCGGATCTCAAATTAATCTTGCACAGCCAGGCTCATGCAGACCACATTGGTTCTATAGCTGAGTTAAAACGTGTGACGGGCGCTCAGGTAGTAACCAATGCCGAGTCAGCGGTGTTAATGGCTCGCGGCGGCGCTAATGATATTCACTTTGCCGACGAACTTTTATATCCGCCAATAAAGGCGGATCGTATTCTGCACGATGGAGAGCAAGTGGTTCTAGGGGATTTGCGTCTACGCGTACATTTTATCCCAGGCCATACACCAGGCAGTATGGCCTGGACCTGGGAAGACAATGTTGAAGGTAAAGCTACAGATATAGCTTATGTGGATAGCCTTACAGCGCCTAGTTATCAACTGATTGATAACCGCCGCTATCCCAATATAGTAGAGGACTTCCGCACAAGCTTTGCCCGTGTGCGCGATTTACCTTGTGATTTACTAGTTACCCCCCATGTACCTGCCAGCGGCTGGGAGTTTAAAAACACAGCTATACAGAAAAAATCAGTAAGCTGCCTTCAGTATGCACAGAAAGCGGAAGAAAAATTAAATGAACAGCTAGAATCTGAGAGAGATTCTACTGACTAGATATTGGTGCTACAAAATATGGCTCGGCATAATTAATGCCGAGCCAAAAATTGATGTACCTTTGGCACAAGATAGAAATACATTAGTGGGACCAAAATAGCGGTCATTATTAGCGCTTTTAAACCAATTGCAATTTGTAATTCCAGTGCCTGCATCCCTAGAAGTAATAGAGTAACAATAGGGTAAACCAATGCCCAGATGCACAGGGCGTGTAGTATCGGTTTCTTCATTTGTTCAATTCCTCCATAAATTTGGAAATTGTCTTAAAATATCTCGGCAATATTTTCTGTAAAAATTGTTTTCCACTCTTGGTAAGTGCTACACATTTTGCCCTACCATCGCTGGAGTCTGCTTCCATAACGATGAGCTCATCTTCCACCATGCTTTTCAGGGTTCGTGTCATTACCGGTCGAGAAACATCGATGCGCTCTGCAATTTCTGAAGCCAGCAAAGTGTCTCTTTGAGGCTCCCGGTCGATAACGATCATCACCAGGAAGCGCAGCTGGGAGGTTCCGTGCTCGGAAAAATAACTCTCCAGCTCCCGCAATAGCAGACTCGCATCCCGCATCATGGTAAGAGCACCCTGAACGGCAGCGGGATCTTTTACAGAAAATCGTTTGGAATATCCCTCAACCATCTGTTGTGAGGGAAGTTCTTTGAGAAAAAACATAAGGGTATTAAGCTAACCTCTCCAGCTTATTGATCTCCACAGGCTCTTTTAGCCACTCTTGATAGGCTTCGAATATCGGGGCGATGTAGGGCATAGCGTAATGCTTATCGAGATCTTCCTGACTGCGCCACTCCTCGTATAAAAACAGGTTTTCCCCGTCCTCGTGCACAGAAAACTGCAGGCAGCCCTCTTCCTTCAACGTATTAGTCACTATGGATAAGATGGCCTGCTTGGCTTGGTCAAAGAACTCTGTCTTGGGAGAAATCTTGGCAATAATGAAGAGATTGTGATTCATGATTACTACTCATCAATAATAATATAGTTACCATGATAATCATATTGTTTTGGTGGTCAATAAAATAATGATTTCTGTACTAAATCAGGATAATGTTTTTTATTAATGGCAAGATTGAATAAATAGTTTCTAACTTGAAGAAATTACCGTCTGACGTCTATCCAAATTGCGGTAAGCCAAGGCTTCGGCAATTTGCGCAGTACTGATACTTTCCAAATTAGCGAGGTCTGCCAGGGTTCGAGCTACTTTAAGAATACGGTGGTAGCTACGCGCGGATAGCCCCAGTTTTTCCACCGACTGACGTAAGAGGTGTTTCTCCTTTTCCCCCAAGGCACAGTGTTTTTCCAGTTCTGTGCCTTTTAACAAGTTATTTGTCTTGCCTTGCCGCTGTATTTGTCGTTTACGTGCTGCACAAACTCTCTCTCTCACGGCATCGGAAGTTTCTCCGGGAGCTGAGTCCTGTAATTGCACGGCATTCATAGTGCCCACCTCTACCTGCATGTCGATACGATCCAGCAGAGGGCCTGAGAGCTTGTTGCGATATCGATCTATCTGGTCTGGGGTACAGCGACAGCGGGGCTCGCCTAAATACCCACAAGGGCAGGGGTTCATAGCCCCGACCAGCTGAAAGTGGGCGGGGTAGGTGACTTGGGCTCGGGCGCGGGAGATTCGCACTTCACCATTCTCCAGAGGTTCCCGCAGTATCTCCAGAGCGTGCCTGGGAAATTCGGGCATCTCATCAAGGAATAGGACTCCCCGGTGCGCGAGGGATATCTCACCGGGCCGTGGAGTACTGCCCCCATGTAAGATACACCGAAAAGTGGCAATATTCTTCAAAAATACACAGGTAAGTGCAAATGAGCGCCATATTACAGCATCGACCAGTGCGTCTTATAGGGATTACCAACCGCAGCGTATCTGGCCTGGTACCCGATATGGGGCGTTATGAATCCTCTTTAGAGCGTGATCTCATGGAGGTGCTTCGTTTTGACCCTCTAGTGTTGAATTTCACGCCTCAGCCATTGACGATCGATTATATAGATGGGAAAGGACGATCGTTATCTTATACACCTGACGGTCTGATACAGTTCCAGCCTAGTGCTGGGGAACTCCCCATCCTGTATGAAGTGAAGTACCGCTGTGACTTCCGGAAAGAGTGGAAGAATCTACTACCTAAATTTCGTGCGGCTAAGACTGAGTGCCTCAACAGGGGATGGCGCTTCCATGTATACACGGAGAGGGAAATTAGGACACCATATTTAGATAATGTGAAATTTCTATGGGCATTCAAAGATCGAAATGTTTCTGATGAAATGAAAAGACATGTAATGACTACATTGTGGGATCTGGATGAAGCTGATCCAGATTTACTATTGTGTGCGCTTTGTAAGGATCGAAATAATAGAGCGCGTATGATACCAGTAATTTGGCATTTAGTATTTTCAGGTGTAATCGGATGTGACCTAAATTCCCCTCTAAGTATGCGTTCAAAGTTATGGCCAATAGAGAAATAATTAAATGAAGAATATAAAGCCTGGGCAGCTTATTTATTGGCGAGATGAAGCTGCCATAGTCCTTGAGTTAAAAGGGTTTTCTGAATTCATAATTCGAACTCTGGATAATTCAAAAACAGAAATAGCACATATAAAAGATATCAGTATATCACCATCAATATCGTCTCCCAAAAAACATGCACCTCATCTATCAGCAGATGACAAAGAGTGGGATAAAGCAGTTAAACGCTTTGAGTTGATAAAGCCTCTTCTAGAAATGCAATGTAGAACAGCCGAAGATGTAAAAAACACTGCAAATAATGCTGGGAAAAGTATAACAACAATTTATAGGTGGATTAGAAGATTTGAAGAAACTGGACTAGTTTCGTCTCTCTTGAGAGTTGAAAGGGCAGATAAAGGTGAAACAAAGCTATCCCAGGAAGTAGAAGAGATTGTTAACCTATTCATACAAAAAAATTATTTAAGAAAGGAACGCCCTTCAGTAGTTAGGCTATATAACGATATAAAAAACGAATGTAAAGAGTTAGATTTAGATCCTCCGCATAAAAATACTATTTATGCAAGAGTACATGAAATAGATGAAAAGCAAAGAATAAAAAAACGATATGGGACTAAAGTCGCTAAGCAGAAATATGAGCCAATAAAGGGTCAATTTCCTGGAGGTAAATTTCCAAATGCGATTGTTCAAATCGATCACACTAAAGTAGATCTGATAATAGTAGATGAGGATCATAGGCTTCCAATTGGAAGGCCCTATATGACCATTGCTATTGATGTAGCCACAAAAATGATAACTGGTTTTAGGATAACTTTAGATCCACCAAGCGCGTCTACAGCTGGATTGTGTATTGCGCATGCTGTATTAAGAAAAGAACATTGGTTAGCAAAGAGAGATGTTCATGCAGAATGGCCAGTCTATGGAAAAATGGAAATGATCCATGTAGATAATGCAAAGGAATTTAGAGGCAAAATGCTAGAGAGGGCATGCCGAGAATATGGAATTACACTAGAGCATCGACCGAGGGGGCAACCAAATTATGGCCCCCACGTAGAGCGTGCATTCCGAACTTTCATGAAAGAAAGCCATAATCTCCCCGGGACTACCTTCTCAAGTGTAGGAGAAAAACTAGATTATGATTCAGAGGGAAGAGCGTGCCTGACACTTTCTGAACTAGAGCTTTGGTTTACAATATTTATTGTCTATTGCTATCACCATCGAGAACATAGAGGGATTAATGATGTTGCTCCAATTAAGCTCTATCAAAAATATATTCAAGGTACTTCAGAATTCCCTGGTGTTGGCCTCCCTGCTCCCATTGATGATGAGGAGACCTTCAGACTTAATTTTACCCCGTATGTCGAAAGAACCATTCAACGTGATGGAGTTGTGGTAGATAATATATATTACTATTCACCAATACTACGTCCGTGGGTTGGGAGTACTGATCCGAATGACAAGAGAAGAGCAAGAAAATTTATTTTTGCTAGGGACCCTAGAGATATAAGTGTAATTTATTTCCTAGACCCGATAACTAATACATACTGCCCTGTCCCATATCTAAATAATACTCGACCGGCCATCAGTCTATGGGAGCTAAAGTTCGTTGTTAAAAAATTAAATGAAGACGAATATACACATATTGATGAAAATATGATTTTTAAGGGGATTAAAAAGATGCGAGAAGTGGAAGCTGAGGCTATTGAGAAAACTCGATTAGCAAGGCAACACCGCGCATCAGAAAAGAGAAAGCGAAGAATGGCTGCTCGTAGGCCTGGATGGAAAGATATTCACTCAAAAAGTGATAAAGCTCCTCAGTTTGAAAATCCTAGTAAAGAAATTGAAATTAACGATGAAGACATAAAACCTTTTAATGATATACAGGTAGGCCGAGATTAAGAATGTTGTTAGAACACTTGCATCCAAGAATACATAATGTCGTTGAGCTTGATAGGCAAGCAAGAATACAGTGGATAAAGGAGCCACGCTGGATAGGATATCCAAGAGCTCAGGAAGTGCTTTCAAAGCTTGATGACTTAGTTCGTCATCCAAAAGAATCCAGAATGCCAAATATGTTATTAGTCGGCAGAACAAATAACGGAAAGACAAAACTAGTAAGACATTTTGCAAATTTAAATCAAGCATCTGAAAATCCAGAGGGTGAACATATTATTGCGCCAGTCATTTACATACAGGCACCACCATCTCCAAGTGAAGCGGGTTTTTACTCTGAAATACTTGGCGGGTTATTTGAAACTGTCCCGGCAGGCTCAACTGATGTAAAGCGAGCAAAAGTAATAAATATACTTGAAAGAATACAATTGAAAGTGCTAATAATTGATGAACTCCATAACGTTTTGGCCGGTGCATCAGTTAGACAACAGCAGTTTCTTAACATGATAAAGTATTTAAGTAATCAGCTTCAGATATCAATAGTTGGGTGTGGCACAGGAGATCTTCTTAGAGCTGTCAGCGTTGATTCACAAATTGAAAATAGATTTGTTCCAGAGATTCTTCCCCAATGGCAGATGAACAAAGAATATAGACAGCTTCTTGCATCCTTTGAAGCATTGCTGCCATTGAAGGAGCGTTCCTTTATTTATAATGCACCTCTTGCGGGAAAAATACTTGCTATGGCTGAAGGGACAATTGGGGAAATCTCTATGCTGCTAAATTCTGCAGCAGAATATGTCCTATTAAAGGGAAAAGAAAAGATTGAAGATGGAGACTTAAATCAATGTGGCTATGTTTCTCCAAGTGAAAGAAAAGCTAGAGCATCAAGAGTATAGTATGCTACCAATCCATCCTCATCCCTATGAAGACGAATTGCTGTCTTCTTGGATGATTCGTCTGTCATTTTCGAATGGATATCTCCCGCATACCTTTTATTCAAAGGTGCTTCTATATAAGCAATCTATTTGGAATGTAGATATAGATAGGCATCAACCTGAAGGTTTGTTAGAGCTTTTAGAAAAGCAATCAGGTCAATCAATTGAAAAATTAAAAAGACTTACATTAAATAATTATCTTGGATATTTATTCGATTCTGTAACGATCAATGGAAATTCAAGATGGATTATGCCATTAGGGATCTATCATAGAGAACACAAAAGACCAGGATTACAGTTTTGTCCTCGATGTTTAGAGGAGAAAATATACTACCGAAGGCACTGGAGACTATCTTTATTTGCTATGTGTGAGAGGCATGATTGTGTGCTTTATGATAAGTGTCCTAGATGTTTATCGTTAATAATGTTCCATAGAATTGGTACAGGTAAAAAGAAAAGCCTTTTCCCTGTTTTTGGGGTTGAGGTTTGTTATAATTGCTTTTTTAATTTCAAAGAAGCTCCTTCTATTGTCCATGATGACTTTGAAAGTGGATTGATAGATAATTATATAGAGTTAATAACTAACTTTAAGGCCAATCGCTGGGCAGTTCCTGGATATAGTTTACCATGCTCTATATCATTTTATTCAGGGTTATATTTTATTGTTAGTGCTGTATTGGGCAGAAGGGGGCATTTGGCTAGAGTTAGAATCAAGCGAGAATTAGGGGTCGATTTACTCTTTGTCGAAGAAATGAAAGATTGGTCTTTAGATTATCTAGATTGCCATAAAAGAATTAAAGTTTTAACTTTCGTTTCTTGGGTGATACAGGATTGGCCAACTAGATTTGTTCGTTTCTGTACCAAGACAGGGATAACTCGGTCATCATTCTCAGACCATATAAATGAGTTGCCGTTTTGGCTCTATGAGGTAATAAATACAGAATTGGAGCTTAGACCTTATATCCCCACACAAACTGAGATGGTTTGTGCTGGAGAGTACATCAAAAAAAGAATCTTCCTGTTGTGACCGAAACTTTCTCAGATATCTTGGGGGTTTCAAGAGAAACCGCCAGGAATGCTGTAAAGGTTTTTAAAAGATATAGCTAACTAGTATAAATGCCCCTGTTTTGCAATAAATATCAATGCCTAGTGCTAGGTTTAAATTTGATTTCTATATGCAGTAATTATAGATAGTAGTGCCTGACAAAACTCTATATTTTCTTTCCCTCTCAAAAATCTAATGGCTTCCTTCAGTTGAGCATATACCTCATTTGAATTGGTATTTAGTTCCTGTTCTACTGAAGTGATATTCATACAACGAATATATACGTCATATGGTGGTACACTTTTGCCATTAAGGTATTTGGAAACTTGAGATTGGCTTTTTCCAAGAAAACTAGCGAATTCTAGCTGATTCATTCCCTTTAGCTGTTTCGCTTTTAAGATTGTATTGGCAAAATTCATGTCATCATCCGTGTCATTACATGCATAATCCAATAGAAAGTATTCATTATTTGAATTAAAATAACCAGTATTGTAATCATGTCAATGTAGGATTAGTCTTACGAGTGCCGTAAATGGATTCGGCTTGGAGGGAAATATGGCTAGGGCGGATTTAGTACTCAGCCTAGTAGAAACGGGCATCAAGGGAGATTTGCCACGTTTTAAGAAAACAGCAGAAGCATTGGCTGCAGAAGCTGCCTCTAGGCAGCATCATCATTTGGCAGAGAAATTACGTAATCTTCTGGTTACTTCCGTTGAGGTTAATCAACAAAAATTTACTTTTGCGCCTGAATTGCAAAATGCATTCTATGAGCTTCCTGCACAAAAAATTTTAGATGACCTTACTCTCCCCAATAGTGTAGTTTCAACCTTCAAAGAAATTATTGAGGAGCAAGCAAGGAAAGATTTACTTAGATCTTATAACTTAGAGCCTAGGCATAAAATTCTCTTATCTGGGCCGCCAGGAAATGGTAAGACAACTCTCGCAGAAGCATTCGCCAATCATCTAAGCATTCCGCTATATGTAGTAAAGTACGAGGGTATTATAAATAGATTTTTGGGTGAGAGTGCCCAGAATCTAGATATGTTATTTGAGCATGTGAAGTCTCAACGGTGCGTCCTTTTCTTTGATGAATTTGATGCGATTAGTAAAGAAAGAGAAGACTTAAATGAAAGCGGAGAAATTAAGCGCGTTGTAAATTCTCTTCTAAAGCAAATTGATATGCTTCCTAGTCATGTAGTTGTGATTGGAGCTACAAATCACGCTTCAATGCTAGATAAAGCAGTTTGGAGACGCTTTCAAGTTCAAATAGATATACCTAGGCCTACAAAAAAAATGGCTGAAAAGTGGTTTGATAGTTTTCAGGAACGTATAGGGCACTCTCTTGGTTTTGCTTCAAGTACACTTGCTCAGCATCTATCTGGACTAAGTTTTGCGGAATTAGAAGAATTCGGATTGGACGTACAGCGTAGATATGTTTTGAGCTTGCCTGATAGTACAAAAAAAATTAAGTCGATAACGACAAGCAGACTTTCCTACTGGAAAAATAGATATAAAAATACAGAGTAATAGTCTTTTTACATACTTGTTAAGGATTGCAAATGGATGTGCGCCCCCTTTTAACTTTTCAAGAGCAAGCTGTAGGTAAAAAACGAGATAACCTTAACGGCGGAGGTCCAAAAATATATACGCCAACAGCAGGCCAACAATTTAAAAGAATTTCTCCTAAGCTTAAAAAGCTTGAACTTAAGTTTTCTGAGCATACCGAATTAAGCGAATCTCCAGATGGGTTTACTCCTGAGAAAGTGCTAGTTCTAGAAGTGGCCGGGGATATACAAAAATTCTCGGATGAACTATCAAAAGTTAATGGATTTGAGTACCTTTCTCAAAATCTTATCGAAGATAAATTCCAGTCAGATATCTTTTTCAGTAAAAGTGAAAAAAAAGATATAAAGCCTGTAAAGAAATTTGCTTATTTGGCAATGAGCAATATATCTGGGTTAAAGCTACTTCATTCAATCTGGAAAGAGTATAAGGAAAATAATAAACTACCGATTGGTTATAATGTCGCTTTAAGAGATGCTTTTCTGCAGCTGTCAGATATAAGATTTTGGGATACACAAGATCGCTTAGCAAATACTTTCTTGCTTGAAGATTGGAAAGAGCAAGTCGATTACTATAGAGATATTGATTCTGAAAAATTAGTAAATTTTGAAATTGAGTTATGGTTCAGGAAGTCTTCCATTGCTAGGCAGTTAGCAGAAGAAAAAGTAAGAAAGACAATTATTTCTTCTGGGGGTAATATTGTTAGCCAATATACATTTGAATCAATTGGGTACCATGCACTGCTTGGAACGCTCCCGATAAGTCAAGTTGATGCAGTTGTTCGCTCACATGGGGAAGAGCTTGACTTAATGCGGTGCGATGAAGTGATGTATTTCCGACCCGTTGGACAATGTGCAGTAGCTCCTACAGACGGGACGGGATTTAATTCATCTGTTGATTTTGATGACGCATCAAACCTAGAAGAATACAAGGCTAGTGAGCCCGTAGTGGCCGTTTTAGATGGACTTCCTTTAGAAAATCATACAGCCTTAAAAGGGAGAATTTCTATTGATGATCCCGATGATTTTGAAGCGGAATATGATAGCCCCAGGAATCAGGTACATGGTACCTCTATGTGCTCTCTAATACTTCATGGCGATCTTAGCAGACCTGAAAAGCCATTAATGAGAAAGCTGTATGTCAGGCCAATCATGTTTCCAGGTAAGCCTGACTTTAACGGAAGAAGAACAGAAACAATTCCTGAGAATCACCTTCCTTTGGACTTAGTTCATAGGGCAGTGCGTCGTATGAAAGTTGGAGAAAATGGACAACCTCCTGAGGCTCCTCATATAAAGATCATTAATCTTTCTATTGGTGATCCCTATAGACTGTTTGATAATCAATTAAGCCCCTGGGCAAAAATGATTGACTGGTTGTCTTTTAAATATGACGTACTTTTTGTAATAAGTGCTGGAAACATCCGTGAAAGTATAGTTTTGAAAGGAATCAATGAAGAGACTTTTAAGAAATTAAGCCCTGAAAATATAGAAGCTGAATTCTTAAAAGCGACTGATAAACAAAGGCACACTCTTCGTATGATGTCACCCGCAGAGGCCGTAAATGCGATAACTGTAAAAGCTGTACATCAAGATGAGTTTGAAGGAGAAATACCTGTAGGTCAGATTGATCCTATTACTACCAAAGGAATGCCAAGCCCTATTAATCCCATTACTTTAGGGAGACAACGCTCAGTAAAACCTGAGTTGATGATGCCGGGCGGAAAGTTAACATATATAAACAGGACTTATACCGCGAATGATGATGTAAGACTTGAAGCTGCAGACACTCCTAGGTTTGGTCCAGGATTAAAATGTGCTTTTCCTGGCCCATCAATAGGTAATGTAAATAATTACTGCTATGTATCAGGAACAAGTAACGCTGCCGCTTTAGCTACCAGGCGTTTAGCATCTCTATATGAAACAATAAGTGACTTGCGTGGAATTTCAGATAGCCATGCCTTGTCCAGTGCTCCAGATTCTGTAATTTTGAAAGCTTTACTAGTTCATGGATCTGAACATTGTACCAATGTTACTGGGCTAATAAAGGAACACCTAAAAAAGAAGGAAAATAGTAGAACATTCAAGTCTGACTTGAATCAAATATTAGGTTTTGGACAGGTTAATGAACAAAGGATACATGGCTGTAGATCTAATCAGGCTACATTACTTAGAACTGGTGTTATAAAAGGTGATGAGGCGCAGGAATTTACATTTCCTTTACCGCAGAGCCTTTCAGCGAAAACTGTTTTCAGAAGACTTATTATTACTGTAGCCTGGACATCACCTATAAATGCTGGGCATCAAGAATATAGAGGCGCACAGCTTTGGGTATCAACAAATAGAAAGGTTCTCAATGTCCAAGATGGCGACTATTACCATCATCATCTAAAGAGTGGAACTGTTTTCCATGAGGTTAGAACCGGTGACCAAGCATCAAACTTTTCAGATGATGACATATTGAAAGTAACAGTAAATTGTAGAGCTATTGCTGGCTTTGCTGAAGTAAATGTGCCATATGCCATCGTAGCAACCTTGGATTGCCCTGGCACAGATCTGCCAATTTATGAAGAAGTTCGAGAAGCAATCTTTGAAGGTGTGAAGAGCGAAATCGATGTGGTTTAAAATAAATTGAGATAATCAATATTCTTTATCAGTCATAAGAAAATAATTACACTTTAAGGGGCTGGCATAATCTTTGTAAGCCCCCTTGTCAAATCAGGCAGAACTAATATAGTTTGACTCTTTTCTTATCTTATACTCTTATCGAGAGTGAAAAATTATATTCTTTGAGATAAATACAAATAAACCTTACATTGAGACAAGTAGACGAGGAAAAAGTATATTAAGGCTAACATCAACCATTTATTAGTCGTAGACCTTGAAGCAACATGTTGGGATGATCGTCCGCAGTCTGTTGAAGATATGGAGGTGATTGAGTTTGGGCTAGCCATTGCTAGTTTAAAAGGAGAAGTGCTAGCAAGCCATAGCGAACTAGTGAAACCCACAGTTAACCCTATTCTTAGTAGTTTCTGTAGTCAGCTTACTGGTATTGACCCTAAGGATGTGCTGATGGCTCCAAGTTTTGAGGAGTCGACAGTCCTGATAAATAAATGGTTGGAAAACTATGACTATCAGGCTTGGGCTAGCTGGGGGAAATATGATTATAACCAAATCCAGGTGGAACAAGAGCGTCACAACTGTGCCCCAATATTTTTTGATAAGCCTCATATAAACCTGAAGGCACTATGGCAAAAAAAGCTAGGTAAAAAGCGCCGTACTGGTTTAGGAAGTGCTCTCAAGTTTTTAGATTTAGAGTTTGAGGGACAACCACATCGTGGTGAAGACGATGCCTGTAATATTGCAAGGATACTTCCTCAACTAGAGAAATGGATATAATTTCTGACCAATCCTTTTTTAGGAAATAGTTTCTTTATGTCGGCGCAAGTAGAATTTAATTTCTATCCTCCATGTATAATCAAATGCGATCATCAAAAATTAACATTTAGTACTTCTATGACTCATCTACTGCTGAAGGAAAGCAAGAATAGTATCCCATACAAGAAGAGCTCAATTTTCAAGCTGGGCTAAAATCTGATCATATTCGGCCTTGTTAATCTGTAAGTCATACTTTTTTACTATGGCTAAGAATCTCTGAATGTAGATAGATTGTACTGGCTCGTAAGGTGGCAGCCAGCGATTTGGCCCTTTGTCCCCTTTACTCTGGTTTCTACCATCGTCTACAAGCCAAAGATTTTCGGGGTCTTCAGAAAACTTCCTCTTAAGCTCTACAGTCCACTCCGAGCCACCATGTTTGTGAGCCCAAGAAAGGGGAACAATGTGTTCTACATCTAAATCGGAGGCTAATCTGAAAAACTGCCCTGTATAAGGGTCTAACCATAAACCCGTTTCAACAATGCAACCGCTTTCATTGGTGAATGTTACGGGGGCTAAAGAGTACCTGATAAGCAATTCATGGCGGGTGCTTTGACAGTCACCATCGCTATCAGACCAACGAGGTAGCCACTCGCGAAGGTTGTAGCCTCTGCTATCGTTGGCTTTTACTTCGAGACAGTCGGTAAGGACTGTTAACAAGATGGCCGATAGGATTAGACGCATAGCAATGTCTCTGCTTAGTTGCGAGGGGCCGTATATTAGGTTTGGGGTCGCTTAAATATACTTTACTCTAGGCATATAGAGGTACTGCTTAGCCTCAGCGTTGTATCGGTCTCTGTTTCGTATCCTACCTCTGAGAGCTTCACGTAAGCGCCATTGTGACCGGTAAGTCTATAAAACTAAAGGTGATCAATTAGCAAGCAAGGCTCCTGTTGGTGTCTTATCAAATTAGCGCTGTAAACCAATAGAATGACTACTTGTGAATCGAGTCTGTGACATCAAAGTTGATTTTTTCAGAAACCTATACTCATAACTCATTGATTTATATACAAAAAATTCCAAGTCAGTGGCAAGGCCAAAATTGACTCTTGTATAGGTAGAAAAGTATTATAAATAGCGCTGTGTGACATCTAGCTGAGGGGACTATGGATATTCCGGGATACTTATTAAGGTGTGGGCCTTGCTTGTCAGCAGACCTCATTGAGGAGATAGCTAAGAATGGGGTTAAACACGCAACTGCTCGTAAGAGAATACAAAGAGCTGTAGATCAGGGCTCAATTAAGCGATTAATTGGTATCACCTTCCCAAAAAAAGTGAGCTTTTTATACCATGAGAATACTTATGGTACGCCGGAGTATTGGGACGCTTTGATTCAAGCGATTGATGATTCGAGTCCAGCTTACTCTGCCGCATTAAACTCCCTTCGGGCTAGGGGCGGGATTGTACTTGAAAAGTATTTTCCGATTATCTCAGGTTCCCCGATAAGACAGCAAAAGCAAGTTGCAAGCGATGATGTTCTTGAACGACTTAAGGCAGTAAATGTAATTCAGACGATTAATTATGACGGTATAGGGCCTTGTATAACTTTTCATCAAAACTGTCACATTAGAATAAATAGAATTTCTTTAGAAGAATTTCGAGGTCAGATAATTGCAGAGCAAATCTTAATCTCAGCAGTAAGAGAATGGGCGCGTAAGTTAAATATTGTTAGCTATAATGCTATCGAATGTCGTGATGAAAAAGAAGATCATTTACCTACAGTTGGAACTTTCAATTGGGATATTACCGCTCCATCCTATTTAAGACCCTTTTTACGAAATGGACGAGATAGCAGTCTAAAAGCTGGTTTTTTTGTTTGTGATATTGCTGTAGATGCAATAATGGACATGCGTTCGATACAGGCGTTTATTAGAAAAACAGAACTTACTTCCGTACTGAAAAAATTAAATCCGGTACTTTTCTGTATAGTTGCCAAAGGATTTACGAAAGAAGCATTCCAGGCAGCAAAGAGTGCTGGGATAATAGTTTGTACTATTGAGAATCTTTTTGGAAAAAATATCGCTGAAGGTTTGTCGTCACTTATTGATACTTTATCTCGAATGGCGAGTATGGCGGCAAAGCGGCCGGAAATAGTCGACGAAATTTTCCAAAAAATTGGACATATTGAAGGCGCCGCAAAAAATATTCGTGGATCATTATTTGAATTACTAGTTGGTCATTGTGTTTTAAAAGAAGATCATGGGTCGATAGATATCGGAAAGATTATTAACGATCCTGCACTAGCGAAATCATATGAAATCGATATATTTCGTGTCCTTGAGCATAAACAGGTTTGGATTTATGAATGTAAAGCTTATCAGCCAACTGTCCGTATAAAAAAAGAAGAAGTAGAGCGCTGGTATAAAGATCGTGTGGTTCCCATTGCAAGATTGTTGAGGCAGGAAAGTAGATTTAGAGAAAGTAAGTTCTATTTTGAGTATTGGACATGTGGTGGTTTTGAGGATGAAGCCGAGGAATATTTAAAACAATTAGCTGAACGAATAAAGCAGTACTCCATTGGGTATAAAGATGGTGAGGCCGTACGCGAATATATTAAAAGAGTTAGGCCTAAATCCCTCTTAAAATCATATGACGAGCACTTCTATAAACATCCTTTATCAAAGCTAGAAAGAGCTTTTGATAAATCGATGGAAGGTGAATGCTCTGGTTAAAGGTGGGTAGTAAAATTTAATCCGAAGGTCCAGTTTACATTGGGTTATACTAAATTTCGCATTTTGAGTTTTTGAGTTTTTGAGTTTTTGAGTTTTTGAGTTTTTGAGGTTGCGGTAAATCCCTTTACCGATGAATTTATTCGTATTAGCTCAGACTTGAGCTAATACAGATAATGCGACTTACACAATACTTAAACGTTGTTACAGAGCGCCCTTATCAATATCAGATCGTTATATGTAAACTAACATTTAACTTTCTATGTAATTAGTCGATGGGTGTAAGCACGATATTGGGTTCCATATTTGGCACCAGTTCAACGTAAAGGGATTTTCTCCCCACAATGACAGCAAGTTGCGGGCGATTATCTTTGCGATTTCCTGCAAGGCGGTCCCATTCGGAGATATCTAGACCGGACGGATAAGGGTCGTCTTCTGGGTGGGTGTGCCATTCGCCAAGGTATCGGATAGTACCGTGAGTCGCTACCCATCGAGATTGTGCAATGCTCTCATGGCCATATTGCATCCTCTCAAACATACAGGGGAGACGCCTGTCCATTTCAGTAGGAGCTGTTGCTTGCTCAATCCACATGTGGTTTCCATGAACTGACCCAAGTAATAGCCCCCAGCTTCGTGGTCACCGTAACAGCGCTGAATAAACTGAGTGAACGTTTGTAATGTGCTTTCTGAGAAATGCAGCAAAGTTCTTTTGTCAGTGGTTGTCCAGGAGCTCAAGAATTGCATATGGGGCAATCCGGATCTTTAATTGGATCACAATCAGGTGTTGCAAGCTGCGCAGAGGGATCGACCAATCGGGTTCGTAACGCGGGTGAGAGAGCACCATTGATCCAGTCAAGCGCCATTTCAGCCCCTAAACTTGCGGCTTGTACTGACACCGATGCAGGGAACGGAACGTAGAGCCCTTCGCACCCATGCCCGGCTAAAGTGGTCGGAAGGGGTTCGACTGTAGTATGAAGTTCCCCTCTTCTATTACTATGCCAAAGACACCGATAACATGCTCCCGACGTTGTCGATCTCAAAAAACCTCGAATAGCCGTCCCTGGCCCTTCAATCCAAATTGACAGCATGGGTAATGGAGGTGAATAGCTACGGCACAACCAATGCCCAAGAGATTCTTCGCCGGTTGCATCGATAAGTAGATCCAATCTCCCGAGCTCGGCCTGCCTTACATCCACCGGGAGTGCACGAATGTCAGTTCCTGGCGCTAAGCGTCTGAGTTCATTCGCCATTGCTTCAGCTTTATTCTTCAACAAGTCTGAAAACCCCAAGCGGTGACGCCCTAGGTTCTGTGGGAAAAGGTGGTCAAAGTCCACCAAAGTGAGCGTTCCGCCGCAAGTTCCTGCGCCAGCCTTCACAAGCATTTCTGATAGATAACCACCAATCGTTCCGCACCCTGCTATCGCTAAATTGATACCTGCCAATGTTTTTGATCCAGGTATGTTCCGCTGGGCAAGATATTTACTGTCAATTCTAACTACCGAGAGGGGAATAACTTTCAGTCCGAAGCTCAAATCTCTGCGATCTGCTCGCTTCTCCTTTTGACTCAATAATTTTCGGTCGAACCATATCGCAAGTCCATAAGTCATTAATGGCGATTCGATAATGATAAGGGCACCGTTGGCCTTGTTTTTAATGCCTTCCTTGATACGGGCATGGATCTTGCGACGACAGCGACGGTCTAGAGTGGATTGCCACGATAAGATGTCTCCTACTGTTACAGGGGGCCAATTACTGATTAGGGGACGAGGCTGCGCGCTAGTTTTGATACGGTAGGTCAGAATTGTTATTGGGGCGATTTTAGCGCTGAGCGACCTAATCTTTTCTACAGTTCTGTCCTCGTTGTCAGTGATAAACCATAGAAATCTCCCACCTGCCTCAGCGACGATACATTGCTGCCGCCCCAAGCTATTGCCTTCTATGTCAACGAAGCAGCACTCGCCGCGCCAGTAAGCAAAAAACTCTTCCGCGAGATCTTCAACCATTTCTCCGCCGATAATCCGACCAAGTACGGAAGAGGCGCGATCCAGGCAGGCGAGCGTTTGCCCTACAGGGTCGTAAATATCCAATGTGACAGAGCCTTCGGCGAGATAGCAAAGATCGCCACCTGCACCGAGATGCGGTACAACTGCTGGCAATCCCGAGGGAGTCTCGAGTAACCGGATACGGGGCATATTGAGGAATGTGGGATCAAACTGAACTTCACATGGATAGACTCTATCGGCGCCAGGGGGGCACAAATGACCATTCAATTTGAACCAGCCGTTGGTCGACTTCCCAACAAACTGAAAGCCTCGTTCCCTGAGGGATTCGACCACATCCGCTATGGCTGTATTACCCCTCATCCGGCTTTCGTGCGCCCAATGAGCTCACTCGGGCCGGCAGTGGCAGGAGCTGCCGCGATCGTTGCCGCTACAGATACCACCTTTACTCGGTTGGGGTCGTTCGGAAAGCGAGGGCCAAGTTCATTCTGTACCCAAATGCAGGCTTGCGAAGCACTATCCGCGCTCGTAGCCCCACGAAGTACCCTCTCAAATTCTTCAAATGCCTTTGCAGCTTCCTCTACGTCGTCCTTACCAAGCCTGTCAGTCAATGATTCGGCACTATCCACAGGGTTATTGACCCCTGCGCGCAATTGAGTCGGTATTTCCGTGACAACGTCCAGTAGAGCAAGGTCATCGCGTCGATCACGCCTTTCAAAGATTGGGGCCGCAGCGGCCATAAGCAGAATGGATGAGGGTCCGCCGCTAGGCCATTTCCAATCCCGAAACGCCTTTAAGTAGCGAACAACTCGGCGAAACTGCTCACCCTTAGCATCTACTTCACCCAGAAACCAATCCTTCACCGGTCGAGGATCTGAGGGCATCCAATCGCACTCGCGATGAGCCAGTAGAACTCTGCCGGCAGGTAACGCTGTCCAAGCATCTCGCTCAGCGCTAGTCATCGCCTCCTCGAGTGACCTATATCCATATCGCTCAATAGAGGCCTTGGTGAGCGTGCCAAATTCTTCGTCTGGAATGGCATACAGCGGGATATCGATATGAGCATATGTGTCAATCACGATACGTATGCAGGTCGCCTTATTGGTTTCGAGCTTCCATCCCCGCTCCTGGACTAAGGTCCGCAATGCCTCTTCCGTAGCGGCAAAGAACACTGAGGCAGCAGTGCTTGGCCGACGTGTTTGCGACAAGAAGCTCAATGGTAGGTAGCAGCCATCATCGATGTCAGCCTGTTGCGGCTGCTGCGCCGGGGAGTTTAGTGTCTTATATGCCCAGGAGCCTTGAGTAAAGAACCGGGGTTGAGGCACTGTCTCTGTATATCCCCTCTTTTCTAATACTCGGGGGATACCCATGCGGAGGCAATTGCGAACGTCATTACGCGCACTGGTAATCGTGTCGCGTTGCTCACGTGTCAGATCCAGCTTTTCGTGCATGCAGGTTTCATCAGCAGCGCTGGTGAAGAACAGTGGACTGAGATTTAGCATGTGGCCTCCTGGGTATTTTTATTGGGACCGTGGTAAAAGGTAGGTTCACCAGCCCGGTGCTCCCGAAATGGTTGAAAGCGGTGATTACCAAGTACACGCTGCGCAGCATGGATACCCCGATCCCTGAGCGTATTCGTGGCTCCAACAGATACGCGATCCAATGCTTCCACATCCTTGCTTTGATCGGGCGTGGCCTGATCGTCTATTTGGAAGTAGTCGTCCCCCAAGGACTGCCGAAGCATGTAGTCTACCGAGGACTCCTGTGCAGATATCACTAGGTCGAAGAGGTCGCCCCCCCACTTGCCGAACCCGCGGTCAAGGTTGGTATCGCCTCGAATGGTCGCGCCGATAGTCATAGTGCCGATAGCTAGAACCCGAATCCGCGCGTTTTGTTCAGGTGCTAGGAACGTTCTGACCTCGTGCAGCCCAAACAGGCCAGGTGCATTACCTACCAGCCCCCCGTCTGCGAAGACACCACGACTGTTACGCGCAAGTGGAAAATAAACCGGCGCAGCAGCTGTGGCCAATGCAGCATCGACAATTTTTAGACGGTGGTCGAGCTCAAATGAAGGGTGATGGGGGTTTTGAAGAACTGTCCTCGTCCTGTCGTGTAGTTAACGGCCGGGACAAGGACACGGTGCTTCAAGTCGCCTATAGTCGCGGCCTGGAAGCGCTCAGTTAGTACCTCTCGAAGACCTTGGGAGTCGTGCTTTGCTCTCAGCCAAAATCCCAATAGTCGTCGTATAGTGCTGCGATTGCCGAAAATGCGGCTGCCCTCATCCTCGAACAGCGCTTTGAGGTCACCAGCCGGGATCTCCGATGCCAATCCCAGAGCCAGCATTCCTCCTGCAGACGTTCCACAAATCAGGTCAAAATGAGAAGCGATAGGGCGACCTAGCACGGCCTCGAGCTCGGCAAGTACCGTGGCCGTATACAGGCCACGGTAGCCCCCGGACAGCGCAAGCACATGATATGTCGGGATATCGGTCACGGTGCCTACCCCTTCGGCGGATAAGGATCATTGCCATGGCTATCCTTATCGCGGATGCGGCCATCTCGACGATGGATGACAAGTTCGGACTGCTGATTCTGAGCAATATCCCGCCCCGCATTAATTGCCTGTTGCTGTGTGTCATGTACAGACGTTGCTCGATTATTGCCGGCACCTTTCACAGCCCAGCCATCCTTGTGAGGAACGACATGCTGATTTTTCTTAGCCATAGTGGCTCTCCTGATGTCAAATCTGTGAATCCCAGCTACTTAGCTGAGTTGTCAGTGGCCGCCCTCTGCAGGACAATTCGTTGTTCACACAGACAACAGGTGGGCCAAGCCAGAGCTTAAGAAATTCATAATATTTACTGCATTCGTTGCCTGGCTGGACAACAATGTATCAGCGCATTGGTAGTGATGCAACTTCCTTACAGGATGTGCTTGTTAGCCCGACTGAAAGCAGGGCTGTTTAAATATCGATCAAACCTTTGAAATGTAAAAACAAGGATCAGAACTTATGCCGCGAACAGGCTTGGGCGTCGCGATTAAGACGCTACGCGAACGAAGAACACTTTCCCTGCGTGAGATGGGGCAGCTATCGTCAGTGGATCACGCATACATTCACCGCTTAGAAACCGGTGAGAAGACCAATCCATCCCTAGACCTAGTTAAAAAGCTATTAAAAGTACTAAAGCCGTCAGAAAGAGACTCAGAAATCGTAACTTGGCTAGCCTCCCATGCGGATACAGATCCAGATCTCGTTATATATGTGTTACAAGAACCCTCTATTGAAGGCTACGTGTTTACGATGGCAGCCGGTGTCAGGCACCGGGGCAACGCGAGGCCGGAACCTGCGAATTTGATAAAACGAATCTATAAGGCCCTTGAGGATGAGGATGAGGATGATTGAGTGAACGAAGCAGAAGTCAGACATAGGGCACGTACATTCATTGCGAAAGTTGATATCTCTGATATCCAGAACGATCTCTCGCCCTATGTAAGTGCAGCCAATGCGAAGCTAAAGAAGGATGAGCTTGGGGAGGGGGAGTCCGGGTATACCATTACCAAGCCAAACGGGAAACACATCATCACGATTAATTCCCAGGAAATTGAAGAGCGTCAACGCTTTACTGTTTGCCACGAGATAGCTCATATTGTACTGGGCTTGGAGTCGAGTCACGAGGAGATTCCTTCTTGGTCATATGCTAAGCGGCACCCTAATGAGGTAGCCTGCGATACATTTGCTGCAGAACTACTCATGCCTTATCAGCAATGGCTTTCGGTGGTTCCCAGGGAAGGGCCCTCCTTGGAACTTATTCAGTTCATGGCCGATCAATTCAGAACATCGTTCCCGGCCGCTGCGTCAAGATATGCCAGTCTCAGTGATGCGCCATGCGCGTTCGTCACTATGGATCGTGGCGCAGTAAGATATACCGCACGCTCTACTTCATTGAGGCAAGTTGGAGCTTGGATACCCCCTAAATCGACAATCCCAGCTGGATCAGTGGCTCACCGTATCCGATCCACAGGTAAGAGCTTGACGGAAACAGACGAGGTTACCCAAGATGCTTGGTTTGATGATTGGGAAAAAGGTCTTTATCTCTGGGAGCTTTCCCGGCACTACTCTCAGACCGATACAACCATCTCTTTACTTTGGCTGGAACACGAAGAATTACCGCAAGTTGAAGTAAATCGCTTCAACTTGCGAGTTAGAGACGATGGTCTCCTGCCCGAACTTACTGGAGAGCTTCCTTGGCCAGGGCGTAATCGACGCCGATAACGTAGTCAGTCCGGCGTAGGATGCGGTATTTGCTTAAATGATATCACTATTAAATTTTATGATAACTTTACGTGGGTATAATTAGTTATTATTACTCTATATGAATGCTGGTTAGTAATTCTCGATCAATTTTATTTAGTAAAACCTCTGCCCACTCCTTTGGGCAAACTTTCTTAGGGGTGCTCTTAGAATTTGAAGCCTTTTTTGCAATCGGATGTTTTTGCCGTTTAATATCAAGTATATTAAATAGGTATTGTGCTTTGGTTGCATCTTTTTCTTCTTTCCACTTATGCCTTGGTATAGGCCACCTATACTGTAGGCAAGTTAATCTCAGAAGTTCCTTGAAAACTACTTCTGACATTTGCTTTGACTTCTTTAGTTTCATTAGGAGAGTGCACTGGCCTGACTTTTCTGTAGGCCTTAATTCCATTTCAGCCATATATAGATAACAATTACTACCGATATCTATTTCTACCCAAACAACTTGCCTAGTTCTTGAATTCTCCAAGTCTTTATCTATTTTATGCCAAGTTCTTTGTGATCCAATATAAGATGGAAACATGGCGACTTTTTCCCCTTTTTCCACTGTTCCATCTTCGGCCTTTCTGGTTACTACTTTCCATTTTCTGTCTTTAACAATTTTTCTGAACTCAATTACAGTATCAATAAATAGAGAAATATCCTTATTAAGTGTTTGGATAGGTTGGTCTGCTGTTGATATACCTTGATTTCCTTTTGAATCTTTACTGTAATTTCCGTCATTATTTGTATGTCCGGTAATCTCCTCCTCGTCGACGACCTCGGATTTATTTTTATTTTTACTTTGTTGGCTAGTTGGGCGGGTGTATCTAAATGTACCTGTTAATCCAGGAAAAGGATCGCTAAAGTACACGCCCGAAAGGCGCTGAATATTGCTGTCGGCCGGCAGATCATTTATATCAATGTTTTTATCAAGCAAAGGCGAATTGTATATGCCAGGAGAGAATGAATCACCCTGGATAGTTGAAGTAGAATGCTGAGGAGTATATTCAGGATCGTACTGTTTTATAAAGTTAGAGTGAAAATCCATTTCATAGTGGCATCGATGTATCTCCATCACATATAATGCCCATTCTTCTTTGTATGAGCCGCCTCTTTTTCCAAGCGGCATCCTTTTTCCGGTGACAGTTAAATGGGTGGTGTCTAAAAAAGGAAAGTTGAACTTAATAACTGGCGCTAACTTATCGTTACTATTTATTGTTCTGTTTTTGGAGGTAACCATAGAAAGGTATTTGTGAGGAGTTAACATTGAGAGTTTTGCATATGGAGAAAAAACAGCCCTTGAGATAACGCGTTTTTCTAGGGACTCCAATGGCCTTCTAAGTGTTATATTAGCCTCCCCATTTGCGGTAATAGATTCATTCCAATCAACAAATTTATCAATTGTTCCTGTTAGCCCTGAGTTGCAGAACTTCCGACTAACGGCTATGTATCTTCGATATAGTTCGGAAGCTGGTATTACCAACCATTTCAGGCCGCTCTTTCTATCATCTACAGTAGGCACGAGACAATAAAAACTATTTCTTAGGTTTAGCCAAGTTCTATCGGAAAACCTTAGATATTTTTTTGGAATTAAAGACCGTATTTTTTGAGAGTTGATTTCAACAGGGGCATTTAAGTTAAGTAGTCTTGCACCTCTAGTATCTATTTCCACTCTGAGAGGCTTGTCACCCGGCCGCCTGATACAGTTACCGGAACTCCCATCCCAAACTGAGCCTACTAGGTAGTCGCGAAGCTCTGAAGCAAAGTGCTTCACGGTCAAATGTACCCCGTTAGGAGCTGACTTGTGATAGGGATTATTTACTGCGTGGGGGGTTATCCCTGAGTAGTGAATCTCAATTGTCGGTGCGGAATTTGGGTGTAAAGATACTTCGCCAACTCCATCTACACGCCAGATCCCTACTTTGCCAGCAAGGCGGGCAGTATTAAGGAAGGACATAGAAAAGGCTGATTCTTATTCAACTTAGTCATATTTACACTTTCTACTGTTCATTTGCAAATATCTGTGGAACTTACACCCCACCGACCAGCGCTGTTGGGGAGGCGCTGTGGTGTGGGGCCCTGAAAGGGCGCAGGCTCTGGTGAGGTAGGCCTGCGCTGGAGTAAACGCTCGCTACCTCTAGTGACTCTTCAGTTGTCAGCGGGGGCAATATTCCTGGCAGGCGGCTGGCCAGCATGGTTTTGCCGGTGCCGGGCGGACCGTAAAAAAGCAGATTGTGGCTCCCGGCTGCTGCCACTTCGAGAGCGCGGCGGGCTTTTAGTTGGCCGCGCACATCGGCCAAGTCTGCGCACAGGTGCGCTTCGGCAATAGGCTCTGCAACAGCTTTGGGCATAGATTCACGCCCATGAAGTTCGGCGCAAACTTCCAGTAGGGAGTTGGCAATGCTGACTTCGCCGGTTGCCAGCGCGGCTTCCGCACCGTTCTCGGTAGGCACAACGAGTTTACGGTCTTCATTGGTGCAGGCTACGGCTGCCGGTAAGCTACCACTTACTTCCCGCAAGGCGCCGGTGAGTGCCAGCTCGCCAATAAATTCATAGTGTTCCAGAATTTCGGTGGGAACCTGTCCCGAGGCACTGAGAATGCCGATGGCGATGGCCAGATCGTAGCGACCACCTTCCTTGGGTAAGTCGGCGGGGGCGAGGTTGACGGTAATACGGCGCTGGGGGAAGTCGAAATGGCTGTTGATTAGGGCGCTGCGCACACGGTCGCGGCTCTCCCGTACCGCCGCTTCCGGTAAACCCACAATATGAAAAGCAGGGAGGCCATTTGCGAGGTGGGTTTCTACGGTTACCAGAGGTGCAGAGACCCCGAGCTGAGCTCGGGAGTAGGTGACTGAGAGGCTCACGATTTCATCCTTGAAGTGGCTCCCTGGGCTTAGTCCTTGGCGGCGCTGTCTCTCTGCGCCAGGGCTTGCTCCAGCATTTCGACCTTATCCTCGAGTCGTGCCAGCTTTTCCCGGGTCCGGCGCAGTATCTCCACCTGAGTGTCGAACTCACGCTGGGAGACCAATGGCAATTTATCCAGTGATACTTCCAGAGCACTGCGCAAGTCACTGGTCACCACGGCGCCCTGTTGTTGTAGCTCTTTCAGCAGCTGTTGCAGTTTATCTGCTGCCACGGGCATTTCCTCGCTAAATAAGATGGATATGAATAGCACGGGATTGTAACCCAGTGCATTTTTTGGAAAAAGCAGCCTAACAGCGCACCGTTCTGAGCGCACCTTAATCTTTACCTCCCCACTTCAGTGCAAAGGAAGAAAGGCAGTTCCATGTTGGTGCAGCACTTTGCCTCCGAGTTTCTATTCGTACGAATTTTACTAATTCAATTACTCCTAACTTATTGATTTTGCTTGCGGTTGCAGTGTTGGCATCAAGTCTGCAAACAATCTGTGCAGGTGTCCCATTAACGATCATTGGGAGTCTGGGAAAGTAGCAGTTCACGAGACGCAAGCGACCCTCTGTCACACCCGACAGTGAAGGACTGATTGCAGGCGGCGCCATAAAAGCACTCGAAAAAACAGCTTCAAAAGCCTTGGAGGATCAAAGTGGAAAATAAAATGTATAAAGTTGCCACTCTCGTCACCGGTGCCGTTCTCGCACTGGGCGCTGCAAATTTATCGATGGCTGCCGAGGGCGGTCCCAGCATTAGTGCCAATGTGGGTCTTGTTTCTGACTATAGATTCCGTGGTATTAGCCAGACTGATGGAGGCCCCGCATTACAGGGTGGTGTCGATGTCGATTTTGGAAACGGCATTTATATTGGCACCTGGGCATCCCAAGTGGATTTTGATTACGAGACTGATCAAACCGACTATGAACAGGATTTTTACGGCGGTTATAGTGCGGATATCAATGACAGCGTTAGCTTTGATGTTGGCTACATTTATTACGCCTATCACGGCGGAAGTGAAGATGAAGATTATCAGGAAATATACGGCAGCCTGAGTTTTTCAGATTTAACGTTGGGGTTTGCCTATTCCGATGATTATTGGGCGGATACCGGTGAATTTTATTACCCTTATGCGGAATATAGTTTCGCTCTTCCCTCAGATCTTTCTCTCGATCTACATCTGGGATTAAACCTCTTTGAAGAAGAAGGTTTTCTCGATGGATCTGATTCCTATATCGATTACTCCGTTTCCCTCAGTAAAGAATTTGGTGGCTTGAGCCTGAGCGCTTCTTTCGTGGGCACCGATGTTAGCGATAGCGAATGTTACGAGACTGACTGGTGCGAACCTACATTGCTCGCCGGCGCGACTTATACCTGGTAATACAAAAGGGCCTTCGTTAATGCGAGGGCTCGTTTTCTTTAGGGGAATACCATGAAATTAATCACTGCAATCATTAAACCCTTCAAGCTGGATGCTGTGAGAGATGCCCTGCGGGAGTCGGGGGTTAATGGTGTAACGGTCACTGAAGTGAAGGGCTTTGGTCGCCAAAAAGGGCATACGGAATTGTATCGCGGCGCAGAGTATGTGGTGGATTTTCTTCCGAAAACCATGCTGCAAATAGCGGTGGCAGATTCGCAACTGGATGCGGTTATCGAAGCAATTGGTTCTAGCGCGCAGAGTGGCAAGATCGGTGACGGAAAAATATTTGTCGCAGAGCTTGAGCAGGTCGTGCGCATACGTACCGGAGAAACCGGTAATGCAGCAATTTAATTAAAAACCGAAAACATAATTTTAATAAATATCCAGATTTGAACGGAGAGGAATATGGAGAACCAAATTTTTCAATTGCAGTATGCAATTGATACTTTTTACTTTCTGATGTGCGGCGCCTTGGTAATGTGGATGGCCGCCGGCTTTTCCATGCTGGAAGCCGGCTTGGTGCGCTCCAAAAATACCACGGAAATTCTCACCAAGAATGTGGCCCTGTTTGCGATTGCCTGCATTATGTATCTGCTGACTGGCTACGCCATTATGTACGATGGTGGCTGGGCATTGTCCGGTATTGAGGCGTTTAGTCTGGAAGGCGTCCTCAGCGATTCTGCAGAAAATGGTTTTGAAGGTGACTCCGTTTATTCCGGAGCTTCAGACTTTTTCTTCCAGGTGGTTTTTGTAGCTACCGCCATGTCCATTGTGTCCGGTGCGGTTGCCGAGCGTATGAAGCTGTGGAGCTTCCTGGCCTTTGCAGTAGTTTTGACCGGTTTCATCTATCCACTGGAAGGTGCCTGGACTTGGGGTAGTAAAGAGGTTTTCGGCCTGTATAACTTGGGCGATCTCGGTTTCTCTGATTTTGCCGGTTCCGGTATCGTGCATATGGCGGGCGCAGCGGCTGCGCTTGCTGGTGTCTTGCTGCTGGGCGCGCGTAAAGGCAAATACGGCCCCAACGGTCAGGTGTATGCTATTCCCGGTGCTAACTTGCCGTTGGCAACCTTGGGTACGTTTATCCTGTGGATGGGCTGGTTTGGCTTCAACGGCGGCTCGGTGCTGAAACTGGGAGATGCTGCCAGTGCACACTCCGTAGCCATGGTCTTTGTGAATACCAATACCGCTGCTGCCGGTGGTGCTATTGCTGCACTGATCACCGCCCGTATCCTGTTCGGTAAAGCTGATCTGACCATGTTGCTAAATGGTGCCCTGGCCGGTCTGGTGGCAATTACAGCGGAGCCTTCGACCCCGACTGCATTGCAGGCAACCCTCTTCGGTATGATCGCCGGTGTGTTGGTGGTCTTCTCTATCATCACCCTGGATAAGCTGAAAATTGATGATCCGGTGGGCGCTATCTCTGTACACGGCGTTGTCGGCTTGCTCGGTTTGCTATTGGTACCTGTGACTAACAATGATTCCAGTTTCAGCGGGCAATTGATTGGTGCACTGACCATCTTTGGCTGGGTATTCGTCAGTTCATTTGCAGTGTGGTACCTCCTCAAGCTCGTCACTGGTATCCGTGTGAGCGAAGATGAGGAGCAAGAGGGTGTTGACTTGACCGAATGCGGAATGGAAGCTTACCCGGAATTTATGAACAAGTAAGTTAACAGTGTCGGTGCTGCCCCATAGGCGGGGCAGTGGCCTGGGTAAGGTTCTCTCGACGAGGACGAATCAGGGGAAATACTCAAGATGAAATTGATTACGGCTGTAGTAAAGCCCTTCAAATTGGATGATGTACGCACTGCCCTGTCTGAAGTGGGCGTGCAGGGAATGACCGTCACCGAGGTAAAAGGTTTTGGGCGTCAAAAAGGCCATACAGAACTTTATCGTGGCGCCGAATATGTGGTGGACTTCCTACCGAAAGTAAAATTGGAACTCGCTGTTGATGATGAGATGGTGGACTCCGCTGTTGAGGCAATCACCAAGGCGGCGCAAACCGGCAAAATCGGTGACGGCAAAATCTTTATCACGGCTCTCGAAGAAGTCATTCGTATCCGTACCGGTGAAACCGGTAGCGAAGCTGTGTAACCTGTTTGATAACTCTTTCATAACGTAGCGATTGAGTATCATAAGCCCCGCAAGGGGCTTTATACGCACTTCTGATAAGTCCCGCTATCTCGCCTTCGATCTTTGTTATCTATTTTGCTTGAAATACCTGCTACGGGGGCAGGCGCAAAAATCTGCATAACTAACTGAAATATTCCCATTTCATTTCCCAACAAAAAACTCTACAGCCTCCTCCTTGTGTTACTGGCACGGGGGTGGGGAACTGCCTATAAATTAATCGCCGCTATTGACGCGGTAGGGGATCGCCACTGAAAAGTGGTTGTCAGTTTTGTAGATGCCGCGGGAAAGGGGCGGCACAGAGGTACTCCCTCTGTAACAGGAGTAAAGGTTACAGGGTTTTAGCTATGAAAGATGGTTATGAAGATCAGGGTAAGAACTCTCGCAGCAAGGACTCCGAGGAATTTGCAGAAGAACGCAGTATCACCTCTCGCCAGCGCGCCAGAAGCCAGTTAAGTTCCGATGTAGAGGAGTTTCTCGCCGGTGGCGGCGCGATTAGTGAAGTTGATCCAGAAGTTACCGCCGACCCCCGCGCAAACCGCAGCCAAAATATGGCAGCCGCCCTATCTAATCTCTCTGGTCGCTGTTGCTCCTCCTGCAGGAGGAGTGACAGTTGGCCAAACCCCTCTCAGCCTCTCAGAGCTTTTACCGATTGAGCAGTTTCGGTAGCAGGCGCTCCAGGACTTCGCCGATATAGGATAGGAATAAAGTACCCAGGCTAGACCGGTAGTACTGGGGATCAGCAGAGCCTACCGCTAGGGTGCCAAGTTGATTGCCCAAAGGAACTACGGCAGCTGAAGCGATATATTGCGCTTTTTCCGCAAATAGGAATTCTTTTTCCCGCTGGCGCAAAACACCACAGATGGGGCGGCCGTTACGAATTATTCCGCCAATTGCCGTCTCGGCATCGGAAAATATGCTGGTCTGAACTTGTCCCAGGCTTTGGCGGGGAGCAGATAATGGCTCGAATAGAGTCAGGCTGGTGAACTCAACATTGAAGTCAGCGGCGAAACTGGCATAGAGAGCTTCTGTGACTTCACCGATATTTTCAGCTTCCAGCAGTGCCAGGATAAGTCGGCGGCTATTGAAAAATAACTGGTCGTTGTCCCGGGCGTTGTGCAAGAGCTGGTCGAGGCGCTGGCGCATTTCGATATTGCGCTCTCGCAGCAAATTCGTTTGGTGGGTCATCAGCGACACGGTCTTGCCATTTTCCCGCGGCAACTTGATGGTTTCCAGCAGTTCCATGCGCTCTTCAAAGAACTCTGGATTTTGAATCAGGTAGCGAGCTACCTGCCGTGCCAGCAGTTTATCGTCACGCTGGGTTTCCTTGTGAGTGTCGCCGGCAATCTCTTCTGGGGGCTGATTGGCGTCTGTGTGTTCCATTGTGTTTGCTTTTTCTGGCACGGGGATGGGGCATCGGACAACTGATGTGATGAAGCGTTCTGCTCTCTGAGTTATCCCGTACCCGCTTGTGGCGGGTTTACTGCCAAATACCCGGACAATTGTTTAGAGAATAATCTGCCCGTGAAAAACCGTGGTTGCGGGCCCGATCATAGTAACTGGCTGGCCGGGTCCGCTCCAGTGAATTGTCAGTATGCCGCCGGGGAGCTGAATTTGGACTTTGTCATCCACCAGGTTTCGCAGGCGTGCGTATACCATGGCAGCACAGGCGCCTGTGCCACAGGCACGAGTTTCGCCAACCCCGCGCTCAAATACCCTGAGCTGGGCTTCGGTGCGTGTATCCACTTGCAGAAAGCCAGCGTTGACCTTTTGTGGGAACCGCGGGTGGCGTTCAATTAGGGGCCCGAGTCTTTCTACCGGTGCGGAAGCGATATCTTCCACCAGCAGAACCGCGTGAGGGTTGCCCATGGATACAGCACCAATGGTGAAGGTCTCCCCGTCCACTTCCAGGGGATAGGACTCTGCACGGCGATCGGCGGAAAAAGGTACTTTTTGGGGCTCGAGGACCGGTGCTCCCATATCGACACTAACCTGATCCCCGTCCAGTACTCTCAGGTGTAGTAAACCGGCGGCAGTTTCTACCTGGATATTTTTCTTACCGGTAAGGCGGCGTTCACGTACAAAGCGGGCAAAGCAGCGGGCGCCATTGCCGCAATTTTCCACTTCGCTGCCATCGGCGTTAAATATGCGATAGCGAAAATCCGCCTCGGGTGTGCGGGGCGGCTCCACCAGCAGTACCTGGTCGCAGCCCACGCCGAGGCAGCGGTCTGCCAGGCGACGAGTTTTTTCCGGGGTCAGTTTAATTTTTTGGCTGACGCCGTCGAGCATCACGAAATCGTTGCCGAGCCCATGCATCTTGCTGAATTTAACGCGCATTCCATTTCTCTGTTCGTACTGATTTTCCGCGGCGTTAGCTGCGGTTTGGGGCCCGGGCTGAAAAATGGACCCCACTGCGATGCAAGTAGCTGATCAGGCTTTTGGGGACAGTGGTCTCACCGCGAACCAAGTCGGCAAAAGTCTCCCGCTCACGCACCAGGTAAGTTTTGTCGCCATCCACAAGTACTTCAGCAGCGCGACAGCGGCTGTTGTAATTGGAACTCATGGTGAAACCGTAGGCACCGGTCGACAACATGGCTAACAGTTGCCCCTCTCGCAGAGATTGGGAGCGGTTTTTACCCAGGAAGTCACCCGTTTCGCATACCGGACCGACAATATCCCACAGAGTACTTTCACTCTCGTCCGGTGTCACTGGCACAATATCCTGCCATGCCTGGTAAAGGGCCGGACGCAGGTTGTCATTCATGGCGGCGTCGACGATAGCGAAGTTGTGCTCTTCGGTACGCTTCAGGTATTCGACCCGGGTCAGCAGGGCGCCGCCGTTGGCGGCAATGGAGCGGCCGGGTTCGAGAATCAGGGATAAATTGCGTTCGCCGATACGCTTGTGGACCTCCGCCAGGTAATCCCCGACAGGGGGTGGTTCCTCACCCCGATAACGCACACCGAGGCCTCCGCCCAGATCCAGGTGTTCCAGGGTAATTCCCAGCTCGGCGAGCTGATCGATAAGAACCAGCAGGCGATCGAGTGCATCCAGGAAGGGGGCGACTTCGGTGAGCTGGGAACCGATATGGCAGTCCACACCGGTAATTTTCAGATGCTCGGAATCCGCCGCGTGCTGATAAACCTCGATCGCCTTGTCTATGGCGATGCCAAACTTATTTTCTTTGAGACCGGTGGAAATATAGGGGTGGGTTTGGGCATCCACATCGGGATTGACCCTGATGGAAATTGGGGCGGTCTTGCCACACTCTGCGGCCACGCGCTCAAGGCGATCAATTTCCGCTTCTGATTCAATATTGAAGCAGTGCACCCCAACCTCCAGAGCGCGCCGCATTTCCTCTGAGGTTTTACCCACTCCGGAAAATACGATTCGCGATGGGTCGCCGCCGGCGAGCAGCACTCGCTCAAGTTCCCCGCCGGAAACAATATCAAAGCCCGCCCCCAGCTGTGCCAGCACTGACAGAATGCCCAGGTTACTGTTGGCTTTCACTGCGTAGCAGATTAGGCCGGGACGATTGCCGAGGGCCTCGGCGTAATCCCGATATTGCCGTTCAAAGTGTGCGCGGCTGTACACATAAGTGGGGGTGCCGAAATTCTCAGCTATTTGTTCCAGTGAAACCTGCTCAGCCCACAGGCTACCGTCGCGATAACTAAACTCTCTCATATGACCGGTTCTTACTCTTCTAAATCTTCCTCGACATTGGAGTCATCCGCTGTGCCCGATTCGTCGTCGACTTCGATAGTCGGGCCGGTCTCAATGGTGTCATCGATATCAAAGTCGGGCCCATAGCCGTCTTCAGATTCAATTTCATCAACGGTTTCCACCGCTTGCTCTGCTGCAGAGCCGGGCTCGCCGGGTTGTGCTGCACCACTGGTGGGTACTGTCTCCGGCGGGCCACCTGGAATATTGGAGGCGGGCATGGCGGGGTCCTGTGGAAGATAGAGAGGACCTTTTTGGCCACAGCCCAGTAACAGTGCAGTGGCACCGATGGTGATTGTTAATAGAGAGAGTCGTTTTTTGAGCATCGATAACATCCTGAGAGTCGGAGATTCACAGCGGCAACCGGCAAAAGCCTGATAGTATAGCGGCCCACCTGATTCAACACATTACACGGTAACAGAAGTAACCAAAGATGAGCCAAGCGGAATATGATGCGGCTGTGGAGCAGACTCTAATCGGTATTGAGGATGCACTCGATCACTGCGATTGGGATATCGACTACGAACGCAGTGATGCGGTGCTGACCCTGACCCTGGAAGACAATGGCAGCCAGGTAATTCTCTCGCGCCAGTCCGCCAACCGGGAGTTGTGGGTCGCCGCCAAATCCGGTGGCTACCATCTTTCTTTTGAAAACCCTGGTTGGAAGTGCACCACGACCGGTGAGGACCTGCCGACTTTGCTCGACCGCGTATTGAGCGAGCAGCAAGGCGAACAGGTTTCCCTCGGATTATCCGCTTAAACAACGCTTAAACGCGCTGCGAAATCTCTTCCCGTGCGCGCTTACAGGCCGCGCGCACCTGGTTCGGTGCGGTACCGCCAATATGATCGCGAGCCGCAACCGAGCCCTCTAAAGTCAGCACCTCAAATACATCTTCGCCAATTTCTGTTGAGAACTGTTGTAGTTGGGCCAGGCTGAGTTCGGATAAGTCTTTATCCTGTTCAATAGCAAAGGATACGGACTGCCCGACAATTTCGTGAGCATCGCGGAAGGCCACCCCTTTGCGTACCAGATAATCGGCCAGATCCGTCGCGGTGGAGAAGCCCTTGGCCGCAGCTTCCAGCATATTTTCTTTTTTTGCCTTCAGTGCCGGCGCCATATCGGCAAACGCGCGCAGGCAATCCAGTGCGGTATCGGCGGCATCGAATAGCGGTTCTTTATCTTCCTGGTTGTCCTTGTTGTAGGCCAGCGGTTGGCTTTTCATCAGTGTGAGCAGCGCAATCAGGTGGCCGTTAACCCGGCCGGTTTTTCCGCGCACCAGCTCCGGAACATCGGGATTTTTCTTCTGCGGCATAATTGAGGAGCCGGTGCAGAAGCGATCGGGCAGGTCAATAAAGTCGAACTGGCTGGAAGTCCACAGCACCAGCTCTTCACTGGCCCGAGACAGATGGGTGAGCAGCAGCGCGGCGAAAGCACAGAACTCGATAGCGAAATCCCGGTCGCTGACTGAGTCGAGGGAGTTTTCTGTGGGGGCATCGAAGCCCAGCAACTCGGCTGTGCGTGCGCGATTGATCGGATAGCTGGTGCCGGCCAGTGCTGCGGCCCCCAACGGTGAGCGGTTAACCCGTTTGCGGCAATCCATCAGGCGCTCGAAATCCCGGCTCAGCATGGCATTCCAGGCCAGTAAGTGGTGGCCAAAGGTCACCGGTTGCGCGCTCTGTAAGTGAGTAAAGCCGGGCATAATGGTATCGGCTTCGCGCTCCGCCAAATCGACCAAGCCATTTTGCAGGCGGGTCAGTTCGGCAGCAATCAGATCGATGCGCCCACGCAGCCACAGGCGGATGTCGGTTGCCACCTGATCGTTGCGCGAGCGGCCGGTATGCAGTTTTTTGCCAGTGGCACCAATGCGTTGGGTCAGGCGCGCTTCGATATTCATATGGACATCTTCGAGCTGCACAGACCAGGGAAATTCTCCCGCTTTTATCTCTTCGGCGATGCCTTTCAGGCCGTCGGCTATCTTGTGATATTCATCAGCACTTAATACCCCCACTTCTGACAACATCTGCGCGTGGGCAAGTGATCCCTGGATGTCTTCCATGGCCATGCGCTGGTCAAAAGTCACCGAGGCGGTAAATCGCTCGACAAAGGCATCGGTGGCTTCACTAAAGCGGCCGCCCCAGAGTTTGGCGGCAGGATTGTTGGCGGACTCGGAGGGGGATTTTTCGTTACTCATGGTTTTCCTGGCTGCAGTGAGATGAAAGGCTGGGGAGCTTGGTGATATCTTGCGCTTGGAACTTTGGGACAATCAAGAATAACAACTGCATGTCATTCCCCTGGCCGTCGGGCATTATAACGCAGAAAATTCGAAAATATCGCACAGGAAATAAGGATTCTGCGCTATCTGGGCAGCTTCCGTTTCTGCCAGACCTCTGTAGTGTCACCTCTCTGGCGGTACTGGTATTGATGGGGGAATTGCTGGCATTGGTACTGGTCCTGGCCCTGGATGGTTTACCGGAATTCAGCTGGCAGCGCCTGGGGCTGATCTCTCTGGTGATCCAGTGGGTGATATTGCCCTCGGCCGCGCTACTTTGCCGACTTCGGCCGAGCCTGGCGAAAATGCCCCACAAACTCGCTGGCGGCTTGAGTTTTATTGCAGTGCTGTCGGTGCTCATATTGGTGATGGCAGTGCAGCGCTCCCTGCGCGCGGTGCTGTTACAGACCAGCTTTGACAGCTGGGGGTTTGCGGGCGACTGCCTGCTTGGGGCTATTTGTGCGGGAGTGGTATTGCGCTACGCCTATCTTCAACAGCAACTCTACAACCAGCAGCAGGCGGAGCTCGGCGCCCGAATCGAGGCACTTCAATCGCGGATTCGCCCCCACTTCCTTTTTAACAGTATGAACAGTCTGGCTAGTTTGATCGCTGTTGATCCTGATCGCGCGGAGCGGTTGGTCGAGGATTTATGTGCATTATTTCGTGCAAGCCTCGCCGATCCAAAGCTGGTGCCTTTAGCGCAAGAGATTACTCTAGCCCAACGCTATTTGGAGATTGAAGCCCTGCGTCTGGGGGAGCGTTTGCGCCAGAGTTGGCAGCTAGACGCGGGCCTGGATAAGGTTCAGCTGCCCAGTATGTTGCTTCAACCCCTATTGGAGAATGCGGTGTTGCACGGTGTGGCACAGTTGCGGGCAGGCGGGGAGATTAGCGTGCAACTCTCGCAAGAGGAGGGCATGTTCAAGGTTGTTATTGAAAACCCATTGCCGCAGGGCAGTGCAGTTTCGACAAAGGCTGGTAATGGCATGGCGACAGAGAATATTCGCCAGCGTCTCACTGCGTACTACGGCGATCGCTTCAAATTTACCGCTTGTCGGGAGGAGGGCCGGTATCGGGTCATACTACAGCTACCCTTATCTCCCCGGGAAGTGGACCGGCGGGAAACAGAGACCACCATAAAATCCAAGAAAACTATCGAGGTGATGGAGTGACCCAATTGCGCGTACTGATTATTGATGACGAGCCTTTGGCTCGTGCCCGTCTGCACCGGCAGTTGGAGAAGATTGATAATTGTATTGCTGTGGGAGAAGCGGCAGATATTGAAGTTGGATTATCACAGATCCGCGACCTCGACCCGGACCTTGTGCTATTGGATATTGAAATGCCCGGTGGTAGCGGCCTGGAATTGGCTCAGCAGTTATCCAGTTTTGCGTGTCCGCCGGCAATAATTTTCTGCACTGCTCACGATGAGTTTGCTTTGCCCGCTTTTGCCACCTCAGCGGTTGGGTATCTATTAAAACCTGTGAATGTTGAACAGCTGCGGGAGGCAGTTTCCAAAGCGCAGCGTCTGAGTAAGCCGCAGCAGCAGTTGTTAACTAAGCAGGATCAGGTGGAGCTCAGTGGTCGGAGCCGTATCAAGGCGATTAGTCGCCTGGGGGTAGAGCTGCTGGATGTAGACTCTATCCGTTGCCTGATCGCCGACAGCAAGTATGTTGTAGCCTACCACCCCGCTGGAGAGACCATTCTGGATGAGTCATTAAAAGAGTTAGAGGGTGAGTTTGGGCAGCGATTCGTGCGTATACATCGCAGTGCGCTGGTGGCCGTACAATATATAGCCGGGTTGAGACGGGATGGTACAAATTACCGGGTAGAGCTGGACGGTGTAACAGCAGCGCCGCTGGTGAGTCGGCGTATGCTGCCTTCGGTAAAAGGCCTAATCGCAGAGATGTGTTAGAACTTAAATACTTCTGCGGATAAAAACAGCGAGTACGGTTGCCACCATTAATTCCAAAAACATACCCTGATTATTCGCGCCTGCCTGGGTTTATGAAAAAACGGCCTCTTACCTAACTTTTATTCCCACTTCACACCTGCGATATCAATAAGTGAACCGATGGTAAAGTTGGACGTTGCTACCATCAACGTGCATATCAATATAAATAAACCCGGGTCTTACATCATTTACGCGAACACCGTCATCGGCAACTTCCCAATTGAGTAGACCGACGATCAGTGTATCGGCAGCTCCTTTACTTGCTGCTTAAGCGGCCGGTAACTAATGGCAGCTTGGTATCCCATCAGGGCGAGTAATCGGGCTGTAGTGGTACCGATGATCCGGTTGCCGCCAGTGATCAAAGCGACTTTTTATTCACTTTGACTGTCCACTCTATAAACGGGATTTTCGCAGGAATTCGGAGGCTCAGAGAGAGGTTATGTTTCCTCCAATAAAAGCGTTGCAAGTAGAGGCCAACAAGGATATTTATTATCGGGCGGGATCAGCTTTTGCTCCGCAGAGATGTCCGCAGTGGACTATAACGGGTGAGAACCGTTTACAAGCCTGGGGCCTGTAAACGGTTTTGATCTGGCTGGATCGGGGGCTAGTAGAGTTGAGGACCACCGTCTCCGTACTCTGAATCATTTTGCAGACTCAACTCTCCAGCGGCACTATTTAAGTACTCGGCATCGGATTCGGATTTGAGTTTAATCATCAGGCGCAAATCGTTGGCAGAGTCAGCGTGGGAGAGGGCATCCTCATAGGTAATTTCTCCTCCATCGTAGAGCTCGTAGAGTGCCTGGTCGAAGGTCTGCATTCCCTGCTCACCAGAGCGCTTCATCAACTCCTTGATCTTATCCACTTCGCCCTTGCGAATCAGGTCCGACATCAGTGGGGTATTGATCATGATCTCAAGGCAGGCACGGCGGCCATCGCCATCGGGGGTCGGTACCAGCTGCTGGGCCACCATCGCCTTCAGGTTGAGGGACAGGTCCATAAACAACTGTTTGTGGCGGTCTGCCGGGAAGAAGTGAATGATCCGATCTAGGGCCTGGTTAGCATTGTTGGCGTGGAGGGTGCACAGACACAAATGGCCGGTCTCGGCGAAAGCGATGGCGTGGTCCATGGTTTCACGGGAGCGTACCTCACCGATCAGAATAACATCTGGTGCCTGACGCAGAGTGTTTTTCAGGGCTACATCGAAAGACTCGGTATCCAGGCCCACTTCGCGCTGGGTCACAATACAGCCGCGATGCTGGTGGATAAATTCGATCGGGTCCTCAATGGTGATGATATGGCCCTTGGTGTTCTCATTGCGGTGGCCGATCATGGAGGCGAGGGATGTGGACTTACCGGTACCGGTGGCGCCCACAAAAATGATCAGCCCGCGTTTGGTCATGGCCAGGTCTTTGAGTACGTCGGGTAGTCCGAGTCCATCGATAGTGGGGATTTTGGTTTCGATGCGACGTAGCACCATACCCACCAGATTGCGCTGAAAGAAGGCCGATACCCGGAAACGCCCCACGTTGCGCACTGCAATCGCGAAGTTCAATTCCTTTTGCTCGGCAAACTCGCGCCGCTGTTTCTCGTTCATGGTTCCCACCACCAGCTCGCGCGCTTTCTCTGGCGTGAGCGCGGTGCTGCTGCAGGGCACCACTCGGCCGTGCAGTTTGATGGAGGGCGGGACGCCCGCCGTGATAAATAAATCCGAAGCGCCCTTCTCTACAACCAGTTGTAGAAGTCTTTCAATATCCATGGTGATTACCGCGTTTTATCTCGACTTTTCTTCCCCAGATTGGGGGCGGGTTTTGGCCGTTTAGAAGTTCTCCGGCATCTTGGCTTTTTCGCGAGCCACTTCGCGACTGATGATGCGACGTGCCACCAGGTCTTCCAGGCATTGGTCCATGGTCTGCATGCCGACGCTGGCTCCGGTCTGGATGGCCGAGTACATCTGCGCGATTTTGTCTTCGCGGATCAGGTTACGGATGGCTGGGGTACCGCGCATAATTTCGTGGGCAGCGACCCGGCCACCGCCGTTTTTCTTCATCAGCGTCTGGGAGATAACGGCCTGTAGGGATTCCGATAGCATTGAACGCACCATGGCTTTCTCCTGCGCCGGGAATACATCCACCACACGGTCAATGGTTTTGGCGGCGGAAGTGGTGTGCAGGGTGCCGAATACCAAGTGACCGGTCTCTGCCGCAGTCAGCGCCAGGCGAATGGTCTCCAGGTCCCGCATCTCACCCACGAGAATGATATCCGGGTCTTCACGCAGTGCAGAGCGCAGTGCCTCGGCAAAGCCGTGGGTATCCCGGTGTACCTCCCGCTGGTTCACCAGGCACTTCTTGGATTCGTGCACAAATTCGATCGGGTCCTCGATGGTGAGGATATGCTCGTATTTGTTGTCGTTGATGTAGTCCATCATCGCCGCCAGGGTGGTGGACTTACCGGAACCCGTGGGCCCGGTTACCAGCACCAAGCCACGGGGAGTATCCGAAATCTGCTTGAATACCTGACCCATTCCCAGGTCTTCCATAGTGAGAACTTTGGAGGGAATGGTCCGGAATACGGCGCCGGCACCTCGGTTGTGGTTAAAGGCGTTTACACGAAAGCGGGCGACACCGGGGACTTCAAAAGAAAAGTCTGTTTCCAGTAGTTCTTCGTAATCCTTGCGCTGCTTATCGTTCATGATCTCGTAGATTAGGCCGTGTACCTGCTTGTGCTCCATTGAGGGCAGGTTGATACGGCGCACGTCGCCGTCGACACGGATCATCGGCGGCAGGCCCGCCGAGAGGTGTAAGTCCGAGGCGTTTTGCTTGGCGCTAAAGGCGAGGAGTTCAGTGATATCCATACTGCTACCTTATGGTTCTTGTTTGGGCTCAGGTAAAATCGCCGCTCAAATCGGTAAGGGCATCAGTATATGCGCAAAGAGACAATCGTCGAAAACCTGAATGCAGTAGGTGAGCGGATTGTGACATGCTGCAACAACTGCGATCGCAACCCCGCAGAAATTACTCTACTGGCGGTTTCCAAAACACGGCCGGCGGAAGACTTGCGGATCGCTTTTGCAGCTGGCCAGCATCACTTTGGCGAAAATTATTTACAGGAAGCCCTGCAAAAGCAGGATGCCCTGTCCGACCTGGATATTCACTGGCATTTTATCGGGCCGCTGCAATCGAACAAAAGTCGAGCTGTGGCGGAGCGATTCCATTGGATACACACGGTGGATCGCTTAAAAGTCGCCCAGCGCCTGTCGGCGCAGCGCCCCAGTAACATGGCGCCACTCAATATCTGCTTGCAGGTGAACATCGATGGCGAGCAGAGCAAGTCTGGCATAGCTCCACAGGATTTGGTGGCTCTGGCGCGTGAAGTGATGACATTGCCGGGGCTGTGCCTGCGCGGCTTGATGGCGATTCCCGCTGTTCGTGACAATGTATTTGAGCAGGAAAAACCATTTATCCAGTTGGCAGGGCTGCTGCGAAGTCTTCGCGAAGCATTTCCCGAGCAGGCCTTAGATACTCTATCCATGGGGATGTCTAAAGACATGGAGGCTGCTATTGCCAGCGGCGCCACTATTGTGCGTATCGGCACAGATATTTTTGGGGCACGAAACTATTCTGCATGACAGAATTAGTACGCAAGTAGATTTTTTTGGGATATAGGATGACAAAATCTGGGACTGTAGATGTATTGCTGCTGCTTTTATCAGTGAGCGCAGTGCTATCTCTGTCTGTAACGAATAGTGTACTGGTGACTTGGGTGGCGCTTGAGTGGTTGGCTTTTATCTGCCTGCTTGCATTTGTCTCTCCCAAAATCTCATTGGTTACCGGCTTTTTGAATTCGGCAGTTACTGGGATATTCGGGGATAAGAGCCGTTATTGGCTTTGGATATTGGCGATTGTTCTTAACTTGATTGCGATTGTGGAAACATTTCCTTTTTTGTTTCGTTGATGCTTGTTTCTCTATTCTGATAGCGCTACTTAGCCAAATGAAGCTAATTGAATAGCTCCCTCTTCTAACTAAGACTATCGCCTTGTGTGTCTTGTTATTGGGCTTGAACGACCACATATTAATGAATCCTCCCAGGAGGAGAATGCGACTAAATTTTGCAACCGCCCAAGGTGATATGAGTGAGTACAGCGAACCCTAAGATGGTTTTTATTGGTGGCGCCGGCAATATGGCGGGGGCAGTGATCGGTGGTTTGGTGGCCTCCGGTTATCCGGCGGACCAGATCACTGCTACAGGCCGTGATCGGGATAAACTCAATGCTTTTGCCGAGAGCCACGGGGTAGCTATTAGTGACGACAATATTGCCGCTATTGTCGATGCCGATGTAATTGTGCTATCGGTGAAACCGCAGGTTATGCGGGAACTTTGTGAAGGACTGAAACCCCATTTGGTGGATCGCTCGCCCTTGATTATCACTTTTGCTGCAGGAATCCCGCTCGCGGCTTACCACCGTTGGATGGGAATACACCTCCCTATTGTCAGGGCTATGCCTAACACCCCGGCCCTGGTGCAAACCGGAGTTACCGGTCTCTATGCCGATAGCAAGGTAACGGGTGAACAGAAGGAACTTGCCGAGCGCATTGTCGATGCGGTGGGTATCTCCTACTGGGTTGAGGAAGAGCGTGGCATCGACCAGGTGATTGCGGTAGCGGGATCGGCACCGGCTTACTTTTTCCAGTTTATGGAGGCCATGATTGATGCGGCTTCCGCCGGTGGCCTTGCTCGTGCGGATGCGGAGCGCCTTGTGTTGCAAACTGCCCTGGGCGCCGCCAAACTGGCGGTCGCCAGCGATGTTGACGTCGCCCAGTTGAAGCGCAATGTGATGTCACCAGGTGGAACCACTGAGCGAGCTGTTCAACGGTTCGAGAAGGGTGGGTTGCCGCAGTTAGTGGCCGATGCCATGCGCGATTGCGAGGAGCGGGCGACGGAAATGGCAAAGGAATTGGATCGGTAACAGGTTCCGATCCAATTGGGTAGGTGCAGCGGTGGCTGCTAAAAATCTTTTTGTTTAGGGTTTATCCATGGTCAATACCTTCAGCGATATCGGCGTTTATGTCGTGGGCATACTGGGCATTTTGTACCTTTTCGCCGTGTTATTGCGTTTCCTATTGCAGTTGGGCCGTGCGGATTTTTATAACCCCATATCTCAGGGAGTTGTGAAGGTTACCAACCCTTTGCTGCTGCCGTTGCGCAAAGTGGTGCCAGGACTTTTTGGCGTTGATATGGCCTCCGTAGTGCTGGCGTTGATAGTCGGTTGGGCGATGATTATGGCTTGCGCTGTGATGGCAGGTTACGGTTTGGTAAACCCCCTCAGTGCTCTGCTGTGGTCGTTGATCGGCTGTGTTTCCACTGTGATAGCGATGGTGTTTGTCGGTTTATTGGTCTCTATCGTTGCCAGCTGGATTGCGCCGAATAGCGGCCATCCAATTCTAATTTTACTGCACCAACTCCTGGAGCCATTCTGCGGGCCTGTGCGGCGCCTGATTCCGCCTTTGGGGGTGATTGATATCAGCCCAATATTTGTCTTTATCCTGCTCACTGTGATTAACAGACTGCTAATTGGTTTTGCCCAAATGGCCAATATGCCTGCTTTTGTCTACAGCCTGTTTTGGCATATCCCCGGCTTTTAAATAGCCACTGTACCACCCAACAATATCTTTGCAGCCTCAACCTACTCTCGGTTCGGGGCTTGCCCGCCGGTCCACACTTTGCATTACGCCCCCTCGAAAGGCTCAGATATTCCTGTGGGGCCGCTTCTAAATTGTGACCGGCTGAACATTTCTTCACCTACGCACACTGGATCGCACCTGGCGCGATGTTAGACTCTAATACTATCAATTGACGGCCCTTTCCCTCGTCTTAGGGGGCGGCCGGTAGTCATTGGGTCTCAATAAAAAGAACATCGTGAAATGGAAGACGCACATTTACGCCAGCATATTTCCGACTACGACCGTTGGAAAAAAATCTCGATCGCCAATTTGCCCACTTCAGTCAATGGCTAGAGCAGCACTTTTCCAACTCTGCAGGTGCTTGCCAGGTTGTACAACAGGCTCGCGCCTTGCTCGCCGACGACCAGTTTACCCTGGTTTTGGTCGGGGAGTTTTCACGTGGGAAAACGGAGTTGCTCAACGCGCTGCTGTCGCAAACTTACGGCCAGCGTTTACTTCCCTCACGACCCGGGCGTACGACGATGTGCCCAACCGAAATATTCAGTGATGGTGGTGAACGGGCTAGCTTGCGGCTACTCCCAATTGAGACCCTGGCAACAAATACCAGTCTCGAAAGTTTCCGTCGAATACCGCAAAAGTGGGTAACTCACGAGTTTGATGCCAATGATCCAGAGGCGACCAGGGAGACTTTGTTAAAGGTTGCCTCAACCAAGTCAGTAATGCCGGAAGAGGCGGCCCGCTACGGTTTTGACCGCCGCCATCTGGATGGCAAAGGGAATCTTGTCGAAATCCCAGCATGGCGTTTTGCTCTGATTTGCTTGCCGCATCCATTGTTAGATCAAGGTTTGCGTATTATCGACACTCCCGGGCTGAATGCCCTCGGCAATGAGCCGGAACTCACTTTGAGCACTTTACCTGGTGCTCAGGCTGTTGCCTTCTTGTTGGCCGCTGATGCGGGCGTAAGTGGCACTGATATGAGCATGTGGGAGACTCACCTGGCACCGTTGCAGGAGCATCGCGGAACTTCTGTGATGGCACTGCTAAACAAGATGGATGTGCTATGGGATGACCCCGAAGAGGACGCTGAGTTACTGTTGCGCCGCATGCGTGCAGAAGTAGCCCGTCTCCTCTCCCTGCCGCAAGAAAGTGTTGCAGGGGTATCTGCAAAGATGGCCCTGCTGGGGCGACAGCAACGAGATGCGGATTTGATCCGAAACAGCCGCTTTGGTGAGTTTGAGCGGATGTTGGTGCAGCGTCTGTTAGAGCATCGTCATAAAATGGCAGAACACCGCTCACTACATCAAGCGCTTACCTTGATGGCTGATACCCGCGATCTACTCAAGCGTCGCTTAAATAGTGGGCGTGCGGCACTAGCTCACTTACAGCGTAACAGTGGTAATACTTCTGAACAGCTTGCAGAGTTAGAGCAGCTGCAGGTGACTGTTCGTGAACAACATAAGCTTTGCCATCAGGAGTTGCTGACACTTAAGTCGAGCCAGAGAATGCTCTCTAGACAGAGTGCATCGCTGTTGACGCCGATTTCCAGGCAGCAGTTGCAGGCGCTGATTGACGATACCCTGGCTACTCTCAATCGCCGTTGGACGCCCATGGGAATGGCCAAGGCTATTGATACCTTTATGGAGGGAGTGGATCACCAACTCTCCAATCTTGAGCGGGAAGTGGATCAGGCTAATCGCTTGCTCGACGCTGTTTTCGAGCGCTCCAGTTTAAAGAAAGTGGATGATGCCGAGCAGTATTTCACGATTCGCAAATTCCGCTTTGCGTTGCGCGGGTTGCATCGCCAGGCCGCACAGCTGAGGCGCTCGCCGCAGTTACTACTGGCGCGTCGCAATCGTCTCAGTGAGCGTTTTATTACTACGCTTGCCAGCGAAGTGGGTAGGCTTTACGACGAAATGAGTAACAATGCTGAGAGCTGGCTGGAGCAGGCTCTCGAACCCCTCAAGCAGCACGCGCAATACCAGAAGCAATTACTTAATCGCCATCTGATTAAGCTTACCGAGTTAAAGCAGAAAACTCGCAGCCGCCGTACTGATCTTCGAACACTGGAGGATGAGGTTCAACGAAATGATAAGGCGCTGGTGGCGCTAGAGGATCTACTGCGGCACAACAGTTCAGCGCCACAGCCTGTTGCACCGGCGCCGCGTGCGCACAATGTTACGCCTTTGAAGGCCTCCCAAATCACTTGAACCGGGTACTAATTGATATTGGTTCTGGCTGGCATTTGTTATAAGTTGCAGTGTTCTTGTTCACTGACTGCTTCGGCAATTTGCCAGGCAGTGCCTTTCAACCTGACAGATACAGTGCCTTGCCAACGGAAAACCCTATCGCTTCCCCGGAAGCCCAAACTGCCACAACTGATGACGCTGGCTCCGTGGGCCTTGTGGAGCCCAAAAGCCATCATTTTAGTGAGCCTCTGGAGCTGGCCTGTGGCCGCGTTCTCAAAAATTACACTCTGGTTTATGAAACCTACGGTGAACTAAATAGGGAAAAGAGTAACGCAGTCCTGATTTGCCATGCCCTGTCTGGGCACCATCATGCTGCGGGACGACATAGTGCTGACGATAAGCGCCCGGGATGGTGGGACCACTATATCGGTCCGGGTAAGCCGATAGATACTAATCATTTCTTTGTGGTGTCCGTTAATAATCTCGGCGGTTGCCACGGATCTACCGGCCCCGTATCCATCAACCCGGATACCGGCACTACCTGGGGGCCGGATTTTCCATCACTGCGTGTCCGCGACTGGGTCCACAGTCAAGCGCGTCTGGCGGATATGCTAGGTATTCGACAATGGGCGGCGGTTGTTGGCGGCAGTCTCGGTGGAATGCAGGCGATGCGCTGGTCACTGGAATACCCTGAGCGCCTGCGTAATTGTGTGGTGATTGCCTCTGCCATGAAGTTATCTGCACAGAATATCGCGTTTAATGAGACCGCACGCCAAGCGATAACATCCGATCCAGACTTTTGTGATGGGCACTACCTCCAACAGGATAAGTTACCCCGTAGAGGCCTGGCCGTTGCGCGTATGATCGGACATATCACTTATTTATCCGACGACGGGTTGGGGCGCAAGTTTGGTCGAGAATTGCGCAGTGGCAGCTTTCAACAGGGATCGGATGAAGAGGTGGAGTTTCAGATACAAAGTTATCTGCGCTACCAGGGAGCCAGTTTTTCCACCACCTTCGATCCCAATACTTACATTCTGATGACTCGAGCGCTAGATTTCTTCGACTTAGCTCGGGAATACGGGGATGACCCGGTAGAGGCCTTCTCCCATGCCAAGTGTCGGTTTTTATTGGTGTCATTTACTTCTGATTGGCGCTTTGCGCCGGAGCGCTCGAGGGAAATCGCCGATGCCCTGATGCACGCGGATATTCCAGTCAGCTATGCCGAAGTAGAGTCAGCAATGGGACACGATGCCTTCCTGCTGCCCAATGGTCGTTATGAAGGTGTATTTCGTGCCTATATGCAGAGAGTTGCGGCAGAAATTGCTGAGGAGGTGTACTGATGCGGATAGATTTGGATGTGATCCAGGAATGGATCGCTCCCAACAGCCGGGTTCTCGATCTCGGCTGTGGCGATGGTGCGCTGCTCGATCAGCTGGGGAGAAATAAAAATGTGAAAGGCTATGGCCTGGAGATTGATCCCGAGCAAATAGAGCGATGTGTGGCCCGTGGGGTCAATGTTGTCGAGCAAAATCTGAATACAGGGCTGGGAAATTTTGCTGATGGCAGCTTTGATGCTGTGGTGATGACCCAGGCACTGCAAACCTTGAGTCAGCCTCATTTAGTGGTAGAGGAAATGCTCCGGGTTGGGCGGGATTGCATTATTACGTTTCCCAATTTTGGGCAGTGGAAGGCCCGCTGGCACCTCGCATTCTCCGGGCGCATGCCAGTATCCGACTTATTGCCATACGAATGGTATGACACTCCCAATATTCACTTTTGTACTTTTACAGACTTTGAGGTGTTATGCCGGGAAAACGGCTGGGCGATTCTGCATCGGCAAGTGGTTTCTGAGTCCATGGTTGGGCGGGCATTCAAAGACTTTTTACCAAATTTGTTTGGTGAGACAGCCATCTATCATCTAACTCGCTAAACTAAGATTTGCGCCAGCTCTTTTGTGGAGGACTTTGGCGCGATAAATAGATCGAGAGAGGCACTCCTGAGGGGGCCTGACTGGAATTGACCACCAAACCTACCGGGAGAGGTGGTGCCTATAACAACTGGAGGTGGAGCGTGAAACGCATCCTTACCCTGGCTGCTTTTGTGGCCTTGCTATTTTTATCTGTCGGCGCTGCCGCGCAAGAAGCGCGTACGATTAAGAACTACGCTGATTTTGGCGACTATCGAGTAGTCTATTCAGTGTTCAATAGCGATTTTATCCAGCCGGATATCGCCCGTCAGTACCAGTTGGCTCGAGCAAAAGATCGGGCCTATGTAAATGTCTCTGTCGTCAAGAAAGAGGGCGGAACCCATGGCCTCAGCGCTGAGATGTCTGGCACAGCTACCAACCTGATCCAGCAGTCAAGACCACTTAAGTTCAAAGAAATTCGGGAAGGGGATGCTGTTTACTATCTCGCACCCCTGCGCTTTGAGGATGAGGAGACCCTTACCTTTAACGTAGATATCAAGCTGCCCAATGGTAAAAGTGAGACGATTACTTTCCGTCGCAGATTGAACCGATAGACATCTGCCAAGGTTCCGCTAGCTGAGAGCTGGTCGAAACCCCTTCTTTAAGATTCACCGCGGGCCGAGGCCCGCTTTTTGTTTGAAGCAATATGGTAAATAAAATTGTTCTTGCCAGCGGTAATGCCGGCAAACTTCGCGAATTTTCACAGCTGTTCGCCTCATGGGATATACAGGTTCTTCCTCAGTCTGACTTTGGGGTAAGTGACGCTGATGAGACCGGATTGAGCTTTATTGAGAATGCTTTGATTAAGGCCCGCCACGCCAGCCGTATCAGTGGCCTGCCGGCATTAGCCGATGACTCCGGGCTGTCGGTAGATGCATTGAGTGGTGCGCCGGGAATTTACTCTGCACGCTACTCAGGTACCGGGGCGACTGATGAAAAAAACAATGCGAAGTTATTGGAGGCCATGGTGGATGTTGAATCTAAGCATCGCACTGCCAGTTTCCATTGCGCGCTGGCTTTTGTGCGGCAATGGGATGACCCGGTGCCTTTGGTATCTAGTGCAAAATGGAGCGGGACAATTTTGCGGGAGCCGGCGGGAGAGCAGGGTTTTGGTTATGACCCGCTGTTCTTTGTTGAATCTGAGGGAATGACTTCCGCTGAACTGCCGAGAGATTTGAAGAATCGACTGAGCCACAGAGCCCAGGCTATGTCTCAATTTGAGCTTTTATGGCAGCAAAATATGCAGGGTGCCGACCTTGCCTGATCAGATTGCTGAATTACAGCTGCCGCCGCTGAGCCTGTATATCCATATCCCCTGGTGTGTGCGCAAATGTCCCTACTGTGATTTCAACTCCCACCAGGCTGATAGAGACCGGGCTAATTCCGACTACGCCCTGCCGGAATCCGAGTATGTGGCGCAGTTGCGCCAGGACCTGATCAGCCAGTTGCCTTGGGTGCAGGGGCGAAAATTGCAGTCCATCTTTTTTGGTGGCGGAACGCCGAGCCTGTTCTCCCCCCAAGCAATTGGGCAGATCCTGGAGGCTGCTGAGCAGGTGGTGGGTTTTGCTGAGGGGGTCGAGATAACCCTGGAGGCCAACCCCGGCACTTTTGAACAAGCCAAGTTCACGGGCTATCGATCTGCTGGAGTTAATCGTCTTTCTATTGGAGTGCAAAGCTTCGACTCCAATCAGCTACAACAGTTGGGACGTATTCACAGTGGAGAAGAGGCCGAAGGTGCCCTGGCGATGGCGCGTCGCGCGGGCTTTGACAATATTAACCTCGACCTGATGCACGGATTGCCCAATCAGACCGAGGTGGAAGCCCTTGGCGATTTGCGCCGGGCAATTTCCTTGTCTCCAGAGCATATTTCCTGGTACCAATTAACGATTGAGCCAAATACCGCATTCTACAGTGCGCCACCAGTCACCCCCGGCTCCCAGCTGATCGCCAGTATGCAGGGCAGCGGACGCGAACTACTGGCGTCCGAGGGCTATCGTCGTTACGAGGTGTCGGCTTATAGCAAACCCGAACTTGAGTCCCGTCATAATATTAATTATTGGTCATTCGGAGATTATCTGGGGATTGGTGCCGGTGCTCATGGCAAGGTAACCCTAGCTGAAACTGGGCAAATTCTGCGCAGTCGTCGCACACGTACTCCAAGGGACTACTTGTCTATCGCCAGGCAACAGCCCGAGCTGCTGCACAGTGCCTTGTCTGAACCCCATACTGACAGGGTTGAGAATGAGGATTTGCCACTGGAGTTTCTTATGAATGCCCTTCGCCTGGCGGATGGTGTTCCCAGTGATACTTTTACCCGCTACACCGGGCTGCCGATGTCCGAGTTGCAAAAACAATGGCCTACCCTGATGGCAATGGAGCTTGTAGAGTGTCTCGATAAGCGGATTGCTGCCACGGCTTTTGGCTTTGACTATATCGATGAGATTTTGCAGCGCTTCCTGGAGCAGGCGTAAGTCTGTGGCAGGAAAGACTTGAAATCCCATTTTGCGCCCCAATTTTGAGGGCAATGGTGCATCGCAGCTGTATAACCACTGCTGTGACCGTGAGAAGATGCGTCGGCGGTGCCCACGCATCGAGTAACTAAAGAACAGGAATGCAATATGAGCGAGCACTCAATCGTCAACGTATCTGACGCTGAATTCGAAGCAGAAGTTCTCAAAGCTGAAGGCCCGGTGTTGGTAGATTTTTGGGCACAGTGGTGCGGTCCGTGCAAGATGATCGCTCCAGTGCTGGAAGACCTGGCAGGCCACTACGGCGATAAGTTGAAGATCGTAAAAGTAGACGTTGATGCGAATAAAGAGAGCCCGGCCAAATACAATGTCCGTGGTATCCCCACGCTGCTGCTGTTCAAAGGCGGCAATGTCGAAGGTACTAAAGTCGGCGCACTGTCCCGCGCGCAACTGACTGAGTTTATCGACGGTCAGCTGTAAGACTGTCGTTTCCATCCTGCAAAGGGGGTAAATTTCTTTGCAGGATTGGAAACACCCGTTATACTGGCTGTAATTCTGAAATAGTTCAGCGGTCTTGAATTAAATGAGACGAGCTGACAAAACGCCCCTCCACAGGGTCCCTGACCATCCCCGGCGCGTATACTCCTCGAGTTGAACTTGTTCTGATAATGCTCCATAAATTGATTATGGAGAGCAAAAGTTTACTGAGTACTGTGTTCTTGGTAGGAAAAGGTACCTAGGTGTATCGGGTAAATAAACGAGCTAATCTCTAATATCAAACCCCTCCTCAAAATTTCAGGCGTGTCCGCGCCATATGACAACAGAAACATTAATAAGCAATTGGTATGAATCTCTCCGAATTAAAAACCAAACCCATTGAAGAGTTGATTGAAATAGCCAAAGGCATGGGCCTTGAAAACCTGGCCCGTTCGCGCAAGCAGGATATTATTTTCAATATCCTCAAGCGCCACGCCAAAAGCGGTGAAGATATTTATGGCGACGGCGTATTAGAAATCCTTCAAGATGGTTTTGGATTTTTGCGTTCTGCTGACTCCTCTTATCTTGCGGGACCGGATGATATATATGTATCTCCAAGTCAGATTCGCCGATTTAATTTACGTACGGGTGACTCAATTTCCGGAAAGATTCGCCCACCGAAAGAAGGTGAAAGATATTTTGCCTTATTAAAAGTTAACGAAATTAATTTTGACAAACCGGAAAACGCACGTAACAAAATTCTTTTCGAAAACCTCACTCCTCTATTCCCCAACGATCGCCTCACCCTCGAGTGCGGAAACGGCTCCTCCGAAGACCTGATTGGTCGTATTATTGATCTTGTAGCTCCAATCGGGAAAGGTCAGCGCGGCTTGATTGTTGCGCCGCCGAAGGCCGGTAAAACGATTATGTTGCAAAATATGGCACAGGCCATTACGCGCAATAATCCAGAGTGCCATTTGATCGTACTGCTGATTGACGAGCGTCCTGAGGAAGTGACAGAAATGCAGCGCTCCGTGCGCGGTGAAGTTGTTGCCTCTACTTTTGATGAGCCGCCGGCACGTCACGTACAAGTTGCGGAAATGGTAATTGAAAAAGCCAAGCGCCTGGTTGAGCACAAGAAAGATGTGGTTATCTTGCTCGACTCTATCACCCGCCTGGCTCGCGCTTACAACACAACAGTTCCTAGCTCCGGTAAAGTATTAACCGGTGGTGTTGATGCTCACGCCTTAGAGCGCCCGAAGCGCTTCTTTGGGGCAGCGCGAAATATTGAAGAAGGCGGAAGTCTGTCTATTATTGCTACTGCACTTATCGATACCGGCTCGAAAATGGACGAAGTGATTTTCGAGGAATTTAAAGGTACCGGTAATATGGAATTGCAGCTGGATCGCAAGATTGCTGAAAAACGCGTATATCCGGCCATTAATGTGCGCAGATCTGGCACTCGCCGGGAAGAGCTGTTAATGCCAGAGGGCGAGCTGCAGCGAGTGTGGATTTTACGTAAGCTGTTACACGATATGGAAGATGTGGCATCGACTGAATTCCTAGTGGATAAATTGAAAGATTTCAAGACAAATGATGAATTCTTCCTATCCATGAAACGGAAATAATTGTTGTATATAAAGTAGCGTCTATAAAGGCGCTCTTTATTTACTTAAAGCAGAATAAGGCGGTTAATTACGTCTATTACTGTTGAAAAGGCGAGCCATTAGGCATATAAAGTTCCACATTGTGGCGCTTGATATGGATTTTAGGCAACGCGCCTTACTGAATTGGCCCAGGAGTTTCTCCGAAAGGGCCAATCTCAAATGGTTAATCTGGTGGAGCTGGTTATCCATTTGTGACTGCACGACAGCCCACACACCTAGTGAGAACCTTTTGTGAATATCTATATTGGAAATCTGGCCTACGCGGTAACCTCTGACGACCTGCACGAAGCTTTCGGTGCATTCGGAGAGATCTCTCGGGCTACTGTTATCACCGACCGTGAGACTGGCCGCTCTAAAGGCTTCGGTTTCGTAGAAATGCCTAACGACGATGAAGCACGCAAAGCTATCGAAGAGATGAACGACCAGCCTATGTCTGGCCGTAACATCCGCGTTAACGAAGCTAAGCCTCGCGAAGATCGTCCGCGTCGCCCCCGCTTCTAAGCTGTAAAAAGCTTATTATTTCCGCGGCTCGCAGCCTAGGCTTGCGAGCCGCGACTCCCTCCCGCCTCTCTCTTCATTCCAATTGGTGTGTTGTTACCCATCCTGCGCCTTCTGTTTTACACTGCGCTCTGGTTTATAGTCACGCCTTGTTAGCCCATGAAATATAAAGATCTACGCGACTTTATTAAGTTGCTGGAAAAGCGCGGCCTACTAAAACGAATCAAGCACCCTGTTGACCCCATTTTGGAAATGACAGAAATTTCCGATCGCGTATTGCGAGCTGAGGGGCCTGCATTGTTGTTTGAGAACCCGGTAGGCTTTGAGACCCCAGTTCTTGCCAATCTTTTCGGAACACCAGAGCGAGTCGCCCTGGGGATGGGAAGAGAGAGTGTTGCCGAACTGCGTGAAGTGGGAGAACTGCTGGCTTTTCTCAAGGAGCCGCAGCCACCGGAAAATCTCCGCGATGCCTGGGAGAAGTTGCCGGTCTTTAAGCAGGTCCTGAATATGGGGCCAAAAGTCGTAAAGGGTGCAGTTTGCCAACAGATAGTCCTTGAGAAGGATCAGGTTGATCTGCATCAGATGCCAATCCAAACTTGCTGGCCGGGAGATGCCGCTCCGCTGGTCACTTGGCCCTTAGTAATTACCCGAGGGCCTGAGAAGAAACGGCAAAACCTGGGCATATACCGGATGCAATTAATCGGAAAGAACCGCTTGATTATGCGCTGGCTCAGTCATCGCGGGGGGCGCTGGATTATCGGGACTGGTGTAAGAAGCATCCCGGTGAACCCTATCCGGTAGCTGTTGCCCTGGGTGCCGATCCCGCCACAATTCTGGGGGCCGTTACCCCAGTGCCGGATACTTTGTCTGAGTATGCCTTTGCCGGCCTGCTGCGGGGGGATAAGACAGAAGTGACCGATGCCTTACTCAGTGATCTTCAGGTGCCTGCCAGTGCCGAATATGTTCTGGAAGGCTTTATCTATCCCGATGATATGGCTGACGAGGGGCCCTATGGGGACCACACCGGTTACTACAACGAAGTGGACAGTTTCCCTGTATTTACGGTAGAGAAGATTACGCACCGGAAAAACCCCATTTACCACAGCACCTATACCGGGCGCCCACCGGATGAACCTGCGATTTTAGGCGAGGCTTTAAACGAGGTTTTTGTGCCAATCCTACAAAAGCAATTTCCTGAAATTGTCGATTTCTATTTGCCGCCGGAGGGATGCTCTTACCGTCTCGCCGTGGTCACCATGAAGAAGCAGTATGCAGGTCACGCCAAGCGGGTAATGATGGGTGTCTGGTCGTTCCTGCGTCAATTTATGTACACCAAATTTGTTATTGTCGCTGATGAAGACGTCAATGCCAGGGATTGGAAAGATGTAATCTGGGCGATGACCACACGTATGGACCCGGCGCGGGATACGGTGATGGTAGAAAATACTCCGATTGATTATTTAGATTTTGCTTCACCGGTCTCCGGTTTAGGCTCAAAAATAGGTTTTGATGCGACTAATAAATGGGAAGGTGAAACTAGTCGTGAGTGGGGTGTACCTATTGAGCGCGACCCGAATGTGGTTAAAAAGGTTGATGAAATATGGTCTAAATTGGGCCTCGAATAAGCACGGCGTTATATTCTCAGCACCCCCGTCCGAATAAGCGCCTCTGATGGCGCTCAGTACAGTGACCGCTTAGCGGTCACTCTTTATTTTTCCTCTTTCTCTACATATATAATTTTTATTGCTGGCGTCGCAGTTAGGTATGGGGTCGACCGTGGCTCTGAATTAACTATAAGGAATGCTTTAATGAGGAGAATTTATTTAGTACGCCTGATAGAGATAGTTGTTTTCGTATTTTGGTATTAGTACCAAGTGAGCAGGAATAAAATACTGGAAATAATAATATCGAAGAGTTTATATCTGTAGTTATTTGGTATGCAGCCATACCTTGAATAGCCATTGCCAGAATAAAAGTGTGGGGGCTAATTCGAGCGTATTTGTCGCCATTTATTTTTGAATTGGAAATTAAATATAATTAATATTCTTGATGAACAGAGATATGGATATTAACTCGGCCAATGCGATGAAGCGTATTGCTATTCGTCTCATGAAAATATAAAAAAACAACTGTGGGATGACCACTCTTGAAATTTCTATTTTGAGGGGGCTTGTTGTGTATTTTTCTAAGGTTGGACGGGAATATGATAGGAAATTTATCAAAACTAGTAGTTCTATTTTTTGGTATAGCAATATTTCAGCCTGTAATTGCCAGCCAGGGTAATGGTGCAGAGGCAATTTTTGAAAAGATCAAAGGGCTAGCTGGAGAGTGGAGAGAGGAAGGGGCAAAAAATGACGATTTTGTTATTAGTTTTTCCGATACAGCTGGGGGAAGTGTAGTACTGGAAAGTTGGCTCTATAACGGGCGCCAACATTCCCTGACGGTCTACCACTTGGATAATGATAATTTAATAGTGGCGCACTATTGTCCCCAGGGTAATCAGCCCAGGCTAAGTTGGCAAAAAAATAGTGCTGAAAATAGTTTGGCATTCTCTTTCAAGGATGTAACTAATTTTACTTTGGACAGTAAGAGTCGTCTGGATAGTCTCACTTTGACCTGGTTAGGTAACGGCAAGTTACAGCGGGAAGAGACTTACTTGAAGAACGGGGAGCAGTTACCCTCATCCCTGACCCTGATACGTAAATAAGCTGCCAAATCGTTATTAACTGATAGTTTAGATGTATTATTTCTCAAAGCTGGAGCGAAATTCGCGCCAGCTTTTTTATTTGTGAACTTTATTGTGGTTTTGGTTTATATAAGTATGATTCGCGACTGAATTTGCATGCTGTTGCCAGCTTATTGGCATGGGGTGACAGTGCGCGCTATGTCCGGGTTGTGTTTTTGCTTATGGCGACATGCTGCATTGAAAACAAGTGGATATCTAATTCCTGGGGTTGGGAAACGGTAGAAGTTGGAAGTGAGTAAATAACTAAAATTAAATGGAGAGGTAACAAATGGAATTAATTATTTTTGTAATTATTATGGTGGCAGTTCTTGTTCTGCCTCTGAAGTTGGCAGCTGCCATGTTGGGGGCGAAAAATACGGGTGTATTTTATTGTCTTTTCGCTTTGCTGTTGGCCCTAATTATTCAAAGAATTGTTGGCGGCATGTTGCCGGGTGTGACGGATAGCGCTGGAATTTTAATGACAATTCCCCTGGCTGCTATTGCCTATATGCTGGTACTTGGTACGGGTTTTTTAAAGGCTATTCTAATTGCCCTTTTACAAGGGATAATTACTTATTTTGCCATGCTACTCTTTGTGGGATTGCCCTGGGCTGTTTAAAAACGAAATAAATTCTCGTAGAAAGTCTGCAAGCGGCAACTTATTAAATGTTAAATCGCCATTTGCACTATCATTGATTACTAATAGTTTCCTTGCGTGCAAGCTATAACTTTCTGCAAATGGATGCTCTACACATCAGCCTCCGTGCCAATGATGTGTTTCCTGGATTGGGTTTCTACTGGGCAGGCAGGAGGTCCTACTTTCCAATAGGAGCTGCAAGAAATTTACTTAAAACATCAATATAAGCTGGAAAGGCTTCGAATTGGGGTAAATGTCCAACCCCTTCCATTTCGACTAATTCGGCTTTGGGGATTTCTGCTGCTGCACGTTTGCCTAATTTATCGTAACGCCCTAATTTTCCTTGTACAGCTTTAGGCGCACGGGCGCGGCCAATAGCTGTTCGATCTCGGGTACCTATAATCAGTAGGGTGGGCACCTTGATATTGGCAAACTCATAAAGTACAGGTTGAGTGAATACCATTTCGGAGGTTAGGGCATCCACGGTTGCCATATGAGCCGCATCGGGTCCCAGGGTCCAGCCAGCTTGAATATCCAGTAGCGGGTTATATTCTTCGCGCCACTGCTCAGAAAAGTAGGCTTTACTCATGTAGCGTTTGATAGATTCTGGAGTTTGTTTTTTCTCGCGAGCAATGGCTTTGTCCAAAGGTTCATAGGGAACCCATCGCTTCCAGTCTTCAAGGCCTATAGGGTTTACAAGTGCTAGCTTTTTGACTCGCTCCGGGTACATCAGGGTAAACCGGGTAGCCAGCATACCTCCCATAGAGTGCCCAACTACCATAACTTCTCTTATTTTCAATTTATCCAATAAAACTTTGGTATTGTTGCTAAGCCCCTGAAAAGTATATTGGGTAAGCGGTTTACTGGATTTTCCGAAACCGATCTGGTCCGGTGCTATAACCCGGTACCCTAGCTGACTGAGTTGGGAGATAGTCTCCTTCCAGTAGGCCGCCGAAAAATTCTTACCGTGCAACAGGAGTACCGTTCCTCTTGCATTTTTACCCTCTGCAGGCGGTACATCCATAAAGGCCATTGCCAGTGGCTGCCCCTGTTGTGCGAAATGAAGGTGATGAACTGGATAGGGATATTCGTAATCAGTTAAGGCTTTATCTTGAGGCGTTACTGAATATTCAGCGGATGCATGGCCAGTAAAAAACACACTGGCGGTAAAAAGTAAGGCAACTATGTAGTGCACAAAGAGGGTCACAGCCGTGTCCTTATTGGTAAACGGGAGTTCACTATAGGCGCAATTGGGGAGTGGCTGAAAGGCCCGTCGGCCTTTCAGGGGAGATGATTCAGGCGTGAGCGCCTAGTAGGGGAGTGCCTTGACTGGGCATAGGCAACTGGGGCAAGTCCTTGACTGCTTGTAGCAAGCCTTCCTCATAGAGTTTTGCTGCTTTATCTTTTTCCCCAAGGGATTGAAATAGGCGAGCCAGTTCAGCGGAGGTAGCGGGATCTTGGCGCAACAATAGGCTTTTCTCAAAATATTGCTGAGCTTTGCCCCAAAGTTCATTGCGCATTGAGAGGCGCCCGAGACAGGTTAGCAATGCAGCACTTTCCCCATACTCTTTCAGCCAGCCTTCAGCTGCAGATATTTGTGCCGCAGGGTCGGCGCCTACCAGGCAGCCGTAGAGTTCGGCAAGCTTGGGGTCCCAAGCTCGATTGAGTAGCCAGCGCAAATGCTTCTCTGCCTCTGTGTCTTCACCAATCCGATGCAGTTGCTGTGCGTAGAGGCTGCGCAGGGCTTCGTTGCGTTGCCAGCGGCCACTCAGGCTTTGCCAGGTATCGTGTAATTTATCGATATCTTTGCGATTAGCTGCTTCGGTCAGCTGATGTTGATACACCTCGAGTTCAAGCTGGTGCAGCTCAGCTTCGGGCATGTTCGCATGTTTCTCCAATTCGGGCAGTAATGCGCGAAGACGGCTCCAGTCACCCAGAAGGTAATAAGCCTGCTTGAGAAGTTGTAACAGGGCAGGATGTTTCGGCTCGAGCTGCTTGGCGCGTTCCAGGCTGGCTATACACTGCTCGTAATGTTTATCCAGGAGCTGCATACGAGCTTGGCTTAGTGCTACAGCGAGGCGGGTATCTTCACCACAGGCCTCCGCTTTGGCGAGTAATTCATTGGCTTCCTCACGAAAGCCCAGCTCAAAGGCGCTGCGCGCTGCCGCCAAATAATTGATCAGCGGGGCTTCAGATCGAGGGGCGCTCTTCAGCAGCTGACGGCGTGCCCGGGACCAGTTGCCCTCCATAAATTCCACCAAGCCGCTGGTCAGGCGTCGGCGCGCTACACGCTGGCGACCAAACCTCAGCCGGTCGACACTACCTCGGAATCCGCGAAAGATACTGCGAGCCAGCCAAATGGCAAAGAAGAGGATAATTAGAGCTGCTGCCAGCGAGAAAATTGCGAACCAGAGGTTCATCTCGTAGCCTTTATTCAGCTCACCGCCAATACCGATTACCAGGTAGCCGGGATAATTGTTAATAGCCTCCGGTAGAAAAGCGCCGAGCAGCAGTAGTACCAGTGCGGTGAAGAACAGTTTTTTCACTGGTTCTCCTCCTGTTGCGAGGCAGTTGGTGCGGCGGTGCCGGATGTTTTGTGTAAGCGCTCAATAAAATTGCGCAGGGCAAGTTGGGAGGCGCTGAGATCGGGCATTTCGACCTGGATGCGCTGTTTGCTAAGGTCCGTCAGTTGTTGGGCCAGTGCATCGCGCTGCGGACTGGCAGTGCCGTAACTGAGTAGTAGCGACCGCGCACTATCCAGAGCGTCCCTGTAAACCGTGGTATCGCCGCGAAGCAATGCCAGTTGGGCCTGCTCCATATAAAGGCGCAGAGTCTGGCGAAAGCGAGCTTCACTCTGTGGGGACAGCATTACCGGGTTGATGTCTCCATCAATGGGGCGCACCGATTCGCGCATGAAGCGGGTGAAGTTGTGCCACTCCCGCTTCCATAGGGGGGCACTCTCCTCAATTGTGGGCTGCTCTTCACTGGGTTGTTCTGCCGAAGCCATATCGAATTGTGGTTGGATATTTGTGCGGATTAGCTGTTCTTCCAAGGCGCTGAGACGGAGGTATAAACCCTGGCGATCGATGTTTTGGACCAGCTTCAGTGAGGTGATATCACGGGCAAGCTGTTGGCGTACCCCGTACAGATCCGGTAAGTCCACATCGCGCAATATCTCGTCCACGCGCTCGACCAGCCCCAGCGCAGCGCGACTATCGTCTTCGAGAAGCAGGCGCTGATTGGCTAGACGCAACAGATAATCTGCCTCAGCCAATTGCCAATCGTCGCGGCTTACATTTCCCAGCTGACCCAAGCGGTTTCCCTGTGCGGTGACACTGCGCTGCATGGAAGCCAGTTGCTGCTGCAGTTGGGCGATAGTGCGATTTTGTCGCTCCAGTTGATTGCGTAAATTGGCATCGGCCTGCTCCAGCTGATTGAACTCCCCGGAATAATCGGGGGTTTGGGGTTCAGTTGGGGCAGGGGTAGCAGCTGGGGTTTCCGAAGTGATATTGGAGGTCGGCGCTTGGGTGGTGTTTTCAGCGGCAACCGGCACTTCCGTTGCAGGGGTAATAGTGGTGGTGCTCTCCGGGGCTGCCGTTTTTCCGGGTAGATAGTCGAGGTAAGCGCCAAGGTGTTCGCGCAGCTGAGGAGAGTTAAACCAGGCCAGTGAGGCCACAGCAATCAAAATGAGGATGAACAGTAGCCACCACCACAGCCCATTGGATCTACTGGCCGCAGCACCCCCGCTGGCTTTACCAGTAGAGGCTTTTTCCTCTGAGGCTTTGGCGAAATTACTTTTGCCTTTTACAGGCTTTGTGTTTTCCGGGGGCTCATTGGTCGCGGCTATATTTTGATCTTTTTTATCGGTCATGGGTATGGCGGCGCAGGTGGAAAATGTCGTCAGATTATAACGAGTGGCGCGAGCCTTAATAGCGGGCTAAACGCCGTTTTAAGATTTTTAGCGCAAAGCGGTCGAGAATTCGATAGCAAATCAGCCGAGGGCTTTACGCAGTGTTTCCAGCATAGCGTTATCGCCGGCATTTAGCGCGCTATAGCAACGGGCAAAACCAAGCTCATTTGCCCGATTGGCAACTCGTATACTCGGGCAGATAAGAGCGGTTTCAAAGAGTGTATTGCGGTTTATCTGGCGGATACAGGTAACCAGGTTATCGAGTGTTTCACCGCTGTGCACACTGATAATATCGGGTTGGAATTTATACTCAGCCAGGGAGGTTGCAGCCTCCGGTGGCAGCACTCTCCGATAGAGTTCGCAATAAGTTACTCGCGCACCCCTATCACTCAAGGTGTCGCCGATAAGAGGGCGGCCACCGGAGCCGCGAAAAATAAGGACTCTTTTCCCATCCAACTGCTGTAAACAGGGTAGGCGCAGCAGCTCCTCGGAGTTCATCGTATTGCCACTTTGCTCGCTGGGTATACCGCGCTTTTCCAGGGCGCTTGCGGTTGCTGCGCCGATCGCCAAAAAGCGAGGACCCTGGGGAAACTGTGGCCAATAATCTTCAAGCCAGTCTACGCCGTAGCGCACGGCGTTCTGGGAAACAAAGATCGCGACATCCGTTTGATCGAAATCGAGGATTGAGTTTTTTAAGGCCTGTATGGCAGCTTGATCCTCAATTGGCTCTATGCCGAGCATGGGGATGTTATCTACCTGGGCCCCCAGGCTGCGCAGTAGCGCACACCAGTTATCAGCCTGCTGCGTTGGCCGCGTACTGAGAATACGTTTGCCCTGCAGAAGGTCGGAGGTGAGATCGCTCATATCAGATAGCGGCGAGGATTTTATCGGCACCATCGGCCAGTAACTGTTCCGCGAGCTCAGTACCCAGGCGCTCTCCCTCAGCGGCAGGGCCACGATTGTTGGCATGTATCATGGTTTTGCCATCGGGACTGCCAACGAGTCCGCGCAACCACAGGGTGTCACCATCCAGCTCGGCGTAGCAGCCGATAGGCACTTGGCAGCCGCCGTTGAGGCGCTTAACCAGGGCGCGCTCCGCACTGAGTCGGGCTGCGGTTTCCGGACAGTGGAGCGGTTGGATCAAGGCTTCCAGTTCGCTATCGCGGCGCGACTCGATACCCACTGCGCCCTGTCCACCAGCGGGGAGCAGGATGTCTGTTGCCAGGAAGCTGCGGATGCGTTCCGGCATCTCAAGTCGCAGCAGTCCGGCCGCAGCGAGGATGATTGCGTCGTAATCGCCGGCATCCAGCTTGGCCAGTCGGGTATTCACATTGCCCCGTAAAAAGGTGACTTTGAGGTCCGGGCGACGGGCAAGTAATTGGCACTGTCGGCGCAAGCTGGAAGTGCCGACTACTGCTCCCTGGGGTAGGTCATCAAGGCTGTCATAAATATTACTGACAAAGGCATCGCGGGGGTCTTCACGCTCGCAAATAATCGGTAGGTGAAGTCCTTCGGGGAATTCCATGGGGACATCTTTCATCGAGTGAACTGCGATGTCCGCACGGCCTTCGAGCATCGCCACTTCCAGTTCTTTAACGAACAGGCCTTTGCCGCCCACTTTGGTTAGTGGGATGTCCAAAACCTGGTCACCCCGGCTGGTGAGGGGCAGTAACTCGATAAGAAGTTCGGGATGCGCCTGTTGCAGGCGGTCTTTGACATAGTTGGCCTGCCACAGAGCCAAAGCACTCTGTCGGGTGGCAATGCGAATACGATCTATAGACATGCGGCTCAATCACTTATTGGTTGAAGCGGCCATTCTAACAGAGTCGCAATGCAGTGAGGCTCTCTGTAGTCGAGGGGCTAGCCCCTGGTGCGCAGCCAGTCTTCGAGAATTATCCGTGCGGCTATTGAGTCCACTGGGTCTTTTGCGTAGTTGCCACGATGTCCGCGTTCGTTAGCCTCTTCCTTGGCGGCTCGAGTGCTTAAACGCTCGTCGATCAGCTCTACCGGTAGTCCATAGCGACCGTGCAGGCGCTGGCTGAATTTTCGCGCACGCACGCCAAATTCACTTTCGCTGCCATCCATATTGAGGGGGAGGCCAACCAGTAAAAGGTGGGGCTGCCACTCTTTGATCAGGCCTTCGACGGAGTCCCAATTGGGCTTGCCATCTTTAGCGGGCAGTGGGGCCAGTTCCCGTGCTCCACCGGTAAGGCTCTGGCCGTAAGCTACGCCAATCGAGCGGGTTCCAAAGTCAAAAGCTAGCGCTGTGACGGGTTTATTCATAGGGGGCAGTAATTTTTCTGTTAGGCGTGCCCAGCTTGGGAGCCGAGGCCGGAAAGATCGATGCCGTGGCGGGCGGCGGCGCTTTGCCAGCGTTTTTCGACCGGTGTGGCGAATAGGGTTTCGGGCTCTGCCGGCAGTGTCAGCCAGGCGTTTTCTGTCAGCTCCTGCTCCAACTGACCGGGCCCCCAGCCCGCGTAGCCGAGGGCGAGTAGTACATCGTCAGGGCCGCGTCCTGCGGCGAGGGATTCGAGGATGTCCTTGGAGGCAGTCAGGCTGATATCTGAATTGATTTCGGTGGTAGAGTCGAAGTGCATGCCGGTGCCGTGCAGTACAAATCCCTGCTCTGGTGACATGGGACCGCCCAGTAGAACTGGTTCGTCACCGCGCAAGCTGAGATCCTCCAGAGACAGCTGCTCGAATACCTCGTGCCAGTGCACCTTACTGGGCATATTGATCACTATGCCCATGGCACCGTCGCTATTGTGCTCAACAATCAGTGCGATAGCGTGCTTGAAGCGCGGGTCCTCCATGCCGGGCATGGCCAGAAGGAATTGGCCGCGCAGGTTTCCGTGAGTCAGGTCGCTATCAATATTCGAATTCGGCATAGATCACTAATAAACCGCCAGTTGAAAGCCTATTTTAGCCTCGGCTGGGCAGATCCCCTGCAGAAGTAGTGAGTCCCCCGGTTCTTTCGAATTGCCAGGTCCGGATGATTTCCAGTCGGTCCACTTCGCTCTTTATCTCTGCTGGGAATGGGGCGAAAGGTGCAGCCAGTCGCACAATTTGTTGGGCCGCATCGTCGAGAATACGCTCACCAGAAGATTGAAGGATAACAACTTTTTCGACTGCTCCGGTGGGAAGTAGTCTAACCATCATTCGCAGTTCGCCACTAATTTGTTTCTCCAGGGCTTCTTCCGGGAAGTTATCGTTGCCAACAGCTTCTATTTTCTGGCGCCACTCATGTAAATATGCAGCATCTGCAGAAGCCCTGGTAGCTACAGAAGTTAGCCTGCGAACTCTGGGGCGCTCGGCAATAGTCTGGCGAATTTTATCGAGGCGCGCCTCTAAGCTGGCTATTCTTGGGTTACTCAGTGGCAGGTCATTGGGAGCATCGCCGCGTTTTTCCGTAGAAAACTTGTCTTCCGCTGAAAGTTCGGGAGCTTGAATCGGACTTTCACCAATTGTGGTAACTAATAGGCGTCGCTGTTCAGCTGGTCGTGCAGCTTGTTGTTGGGGTAACGGGTTTACTCGATGAATTTGCGTATCGGCAAACTCTGCACGGCGCTTAGTGGATAACTCTTTGGGAGAGTCAGCAGTACCACTGGCTAATTGGTTGTGTTGTGCCAAGTAATAGGCATCCTCAGGTGCTTGAGCGGAATTTTGCAGAGAAAGTGTTACTTCAAGCGTTGGCGGCGCCTGAGCCCCTTCCGGCTTGTTAATAACCAGCTTAAAGATAATTAGCACGTGCAGGGCGACGGCAAGAAATAATGAGAACACAAAGCGATCACGTTGTATTGCGTGAAGTTGTGTCGCGTTGGCAGAGGAATTCATTATCTATTATCAACTACTACTTATTCGGGCGTGTATATCACACAGCCTTGTACCCAGTGGTAAATCGCCCTGAGGGTTATCAAACACCCAGTTTACCTTTTTTGTGCCAACAGGTGTGTGATGCCGCTCATTAGTCGAGCTGCGATGTTTGTATTGTAAGCGGCATCGATTTCCCGTACACAGGTGGGACTGGTGATGTTAATTTCTGTTAGGTAGTCACCAATAACGTCCAGCCCGACAAATAACAGACCTTTTTCCTTCAAAGTAGGAGCGACTTGCTCAACGATCCAGCGGTCCCTATCGGTGAGGGGACGTGCTTCACCGCGTCCGCCGGCTGCAAGGTTGCCACGAGTTTCCCCCGCTTCCGGAATTCGCGCCAAGCAGTAGGGAATTGCTTCACCGTTAACGACCAGGATACGCTTATCCCCGTCTTTGATTTCGGGGATGTAGCGTTGCGCCATAATTTGCTGGCGGCCGTGATCGGTGAGCATTTCCAGAATCGCTCCCAGGTTGGCGCCGTCAGGTTTACAGTGGAAAATTCCTGCACCGCCCATACCATCTAAAGGTTTGAAAATGACATCTTGATGGGTTTGGTGGAATTCCCGCAGTTTGGTCATATCGCGGCTAACTAGAACCGGTGGGCAACACTGGGGGAAACTTGTCGCAAAAATTTTCTCATTGCAGTCGCGTAGTGCCTGGGGCTTGTTGACTACCGTTGCACCTTCGCGCTCTGCGGCTTCGAGAATATAAGTGGAATAAATATATTCATTATCAAAGGGGGGTCGACACGCATCAGGATTACATCCAGGTCGCCGAGTGGCATTTCTCTAGACTCTCCCAGAGAAAACCAACGATTCGCATCGTCAAAAACCTGCATAGGGCAGCCGCGCCCAGTTGCGCGCCCATTCTCCAGGTAAAGATGGCTCTGCTCGAAATAAAACAGCTGGAAACCACAATCTTGTGCGGCTTGTAACAGTGCAAGCGTCGTATCTTTTTTAAAATTGATCTGGGCGATGGGGTCCATCACCACACCGAGGGAATAATTCATACGGGTTTCCAAATCGTTGGGTATTTCTATCCCAGTTATCACTGGTTTTGCTCCCAAATTTGTGGCCGCTACCAGCGTTGTTGGATAGATAAGGTAAGAGCAGCTTTGCGAAGGTGCAACCTTCTTAACGCAATACCTCCAATGAATGCATAAGTGGTGATAATTTGAACTGTGTCGCCTGCAGTGTGTCGACTCAGCTAGATTCGCCTGGGGTTCTGTGATAAAAGTTCGTCTCAGCGTGCGACCTTCGCCAGGCTAGGCGCCCGGACCCCGCAAGCGGTTTGAAAAAAGGGCGCAACTAAAGTTTTCGCGTGCCCGAAAATAAGTAAACAGGGGATTCAAAAAAGACTATGGAGCTTAACTGGGAAAGTCTGACTGTCATGGTGATCGACGACAGTAAGACAATTCGCCGCACTGCGGAGACGTTGCTGCAAAAGGCGGGCTGTACCGTGGTCACCGCGACAGACGGTTTTGATGCGTTAGCAAAAATCGCGGACTCCCGTCCGGATGTCATTTTTGTCGATATTATGATGCCGCGCCTGGATGGCTACCAAACATGTGCGTTAATAAAAAATAACAGCGAATTCCGCTCCACCCCTGTTGTAATGCTGTCGAGTAAGGATGGTTTGTTCGATAAGGCAAAAGGGCGTGTTGTTGGTTGCGATCAATATCTGACCAAACCTTTTAGTAAGAGCGAGCTGCTGGGTGCTATTTCCGCTCATGCCAAGCCGCACCATGCCGCATAAGCGGCTAACAGAAAAAGAAAATATAGATAACGGATTCCATTGTGGGCATTGTGCCCACAAGCTCGGTACCAAAATTTAATTAGAGTACAGATTTTCCGGTTGCTACAGGCCGATTAATTTTTGTACCCACACTATCGGTAGTCATAGTGCATTTCGGCACATGCTAGCGAGGATAATCACAACAAAAACCGCCGAGCGCAGTAGTTGTTGCCGAAAAGATGTCATGGGGGAAATGATGGCAAGAGTACTAATAGTTGATGACTCTCCTACAGAAACACATAAGCTGACAACCATTCTTGAAAAAAATGGCCACGCAGTAATCACCGCTCCCAACGGTGAAAGCGGAGTTGAAGTAGCCCGCGCCGAACGCCCCGATCTAATCCTGATGGATATTGTGATGCCGGGTCTCAACGGTTTCCAGGCCACCCGCCAATTGAGTAAAGACAGCAATACCGGCGAAATTCCGATCATTATGGTAACTACCAAAGATCAGGATACAGACCGTGTCTGGGGTATGCGCCAGGGAGCCAGGGCTTACCTGACCAAACCTGTCGATGAGAGTAAATTGCTGGATGCGATCGGGGAGGTGTTGGCCTAATAGCCAGCTGCGAAAAGTGCAGTCACAAACACCTTACTTAGCTCTGGTTGATATTGCACGGCGCGCCAAAGCGCAGGCCACCGGTCTGCCCGGCCGCCGGGAAATCAAACCCTACTGGACCGGTATCGGTTTCTCTCTTCTGGATAACCACTTTGTCGCCTCTATGGATGACGTTGTGGAATTGCTCGAAGTGCCACAGCACACCTTTATCCCCGGCGCTCAGCCTTGGGTAAAAGGCGTCTCTAATGTTCGTGGTCGCCTGCTTCCCCTTATTGATCTCGCTGCTTTTTATGGTGGCTACCTCTCAGGTCCGCGCCAGCAACGTCGTGTCTTGGTGCTCGAGAGGGATAAGACCTACGTGGGGCTTATCGTGGATAAATTGTTTGGGATGCAGCACTTGGCGTTTGAGTATGCCCGTGAGGCACCGACAGATTTGAGTGCACCATTTGCGCCAATGGTGCACGGCCAGTTTGTTTTACAGCAGCAACGTTGGCTCGTTCTCGATATGCGGGCACTGATCAACGATGCGCGTTTTATGGATGCAGCTTTACGCTGACTAATCCAGTTCTTTCTTTCCGGTAGCCGAGGGTGGCCGACCGGGTGGCCCGCAATTAGTGCAGGGATGTGCAGCACTGACTGAGGGGTCTTGTCATTAAAGCGTTAAAACTAAAGTGGTATTAAACCGGCCTAATGCAATGGCCCGCTAGGAGTAAATTATGAAACCAGGCTCCCAGAGTTCCTTTTCCGCGTTGCGCAGTAATCCTGCCGCGCTGGTATTAGGTCTACTGGTACTCGCCACGCTGGCGGGGCTTATTGTCAGTATTTATTTGGTACAGACTCGAGACGAGCAGGATAAACAATATCTGCAGCAAGTTGCCGAGTTGCGGGCCCTTTCCTATCAGGTAGTTTCCTATGCGCCGGCGGCTACTGCGGGTGACAGTGAGGCTTTCGCCGAACTGGAAAACGTTACCGAAGAAATGGCTACTGCCTGGAACCAGCTTCAGCGAATGGACGACAATAGTCGCCGTGCTCTGGGCGCGCAGCTGTCTGCTTACGACCAGGTTTGGCGCAGCTTGCGCGAGCAGGTTGACACGATTATCGGCAACCAGGAAACCATCGTATTTCTTAACGATATCGCTTCAACGCTGAGTGACTCGCTTCCTGAACTGCAGGCGGAGCACAACAATATTGTAGAAATTCTGCTGGCTAACAACGCCCCGGCAAATCAGGTGGAACAGGCCCAGTTACAGGTATGGCGTGCGGAGCGTATTGGTCGAAATATCGATAAAATGCTCCAAGGTGGTGATGATGCCGAAGCCGCCGCTGACCAGTTTAATACCGACGCCAGTCTTTTCGGTAAGGTGGTTGACGGCATGAAGAGCGGCGATGTGGTGATGGGGATTTCCCGTATTACTGATGAAGAGGCTCGCCACTCACTGGATGAAATTACTGAGCTGTTCGGCTTCGTAAGTACCTCCGTACGGGATATCTTCGAAGCAACTCCGGCCCTGTTTGCTACCCGCCAGGCCTCTGACGGCATTATCGCGTCATCTCCCCAGCTGATCGAAGCATTGAGTACGCTGAATGACCGAATCGTAAACCTTTCAGATGATCGCCAGCCCAACAACTTGACCATTGCTGCACTGGCTTTGGTCTTCGTATTGTTGATCTTCGGTATGATGGCGATGGCATTCTCCGGTACCCGCCGAAACCTGAAAAAAGAGGAAGATACCAACGAGCGTAACCAGCACGCGATTATGCAGCTGCTGGACGAGCTGGCCGACCTCGCCGACGGTGACTTGACCACCTCTGCAACGGTAACCGAAGCCTTTACTGGTGCGATTGCCGACTCCATTAACTTTACTATTGACCAGCTGCGTGTGCTGGTATCGCGGATTAATGGTGCTGCACAGGAAGTATCTGGCTTGTCCCAGGAAACCCAGCAGACTGCACTGCACTTGGCCGAGGCCTCTGAACACCAGGCGCAGGAGATCGCCGGAGCTTCCGCTGCGGTTAACGAAATGGCGGTCACCATTGACCAGGTATCTGCCAACGCCTCTGAATCTGCCCAGGTAGCCGAGCGCTCGGTACATATCGCAAGTAATGGCGCCAAGGTGGTACAGAACACCATCAAAGGCATGGATAACATCCGCGAGCAGATTCAGGATACCTCCAAGCGAATTAAGCGCCTGGGTGAATCCTCCCAGGAAATTGGCGATATCGTAAGTTTGATTAATGACATTGCCGATCAGACCAACATTCTTGCATTGAATGCCGCGATCCAGGCGAGCATGGCCGGTGATGCCGGTCGGGGCTTCGCGGTGGTTGCGGATGAGGTACAGCGACTTGCGGAGCGCTCTGCAGCTGCAACCAAGCAGATCGAAGGTCTGGTAAAAGCGATTCAGTCCGATACCAACGAGGCGGTAATCTCCATGGAACAAACCACCAGTGAGGTGGTACGTGGAGCTCGTCTGGCCCAGGATGCGGGTGTTGCACTGGAAGAAATTGAAAGTGTATCCAACAACCTGGCATCGTTGATTCAGAACATTTCTAACGCTGCTCGTCAGCAGGCTTCGTCTGCAGGCCACATTTCCAACACGATGAACGTGATTCAGGAAATTACCTCGCAGACTTCTGCGGGTACCCAAGCTACCGCCCAGTCCATTGGTAACCTGGCGCAGACCGCGAGTGCACTGCGCGAATCCGTTGCCGGTTTCAAACTTCCGCAAGAGGAAAGTGTTGAAAGCAACAGCGAGCTGTATGACGTGGAGTTGCCGGAAATGGATACAGATACTTTCGCTATTGAAGGTGAAGATACTCATTCATTGGAGTCCCGCGAAGACCGGGCCCTGGCCTAACCCACACAATAATGCCCGGCCATTATGAAAGTTGGCCGGGCGCAAAAGGGGCGCACGGAATTGCTTCCGATAAATCCGCGAGTTTTTCTCGCAGAAAACTGTAGCGCTTGAGTACTGAATAAATTATTGGGGACTTGGCGTGAGTCACGACAATCCGAACTTCATGGCCTTGGATTGGCTGATCGGTGAAATTAACGAGACTTTGGCACAAGCGCGCCAATTTCTTGAGACGTTCGCTGTAGAACCCGATGCGGGTGCCTCTCTTCTGCAAAATAGCTTGTCACTGGTGCACCAAGTGCATGGTAGCTTGCATATGGCACAGCTCAGCGGTGCTGCAATGCTGGCTGAAGAGATGGAGCAGCTTATCCAGGCCCTCGCCACTGGAGCGGTAGAAAATACCGATGAGACGCGCGAATTTCTGATGCGCGCGCTACTGGAGTTGCCCCTCTATCTTGAAAAGGTCTCTTTTCAGCGTCGTGACAATGCCGTTCTCTTGCTCCCCCTGATGAATGACTTGCGCGCGGTGCGTCGTGAGCGATTGATCAGTGAAGGAGCCATTTTCTCGCCGGAATTGTCTTCATTGGCAAGGGTGATCGGAAAGCGTCAGCCTCTCGTTGCCGATAGCGCCCGCTTAAATGACTTGGTCACCAAGCTGCGCAAGATGTATCACGTTGCGGCTGCTGGTCTGATCCGGGATGTAAACAGTGGCGAAAGCCTGGCTTACCTCACCAAAATTATTGAAAAAATGCAGCTGCTTTACAGTGGCAGCAGCCGCCAGTCCCTGTGGGAGGTACTGTTCGGAATTTTGGAGGCAATTAGCGAGCACCGTATCAATGTGCAACCTGCGCTACGTCACTTGCTGCGCAAGGTGGATATTGAATTCAGGTTGTTGCAGGGGCGTGGCGCAAAGGTATTGGATGCACGCCTGGATCAGGACTTTCTGCGCAACCTACTTTTTTATGTCTACCTCGCCGGTCCGAATGGGCCGCACTGTGAAAAACTCTACCAGCGCTTCGCACTAGATAAGGCAGTTCCCGGTACACCTCGCCCGGATACTGAAGACGTATTGGCGATGGGGCCAGAAGCCTTAGGCAGTGCAATTGCTGCAGTGCGCGATGAACTGCAGTTGGTGCGTGAAGCACTGGAGCCCAGTACAACTGATACAGAACAACCCTCGCTGTCTGACACTGCCGCTGTGGCCAAGCGTCTCGCGGATACACTCGGTATTTTGGGATTGGAGGCGCAGCGGGTTCGTGCTCGCAGTATCTACGAAGACCTTCGCGATGCTTCCCGTGGTACTGACGTTGAAGAGTACCTGATGCGTGCCGCCGGGGAATTGGTTCAGCTCGATTCAGCGCTTGCCGCCACTGTCGATCGCAATAAAAAAGTCGACGATGAGCAGCCCATTATGGGCGACGCCACTGACTCTGTATTACGCGAGGCCAGACTCGGTCTGGAAGCGGTAAAAGAAGCGGTCATGGAGTATGTGGCCAGCCACTGGGATATCAGTTACCTGAGCCGTGTGCCACAGCGTTTACAGGAAGTCTGTGGTGGTCTCGAAATGGTGGGTTACCAGCGAGCGGGTGAAATCATCTCCGCTTGCAACCGCTATATTGGCAGCTCCCTGATTGAGGCTGGGGAACAGCCCGAATGGACAATGCTGGATACTCTGGCAGATGCCATTACCAGTGTCGAATACTACCTGGAGCGTCGTGCGGAAGGTCTGGCTGATGCAGAAATGCTTTTGGCACTGGCTGAAGATAGCGTAGAGGCTTTGGGCGTTTCGCTGAAGATCGTCGGTGGGAGTGAGGCCGACGCCAGTCTCGAAGCGTCCCCGGTATCAGAACCCGAACTGCCAGATCTTATTGATTACGATTTAATCCCCGATGATGAAGCCACTGTGGTTTCTGACGAACCTCTGGACTCTCAAGCTGAAATAGAAGCGGAAGAGTCATCTGCCATAACTTTGCAGCTGCCTGTCGATGACGCAGGTTCTGTTGTGGAGTCCGAGCTGGAAATCGACAAAGAGTCAGCTCCGGAGGAGTCTTGGTTCTCTGATGGGACTCCTCAGGTTGAAGCTGCCCCGACACTTGAAATTGAAACTGGGATAGAGGCTCCTGAGGCTGAAGAAGCGCCTGCTGACTTCATTGAAGCTGCACCGGTAGTAGAGCCTGCTGAGGTTGAGCCGGTTGCTGCAGTTGCAGAGGTCGCGGATACGACGGAGGAACTCGGTGATGACACTGAGAGCCTGATTGACGATGAAATTATCGAGATCTTCCTGGAAGAAGCCGGGGAAGTTCTTGCGCATATCAGTTGCTACTTCCCGGAGTGGGCTGCCAATTTTGCCAATCAGGATGCCCTGGTAGAGTTTCGTCGGGGCTTCCATACCCTGAAGGGGTCGGGCCGTATGGTCGAGGCCCTGGATATTGGTGAACTGGCCTGGTCTGTGGAGAATATGCTCAACCGGGTTATCGATGGCAGTGTGAAACCCGGGCCTGCCCATGTATACCTGATTGAGCAGGTGTATCAGAAGTTCCCCTCAATGATTGAGGCGTTTAAACACGGACAGAGCGACCCCGATCAGCAGCTTACCCTGCAGTTACAAGCTTGGGCTGAGCAGCTGAGTGCGGGAGAGATGCCCGCTGATCTGGAAGCCCAAAGTGCAGGCGGTGTCGCGGCAGTTGACGTTGTTGAGGACACCGGAGAAGACCTGGCTCAACTCTGGGAAATTTTTGCCCAGGAGGCAGAGACGCACCTCAATGTCGTAGATGAGTATCTGTTGGATATGCAGGCTGCCGCGCCTTTGTATGGTGTTCCCAGCGATCCAATGCACCGGGCACTCCACACACTAAAAGGCTCCGCACATATGGCGGAAGTCAAAGTGGTTGCCGAAATTATGGCGCCACTGGAGCGCTTCGCTAAAGAGCTGCGTATTTATCAGGTGCCTATCGATGCAGATATTTTTGATCTGATCAATGATAGCGCCACCTATGTGCGTGAAGTGCTGGAACAGATTCGCTCTTCAGAGCCTCTCGCAATAGAGAAATCGGAACAGTTCCTTGCCCGCGTTGCCGAATTGCAGGAGCGCTCTGTAGGTCACTTGATTCGCGAGCGTGAGGCGAATGAACCTCGCGCGGTCGATCCCCAGCTTCTCGAAGTCTTGATGGCTGATGGCATGCGGGTGCTGCTTGATGCAGACCAAATGCTGACTGAGTGGCGCGCCGACCCGGCAGATAAAAGTCGTGTTGTATTGGTCGCTGACGAACTCAATGTTCTGCAGGAGGCGGCCAGCCGGGCGCAGTTGCCGATCCTCGCCGAACTCGCTGAGCTGTTGCTGAATGTTTATCGCAAAGTCCTTGCTGGTGATCTTGAGCAGGAGCCAGCGCTATGGGCCTCTCTTGAGCAGGGACACAACGAGTTGCTCGATTTAATCGATGCAGTAGCAGCAGCACAAGACCTCCCTGAAGTCAGCGAAGCTGTGGAAGAGGCGCTTCGCTACCTGGCTCAGGGTGAGGAAACCAGTTCTTCAGCAGAAGATGACTACGATCTCGATGAACTGGGAATCGATAGCGAAGCACTGGCTATTGCCGAGCCTGAAGAGCGGGCGCCGGAGCCCACGGAAGTAACCGAGCTTCTGGTTTCAGAAGCATCCCCTGATGAGTGGATTGAGCCACCTGTATTACAGGTGTCGCACGATGGGGAATCTCTCGATGGCGAGGCTGAGGATTCGGAAATTCCTCAATTGCAGGCCATAGAAGTAGAGGCCGCCGTTGAGGACGTTTCTCAACTTGAAGAACCCTTCTCTGCACCTGAAGTTGAACCTGCTGGCGACCTGGCTATCGAGCAACCGGGTAGCGAGGTGTCATCACAGGATTCCGCTCGATCAGTCGATTTACAGAAGTTGTTGGCAGACATTGACCCGGATGTTGTCGATGTCTTTATGGAGGAGGCGGGAGATCTTACCGATGAGCTAGAGGAACTGATCCAGAGTTGGGAAGAGGAGCCGGAAGGCCGCGAGCAAGGTGAGGCCCTGAAGCGTGTATTGCACACCTTTAAAGGTGGTGCACGTATGGCTGGCCTAATGGGGTTGGGTGAAGTAGCTCACCGTTTTGAAACGGTGATCGAAGGCATGCGCGACAACGATCGGCCCTCCGCAGATTTCTTCGCCAATGCCCATGGTATCCACGATCGTCTCGCCGATGGAGTAGAGACAGTTCGCGCCTGGATGGCTGGTGAACAGCTTGATGCTTTTGTACAGCTGGTCAGCACCGATTGGGCGGATCAGAAGCCGGCTAACTCGGCAGCTGCAGAAGCAGTTATTGAATCTGAAGTTTCAGACGAACAACCTCAAGAAACTGTGCTTGCAGCGGATGCGGAACATGGTAATGAGGTTACTGCGGCCGAGAGTGCTCAGCCGGATGCTGATGTAGTTGCTACACAGCTGCCCGAGATTGCTGTAGGTCAGGAAAGCGATAACGTTTTGCCGTTTATCCGCAAAGCCGGTAATGCAGAGCAGGAGGTAGCGGCACCGACCCGGAACCAGCCCCAGGAGATGGTGCGTGTCGCTGCTGAACTTCTGGAGGAGTTGGTAAACCTCGCCGGTGAGACTGCAATTTCCCGTGGTCGTCTTGAAGAGCAGATGAGTGAGTTCGGTCTCGCCCTGGACGAGATGGATGTGACGCTGGTGCGTCTCAACGAACAGCTGCGCCGCCTGGACCGCGAGACCGAGGCCCAGATCCTGTTCCGCCAGGAGCAGTTGGCTGAGCAGGACGGCGACTTCGATCCGCTGGAAATGGACCGTTACTCGTCTATTCAGCAATTGTCCCGTTCCCTGCTGGAGTCCACATCTGACTTGATGGAGCTGCGCTCCACCCTGAATAACAAGGCGCGTGATACAGAGACCCTGTTGCTCCAGCAGTCCCGAGTAAATACCGAATTGCAGGAAGGTCTGATGCGCAGCCGCATGGTACCTTTCTCCCGCCTGGTACCGCGTCTGCGTCGTATCGTTCGCCAGGTGAGTGCTGAGCTGGGCAAGCAGGTCGAGCTGGGATTCTCCAACGTTGAAGGCGAGCTGGACCGGTCCATGTTGGAGCGTATGGTTGCGCCGCTGGAGCACATGCTCCGCAACGCTGTAGACCACGGCATTGAAATGCCAGAGGAGCGTTTGGCTGCCGGCAAGTCTGAGCGTGGGCGTATTGATGTGGCGCTGAAAAGGGAGGGCAGTGAAGTTGTCCTCACCATCCGCGATGATGGTGCCGGTGTCAACTTGATCCGCGTAAGGGAAAAGGCGGTGGAAAATGGCCTGATGAGGCCGGATGCTGAGCTCTCGAATAATGAGATTCTTCAGTTCATTCTGCAGGCCGGTTTTACCACTGCAGAAAAAGTTACCCAGATCTCTGGCCGGGGTGTGGGCATGGACGTTGTATCCGCCGAGCTGAAGCAGATTGGTGGTAGCGTTCACATCAATTCAGAAGCAGGCGCAGGAACAGAATTTGTCGTTCGTCTGCCTTTCACAGTTTCGGTTAACCGCGCTTTGATGGTGCGAATTGGCGATGACCTGTTTGCACTGCCGCTGAATACCATCGAAGGTATTGTGCGCCTCAGCCCATTTGAGCTGGAGCACTACTATCGCTCAGATGATGCGCGTTTCGAATACGCGGGAGAACTCTATCAGGTTAGCTATTTCGGTACTCTGCTGAAGTCTGGTGCTCAACCCAAGCTCAGTGTCGATGATATGCAACTGCCCGTTTTGTTGGTGCGCTCGGAAGGGCACGCTATGGCATTACAGGTAGATGCCATTAAGGGAAGCCGCGAGATTGTAGTGAAAAGCCTCGGCCCACAGTTCTCCGGGGTTCAAGGGGTATCAGGTGCAACGGTAACTGGTGACGGTAGCGTCGTGGTGATTCTCGACGCACACGCCCTGCTGCGTCGCCAGGCCACTCAGCTGGCAAGGCCGGAAGTGCCACAGCTTCAAATTCAGGAAGAGCCTGAAGTTCGGTCCGAGCAGGAGGCGCGCCAGCAGACCGTTATGGTTGTGGACGACTCAGTTACAGTGCGCAAGGTAACGACGCGCTTCCTGGAGAGAGAGGGCTATCTGGTTAGCACTGCAAAGGATGGTCAGGATGCTGTTATCCAGCTGCAGGATAAGATCCCGGATCTGATCTTGCTGGATATTGAGATGCCGCGTATGGATGGCTTCGAGGTTGCGCGCCATATTCGCTCCAGCAGCCGCCTACGCGATATTCCTATCGTAATGATCACCTCGCGTACCGGTAATAAGCACCGCGATCACGCTATGTCCCTGGGAGTTAACCACTACCTGGGTAAGCCTTACCAGGAAGATGTACTGCTGGCGGCTATTCGTGAGTACGCAGATGCCGAAGCTGTCGGAAGCTGAGGCGGCAAATATCAGGAATAATATAGAGATAGGCAATGAGTGAAGTTGAAGCGCTGCCGGTAGATGTCCCCCAGGAAGTGAGCAGCCTGTTATTGCCCCTTGAGCAGGGGCAGCTGCTGGTGCCGGTGGACAGCCTCTCAGAGGTTGTTGCAATGCAAACGCCGATGGCAGTTCAAGACGTGCCCGAATGGTATTTGGGAGATCTGATCTGGCGGGAGCAGCGCCTGCCAGTGGTATCTTTTGAAGTGATGCGTGGCGGTGCCTTGGGAGCAGTTGCAGAAGAGGGGCGTATTGCGGTGCTGAGTACGGGAAACCCCGATGGTGAGCTGCCGTATTTTGCATTGCTCTTGCGCGGTACTCCGCGCCTGGTACGGGTTACCCCTGAGGAGTTGGCGCTGCGAGAGCAGCCGCTAAGCCCTGGAGAGTTAATGCATGTGGCGCTGTCTGGTGAGGAGGCGGTTATTCCCGACCTGCAGGGATTAGAGCGGGCCTGCCTGCGCTATCGCAGTGACTGACTTGTTTTGCAATGTATTACCAAAAAAGGGGCCAAAGGCCCCTTTTTTGGTTGGGCTGTTCGCTTAGAACAGCTCTTCCGGTAAAGAATCTTCCCGGCCATCCTGGCTGGGCATATCCATATCTTCATCGGTGTAACGATTGCGATATGGGTTATATACCTCGCGGCCGGGCACCCGGTTGGTCCTGAATATCTCAAACATGCCCCCGTAAGAGGTGCGCAAGCCATTTTGGGGGTTGATGCGTACCGTGACTATGCCATCAGGTTGAGCCAGGTGGCGCTCGGGAAGACCTTCGAGGGCGCTGCTCATAAAATCGATCCAGATAGGCAGGGCGGCCGAGCCACCGTATTCATTTTTACCCAGTTCGCCATAGGAATCGAAGCCAACCCAGGCACTGGTTGCCAGGTAGGGGCTGTAACCCGAGAACCACGCATCCCGTGGACCATTGGTGGTTCCGGTCTTTCCGGCAATATCACCGCGTTTCATCGCCAGAGCGCGGCGCCCGGTACCCTTTTTGATAACATCCTTGAGCATCGAATCCATTATGTATGCCGTCTCTGCGGACATGGCTCGCGGAGCGCGAGGACGCGCTTGGCTCTTGCTCGGGTCGAGGGGGCCAACGGGCAGTACGTGTAGCTCTGCTGGCTCTTGACCATGATCGACCCCTTGTCCTTCCAGCTGTAATTCCGCGAGATCGACGGGTTCAGCGGACAGGGTTTCAGAGCCTGTGCCCGGCTCGGGACAGTTATCGCATACAGTGAGAGGCAGTGCCTGATACAGGACTTCGCCATTAACATCCAATACCCGGTCAACCAGGTAGGGCTCCACTCGGTAGCCACCATTAGCGAAGGCGGCATAGCCGCGCACCATTTCCAAGGGCGTGAGAGCGGAGCTACCTAGAGCAATGGTCAGGTTGCGGGCGAGCTTGCTGCGCTCAAACCCAAAGCCCTCGACAAAGCCCAGGGCGTAGTCCAGTCCTAGGGATTGTAGCAACCGGATTGAGACCATATTGCGGGACTTGTACAAAGCCATACGTAGGCGGGTTGGGCCGAGGAAGGTCCCCCCGTCATTCTCAGGCCGCCATACATCTTGCAGGTTGGTTTCCTCAAAGATAATCGGGGCATCATTGATAATGCTCGCCGCTGTATATCCGCGCTCGATCGCGGAGGCGTAAATAAAGGGCTTGAAACTGGAGCCGGGTTGCCGGGCTGCCTGAGTGGCCCGATTAAAGTGGCTCTGGCGGAAGTCATAACCACCGACAAGGGCGCGGATAGCGCCATCTTCCGGTTCAATAGATACCAGGGCGCCCTGTGCTTCCGGGACCTGGGCTAGAACCCACTCCTCGGTCACCTGGGGTTCGGCAGGCTCGATATCACCGCCCTCGGGATCCGCAAATGGATCGGCTTGAAGAGGCTCATCTACGGCGGTGGCGATCATCTCGCTACTGGAGTTGCTCTCTTTCTTTTCCTTAACGACCTTGCGCAGCCGAATAACATCCCCGGGAGCAAACATTTTTTCAGCGGATTGAAGGCGTGCTCCCCGGGCGCTCTCAGAAATATAGGGCCTGATAGAACTGAGCCCATTGCTCCAAGGCAATTCAATTACGCGCCGATCCCTCAGTTGAACTTGAAGTTTCTTGGGTTCTACTGCAGTGACAACGCCGGGTTCCAGACCACCGAGAATCGGAATCTCGTTGAGTAAGTCGATAAGTTGGTCGCTATCTTGCAGCAATTCCGGTGCTAGACGCTGCTCTGGGCCACGATAGCCGTGGCGCGCATCATAGGTTTCCAGACCGTGCTGAAGCGCATTGCGAGCCGACTCCTGCAGTCGACTGTCTACCGTTGTTATGACCTGGTAGCCATCGGTATAAGCGTTGTCGCCAAAGAGGTCTACTGCCTCCTTCCGTGCCATCTCGGCAATATAGGGTGCATCCAGGTCGAGGTCGCGGCTGTGATAGCTGGCTGTTACTGGCGCAGTGATAGATTGGTTATATTGATCCTGGTTGATATAGCCGAGATCGAGCATCCGCATCAGGATCCAGTTGCGGCGCACCAAGGCTCGGGAGGGGTTGGCGAGAGGGTTGAAGGTTGATGGCGCTTTGGGGAGTCCCGCCATCATAGCCCACTGAGCCAGATTCAGATCCTTGATATCTTTGCCGTAATACACCTGAGCTGCAGCCTGGAAACCATAGGCGCGGTTTCCAAGAAAGATCTTATTGATGTAAAGGGCGAGGATCTCGTCCTTGGTCAGCTCTTGCTCGATTTGCAGCGATAGCAAAATTTCATTGAACTTGCGCACAAAACGCTGCTCTCGACTGAGAAAGAAGTTGCGCGCCACCTGCATTGTCAGTGTACTACCACCAGACTGGATAGAGCCGGTCTTAATCAGTTGCGAGGCCGCCCGCATCAAACCTTTGATGGAAACACCATTGTGGGAGTAAAAGCTTGCATCCTCAGCGGCGAGAATCGCTTTGATAAAGGGTTCTGGCGTTTGCTCGATCGTGATAGGGTTGCGCCGCTTTTCACCGAACTCACCGATTAGCTTCATATCCCGTGAGTAGACCCTAAGAGGGGTTTGTAAGCGGATATCGCGGAGGCTCTCCACTGAGGGCAACCCCGGTTTGAGGTAGAGATAGATACTGGCCAGGGCCATTGCTGTAGCGGCTACACCGGCAAGGCCGAGCCAAAGCAGTGCGAGCAGACGATTGCGGGCTTTTACGGTCATGAAACTGCTTCTGTGTACTTCATCAAAGTGATTAGGTGAATAATTATACGAATATTGTGCGCTATTACCTATGCAAATGCAGGTTGAAGCGTTAATTTAAAGTGCTATAACATCAAACCCTCATAACCCACGGAAAAGATAAGAAAAAATGGGAATTTTCCCTTTTCTGAGCAAAGGCCCCAAGGCCATGTTGGGACTCGATATTAGCTCTACTGCGGTCAAGTTGCTGGAGCTAAGTCGCAACGGCGACAAATATCGTGTCGAAAGTTACGCCGTGGAACCTCTCCCACCCAATGCTGTAGTTGATAAGAATATCAATGATGTGGGGGCGACGGCTGAGGCTATTCGCAAAGTTGTACGACGCTCCAAGACACGCTTGCGAGAAGCGGCCGTTGCGGTGTCTGGATCAGCAGTGATTACCAAGACCCTCGAAATGCCAGCGGACCTTACTGATGATGATTTAGAGTCTCAGATTGCTGCTGAAGCTGACCAGTATATTCCCTATCCACTTGAAGAAGTCAGCCTGGACTTTGAGGTGCAGGGGCCTTCTGAAAAAGGGGAAGGCCAAATGGAGGTCCTGCTCGCGGCGTGCCGTACAGAAAATATTGAGCAGCGGATCTCAGCGTTGGGAGAGGCGGAGCTGGAACCCGGTGTAGTGGATGTTGAGGCATACGCTATTGAGCGCACTTACACGCTACTGGAAGATCAACTTCCCCGCAAGAGCAACTGGTAGTTGCGGTAATCGATATTGGGGCGACGATGAGTGCCTTGTCGGTTCTTGTGGATGGCAAAACGGTGTATACCCGTGAACAACTCTTTGGAGGGCGCCAGCTTACCGATGAGATTCAACGTCGTTATGGCCTTTCAGCTGAAGAGGCGAGCCTAGCAAAACGCCAGGGGGAGCGGGCTGCCCGATGATTATTTCGCTGAGGTATTGGAGCCGTTCCGCGATGCAGTAGTGCAACAGGTAACCCGGTCCTTGCAGTTTTTCTATTCCTCTACTTCATATAGTGATGTTGACCATATCCTTCTAGGAGGTGGGGTTGCCGCTATGGAGGGGATTGGGGAGCTGATTAGTGAGAAATTGGGCCGCCCTACCTTAGTTGCTAATCCATTCCTGAAAATGAGTGTGTCTTCACGGGTAAATCGCCAGGCGTTAGCAAATGAGGCCCCCTCATTGATGATTGCCACTGGTTTGGCGATGAGGGAGAAGGATTACTGATATGGCAAAGATTAACCTTCTGCCTTGGCGCCAAGAGTATCGCGCACAAAAGCAAAAAGAATTTCAGCAAATAATAGTCGTGGTTGTTCTTATAGTGGCCGCTGCTGTATTTGGCTGGATGAAGACTGTCGATGCACAAATAGTCGACCAAAATGCAGATAACCAGATTCTGAAGAACAGGATTAAAGAGCTAGATATTCAGGTAAGAGAGATTAAGGATCTCAAGAAACGCCGGCAGGAGCTGATTGACCGTATGCGGGTGATCCAGGAGTTGCAAGGGAACAGGCCTCTTTCTGTGCGTTATTTTGATGAAATAGTACAAGCTACTCCAGAGGGACTATGGCTTAATTCAATTGAGCGGAAGGGGAAAAAGCTATCTATTTCGGGTGTGGCAGAGTCTAATAATCGTGTTTCTTCCTTTATGCGGAATCTTGACCAGTCTGATTGGTATGAGTCGCCGGCTTTAGCTGGAGTTACCGCGAGCCCAAGATTTGGTGAACAAGCAAGTTCTTTCAAATTGACGGTTAACGTTACCGGCAGAAAGCAGGATGAAGAACAAGGCACTGAGAAAAAATAAGGGATCGGACCATGGCATTGGCAGAAACGCTAAAGCAGATAAACGAGCTTGATCTCAGTGATATCGAGCTCTCCCGTATGGGAGTTTGGCCCCTACCTGGACGCATAGCACTACTAATTATTGTGTCGGCGGTGATTACGGGCCTCGGTTATTACGCTTTGATTAATGAGCGCTATAGACAACTGGAACTTGCAGAGAGTAAAGAGCAGCAACTGTTTAAACAGTTTGAGAGTAAGCAAAAGCAGGCTGCTAATTTGGATGCCTATCGAGCTCAATTAAAAGAAATGAATCTAACTTTTGGAGCATTGCTTGAACAGCTTCCTAAAGATACTGAAGTGCCAGGACTTCTTGAAGATATTGATGAATATGGTCGTGGAAGTGGCCTAACGATTAATGATATTGACCTGCAGAGAGAGCGGGTTGGAGAATTCTATGTGGAATTGCCAATCCAGATATCTGTTAAAGGTGGATACCATGAATTTGGAGCTTTTGTCAGTGGTATTGCGGGTATGCCCCGAATAGTGACTTTACACGATTTTAAGATCGTAAATGATAAAGAAGGCGGTTTGCTCAGTATGACGATTAACGCCAAGACCTATCGTTATAAAGATCAGGGTGAAGAGGGATGATTAAAAACCTCGCGATTGTAGCCGCCTTTTTAGTCATTGCCGGGTGTGATTCCAGCTCTGACTATACCGAGTTGCGCGACCGCATGGCTAAAGTGGAGAGTCGACCAAAGGGGCAAATTGAACCTATTCCTACATTTACTCCATACAGCCCATATATTTACGCTGCTGCTGCGCAAAGAAGTCCTTTTACTCGCCCTGTTCTTGAGTCTGAGCAACGGATAGTTGGGCGCAGGCTTGATATTGCTCCGGACTTAACTCGCCAACGAGAGTTGCTGGAAGGAGTTAGCATCGATGCAATATCGATGGTCGGAAGTTTGTCCCAGGATGGTCAGATCTGGGCCTTGATTAATGATGGTGCCGGAGGGATTCACCGTATTACGGTTGGTAACTATCTTGGAAAAAATCATGGCCGAGTGGTAAATGCCACTAATGCACAGCTAGATATTTTAGAAATTATCCCGGATGGTACCGGAGGCTGGATTGAACGGCCACGGGCACTGACGTTGGAAGAGAGGGACAACGGATAATGAACATTAAGCAGTTCGCCTTTTTTATGGCTCGACTCCAACTGATTCTGGTTGGTCTATCAATGCTTTCGGTCGCGCATGCTCAAATAAACCAGCTTAATGATATTCAGTTTGCTGAACTTCCTGGGAGCCGAGTCCAACTTCGGCTGACTTTTAGTGAGGCTCCCCCGGAGCCGACAGGCTATACAATAGAGCAGCCTGCTAGAATCGTTTTAGATTTTGCTGGGGTTGAAAGTGCGCTCCCGCAAAAAAAATACTCTCTTGGAATTGGTGCCGCTCGAAGTGCCGTGATAGTTTCTGGTGAAGACCGCACGCGCCTGATAGTGAACCTTGATGAGCTACCGGTGTACTCAAGTGAGCGCCAGGGTAATCAGTTGGTGATGGAAATAGGGTCTGAAACTTCAGAAAATGAGGTTCAGGTTATTAATCAGGTTGCAAATGCAAATGCAAATGCAAATGCAAATGCAAATGCACATGACAGTGGTTTGGATTTAGGTGGGGAAAAACAGTTTCAATCTGCAGGTAATGTAGCCGTAAACAATGTAGATTTTCGTAGAGGCGAGGAGGGTGAGGGTAAGGTCATCGTTAGCCTGACTGACCCTGCGGTAAACATTGATGTTGAACGCACAAACGGAAAAATCTATTTAACCTTTCTTGGGGCAGGGCTGCCAGAAGGTTTACGCCAGAGACTGGACGTCACGGATTTTGCTACCCCCGTAAGCTCAATTACTGTGGATTATGATGGCCGTAATACGGTTATCTCTGTAGATCCAAGTGATATTGAATACGATTATTTGGCCTATCAAGCAGATACTGAATATGTGCTTAGCGTCAAACCTCTTTCCGCTCAAGAAATTCGGGAGAAAGAAAAAGAATTTCAGTTTGATGGAAAGAAGCTGTCTCTTAATTTCCAGGACATCGAAGTTCGTTCAGTTCTACAGGTCATTGCAGATTTTACTGATCTTAATTTAGTGGCGAGTGATACTGTTCAGGGGCGAATTACACTTCGGCTGGATGGAGTACCCTGGGATCAAGCCCTGGCTCTAATTCTGAAAGCCAAAGGTTTGGATAAGCGTCAGGAAGGCAGTGTTATTATGGTTGCTCCAGCAGCGGAAATAGCTGAGAGAGAGCGCCAAGAATTGGAGACTCGCAAGCAGTTAGAAGAGTTAGCCCCGCTGAGAACGGAGTATATTAGTGTTCGTTATGCCGATGCGGGAGAGCTATTCGAGCTTTTTTCTGGAAGGCAGAATAGTGGATCCAGCCAAGGAGGATTTGCTGGTGGCGGCACTAGTAACAGTTCCGCAAATACTCCAACTATGTTGTCTTCTCGTGGCAGTGCAATTGTAGACGAGCGTACAAACACTATCATTCTAACTGATACCGAAGATAAGATTGCTCAGTTCCGAGAGTTGATCGAAGTAATTGATATCCCTATTCGTCAGGTAATGATTGAAGCCCGAATTGTTACTGCTACTAGCGACTTCCAGCGTGAATTGGGTGTGCAGTGGGATTTTGTAGATGGAACTGATGTAAATGATAGTACTTATGGTGTGGGCGCTGGCGGTGTTTCTCTAGATGAAGATCAAGCATTGGGAAGCTTGAGTGGAGGAGACTTTGATCCGCTCCTAGTCGATCTGGGGGTGGCTAACCCAGCAGGTAGTATTGCTTATGCAATACTGAAAAATGATTTTTACCTTGGATTGGAGTTGTCAGCCCTAGAGGACAGTGGGTTGGCCGAAGTAGTCTCCCAGCCTAAAGTTGTCACTGGAGATAAACAAGAAGCCAATATTCAGTCTGGTGTTGAGATTCCCTATCAGGAAACTACCTCTTCTGGAGCTGCTTCAATTACTTTCCGGGAGGCGGTATTAGAGCTGAATGTGACCCCTCAAATCACTCCAGACAACAATATTATTATGTCTTTAAATATTGAGCAGAATAGTATTGGAGAATATGTCAGTGTGGGGGATGGCGAGGTTCCCTCGATTAATATCAATACCTTAGCTACGAAGGTACTAGTTCGCAATGGAGAAACAATTGTTCTCGGTGGTATTTTTGAAGGTACCGTCGTAGAGAGTGAAACAAAAGTTCCTTTGTTGGGAGATATCCCTTATGTCGGTAACTTGTTTAAGAAGACTATACGCACGGACGATAAACGTGAGATCCTGATGTTTATCACACCGCGTATTCTTGAAGACGAGGCTTTCTACTCTAAGTGATCACCCGCTCTATTTTCCTGGTCGGCCCCATGGGGGCCGGCAAGTCTACGATCGGCAGGTTGTTGGCAGCGCAATTGCAGCTGCCTTTTGCCGATACCGACAAAGTGCTGGAAGAGCGCACTGGTGCGGATATTCCCTGGATTTTTGATGTGGAAGGCGAAGCCGGATTTCGCCGTCGTGAGAGTGAAATATTGGAAGAGCTCTGCCAGGGTGAGTGCCAGGTTATCGGTACCGGTGGCGGAATAGTTTTGCTCGAGGAGAATCGACGCCAGCTACAAAAATATGGCCATGTAGTTTATTTGCAGGCCAATATCGATCAGCTTCTGGAGCGTACTTCAAAGAATACCAATCGCCCGTTGCTTCGTGTACCCAACCCCCGTCAGCGTATTGCGGAAATTTTGCAGGAGCGCGAACCTCTGTATCGTGAGGTTGCAGATATTATTTGCGACACCAATGACCTCTCCCCCAAACAAGCATCCCTCCTGGTCGCAGAACACTTAGGCAGCCTGCTGTCCGATTAGTCCCAAGCGTCTGTGCTAAAGTGCGTCTCACTTCTGTTGAGATAAGCACTAGGGGATTGAGAGCAGTATGCAAAGCCTTAACGTAGAACTCGGCGAGCGTAGTTATCCGATAATTATTGGTTCAGGTTTGCTCGGTGACGCGCAATATATCCTCCCTTACATTAAAGGCCGGCAAGTTTGCATTGTTACCAATGAAACTATTGCTCCTTTTTATTTGGCGACATTATTGGAAGGGCTAAAAGGGCTCGATAAAGTGGATGTTGTCGAGCTTCCCGATGGTGAAGCTTTTAAATCACTCGACACAGTGAATCGAATTTTTGATGTGCTGCTGGAAAAGCGTCACAACCGCACTACGACACTAATCGCGTTGGGCGGTGGTGTCGTTGGAGATATGTGCGGTTTTGCTGCAGCCTGTTATCAGCGCGGGGTTAACTTTATTCAGGTACCGACTACCCTGCTGTCTTTGGTTGACTCCTCTGTTGGGGGAAAGACCGGCGTTAATCATCCTCTTGGTAAAAATATGATTGGCGCCTTCCACCAGCCCCGCCTTGTCCTTGCGGATACCGATACCCTTGCCACATTGCCTGCACGTGAATTTTCCGCAGGCCTCGCCGAGGTCATTAAATACGGATTGATCTGTGACAGCCCATTCTTCGAATGGATCGAGGAGAATTTACAAAAGTTACTAACGCGGGAGCCCGCAGCACTGGCTTACGCTATTGAGCGCTGTTGCGCCGACAAGGCGGATGTTGTTGCCAGTGATGAGCGCGAGAGTGGTCGTAGGGCGATACTGAATCTTGGCCATACCTTCGGCCACGCTATTGAGGCAGTCCAGGGGTATGGCAGTTGGTTACACGGTGAGGCCGTTGCCGCCGGCATGGTTATGGCGTTGGAGTTATCCAGATTGCGCGGAGATATCGATGCAGAGCTGGTGGAGCGGTTGCGAGTGATGCTAGAGGCGGCTGATTTGCCGCAGCAGGCACCGGAAGGTATGACAACCGATGAATTCCTCCAAGTAATGCAGGTGGATAAGAAGGTGTTGGACGGAAAATTGCGTTTGGTACTGCTAAAGGCGCTGGGAGAAGCAATTATTGTCGATGATACCCCTAGAAAAATGATTATAAATGCACTGAAAAACTGTGGTGCTGAGTGATAACCCTGCTCTTATTGTCTTAAAAATAGGATTGAGTACCAGAAAGATTGACTGCTAGAAGATAAGTTTGGTTTTGTTTGATTTGACAGACTAATACACTGCTAAAAGTTGAAAATGTAGTGTTGGGCAAGTAATATTGCGCCCCCCGAAAGGAAAGGCGGGGCAAAAAACCGCCAATAACAACAAAAAAAGCCCCAGCAGAGGGCTTTTTTTATCTCGGGATCTTTTTCCAAGGGACCGCAGGAGAGCGTAGCGCGAAGCTTAAAGTGACATTCGCCCATAACAGGCACTTCTTTTTTTAAGCGCCAGTGGTCCCCCAATCGATAGCGACGAGGAATTCTATGGGTAGCAGTCTGTATCAGTTGGATGAGTTTAAGGACAACTGCGGTTTTGGTCTGATCGCTCATTTGCACGGTGTGGCAAGTCACAAGTTAGTGCAGACGGCCATTGAATCCCTCACTTGCATGACCCACCGGGGTGGTATTGCCGCCGATGGTAAAACCGGTGATGGTTGCGGTCTTTTGCTGCAAAAGCCGGATGCTTTCCTCCGCGCAGAAGCCAAGACCCTGTTTGGTGCTGAGCTGACAGCAACCTACGCAGTGGGATCAATCATGCTCCCACTAGATCAAGCCGAAGCCGATAAAGCCCGCAAAATTCTCGAAACTGAGTTGCAAGCTCAGGGCCTAAAGACCGTCGGCTGGCGCACCGTACCGACTAACCCGGAATGTCTGGGCCCTATTGCCCGGGATTGCCTGCCACACTTTGAGCAGTTGCTGATCAACAATGCAGACGAGCCCCTCGGCGAGGCGAAATTCAATGCCCGTCTCTATGTGGCCCGTCGCAAAGCCGAGTTGCGCTTAAGTAGCGAAGTCTATATTGCCAGCCTTTCAACCAGTGTCCTCTCCTACAAAGGCCTGATGATTCCGGCTGATCTGCCCAAGTTTTTCCCAGAACTGGCCGACCCGCGCCTGGAAACCGCGATCTGTGTTTTCCACCAGCGCTTCTCTACCAACACCATGCCCCGCTGGCCCCTGGCTCAGCCATTCCGCTTGCTGGCGCACAATGGTGAGATCAACACAATTACCGGCAACCGTAACTGGTCTGTTGCTCGCACCAGTAAATTTGCCACTGACCTGATTCCAGAGCTGAATGAGCTGGTGCCCCTGGTTAACCGTGAGGGTTCCGACTCCTCCAGCCTGGACAACATGCTGGAGATGCTGTTGGCGGGCGGCATGGAGCTGCACCGGGCCGTGCGCATGCTAGTGCCGCCGGCCTGGCAAAATGTTGAAGGAATGGATGCGGACCTGCGCGCTTTTTACGAATATATCTCCATGCATATGGAGCCCTGGGATGGGCCGGCTGGATTGGTGATGACGGATGGCCGCTATGCCGTGTGTACCCTGGACCGCAACGGCTTGCGCCCCTCGCGCTGGGTGATTACCAAGGATGACCTGATCACCGTGGCATCCGAAGTGGGCGTGTACGACTATGCCCCTGAAGATGTTGTGGCTAAGGGCCGCCTTGGACCGGGGCAGATGCTGTCGGTGGACACCCAAGAGGGTAAGCTCTACCACACCGCTGACATCGATAATATGCTCAAGCGGGCACAGCCCTATAAGCGTTGGCTAAAGGATAAAGCACGCCGTATCCGCTCTACTTTGGTTACCGCGCCGGTGGACAACAACTTCTCCCACCAGCAATTCAAGGTCTACCAAAAGCTGTTCAGCTCCTCCCTGGAAGAGCGCGACAAAGTCGTCCGGCCCATGGCTGAGGCGGGCCAGGAAGCAGTCGGTTCAATGGGCGATGATACGCCGATGGCGGTTTTGTCCCGTTACAACCGCTCGCTCTATGACTACTTCCGGCAGCAGTTTGCCCAGGTAACCAACCCGCCAATTGACCCCCTGCGGGAAACTGTGGTGATGTCCCTGGAAACCTGCCTGGGTCGAGAGAAATCCGTATTTGAGGAAACCCCCGAGCACGCGGATCGGGTGATCCTGTCTTCGCCAGTACTTTCCCATATGAAGTACACGGCACTCTTATCCCTTGATCGCCCGGGCTTCGAAGCGGAGATCTTCGACCTGAACTACGACCCCGCTGAACAGGACCTCAAGTCGGCGATTGAACAGCTCTGCGCCAAAGTTGAGGCCTCAGTGCGGGCGGGGGCTGTGATTGTAGTACTGTCCGATCGCGATATTCGCGAGGGGCACTTGCCAATCGATGCACTGCTGGCGACAGGCGCGGTGCACCACCACCTGGTACATGCGGGCTTGCGCTGTGACTCCAATGTTGTGGTGGATACCGCCAGCGCCCGCGATGCACATCAGTTGGCCTGTTTGGTTGGTGTCGGTGCCACCGCAGTACACCCGTATTTCTCCTACAGCATTATCAATCACCTGATCGATACCGGTGAATTGCTGCTGGATGCCGCTGAGGCGCAGAAAAATTACCGCAACGGCATTATCAAGGGCCTGTTAAAGATCCTGTCCAAGATGGGCATTTCCACCGTTGCCTCTTATCGCGGCGCACTGCTGTTCGAGCTGGTGGGTATTTCCAAGGATGTGGTGGACCTGTGTTTCCCCGGAGCGCCCACTCGCATTGAAGGTGCCGGCTTCCCCGAGCTGCAAGCCGATATGGCGGCCCGCTCTGAAATTGCCTGGAAAGCCCGCAAACCTGTTTCCCCCGGCGGCCTGCACAAGTTTGTCTACGGCCAGGAGTATCACGCTTTTAACCCGGATGTGGTGACTACCCTGCGGCGCGCTGCCAGCACCGGTGACTATGCCGCGTGGCGGGACTACGCGGAGCTGGTTAACCAGCGCCCGGTGGCGACATTGCGGGATATGCTGGACTTCAAGGAGAACATCGAACCGGTAGCTCTGGAAGATGTGGAGCCGGCAGAGCAGATTTTGCGTCGCTTTGATACGGCGGCCATGTCCCTGGGGGCCCTGTCCCCCGAAGCCCATGAATCCCTGGCTCAAGCGATGAATCGCCTGGGTGGGCGTTCAAACAGTGGCGAGGGCGGTGAAGATCCTGCCCGTTTTGGCACTGATAAAGTCTCCAAGATTAAGCAAATTGCCTCCGGTCGTTTTGGCGTAACACCGCACTACCTGGTAAATGCCGAGGTATTGCAAATTAAGGTAGCCCAGGGCGCCAAGCCCGGTGAAGGCGGTCAGCTGCCCGGTGGCAAGGTCAACGAACTGATCGCGCGGCTTCGCTATTCGGTGCCCGGTGTGACCCTGATTTCCCCGCCGCCGCATCACGATATCTATTCCATCGAAGACTTGGCGCAGCTGATCTACGACCTCAAACAGGTCAATCCCGATGCCTTGGTCTCGGTAAAACTGGTATCGCGGCCCGGGGTTGGCACCATTGCTGCGGGTGTTGCCAAAGCCTATGCGGATTTGATCACCATCTCCGGCTACGACGGCGGCACAGCAGCCAGCCCAATCACCTCGATTCGCTATGCCGGGTCGCCCTGGGAGCTGGGATTGGCGGAAACCCACCAGACCCTGCGTGCCAATGATTTGCGCGGCAAGGTTCGGGTACAAACCGATGGGGGTCTGAAAACTGGCCTCGATGTGATCAAGGCGGCAATTCTCGGTGCCGAGAGCTTCGGTTTTGGTACGGCACCCATGGTGGCGATCGGCTGTAAGTATCTGCGCATCTGTCATCTGAATAACTGTGCCACCGGTATCGCCACCCAGAAGAAAGACCTGCGTGACGAGCACTATATTGGCACCGCAGAAATGGCGATGAACTTCTTCCGTTTTGTCGCCGAAGAGACCCGCGAGTGGATGGCCAAGCTCGGGGTGCGCAGCCTGGAAGAGTTGGTGGGGCGTGTGGACTTGCTGCGCGTACTGGATGGCGAAACTGACAAGCAGAAAAAGCTGGATCTCGCACCTCTATTACATACGGATGAGCTGTTGGACAGCAAGCCGCAAACCTGTCAGTCCGCGACGAATGATCCGTGGGATAAAGGCGAACTGGCGGAGCAGATGGTGGCGGATATCCTGCCGACTATCGAAGGCTTTAAAGGTGGCGAGTTCAGCTACGACGTGACCAACTGTGACCGATCCCTGGGAGCACGCCTGTCCGGTGAGATCGCCAAGCGCTACGGTAACCAGGGCATGGTTGAAGCTCCGGTGAAACTGCGCCTCAAAGGGGTCGCCGGCCAGTCATTCGGTGTATGGAATGCCGGTGGTTTGGATATGTATCTGGATGGCGATGCCAACGACTATGTGGGTAAGGGCATGGCCGGCGGCAAGCTGGTTATACGACCGCCGCAAGGTAGCTTATTCGCCTCCCAGGAAACCAGTATTGTCGGCAATACCTGTCTCTACGGTGCCACTGGCGGCAAGTTATTTGCGGCGGGTTGTGCCGGTGAGCGCTTCGCCGTGCGCAACTCCGGTGCCTTTGCGGTAGTCGAAGGGGCTGGAGATCACTGCTGTGAATATATGACCGGGGGTATGGTCGCGGTTCTCGGGCGCACCGGATTTAACTTCGGCGCCGGTATGACCGGTGGCTTCGCCTATGTCCTGGATATGGAGCGGGATTTCTTCGATCGCTGCAACCATGAGTTGATCGAGCTGCGCCGAATCAGCAGCGAAATTCTCGAGCCACACCAGAGTCACCTGCGCGAAGTTATCGAAGAGTATGCGGCGGAGACCCAGAGCGCCTGGGGCGCCGAGTTATTGGATAACTTCGATGATTACTTGAGCCGTTTCTGGCTGGTTAAACCAAAGGCGGCGAGCCTTGCAGATCTTCTTTCCGACGTGCGCAAGCGCGGCGAATAAAGGCGGGGTGGAGAAACAGTATGAAAGACAGACTGAACAACGACTTCCAGTTTATCGACGTAAGTCGCATCGATCCGCCGAAGAAGGACATCATCACCCGCACCGGCGAGTTTGTTGAAATTTATGAGCCTTTCAGCGAGCGACAGGTGGCCAGCCAGGCGCACCGCTGCCTGGATTGTGGCAACCCCTATTGCGAATGGAAGTGCCCGGTACACAACTACATTCCCAACTGGTTGAAGCTGATCAGCGAGGGCAATGTTATTGAGGCAGCTGAACTCTGCCACGAAACCAATACTCTGCCGGAAGTCTGTGGCCGGGTGTGTCCCCAGGACCGCCTCTGTGAGGGCGCATGTACCCTCAATGATGGCTTTGGTGCGGTCACCATCGGCAATGCGGAAAAGTACATTACTGATACAGCCTTCGCCCTGGGATGGCGCCCGGACTTAAGCCATGTTGAGAAAACGGGTAAACGAGTAGCGGTGATTGGTGCCGGCCCGGCTGGGCTGGGCTGCGCTGATATTTTGGTACGCAATGGCGTGCAGCCGGTGGTGTTCGACAAGCACCCGGAAATTGGTGGCCTGATTACCTTTGGTATTCCCGAGTTCAAGCTGGAGAAGTCGGTAATGCAGCAGCGCCGGGAAGTGTTTACTGAGATGGGCGTTGAGTTCTGTCTCAATACTGAGGTGGGTAAGGACATCAGTTTTGAGCAGCTGCTCAATGACTACGATGCTGTTTTTATGGGGATGGGCACTTACAACTACATGAGGGGCGGCTTCCCCGGTGAAGATCTGCCCGGTGTTCACGATGCTTTGCCATTCCTGATTGCCAACGTAAATCGCAATATGGGCTGGGAGCGCGATGCTTCCGAATTTGTTTCGGTTGAGGGCAAGCGCGTGGTGGTTCTCGGTGGTGGTGATACCGCCATGGACTGTAACCGCAGCTCGATTCGATTGGGTGCTAAGAGCGTAACCTGTGCCTACCGCCGCGATGAGGAAAATATGCCCGGCTCACGTCGGGAAGTGGCCAATGCCAAGGAAGAGGGCGTACAGTTCCTGTTCAATCGCCAGCCGGTTGAGATCGTTGGAGATGGCAAGGTGGCCGGGGTTAAAGTGGTTACTACGGAGCTCGGTGAGCCCGATGAAAACGGCCGCCGTCGCCCTCAGGTGGTGCCCGGTTCTGAAGAAATTATCCCGGCGGATATCGTTCTGGTGGCCTTTGGATTCCGTCCCAGCCCGGCGGAGTGGTTTCCGCAGCACAATATTGAAGTTGCCGACTGGGGTGGCGTCGTCGCTCCAGAAAAACAAAAATACAAATTCCAGACCTCCAATGAGAAGGTGTTTGCCGGCGGCGATATGGTGCGCGGCTCCGACCTGGTAGTGACCGCTATCTGGGAAGGGCGCCAGGCCGGTGAAGGTATTCTCGATTACCTGGATATTTAATCGTTTCTGATTTGCAGTGGGGGCACGGTCCCTCACTGCCCAATTATTCCGTGCACATTTGTGCCAGTCCCAATAGGCACCTCGCAATATCTTTGCCACCCTGTGTATAGCGGCCAAGCCCCTGTACAATGCCCGTTTTTTTAGCCCGCTCGGTGTGCCTATGTCTGATACCAAACCGTCCGAATTGAAAAACGACCGCTTTCTTCGCGCCCTTCTGCGCCAGCCAGTGGATCGAACGCCCGTGTGGATGATGCGACAGGCGGGGCGCTACCTGCCGGAATATCGAGCCAGCCGCGCCGAAGCTGGCAGCTTTATGGATCTGTGCCGCAATACTGAGCTGGCCTGTGAGGTAACGCTGCAACCTCTGGAGCGCTACCCGCTGGACGCCGCCATTCTGTTTTCCGATATCCTGACTATTCCCGATGCCATGGGCCTGGGCCTCTATTTCTCTGAAGGAGAGGGCCCGAAGTTCCACAAGCCCCTGCGCACGGCGGCTGATATCGAAGCCCTGGAAGTGGTGAACAGCGAAAAGGATTTGGACTATGTGATGAATGCCGTGTCCACCATCCGCCGCGAGTTGAATGGTCGCGTGCCGCTTATCGGCTTCTCCGGCAGCCCCTGGACGCTGGCGACTTATATGGTTGAAGGTGGCTCCAGCAAGGATTTTGCCCGCTGTAAGGAAATGCTCTACAACCGCCCTGAGCTGATGCACCAGTTACTCACGGTGCTGGCCGACTCTGTTACCGATTACCTGAACGCCCAGATTCGCGCTGGAGCCCAGGCCGTACAGATCTTTGATACCTGGGGCGGGGCACTCAGCCACAGTGCTTACCGTGAATTCTCCCTGAAATATATGCAGAGAATTCTCCAGGGGCTGATTAAAGAAGTCGACGGTCGTCGAGTGCCGGCCATCCTGTTCACTAAGGGAGGTGGTCAGTGGTTGGAAGCAATGGCTGATACTGGCGCTGACGCCCTGGGCTTGGATTGGACGACAGACATTGGCAGTGCCCGCGCCCGAGTGGGAGACAAGGTGGCCCTGCAAGGCAACTTGGATCCAGCTGTTCTCTATGCGAGTCCCGAACGAATTCGCACAGAAGTGGCGGCTGTTTTGAAGTCTTTTGGTCAGGGTAGTGGCCACGTTTTCAATTTAGGTCACGGAATTACCCCCAAGGTAGATCCGAAACATGCTGGAGCCATGATTGAAGCTGTGGTAGAGCTGTCAGCCCAATATCACGCCTAAACGGGTCACTGATCTCTGAGTCTGTGAATGCAGTCTCACTTTGGGCGGGTGAACCTTAATATCTCTCCATGATATAAAGGTGAGCTTGCCCAGAGGACCGAGGATTTTACGCCACGGGGTCTTTCAGGGCAGCTTTTTAGCGTTAACTACAGTTGTCGGCACCTTCCCCAGTGGCAATCGAACAAGCAAAAATTTCTGTCGGTGATTTACAGCGCGGCATGTTTGTCTCCAAGCTCGACAGGCCTTGGACACGCACTCCATTTGCGCTGCAGGGTTTTTATATCCGCGATTTGGAAGAAATTCGGCAGCTACAGAAATACTGCCGGTTTGTTTATGTCGATATACACAAAACTGTCGGCAGTGCCGGAGTTACCCTGCGCCGATTACTCGGGGGCAGCGACACTTCCGCAAAGGGCCGTGCTTCCGGCCGCACAGCGGTCACTATCCCCTGCAAACCTGTCACTGTTTCCCATAAAAAATACCCCCTCCGCAGCCGGCGCAACGGGAAGCCAGTAATGCGCGCAAGCTTCACGGCCAGATCCTCTATGGTATGAATGAGGTAATGGGGCTTGTCTCCAACAACAGGCCCATACCGGTGCAGCAGGTCAACCAAGTCGTTGAGGATTTAGTAGAAAGTGTGTTGCGCAGTCCCGATGCGTTTGCCTGGCTGGCTCGTGTGCGAGATAAGGATGAGCACACCTACAGTCACTCGGTGCGTGCCAGTATTTGGGCGGTGCTATTCGGCCGCCATATCGGTCTTTCACGCAGTGATTTACTAAAGCTCGGGGTGGCTACTCTGCTGAAGGATGTAGGCAAGCTGGCTATCGACGGGGAAGTGCTGCAGATGAAGCAGCGCGACCCGCGCAGTGAATTGGAGTATCGAAAGTTTGTGCAGCACAGCGTCAAGATGCTGTCGGCAGACCCAGAAATAGATCCGAAGGTTATCGAAGTCATTAGTGCCCACTGCGAGCGCCACGATGGTAGTGGTTACCCTGAGGGCTTGCGCGGTGACAGGATTTCAGTGTTGGCGCGCATGTGCGGAATAGTGACTTTTTATGATGAAGCCACTAACCCAAGAGGTTCCAGTGAGCCGGTAGCGCCATCCCGGGCGGTTGCCAAGTTATATGACCTGCGGGGTATCGCCTATCAAGAACAGCTGGTGGTGGAGTTTATCCAGGCTATTGGTCTCTACCCCACTGGTACCCAGGTAGAGCTGTCCACTGGAGAGGTTGGCGTGGTGGTGGAACAGACCTACGACCGGCGCTTGCGACCAAAGGTAATGATCGTTCTCGATGGGCAAAAACAGACGCTCAGCAAGCCTCGCCTGTGTGACTTGGCTGAAGTTGAGGATCGAGAACAGAAGCTTATCGAGCGTGGCAAGATGAGTGTCGAGGAAAAGATCAGTATCCTCAGGGATATAGAACCCGGAGCTTACCCTCAGGTGGATGCGGCGAATATTCGCGACAATTATTTATTCCGCGGTGGTCGACTGGGGCAGCTGCTGACGCGCCTGACAAAATAAGCCCCCTTTTTCAGAGACGGCTGTTAAAACTGCCGCCTCTCCTTATTAATATCAGTCCTTGCCGGATAGTAAATTACCGAAATGCTCACCCATGCGCACAGGCGACTCGGCTTCCAGCTGGTCGAGCCAGCTCACCTGGTCTGCGCCAAATAGCATAATGACGGTAGAGCCCAGCTTAAAGCGTCCCATCTCCTCACCTTTCTCCAAGTGGATGGGTGCCTTATCCAGATAATCCGTATTGATGACTTTGCGCTGGATAGGAGCGACTTGTCCGGCCCATACGGTTTCGATACCGGCGACAATCATTGCACCCACCAGGATCATTGCCATGGGTCCGGCTTCAGTATCGAATACACAGACCAGACGCTCATTGCGCGCGAACAGGCGCGGAACGTTTTCTGCCGTTACCGTATTTACAGAGAAAAGCTGCCCGGGCACATAGGTCATGCTGCGCAGGGTGCCGGTCATGGGCATATGCACCCGGTGATAATCCTTCGGTGACAGATACACAGTGGCGAAGTGTCCGTCATTAAATTGCGCCGCTACCTTGGGATCACCGCCCACCAGTTCAACTAGGCTGTAGTCGTGACCTTTAGCCTGGAAAATACGGCCGTTATGGATCTGGCCCAGCTGGCTTATGGCGCCGTCGGCAGGGCTGGCGAGGGTGTGTTGCCCTTCGACAATGGGGCGGGCTCCGTCCACCAGTTCGCGGGTAAAGAATTCATTGAAGGTGCGGTAGGCAGTGCAGTCGCTCTCTTTGGCCTCCTGCATATCTACACCGTACTTATCCACAAACCAGCGGGTGAAAGGATCTTTGATCCACTTGAGTTCTGTATTCGCCAACCAGCCGGCAGCGCGGGAGAGTGCGTGTTGCGGCGTTAGGTATTGCAGGGCGGCAAAAAGTTTAGGGTTCATAAATCTACGTCTTTTCTCAATGTATCTACTGCTGTACCGGCGTATTGGGCAAATTGCCCCACTCACTCCAGGAGCCTGGATAAGCGCGAATATCCAATCCCAGGGACTTGCCCACTAACCAGGTAAAAGCGGAGCGGTGATGGCTCTGGCAGTGGGTGACAATTTTGTGTGAGCTATCAATTCCCAGTGCAGCGAGGAATTCGCGGGCATCCGCACGAATACGCAAGTCTTTTTGCGGGTCCATCAATTGGGTCCACTCGCAATTGATTGCTCCCGGGATATGACCGCCCTTCATTGCCAGGACTCGCTCACCGCGATATTCCTGGGGTGAGCGAGCATCCCAAACAAGGAATTCATCATTGCCCAGTTGATCCTGGATTTGCTGGGCGTCCATCGCAGCTGTGCTGTTGACGGTGATTTGAATATCACTCGGCTCGATATCCGGTGCCTCGGTAGTGAGAGGAAGGCCGGCGCCTCGCCAGGCCAACATGCCACCATTCAAGTAGCTGTAATTGCGGTGGCCTATCATTTCCAAGGTCCACAAAAAGCGCCCAGCCCAACCGCCGCCTTCGTCGTCACAGGCGACCACATGTTGTTCCGGCTTTAAGCCGATAGCTTGAAACACCTGGGTCAGCTGTTCGATGCCGGGCAGTTTGCCCGGTGCGGGCGCGGTGCCAGCCATCAGCGCCTGGAACGGCAGGTGAACGGCCCCTGGGATATGGCCGTTGAGGTAATTGTGGGGTGAGCTGAGGTCTACAATCAGCAGTTCTTCGCGCTCAAGCTGAGTCGCGAGCTCATCCGCTTCGATGATCAGTTTCAAAACTTGTTCTCCGATTCCAGGCTGTTGCGCAAATGCAGAAAACTATTCATGCGACGCTCGCTAATTTTTCCATCGGTCAGAGCCTCCTGGATAGCGCAACGGGGTTCGCCCTGGTGGCGGCAGTCGCGAAAGCGGCAGTGTCCTATAAATGGTCGGAATTCCACAAACCCTTCCAGTAGGGCGGCCTCCTCCATATGCCAGAGTCCAAACTCGCGAATGCCTGGGGAGTCTATCAGATCACCCCCACTGGGCAGGTGAAACAGTTCCGCCGCTGTAGTGGTGTGAGTCCCCTTCTGTGTGGCCTCTGAAAGGGCACCGGTGCGGGCGCCGGCACTGGGAAGCAGTGCGTTGACCAGGGATGACTTGCCCACCCCGGACTGCCCTACAAAAACGCTACATCCTTGCGCAAGGGTTTCCAGCAGCTCGGGCAGGCCCTCGCCAGTTTTGGTCGATAACCGTAAAACCGGGTAGCCGAGCTCCGGGTAGGGGGCGAGTAGCTCCTCCAATGAATCGCGATTGCGCTCATCGATCAGGTCGGTTTTGTTGAGCAGTAGCATGGGTGCTATGCCGGTGGTCTCTGCGGCTACCAGGTAGCGGTCTATAGCATTGGCAAAGGGTTCGGGGTAGGGGGCGATAACGATCAATATGCGATCGATATTGGCGGCGACCGTTTTCAGGTCGCCGTAGCGATCGGGTCTTTGCAGCTCGGAATTGCGCGGCAGGCGCGCGCCGATAACACCAATGCCCCCATCGCTGTCTTCGCTGGCAGGGTGCCAGGCAACGCGATCGCCGGTCACCAGGGTTTCGATATTGGCGCGCAAATGGCAACGCTGGCGCAGGCTCGGATCACTCTCGCTCTCCACTAAAACCTGTGTGCCATAGTTGGCGATAACCAGACCGATCTGTTCCTGCCCCAGTTGCCCCTCTTCCAGGGCCTCTTCGGCAGATTGCTCGCGCTTGCGGGCGCGGGCTTCGCGTTCCTGCTGGATTTTGTTGATACGCCACTGTTGGCGGCGATTTAATTTGCGTTTACTCATGCACTAGCACCTGGAGACTAGCGGCGGATTATAGCTATTGCAGGGTAGTTGCGGTAACTTGCGCGGAAAGTTTGAGGAGACCCGTTGTGGATCAGAACAACCTGATCTGGATTGACCTGGAGATGACAGGCCTAAATCCGGACAAAGAGCGCATTATTGAAATTGCCACAATCGTGACGGATTCACGCCTGGAGATTCTCGCTGAGGGGCCCTCAATGGTCATCCACCAGAGCGATGCCCTGCTAGATGCAATGGATGAATGGAATACCGATCAGCACGGTGGTTCCGGGCTGGTAACGCGGGTTAAAGAGTCCCGTATTTCCGAAAGGGGCGCGGAGAGGGAGACCCTGGAGTTCTTGCGACAGTGGGTCCCTGAGGGAGCATCTCCCATGTGTGGCAACTCTATCGGCCAGGATCGCCGCTTCCTGGTGAAATATATGCCGGAGTTGGAATCCTATTTCCACTATCGCAACCTGGATGTCAGCTCGGTGAAGGAATTGGCTCGTCGCTGGCGCCCAGAGGTTTTGGATGGAGTTAAAAAACACAGCAGCCATTTGGCGCTCGATGATATCCGCGATTCTATTGAGGAATTGCGCCACTACCGCGAGACTTTTTTCCGCCTCTGACCCCCACTCTCGATTAGCCAGCGGGCTTGCGTTTGATTTTACGCTTGCGCCTGCGCCCGCTGCGCAACCGCTCCAGCGCCCAATCGATATGCTCTAGCACCAGGGGCGTGGCGTCGGCGCGCGCACTCTCCAGGGTATTGATGACTTCGGGCGTGGCCTCCCCATTGCCTAAGGCAACAGCCAGGTTGCGCAGCCAGCGCTCGTGGCCGATTCGGCGAATCGCCGAACCCTCAGTCTTGCGCAGGAACTCCTCTTCGCTCCAGGTAAACAACTTCAGTAGCTCACCATTGTCCAGTCCGTGTCGGGGATGAAAATCTTTTTCCTTGGTGGGCTTGGCGAACTTATTCCAAGGGCACACTATTTGGCAGTCGTCGCAGCCGTATATCCGGTTGCCGATGGGCTCGCGAAATTCCTCAGGGATTGGGCCTTTGTTTTCAATAGTGAGGTAGGAGATGCAGCGCCGCGCATCCAGGGTGCGGTCATCGATAAAGGCATCGGTGGGGCAAACCCTGAGGCAGGCGACACAGTCGCCACACTGATCATGCTCCTCGCTGATATCTATGGGGAGTGGCAAGTTGGTGTAGATTTCGCCGAGGAAAAAGTAAGAGCCGGCGGTCGAGTTGAGTACCAGCGTATTTTTACCAATCCAGCCCAGGCCGGCCTTAGCTGCCAGGGCCTTCTCCATCACCGGGGCGCTGTCGGTAAAAGCCCGACCTTTCGATTCAATGCCCCGCTCGGCGCAATAGGTATCAATTTGCTTTGATAGATTGGCCAGGCGTTTGCGGATCAACTTGTGGTAATCGCGGCCATTCGCATAGCGGGATACATAGGCTTTACTCGCATCCTTCAACACTTTAATCGGCTGGGTGTCCGGCGGCAGGTAGTCCAGACGCACGCTGATTACCCGCAGTGTTCCCGGCTCCAATAATTCGGGGCGCCAGCGTTTCTCACCGTGAGCGCCCATCCAGTCCATATCAGCGTGATAGCCCGCATCAATCCAGGCGCGCAGGCGTTCCCCTTCCTCCTCCAGCTGGCAATCGGTAATACCCACTTGTTGGAAGCCCAGTTCTCTGCCCCAAATTTTGATCTGTTGGGCTAAGTCGGCGAGCAGTGATTCGGTCATAGATAAAGCGGCTCGATATTCCCTGCAAGCACAATGCCTGGCCGGGGCGGTATACTTTGCGGTTGGCGCAAACGATGGCGATGTAATTGCCTATTTTGCCACAGATGAATTCTTGACCACATCGCGGGAGCTGCATGGACACGCCTCAACCTCTATACAGTGCCGAGTCGGTACGTGAGCTGGATCGACAGACGATTGCTGCACTGGAAATCCCCTCCATTCAACTGATGAAGCGCGCCGGTCGCGCGGCTTTTTCACATCTACGCAGGCGCTGGCCGGAGATCGACCGCCTCCAGGTATTCTGCGGTGGTGGGAACAATGGTGGGGATGGCTATGTGATTGCCGCCCTCGCCGCGCAAAAGAAAATCCCGGTCACCGTCTATGCGTGTACCGATTCTCAGCACCTGAGTGGCGATGCCCGGGAGGCCTATGAGTACGCCTGCCGGGAAAGTGTCCAGGTGGTGAACTCTCTCGCAGAGCTGGATACGGCAGACGCCAATACACTGATTGTGGATGCATTGCTGGGAACGGGCTTTAGCGGTGAGCTGCGCTCCGGCGTGGCGCATGCGGTTGAGCGAATCCGCAAAAGCCCCGGCCCGGTGTTGGCTGTGGATATCCCCTCCGGTCTGAGTGCCGATACCGGCAGTGCCGGCGAGGCGGTTAGTGCCGATATGACGGTGACTTTTATCGGCCGCAAAATGGGGCTCTACTGCGGTCGCGGCCCGGCGCTCTGCGGAGAGGTAATTTTCGAAGGCTTGGGGGCACCTGAGGCTGCCTACCGAGCAGTTGAGCCTTTGGCTATGCGTTACGAGGCTGATGCCATCCGTCGCCTGCCAGCGCGTGCCGCCGATAGCTTTAAAAACCAGTTTGGCCATATTTTGGTTGTCGGCGGTGATACCGGATTTGGCGGTGCTGCATTGATGGCTGCGCAATCCTCAGCGCGCTGTGGAGCCGGGCTGATTTCCCTGGCGACCCGCCCTGAGCATTTGTCCGCAGCGTTAACTCGCAGTCCAGAAGTGATGGCCCATCCGGTGATTTCCGGGCAGGAGCTGGAACCGCTGCTCGAAGGCCCCAGCGTAATTGCAGTGGGCCCCGGTTTGGGACGCTCCCCCTGGAGTGAGCAGCTGCTGGCGCGAGCCGGCCGAGCTGAGGCGCCCTTGGTCGTAGATGCCGATGCATTGAATATTCTCGCCGAGGGCCGGGTTCTGGCCGGGGTCCGGCGGGATGACTGGGTGTTGACCCCACATGTGGGGGAGGCCGCCCGCCTCCTGGGTTGTGATACCGCCGAGGTGCTCGCCGATCCGCGCGCAGCTGCTATTGCAGTTCAGCAAAAATTCAGTGGCGTGGTGATATTAAAAGGCGCCGGCACCCTGATTGCACATGATGGTGGTGTTGACCTTATCAACAGCGGTAACCCGGGTATGGCTTCCGGTGGTATGGGAGACCTTCTCACCGGTATTGTTGCAGCATTGATTGGCCAGCACTTGCCGCTGGTGGAGGCTGCCCGACTGGCGGTGTGGTTACATGGAGAGGCGGGTAATCGCGCTGCCGAAGAGGGTATGCGGGGATTACTCGCTACGGATTTATTGCCCTGGATTAGACGTTTGGTAGATTGATGGCGAGTGAATTGAAATTACATTTGGCCGATGAAGCAGCCACCGTATCCGGCGGCAGCTCGCTCGGGCAGGCCTGTCTTGCGGCGGGCCTGCAACAGGGGCTGACGCTGTATTTAAATGGCCAGCTGGGCGCGGGAAAGACAACTTTTTGTCGGGGGGTACTGAGGGCCTTTGGGCACGAGGGTGCGGTAAAGAGCCCCACCTACACCTTGGTGGAACCCTACGAACTCGAGGCTCACCGGGTTTACCACTTCGATCTTTATCGTCTGGGTGATCCGGAAGAGTTGGAGTTTATGGGGGTGCGGGATTATTTCTCTGCGCAGAGCTTGAGCCTTGTAGAGTGGCCTGAGCGGGGCGAGGGCATATTGCCCGCTCCAGACTTGGAAGTTGAGTTGGAAGTGCCGGAAAGTGGTCGCCAGCTCAGGTTAATTGCGCACTCGCCCCAGGGGGAGCGCGTAATAGACCTGCTGCAGAAGCTGCTGCGAGCATCCTGAAAACGCCTGAACACAGGGAAATACTGATACCAATAAGCAAAGGGGCTGGGAAGTAATGAGTTTTATGTGGCGGTCTCTGTTAGTTGTCGCGCTGTGGCTGGCAGTTTTCCTGCCAGCTTCTGCGACGCAAGTGGAAGGTGTGCGCGTCTGGCGAGCACCCGACCATACGCGTCTGGTTTTAGATTTGAGCGGCCCGGCAGAGCACAAGTTATTCACCCTCAAGAGTCCCCACCGGGTGGTTGTCGACCTCTCTGATACCGAGTTGAAGGCCGAGCTGGACAAGTTGGACCTGGAGAAGACGCCGATCGCCCGGGTGCGCCACGCCCGTCAGAATAAAAAAGATCTACGGGTTGTATTGGACCTTAAGCAGCAGGCCAATCCGCGCAGCTTTGCTTTGCGGCGCCATGAAAACCTGCCGGATCGATTGGTGATCGATCTTTACGACGAGGTTAAAGGCAGCGAGAAGACGCTGGAGCAGGTCAGTAGTGAGCGCAATATCATTGTCGCTATTGATGCAGGGCACGGCGGGGAAGACCCCGGGGCTTCCGGTCCCGGTCGCTTGCGGGAAAAGGATGTGGTGCTGGCGATTGCCAAACAGCTGCACAAAAAGATAAACGGTGAGAAGGGCTTTACCGCCAAACTGGTGCGCACCGGGGATTACTATATTCCTCTGCGGGAACGGGTAAAAATTGGGCGCAATATGCGTGCGGACCTTTTTGTGTCGATCCACGCCGATGCCTTTACCCGTAAAGATGCCCGTGGCGCTGGGGTCTATGCGGTCTCCTCCCGGGGCGCAACCAGTGAAACCGCCCGCTTTTTGGCCGCGCGGGAAAACGAGTCCGATCTTATCGGTGGCGCCGGCAGTTTGAGCCTGGGCGATAAGGACGACACCCTTGCCGGCGTATTGCTCGACCTCTCCATGACTGCCACCATGAATGCCAGCCTGGATATTGGTGCCAGTGTGCTGTCACAGATTGGCACCGTCACTCATCTGCACAAAAAACAGGTGGAGCAGGCCAATTTCTCGGTGCTGCGTTCGCCGGATGTGCCTTCAATTTTGGTGGAGACGGGTTTTATTACCAATCCCCAGGAAGCGAAACGCCTGCGCGATCCCAGTTTCCAGCGCAAGCTGGCGCAAAAGCTCAGTGACGGTATAGTGGCGCACTTTAAGAGCCGCCCCCCGGCGGATACCTGGCTCGCCGCCAACCAGAGCGATAAATCTCGCAACCACGTTATCGCCCGCGGGGAGACCCTTTCGGGTATCGCGGCGCGATATAATATCTCCGTCGCCGCCCTGATGAGAGCGAATGGCATCAAGAATTCCGTGATTCGAGTGGGGCAGACCCTGAGCATTCCTTCCGGCTGAGACCTCAGTGTCGAGCGGTCCTTGCAGCATTAACAGGCCAGATTCATGCACGATAAAATCCAGCAACTCTCTCCTCGCCTTGCCAACCAGATTGCCGCCGGTGAGGTAGTTGAGCGCCCGGCATCAGTAATCAAGGAGTTGCTGGAAAACAGCCTTGATGCGGGCGCTACACGACTTGAGGTCGATGTGGACGGCGGAGGTAGCAAGCGCATGAAAGTGCGCGATAACGGCAAGGGCATAGAGCGGGAAGACCTGCCAATGGCCCTGGCCCGCCACGCGACTTCCAAGATTCACGCTTTGGAGGATCTGGAGGCGGTGGCCACCCTGGGCTTTCGCGGCGAGGCCCTCGCCAGTATTTCCTCGGTGGCGCGTCTGGCATTGACCAGCAGCCGCGATGAAAGTGGCAAGGGGTGGCAGGTAAGTGCGGAGGGCCGCGACATGCAGGCACAGCTCGCGCCCTCGGCTCACCCCCGTGGCACCACGGTGGATGTGCGCGACCTGTTCTTCAATACGCCCGCTCGGCGGAAATTCCTGCGCACAGAAAAAACAGAATTCAATCGCATTGACGAGACAATTAAGCGCTTGGCGCTGTCCCGATTTGATGTCTCTATCAGCCTGCGCCACAACGGCAAGGGTGTGCATAATCTGCGTGCGGGCACCGGGCGGGTGGAAATGGAGCGCCGTGTCGCCCAGGTGTGTGGGCCGGCGTTTATGCAGAATGCGCTGCATATCGATGTGGAGCGCAGCGGCCTGCGCCTGTGGGGGTGGGTTGCGGAGCCCGCATTCTCGCGCTCCCAGGCCGACTTACAATTCTTTTATGTCAATGGCCGGGCTATTCGCGACAAGGTGGTCAGCCACGCGGTGCGCCGGGCGTTCGCCGATGTTTTGTACCACGGTCGCCATCCGGCATTTGTACTTTATCTGGAGCTGGACCCGGCTTCCGTCGATGTGAATGTGCACCCGACCAAACACGAAGTGCGTTTTCGCGATAGTCGCCTGGTACACGACTTCCTGTTTGGCAGTTTGCACCGGGCCCTGGCGGATGTGCGTCCGGGGCAGAAAGAGGAAACAGAAAGCGAGCCAGAGCAGGAGCGCCAGGAACAGGTCACGGGTTTGCAGGCCGGTGAATTTGCCGGGCAGCATAAAATGCCACTCAGCAATCGCCCCTCGCCCTCAAATTTGCGCGAGCAGATGAACGCTTACGGCGCTCTGCACCAACCGTATCAGGACTCATCCCCGGCGACACAACAGCCGCAAGGTGCCCCTAGCGGCCGGCCAGTGCCCGTGCCCCAAGCGCCTTCCGGGACGACCATAGGGGCCGGTGCGGGCATTGAAAGCGAATCAGAAGTGCCGCCGCTGGGCTTTGCTCTGGCGCAGTTGCATGGAATCTATATTCTCGCGCAAAACGAGCACGGGATGGTTGTTGTCGATATGCATGCTGCCCATGAGCGCATTGTCTATGAGCAGATGAAAGTGGCTTATGCGGCCGGTGGAATCCAGGCTCAGCCCCTTCTGGTTCCTGTGAGCCTGGCCGTCAGCCAGCGGGAAGCGGACTGCTTCGAGGAGCGCAGCAAGGTGTTTACCGCGCTTGGTTTCGTATTGCAGCGGGCCGGCCCGGAGACTTTGCTGGTGCGCCAGGTACCCACAATGCTACACGGTGCGGAAGTGGAACAGCTGGTGCGCGATGTACTCTCGGATCTGCTCGGCGAGGGCGACAGCGCCCGTATTGCTGAGCGTATCAACGAAGTGCTGGGGACAATGGCTTGTCACGGTTCTGTTCGCGCAAACCGACGTCTGACAATCCCTGAAATGAATGCTCTGCTGCGGGACATGGAGCGCACGGAGCGCAGTGGCCAGTGCAACCACGGTCGCCCGACCTGGACTCAGGTTAAACTGGCAGATATGGATAAGTGGTTTATGCGCGGCCAATAGGTACGCGGCAGAAGTGGGTGGTAGTTTGAATAACAGCTTGCCGGGTGATAAGCCCCGTGTAATTTTCTTGATGGGTCCAACGGCCTCCGGCAAAACGGATCTGGCCATGGCGCTCGCCGATCGTTTGCCGGTGGAATTAATTAGTGTTGATTCTGCTCTCGTATATCGAGGCCTTGATATCGGCTCGGCCAAGCCCTCAGTGGAAGAACTAGCTGCTTACCCTCACCGTTTGATCGATATCTGCGACCCATCCGAGTCTTATTCGGCAGGCCGCTTCCGCAAAGATGCGCTGGAAGCTATGGCAGAAATTACCGCTGCTGGTAAAGTGCCATTACTGGTTGGCGGAACTATGTTGTATTTCCGTGCTCTGTTGGAAGGCATGGCAAAATTGCCTGAGGCGGACGCAGCGGTGAGAGCAGAAATTGAAGCTCGCGCAGAGCGTGAAGGGTGGCCTGCATTGCATGCGGAGCTGGCCCAGGTGGACCCGCAGTTGGCGGCAGAGCTACATCCCAACCATTCGGTGCGTATCGAAAGGGGACTGGAAGTTTACCGCCTCACCGGTGTTCCGCTTTCGCAGTTGCGTCGCGAGCAGGAAGCTGGGGGAATACAGGAGCAGTACCAAGTGTGCCAGATGGCCATTATGCCCCGCGATCGCTCCCTGCTTCACCAGCGCATCGAACTGCGTTTTCGCAAGATGCTAGCGGCGGGCTTTATTGATGAAGTCAAGGGTCTGCTGGACCGGGGAGACCTGCACGAGGACTTACCGGCAATTCGCGCGGTGGGATATCGACAAGTTTGGCAACACTTGCAAGGCCAAACCGATTACGATGATATGGTGGCCGCTGGAATTGCGGCGACGAGGCAGCTTGCCAAGCGCCAGTTAACCTGGCTGCGGCGCTGGCCAGACCTGCTAACTTTGTACACTCAGGATGAGCAAGGTGGGGTGCGTGAGAATGACGAAATATTGGCTGAAGCCTTGAAATTTCTCGCTTAAGCATCCATAACGTGGTTGGGCTATTAAACGACAAGCCCGTTCAGTCAGTTTTCACAGAGTCCGGCCTTTTCCGGCTCGCTACTACACTACTTATACGCGTATTCAACCTCAGTCGTTTTTTGATCCGCGCTCTTCGCGGGTGCGATTGCGGCCTGCATACCGCATTCAGCTTTTTGACAAGGAGAAAAAAGATGTCAAAAGGGCACAGCTTACAAGACCCTTACCTCAACGTATTGCGCAAAGAGCGTATTCCGGTTTCTATCTATCTGGTAAACGGCATCAAGCTCCAAGGGCAAATTGAATCCTTCGACCAGTTCGTGGTGTTACTCAAAAATACTGTGAGCCAAATGGTGTATAAGCACGCCATTTCTACGGTTGTTCCGTCGCGTGCAGTGCGCGTACCGCTATTGAATCCCGCAGCCCAGCACGGCGGCGAGGGTAATGGTGAAGGCGGTGAGCGCGAATCCTTTAGCTAAAAGATCCGTATCAATTTCACCTGCACCCCGTTTTGCCGGGGCGCCAGCAGCTCGGTGAGCCCCTTGCAGGGCTTGCCGGTTGTCACCTCAGTCAGGGCTTATCACGCCCTTTTCGCAATAGAGAATTCCCATTGTTTTTCGATCGACCGGAATCCGGTGAGCTCGCAGTACTGGTACACCTAGAACTCTCCGCCATCGACAGTCCCGACGACCCTCGTGAATTTGAGGAGTTGGCCCTATCTGCCGGAGCAGATCCTGTCAGTTTTATTTTCGGCCAGCGCGCCACTCCAGACCCAAAGACTTTTGTTGGCCGAGGTAAATTGGAGGAGATTCGCCAGGTGGTCAAGGATCAGGAAGCCGCCCTGGTTATCTTTGATCACATCCTGTCTCCGAGTCAGGAGCGCAATATTGAGCGCGAATTAAAGTGCCGGGTGCTGGATCGCACAGGGCTTATTCTGGATATTTTTGCCCAGCGTGCGCGAACTCACGAAGGTAAGCTTCAAGTGGAGTTGGCCCAGCTACGCCATATGGCAACGCGGCTGGTACGAGGCTGGACCCACCTGGAGAGGCAAAAGGGTGGTATAGGCCTGCGTGGACCCGGTGAAACCCAGTTGGAGACAGACCGGCGATTGCTGCGCGCGCGCATAGACTCCATCGAGAAGCGGCTGGAAAAGGTACGCCGCCAGCGGGAGCAGGGGCGCCGCGCGCGCTCCCGGGCAGAAATGGCCACCGTATCTCTGGTTGGCTACACCAATGCGGGCAAGTCGACCCTGTTTAATCGCCTGACCGATGCAGATGTCTATGTCAGGGACCAATTGTTTGCCACCCTCGACCCGACTATGCGCAGGGTTGAATTACCCAATGTTGGCGCCATGGTATTGGCTGATACGGTGGGATTTGTCTCCCACTTGCCGCATAAACTGGTAGAGGCATTCCGGGCAACCCTGGAAGAGGCCGCCAGTGCGACGTTGCTTCTACATGTGGTGGATTCCGCAGCAGATGATCGGTTACACCTGATGGAAGAAGTGCAAACGGTTCTGGAAGAAATTGATGCTTCGGAACTGCCGCAACTGGTGGTTTATAACAAAATTGATCTGCTGGCAGATTTTGAACCGCGTATAGACCGGGATGATCAGGGTGTACCCCGGGCAGTTTGGCTTTCTGCGGTAACGGGTGCGGGTTGTGAGCTTTTGATTGAGGCTATTGTCGAGCGCCTGGGCGAGCAAATGGTGCGCGGGCAATTGGTAGTGAAGCCTCATCAGTCCAGGCTGCGAGCGCAGCTATTTGAAATTAATGCGGTGCAGTCGGAAGTCTACCGCGACAATGGTGACTGTGAATTGCAAATATTATTGCCGCGTAGTGATTTCCAGCGTCTGCTGGCGCCACATATTGCTGGCAATGACGCGCCGGAATGGGTTTTGGAAGAACCCATTGCCGAGTAGTTGTTGTATAAACATTGATTTTAAAATTCAGGTCATATTGCGACCTTTAGTCGAATTTGTTCGGGATTGGTCTCCGCAGACTGCCCACTTGCCTCAGGCTAGGGCCTGTCGGCAATATTTTGTCGGCAATGGATGCTAGAATCCGCCGAAGTAAAAGATTAAGTGATCATAGTTGGAGTAAGTTAAATGGCCTGGAATGAGCCGGGTGGTAACAATAAAGACCCCTGGGGTGGTGGCGGTAACCGCAATAATGGAGGCCCGCCCGATCTCGATGAACTACTGCGAAAAATTCAGCAGAAACTAGGTGGCCTGTTTGGTGGTGGTGGCAGCGGCAGCCCAAGTGGCGACTCTGTCAAATTTCCCTGGGTACTGGTTATTGGTCTCGCCGTATTGATTTATGGCGGCCTGGGGATTTACCAGGTCAACGCCAACGAACAGGCGGTTGTTTTGCGCCTGGGCAAATACCACTCCACGGAATCTGCTGGCCTGCACTGGAATCCGCCGCTTATCGATAACGTCACCAAGGTCAATATGACTGAGGTGCGTACCGAGCGCACTACCGGTCAGATGCTGACCGAAGACGCCAATATCGTAGAAGTGGTACTCACTGTGCAGTGGCAGGTTGGGGATGCTGAGTCTTTTGTACTGCGTGTTCGCGATCCGGTGAAGAGCTTGCAGGAAGCCACCGACAGCGCCCTTCGTCACGTGGTGGGCTCTCTCACTTTAAACGGTGTGATTTCCCAGAACCGGACCCAAGTATCTGCCGATACGCAGGAACGATTACAGGAATATCTGGACCTGTACCAGACCGGTATACGCATTGATGTGGTTAACCTGACTGATGCTAAGGCGCCGCGCGAAGTGCAGGATGCGTTTGACGATGTAACCAAAGCCCGTGAGGACGAGGTGCGTCTGCAAAATGAAGCTCAGGCTGATGCTAACCAGATAATCCCGGTTGCCCGCGGTCAGGCTCAGCGCATTATCGAAGAGGCCGAGGCATACAAAGCCCGCGTCATCGAGAGTGCCCGAGGTGAAGCTGTGCGCTTTGAGAAACTGCTGGCTGAATATGAGCGTGCCCCGGAAGTTACCCGCGAGCGTCTCTACCTGGATGCGGTACAGGACGTGATGGCCAACACCTCCAAGGTGATGGTGGATGTCGAGGGCGGCAATAACATGATGTACCTGCCACTAGATAAATTGGCACAAGGCGGCGCTGGAGCAGCGCGAGCAGCCCAAAGCCAGGACACCTCGCCTGTAATGATTGAGGAAGTCTATCAGCGTGTTATTGAGCGCCTTCGTCGGGATGACGCCAGCACCCGTCGCAGTCAGACTATTCGCTAGGAGGGGATGATATGAATAACAAAACACTGGGTATCATTGTTGTCATCCTGGTTGGAGTATTGGTACTTTCTTCCAGCGCCTTTGTAGTGAAAGAGACTGAAAAAGCCGTGTTACTGCGCTTTGGTGAGCTGGTGCGCACCTACACCGAGCCGGGTCTCTACTTCAAAATCCCTTTTGCGGAAAGGTTGCGCAAGTTTGATGCGCGTATTCAGACGGTGGATTCCAGCCCCGTTCGTATGCTCAACAGTGAAAACAAATTCATGATGGTTGATTCGTATGCCAAATATCGAATCTCTGATGTGGATAAGTTTTATATCGCCACTCGTGGTGACGATCGCAATGCGGTGCGCCTGCTGTCGGAGCGGATCAATGATCAGCTCCGGAACGAGTTTGGTGTGCGCGATCTGCATGAGGTAGTCAGTGGCGAGCGCGATGAGTTGATGGCGGAGATCACCAAGAACCTGAATAAGGTGGCTCAGGATGACCTGGGAGTGCATGTGATTGATGTGCGCGTCAAGCGGATTGACCTGCCACCGGAAGTCTCCGAGTCTGTGTTCCAGCGTATGCGCGCTGGTCGTGAGCTGGAGGCGCGGGATCATCGCGCCAAGGGTCAGGAGGCCAGTGAGCGTATCAAGGCTAATGCCAATCGCCAAAGAGTGGTGATTGAGTCTGAGGCCTACCGCCAGGCGGAAGAGTTACGCGGTGCGGGTGATGCAGAGGCGGCAGCTATTTACGCTGCGGCCTACAGCAAGAATCCGGAGTTTTACCGCTTTACCCGCAGTCTGCAGGCTTACAAGGAGTCCTTCCGGAGCAAGTCTGATATGCTGCTGGTCGATCCAGATAGCGAATTCTTCCGCTACCTGAAAGACCCGAAAGGAGAGTAGGGCTGAAAATGCTGTGTAGCACTGGGCAACTGGTGCTATAGGCGCCGGGTTAGATTCGATAACCCTACCTTCCTGTTAGCACTTGATGCTAAAATCACGCAAACCGGGCCCAGCCCGGTTTTTTTGTGGGAAGTGCTGCGGCTCGTTTGTGGCAAGCGCTGTGGCACCGCAATTTCTTCGCTGACGAATTCATTTCATCATGACTCAAGCCGATCGCTGGATGTTACCGGATGGCATTGCAGAAATTCTGCCTGCGGATGCCGTGCAATTGGAGACTCTGCGCCGCCAACTACTGGACCTCTACCACTGCTGGGGGTACGAGTTGGTGATACCGCCGATGTTGGAATTCACCGAGTCCCTCCTGATTGGGATGGGCCATGATGTAGATCTGAGCACCTTTAAGGTTACCGACCAGATATCTGGACGCACTTTGGGTATACGCGCGGATATGACTCCGCAGACTGCCCGGATTGATGCCCACAGCTTTCCCCGCAGAGGCGCCAACCGCCTCTGCTACGCCGGTCAGGTGGTGTACACCAAGCCGCGAACCCCGATGGGTTCGCGAGCGCCGATACAGGTTGGCGCCGAACTGTTTGGTGTGGACAACCTCGGTGCAGACCTTGAGGTGATCTCGCTGATGCTGCAAAGCCTTCAGGTAGCGGGTGTCAGCCAAGTGCACCTGGACCTGGGCCACGTCGCGATTTACCAGAGTCTGGTTGAAGCGGCGGGCCTCAATGACGAGCAGCGCAGCGCCCTGTTGGCCATGTTGCAGAGCAAGGCGACTGCTGATCTGTGCGAGTGGGTCGAGGAGAATGTTGGCGACCAGAAGGCTGCCGAGTGGCTGAAGGCGCTCCCGGGGCTGGTTGGGGGACGGGAATGCCTGGATAAGGCCCGCGAACTCTTTTCTGGAGCCCCGCAAAATTTGCTGGCGGCAGTCTCCGATTTGAGGCAGGTAGCTGAGGCTCTGAATGAGCGCTATCCAGAGGTGACACTGTTCTTCGATTTGAGTGAAGTACGCGGCTACGACTATGAAACAGGTCTGGTATTCGCCGCCTACACACCGGGCCACGGCCAGGCATTGGCCAATGGTGGACGCTACAACGGTATCGGAGCCGTGTTTGGGCGCGATCGCCCAGCAACAGGCTTCAGTAGTGACCTGGTGGCATTGAGTAATCTGGGCAGCACTGCCGTTGAAGAGGGCGCTGCGATATTGGCGCCAGATGTCAGAGGCTCCCAGGGCGCTGAACTGTGGAAGGCGATTCACGAGCTGCGGGCTCAAGGTGAAGTGGTCATCACAGCCCTTGCTGGTGGTGCCGATAGTGAACTGGATTCCCGCTGTGACCGAGAGTTGGTTGCTGAGGGTGATTCGTGGGTAGTAAAACCACGAGACTGATTTTTCGGGCGCAGTGGATGTGCCTATTATCGCGCGGGCCTACCCGCAGACATCCATTTATGTGGGGCCCCGGCTCCCGCAGAGAAAAACCTGAGTTTAGAGATTTATACAGATGGGCAAGAACGTAGTAGTACTGGGTACCCAGTGGGGCGATGAGGGCAAGGGCAAGATTGTCGATTTGCTAACCGAGAAGGTCTCGCTGGTAGTGCGTTTCCAGGGTGGTCACAATGCGGGCCACACCCTGGTTATCGATGGCGAAAAAACCGTACTGCACCTGATTCCCTCCGGTATCCTGCGCCCCAGCGTAACCTGCTTGATCGGCAATGGTGTGGTGCTCTCCCCGGAGGCGCTGCTGAAAGAGATGGCTGAGCTGGAAGAGCGCGAAGTTCCTGTGCGCGAGCGCCTGCGTCTTTCCCCGGCGTGTCCGCTGATCTTGCCTGTGCATGTTGCCCTCGACCAGGCCCGTGAAAAAGCACGCGGCGCCAAAGCGATCGGTACTACAGGTCGCGGTATTGGTCCCGCTTACGAAGATAAAGTTGCTCGTCGCGGTCTTCGCCTGGGTGATCTGTGCAACTGGGATAACTTCTGCCACCAGCTGAAAGAGCTGATTGATTACCACAACTTCGCTCTGACCGAATACTACAAAGTTGACCCGGTCAGTTATGAGGACACCGTTGAGCAGGCCAAGATCTGGCGCGAGCAACTGGTGCCGATGATCACCGACGTTGCCGATCACCTGCACAAAGCGCGCGAGAACGGAGAGCATATCCTGTTCGAAGGCGCCCAGGGTTCCCTGCTGGATATTGACCACGGTACCTACCCGTTCGTAACTTCCTCTAATACCACTGCTGGCGGTACCGCTACTGGTTCTGGTTTTGGTCCTCTGTACCTGGATTATGTATTGGGCATTACCAAGGCCTACACCACCCGCGTTGGCGGTGGCCCATTCCCTACCGAGCTGGACTGCGAAGTTGGTCGTCACCTGGGTGAAAAAGGTCACGAGTTTGGCGCTACTACTGGCCGCCAGCGCCGCACCGGTTGGTTTGACGCTGTTGCTGTGCGCCACGCGATCCGAATCAACAGTATTTCTGGCCTGTGCCTGACCAAACTGGATGTTCTCGATGGTCTCGAGGAGGTAAAGGTTTGTGTGGGCTACCGCAACAGCGCTGGTGAAGAAGTCCCAGTACCATTTGATGCTGCAGGTTGGGAAGGTGTCGAGCCGGTTTATGAGTCTATGCCCGGTTGGACAGAGAACACTGTCGGTGTGCGTCGTGAAGCGGATTTGCCGGCCAATGCACGCGCCTATATCGCTCGAATCGAAGAGCTGGTGGGCGCTCCGGTAGACATTGTTTCTACAGGCCCCGATCGCAACGAAACCATTGTTCGCGAATCTTCCGCTTTGTGCGAAATGGGTATTCACAACGCTAGCGTTTAAGCCCTGACCGCCCGGTTGTGAATGTGCAGTCTGGTGATGGCCTTGCTATTTTAAGTGAGGCCTCTGATCATTAGACCTGTTCCAAGTTATTGGTCGTGCACTACACGCAGGCTTATGACCTGAATTTAACCGGGCTAATTTATGTCATCTTCCGTTTCCGTTGCCAGTCGTTACAGTTTTGCTGAAGAGATCGCCAACAGTGTGACACATGGTGTTGGAGCGCTTCTGGCGATTGCCGGTCTGGGTGTATTGACCGGATTTGCTGCCCTGCGCGGGGACGCCTGGCATATTGTCAGCTCCAGCGTCTATGCCTCCACCCTGATACTCTGTTTCCTAGCCTCCACGCTGTACCACGCAGTCAGCCATATCGGCGCCAAAGCAATACTGCGGACCCTGGACCACTCGTCAATCTTTCTATTGATTGCTGGAACCTATACTCCCTTCACCCTGGTTACCCTGAGGGGCCCTTGGGGTTGGTGGCTGTTCGGTATTATTTGGGGGCTCGCGCTGATCGGATTGATTATTCAGTTCACCCCGCTGAAGAAGATCCGAGCTCTGTCTATTACTCTCAGTGCCTTGATGGGATGGGTCGTGGTGGCGGCGATCAAGCCGCTGTCGGACAGCCTGGAAACTGGCGGTTTGTGGCTGTTAGTTCTCGGTGGTCTCTGCTACACCGGTGGAATCGCTTTTTACCTCTGGCGCAGCCTGCGCTTCCACCATGCGATTTGGCATCTCTTTGTGCTGGCGGGCGGTATTTTGCACTTCTTTGCGGTGCTGTTTTACGTCATTCCCTAATCTTCCCGTTTTGCGGCAGAGCTTACCCTAAAGGTGAGCAGCACGAACTTCCCTCTCATGTGACTGTCCAGTTTAATAGTAGGTGGGAAGTTCAACGGTTATCGGCCAATCCACCTTTCGGATAAGAGTGGCTCGTTCTACCCTTGAGCGAGCAAAAGTTGTGTCGAAGGTAACTCCATGCCCAAACTGCAATGGTTTCAATATCTGTCTGCCATTCTCGCGATAAGCGCGGTTCTCCTGGTTTCCAGTACCCATGCACAAGAGAAGGCCGATCCGGCCTTCGAACAGTGGGTAAAGGAGTTCCGTAAAACCGCGATCAAGAGTGGAATCTCCGCGGAGGTTTACGACCAAGCCTTTAAAGGAATCACTTCTCCAGACCAATGGGTTCTGGATCGTGCAGCCTATCAGCCTGAATTCAAAGCTCCGGTATGGCAATACTTTGATAACCGGGTGCAAAAGAGAGCGATTGAGCGAGGCAAGCGGGAAAAGGAGAAAATGAAGCCCTGGCTGGATAAGATCCAGAAGCGCTTCGGGGTGGACCCCAATATCCTGCTTGCGATCTGGTCTGTGGAATCCAGTTTTGGCGGCATCCTCGGCAACGACAAGGTAATGCGCAGTGTCATTCGCTCACTGGCAACACTCGCCTATGCGGATCCCCAGCGTAAAAAGTTTGGCCGTCAGCAACTGCTGGCCGCGCTAAAAATCTTGCAGGCCGGTGATATCGAGGGTGAGCATTTGTTGGGCTCCTGGGCCGGAGCTATGGGGCATACCCAATTTATTCCCACCAGTTATCAAGCCTATGCGGTGGATATCGATGGTGATGGTAAACGGGATATCTGGAACTCCATTCCGGATGCGCTCGCGACTGCCGCCAACCTGCTATCCAGTAACGGTTGGCAGCGAGGAAAACCCTGGGGCTATGAGGTCAAGATTCCCGCTCGTAAAATGCCTGCAGGGAAGATGTCGGTAGCCGAATGGGAGAAGCTCGGCGTCACACGAGCCAATGGCGAGCCCTTTCCCAGCAAGAAAGCCATTGCCGAATTAAAGTTACCAGACGGCCGCAATGGCCCGGCATTTTTAGTGTTCAAGAACTTCTTTGTCCTCAAGCGTTACAACAATTCAGATCGCTATGCGATAGCTATAGGCCTGTTGGCAGACCGGATTGGCGGCGGTGCGCCTTTGGTAAATGATTGGAAGCGCCCATTTACTCCACTGGATAGTGTTCAAGTGGAGGAGTTGCAGAAGTTGCTCAAACAAAAAGGGTTTTACACCGGAGAAATTGATGGCAAGGCAGGTCCGGGTACCCGCAAAGCGGTGAGTGAATTTGAAAAGAGTGCCGGCGTTGAAGTTCAGGGCTACCCGAGCAGGGAAGTCCTGGAGTTGTTGAAGAAACAATAGGGACTCCCTAAAAGTTCTCATCCGGTAGGAGCGTATCCTGGAGTAGTTCCAGGTTCTCGACAACACCCTCGGGTTCACGGAAGTAGGCGATGTGGTACATCGCCTCGCCTTCCTGGACCAGAGGGATATTCTGTCGCCCAATAATGATTCCATCCTCATCGCAGGTCAGTTGGTCCAGTTCCTGGCCGTATGGATCTGCAATGGTCGCCAGTAGGTCGCCCCGGTAGACCTGGTCCCCGAGTGCCTTAAGATGATTGGCGATACCGCTATCCCCCGCGCGAAGCCAACCGCTGCGTCGAGCAACAAATGGCTCTATCACATTTGTCTTTCGGGTTTGCGGCAACATCTCCAGGTGCTTCATCACATTGATCACACCTTTAACACCCGCGCGGATACTGAGTTCATCAAAGCGCAGGGCTTCACCAGCTTCATACAGTAATACTCTCACCCCGAGATCCGCGGCTGCTTGGCGCAGGGATCCGTCGCGAATAGAAGCGTTGAGTAGCACGGGAACACCGAAGGCCTTGGCGAGTTTTCGGGTTTGCTCGTCGTCCAAGTTAGCGCGAATTTGGGGAAGGTTACTGCGATGTACGGCTCCTGTGTGTAAGTCGATGCCATAGTCGCATTTGGTGACTATTTCCTTGAGGAAGACGTGAGCCATACGTGCGGCGAGAGACCCCTTTGCCGACCCTGGGAACGAGCGGTTTAGGTCGCGCCTGTCAGGTAGATAGCGAGTGTGCTGCAGTACCCCGTAAACATTAACCATTGGAACTGCAACCAGGGTCCCGCGCAATGACTTCAAGCGGCCGCTTTGGATAAGCCGGCTTATTACTTCAATACCGTTGAGTTCGTCACCGTGTATGGCGGCACAAACGAACATCCTGGGGCCATCTTTTTTACCGCGCTGCACATAAACCGGGATTGCCATTTCTGTGCTTGTGTAAAGCCGCACAACGGGCAGATCAATATGGCAGGACTCGCCCCTGGCGACATGGACCCCACCGATCTCAAAATCCGAGCGCTCTTCCATAACACTCACGGGCAAATAGATATTCCCATAGTGTATAGGCAGATAAGAGTTGACCCGGGCAGCAAATGTTGATGCAGCTGCCCGAGTACTTCGCTACAGCTGCCCGATTGATTGGGCAGAAGTCGTCAAGTTATGAGAGCGGTCCCCATTTAGCCAGATACCGAGGGCAGGGCTCCAGTAGCCTGAGGGGTGGTACCACAGCCCGGTCTCTACATCCGCGAGCAAGTTAGTTCCCCGCCAGGCGCTAGGCCCCTGATTGTGGGGGTCCTTACCTTTTTCCCCGGTCTCACCACCTTGGGACCATTGCACGGTGCCTTGGGCATCGAAAATCGCCAGCGGTTTTCCATCGGGGTTGGAAAGGTAGTATTCGATGTTGTCAGTAGTCCATTGGCATAAGATGGCATTGGTTTGAGGTTGGTGAATCCAGTGGCTTAGGCCTCGGGATTTGCCGTCAATATTATGAGCTTCCCCCAAATACCAAGGCTACTCCAGATAGTGACAACACGCCGTTGGCGCGTGGATTTTCGGTGAGTGCAGGTTTTGCTTAGCCGCCGGCCAAAAGGATCGTAGCGGAAGTAAGTTTTAAACTCCCCGCACTCCGCATGGCTCATTAGGCCCCAGCCATCGTATTGATACTGATAGTCTTTTCGGCCAGGAATATTGCGCTCGCAAATAACATTGCCACGCTTATCGCTTTCGGTTTGGGATTGTGGCGGACTTTGTTGAGCTCGCAGGGGGTTGGTCATTTGTAGAGAGGGGGATTTATCAAAATGCCAGGAAAGGGTTTGACCACATTCCAGGCCAATCAAGCGCCCAAATGAATAATTGTGATTGCTGCGAATTTCTCCCTGAACCTGCAGGATGCCCCGATCTGTAGGCTCGGTACGCACTATGGCTTCGCCGTTGGCATCGATCCCATACAGAGCCCCAGAAGGGGCAAATGTATAAGACAAATCGAGGTTGTCAGAACTGGCACTCTTTAGCCAACCACGGTTGTCATACTGGTACTGAAGGCTGAAGTCCCGGATCTCGGCACTATCATGATGTTCCGCAATCACTCGACTGCGACTATCGTATTTGAAGCGAACGGAGGAGAGCGAGTTATCTGCTTGAACCAACCTGCCTTGTTGGTCGTAGTGGAACTCACTATTTTGGCCGCTGTTATTGCGAATACTGGTTAATTCTCCGCTGTTATTGTAATTAAAGTACCAGCGGGAATCATTATCACAATACTCATGCAGGCTACCGTTGATATTGTAGTGCCAGCGCCAGATCCGATCCTGAGGGGCTTTATGGCTAGTTAATTGCCCGTGGCTGTCATATTTCCAATAGTAATTTCCCGCCGGGCTCTCCAGGCAGGTCAGTTCGCCTTTCGGGGAGTAGCTTAGCTTCCAATTGTTGCCATCGGCAAAGTTGATATAGGTGGGCCTGCCGGCGTTGTCATAATCACAAAGGATGCTTTGGCCGCTATCTCCATGAATGGCATTGGGCAGGCCGCGATCGGAGTAGTCCAAACCGTATTGGTGAATACCGAGGCGGGCTTCACGCAATTCACCGGCATTACCATAACTCCATTCACTCCATACTTCGCCATTCATTTTTATTGAAGTGATTCGCTGCCAGTGGTCGTACTCAAACCCCAGTTGTTTCTCTTCCCTACGTACCGTTTGTAGTTGACCTTGCCCATCCCAGCTGAAGTCTACTTTGCCCCCTTCGGGGTCCTGAATCTGTGTGAGTTGGCCCCGATCTGTGTAGAGAAACTTCCAGGTTTGTTTTGCCGGATCGATAATGCGTTCTGGGCGCCCCTGATCGTTAAACTGGTAATGCCACAATGTCTCATCGTTAATGAGAGCTGCACTCAGGTAGCCTCGATCGTCATAAAGATATCGACTGCTACTGTTGTTGGAGGTGGAGCGAACCAGTCGGCCGAATTCATCATGACGATAAAAAAGCCTGTTGCCATCTGCCTTTATCTCCTCACAGAGATTGCCATAAGAGTCAAATAGCCAGGTAAGGGTGCGGCTTTGTTGCTGTTTAGAGATTCTTTGGCCGTACTTATTGAAGCGTATATAAATTGGACTGGAAAGTTCTGGCTCGATAGTGCAGGTATTATTACTCGCGTGCCAACTTAAGTGAGTGGTTAACTCATTCGAGTTGAGTAAGTGACACCGGTTGTACGCATCATATGTAAATCTATAGCTTCCGAAATGGCTGTTTTTCAGGTGAACTAGCTGTGTGTTGTTATATTGGTAGCTCTCCTTACTAAGTCCACTGCAACTTTCGAGTAGCTGGCCCTCGTAATAATTGTAACTGCAGAGGCTGTTTTGCCCCTCTACGGCATGACTATTTACTAAGTTAGAGATATGACCGTTCTGGCAATGAAATTCAATAACACGGCCCCATGAACTGACTACTTTTTTAGGTAAGCCTTCTTCATAGTCAATTGTTAATGCATTGCCAAATTGATCTCTTATCTCTGCAAGGGGGAGGGCACTATTTACACCGTCAGCGCGAAAAATTTTGTGGTGTTGATCAAATGTCGTCAAACGATAACTGTGTAGGCTCTGCCTAAATAGCATCAACCGTTCAAAGCGGTTGTAGCTGCCGTGTCCAATGGCAGGTAATTTGAAGCTTACAGACCTGCCTTCTGCGGTGATTAGCTTGACACTATTGTCATGCACAACAAGTCTTTCACTTAGAGAGTGCCGCCAACCGGCACCAATACCGACGTCTTCACTAAGGGATGATCGGAAGTAGCGTTTCCACTCAAATGGCAATGGTCCAGGAATGGTTACATCTGTCCGCTCAAAAGCGACTTCCCCAGTTGCGCTGATAATATGCCCAGCGACCTGATGTGAACGTTCCAGGCTTGGAATTACCTCATTTGCAGGGTTAACGCCAGGAGTGTTGGTTAATTGGGTTGGAAAGCTGTCAGCTTCATACAAGAGGGGCACTACAGGTGCCGAATCAATACTGTAACGATTGGCGGTTATCTGTGGCAGCTCAGGCCAAATATCCTCCCTCTGTAGATTGCTTATCGAATTTTCTGGTATTTGTTCAATCTGGGAGAGCCAGCGTGCGGCTGATGCAGGGCTCTCGTGGGAAAGGTTGATTTCGGGGGGGTGAGCGTGTCGAGTAAGTGGGGTATCAGCTGGGTAAGACGTTCCGGTGTCATATTGCATTATCCGGTAGATCAAATTAGCGGTGTAACTTTCGAATTGTTACGTCTGGGGATTTGGGACGTTCAGTAACATTTTGTTCGTGAGGGAGAATCTGGTGTAGTGGCTGCGAGGAGTATTCCAGTATTCCCGCAGTAATATTATCTCGCCCTCCGAGGCGATTCGCATCGTCAATAAACCGATATACGCATTCCAGCGCTGGTCGATGAGTAGCTAGCACACGCTCTATCGCGTGATCATCAAGATACTCGGTGAGGCCGTCACTACATAACAAAAGGAGTGCGTTTTGTGTAAGTTTCCAGCTGTTAATATCCGCTTCCACATTATTGGAAACGCCTAAGGCACGGGTAATATGGTTGCGAATATTGGATTCTTTGGCCTGTTCGGGGGTCAATTGACCAGAATCAATCATCTCCTGTACAACACTGTGATCTCTTGTAAGACGCTGCAATCCATAATTGTTCCACAGGTACGCGCGAGAATCCCCAACGTGCGCAACAATTAAAAAGTCGCGCCACATAACCGCAGCAACCAGTGTTGTCCCCATGTTAGAGAACTGGGGGTTTAGGTTTTTAGTGTTGATGAGGGCTGTATTTGCGCTGTTTACTGCGTCTATAAGGGTCGCGCGCAATATAAGCTGTTGTTGTTCAGAGGTGCAGGAGAAAAAAGTATGTTTCAGCAGGTCATCGAGATGGGCTTGAACTGTCTCAGCTGCGATTTTACTGGCGGTGGCACCGCCCGTATAACCGCCCATGCCATCGGCTACCACAATATAGGCAAAGGGCTGCTCCGCCGACGCGTGCCAGCGAATACTATCTTCGTTTTCCTCACGAACCTGACCAATGTCAGTGCGCCCGTTGACCGCCAGACTAATTTGATCCATGTCTGGTGCAACTCCCCTTTAATAAAAAGCATTACAATGCGGCGTAATAGTAATACAGCCGATCACCGAGGGTAATGTTAACTTGCCCGAATGCCAAGTTTGAAATACTTTTCACTGATTTGCGATAATAAGGGCTTTATGCCCTCTACAGAAAAGGCTTTACGCCTGATAACAAAGGATCTATAGGCAAAATGCCTCGTTTGCCCCGGCTCAATTTGATAAATGTTCCTCAGCATATTGTGCAGGTTGGACACAACAATCTGCCCTGCTTTTATGATGAAGAAGATTATCAATATTATTTGATTAGTTTGCGTAACGCGTCAGACCAATATGGCGTTGACGTTCACGCATATGTTTTATTACCTAATATGATCCAGATCATAGCTACGCCCAGGATACTGGATGGGATATCATCTATGATGCAATCCCTTGGGCGCCGCTATGTGCAGTTTATAAACCACCGCTATAAGCGTTCAGGGACTCTGTGGCGAGGGCGATACAAGTCTAGCTTGATTGATTCTGACGCGTACTTGTTGACTTGCTACCGGTATGTAGAGCTGCGCCCCTTGTATTTGGGATTGGCAGACTCCCTAGAGAATTATGAGTGGTCAAGTTTTAACCACCATGTGAATATTAAAAAAGATAATTTGATTAAAGATCATCGTTTATATCTGTCTCTTGGCGACACTGTGGTGGAGCGGGCGCAATCCTACAGAGAGTTGTTTCAGTACAGTTTTGATCGAAAGCTGCTCGACTACATCGCTGAAACGATTAAGTTAGGCCATGTACTTGGCGGGGATGCATTTAAAGAGAAAATTGAACAGATCGTTAACCAAAGGGTGCGACCGCTTAAACGGGGCCGGCCCAAAAAGGCAAATAAAAGCGAAAAAGAAGCTGTAGATACTGCCTAGTTGAAGCCCCAAAATGAGCAGTAGGCATTAACAGGTCAAAATAATCAGGGCGATTAAGCCCTGTCAGCAGGTGACAAATTGTGAGTAGGCCCAGCATTTCAGCGGGATTTCAGATCCTTGGCGATAACAATAAGGAAAAAACAGTTATGGATTCAGGCACTGATCGATTGAAAGTAGCAATCCTGGGTGACTTCAGTGGAAGGGCAAGTCGTCGTCAGTGTGAACCCGATACGATTTCCAGTCGAAGGGTATATCTGCTGAACCGCGATACTTTTGAGGGGGTTTTTGCAGATCTGGCGGTGAGATTACAGCTACCCGTATTGGACCGCCCCTTGGGTCTACCTTGTTTCGATGATTTGCACCCAGATTATTTATATAGCCGTCTGCCCTTATTTAAGAAGTTTATTGAGCTGGAGCGCAGATTGCTGGACCCTCGCCAATTCCAGCAAGCTGCTGAAGAGATTCAACAGTGGAAGCCAGAGTTGGCTTCTCAGCCAGGCTTGGAAGCGCGTAACAGTGAGCAGTCAATCCTGGATGAGATTCTGGCTGCGGGCCGTGAACGCAATGCTAAAGAGGGGCAAAGTACCTTCCAGGTTGACCAGCTTATAAAAGATATTGTCGCCCCTTATGTGCAGAAAAGTGAAGATCCCCGTCAAGCTGAGTACTTAAATGCACTGGCTGAGGCTACCTCTGATGCAATGCGTAAATTGATGCATCACAGTGATTTTCGCCAGTTGGAGGCCAGCTGGTTGAGCCTGCAGCTTTTGTTAAGGCGTGTGGAAGAGCATGGAAATCTGGATTTTTATTTAATAGATGTCAGCAAAGAAGAACTCCTTGCTGATTTTGCTGAAGCTGAAAGTGATCTGGAAAAATCACAGACATTTAAATTGTTGGTTGAGCGCGAAACCGCGGCAGGAAATATTCCCTACAACCTGGTCATAGGTGACTATTTCATTACTGATGAAGAGCGAGATCTGCATCTTTTGATAGATTTGTCGACGATAGCAGAAGCGGCAAATAGTGCTCTCTTACTGGGGGGAGATCCAAAACTAGCGGGATGTCCAAATTTATCGGGTTCAGTAGACCCAGATGATTGGTATTACCCCTTGAGTGATCAGTTTGCAGAAAGTTGGCAGGCTGTACGGGAATACTCCGCTAGTGAACATGTAGCACTGGCAGCTCCCAGGTTTATGCTGAGACTTCCCTTTGGAAAAGATACATCGACTACCGAGTTTTTTGATTTTGAAGAGTTAACCTCTGAACAGGGGCATGAATATTATCTTTGGGGAAATAGTGTTTACCTGTTGGCTTTAGCTGTTTGCCAAGATTTTTCTCTGACTGGCAAGCTACAGACTCCATCATCCGCAAGTTATGAGAATTTGCCCCTTCATTTACGCAAGTTACCGCATGGGGAGTTGTTAACTCCATGCGCAGAAGCACTACTGACAGATCGCTCAGCTGCAAAGTTTATGCAGGCGGGCATTAGTACCATGCGTTCGGTACAGGGCAGTGATCAGGTAATTCTTCCACGTTTTAACTCCCTCGGGGGCGGTACACTCAAAGGTCCTTGGGCTTAACTGCCCAAGGACTGGATTTTTGCAGAATTAAATCAGCAAAAGATTTACCTGAAGACCTTGAATAAACCACTATTGTGAGTCAGGAATAAATGGATCTAATTCTATCTGTATTGGCCGACCCTTCTGGCGCCAATATGCTTAAACATACAAAACTGTTCACGAAAGCTGGTGGCAGTCTGGGTCGCTCTGCCGATAATTATTGGGTTTTACCTGATCCGGATCGGGTGGTTTCCTCAAAGCACGCACAGATCTCCTTTGCTGAAAATCAATATTTTTTGGTAGATACAAGTACTAATGGTACTTATTACAATGATTCGGAAAATCCGCTAGGGAAGGGAAACCAGGTTCCATTAAAAGAGGGCGATCTTATCGTTCTCGGAGAATATAAATTAAAAGTTTCATTGCGTAAGCCCAAAGAGCAAGGGGAGCTTCCCAAAGGGCTGGGCAGTGCAGATTTTCTCGATACCTCGGATCGGACAACGTTTAGTGCAGATGCCATGGCAAAAATGCAAAGCCAGGCTGAAGCAAAGGAATTAGATAGTTGGCTTGAGCCGGGTTCAGGCGCACCTACAGGTGCTGCTGAAACCGGGGAGTGGGGTTCAGTGGGGTTAGGCGGTCAGAGTAATACCCCTTCCAGCGATAGCCTCCTTACTGCGGAATCGGCTCCCCTAGATCCGCTTGCCACCTTTAGTCAGTCCGGCCTCGCTGGTGGTGCTCCAGAAGCATCACCAATGGGAGGGTTATTAGGTTCTACTGATCAACAGCAATCGGGTAATCAGTGGTCTGATGATGAGTGGTGGAAAGATGGAAGTGCAGAAGACCATGTACCAGCTGACCAGCACTCAATGCAGCTAAACCCTCAGCCGGTGCCGGAGCCTGTTGTTGAAACAGTTGCAGTGCCCGAACCTCAAATGGCACCTCCCCAGCCCCAAGTTCCAATGGGGGATTCCAGGAAATGTCGCAGCCTGTGGTGGCTCCGATACCACAACCTCAGGCTATACAGCCCCAGCCCCAGCTTGCGCAGCCTCAGTCGCCCGTGCAGGTTACCCAGCAGCCAGTAACTCCACCAGCGCAGGATAACCCCTTCGCTGGTTCTTTTGCTGCTATGCAGGGGCAGCAAGTCGATGGCGCTCCAGGGTTTAGTACGGGGCCGGCAACTCCGCAACCGAATATGGCAACCCCGCAACCTGATATGGCAACTCAGGCCCAACAATTTTCGCATTTGCAACAGCCGCCAGCTGCACAACCCATGGGAGCCTCTGGGGGTAGTGTTTTTGCCTCCACCCTCGGCCTGAATATGAATCCAGCCCAATTACAACAGGCGGACCAACAAGCTGCAGAGATTGTGCGAGAGACGGTGGCTCGTCTCATTGACCTTTTACGCGCGCGAAACAGTATTAAGAATGAGTTGCGTGTTCAGAGAACCATGATTCAAACAGAGGCCAACAACCCTCTGAAGTTCAGTGTTACAGAAAGGGATGCTCTGGAAGCTATGTTTGCGGGTACCGGTGCGTTTATGAATCCGGCTGAGGCAGTGAAAGATAGTTTTGATGATTTGTCAGATCATCAAGTTGCGGTTTTGGCTGGAATGAGAGCTGGTTACAGTGCCATGCTCAAATTCTTTAGCCCTGAGAACATTGAGCGGAGACTGGGAAATACTTCCGGTGTTTTTGGAAACAAAAATGCAAAAAAATGGGAAGGATTCACTGCAATTTACAGGGAGCTAGTAGGTGATCCAGATAATTGCTATCGCAAGTTATTTGGTGATGAATTTGCAGTTACATATGAAAATCAGTTATCAGAGTTAAAAAATGCTCGAAATATTACAAATTAATAAGTTGACGAAAAAGAGGGAATTGCTTGTGTCGATTAAGAAACTATTTCAACTCAGTTTAATAGCGGTTCTGACTGTCGCAGTTGTCGGTTGTCAAACGACAAGGCGAACGTTAAACCTGGATACCAGCCTCGAATTAGTTGTTGAAACGCAAAATGATATAAACCCCGATGATGATGGCCGAGCTTCACCCGTCGTTATCCGAGTATTTATGCTTGCGGATGAGCGCCAGTTTGCTCGTGAAGACTTCCTGAATCTTTATGAAAATGCGCAATCGCGTTTGGGTAATGACTTGATTGATACGGTGATTCTCAAGGAACTCGCTCCGGGAGAGCAGCGAATAGAAGAACTGGCACTTACACCAGATGTTAAATATATCGGTCTATTAGCGGAGTTTGTACAGTATCAAGATGCTCAGGCATTAATGGTGCTGCCAATTACAGATCACAAGAAAAATGAATATGAGGTATCGCTTGCCGATACGCGAATTGGTTCGCCCGAAGATATTGCCAAGCGCCGCAGGGCAAAGCTGACTACTCGCGGTGACGATGATGAAAATGGAGATACAGTGACTATCTCCAAAGAAGATTATGAACGAATGAAAAAGACGCTCCCTGATATGCAGCAATCTCAGTAGGGCAAAAGTTATTGCTAGGGTAATAACTTTTGCCCTAAAAATATTATGCGAGCTTTTCTAAGGAACATTTATGTCGGCAAACAATAAGGTGATCTGGAGCGAGGGTATGTTTTTGCGCCCTCAGCATTTTCAACAACAGGATCGCTATCTCGAACAGCTTGTCGAAGCGCGCACAGCTCCCCTTGGACCTTACACCTGGGGGATTGTGGAACTGGCAATTGACAGCGAACCGTTATCGATGGGGAAAATTTCTCTATCGAGAGTGAAAGCTGTTTTTCCAGATGGCACTCCGATACTTGCCCCTGAGACTGAGCATTTGCCGGATGTTTTGGACGTTCCGGTTAATACTCGCGATGAAGTAGTTTACCTGTGTGTGCCGATGAAGCGCCCGGGTAGCCAGGAGTCTATTAGGGATCAAGAGGATTTCCCTCAGGCTCGTTATCAGGCTTCGAATTTTGACGCTAGAAATAGTGCTGCGTCATCCGGTGAATCCGCACGGATTCAGGTCGGAAAGTTAAGGGCTTGTCTGAAGTTGGGCAGTGATGACCTCAGCGGTTACGCTGCGGTTGGCGTTGCCCGAATTAAAGAGCGCCAACCGGAAAAGCCGGTGGAGTTGGATGCTGACTATATTCCGCCGTTGCTAAATGCGGAGACCTCCTCGGTAATCAATGCGTATATTGAAGAAGTTAAAGGGTTACTTGATCACCGAGGTTCAGCTCTAGGCCATCGCCTAAGTGATAGTGGTCGTAGTGGCTCTGCAGAAATTGCTGATTATTTATTGCTGCAAGTAATAAACCGTTTTGAGCCTCTTTTGAAACAAATTACGGCTCAGCCTCGCTTGCATCCGCATAGCTTGTTTCTTGAATTGCTCCAGTTGGCCGGTGAGCTTTCGACTTTTACTTCTCAGTCCAAACGTCCTCCAGAAATTCCTGCTTATGCCCATGAAGATTTACAGGTTAGCTTTGCCGGATTGTTTTCGGCGCTTAGGCAGTCTCTGTCCACTGTACTGGAGCAAACAGCGATCGCAATGGAGTTGGTTCAGCGCAAGTTTGGAATTTATGTTGCGCCCGTTACGGACCCATCATTATTAAAGTCGGCCAGCTTTATTATGGCTGCTAAAGCCGATATGCCTGGCGACCTATTGCGTAGCCGATTCCCGACACAGGCGAAGGTCGCCCCTGTCGAAGCGATTAGAGAGCTAATCTCTGCACAGCTGCCTGGTTTGACTCTGCGTCCGCTGCCTGTAGCTCCTCGACAAATTCCTTACCATGCTGGGTTTACTTACTTTGAAGTCGAGCGTAGCGGAGAACTGTGGCAAGCCATGACTCGTTCGGGCGGTTTTGCGGTACATCTTGGCGCTGAGTTTCCTGGATTGACCATGGAACTCTGGGCTATAAGGAATAATTGATATGAGTAATGATAGTTTTACTCCGCCGCGAGCGCCCAATGCCGGTGATAGAACAGTTTTGATTCCAACACCCGGTGCTGCGGCGGCACCGACAGCAGCTCAGGCCCAGCCACAATTCTTTGCCAGCCAGGATGCCCCTGTCGAGGCCCAGGTGCGCAATAGCCTTAACCCGTTAGTATCTGCGGCCTCAAAGTTATTAGGCGTAATCATTAAGTTACGTACAACAATGAATCACGCTAATGTTCCTGATCTGCATAAACGGCTTACCACGGAAATTCAAAGCTTCGAAAGGGAAGCAAAGCAGCTTGCCCTTACGCCAGAGTCAGTACTAACTGCCCGTTATCTGCTTTGCACTGTTGTAGATGAGGTAGTTTTGACAACACCTTGGGGGACTGCCAGCGGTTGGAGCCAGCACTCCCTGCTCAGTCTATTCCACAAGGAGACATTTGGTGGGGAGAAGTGTTTTGTCATATTACAGCGAATGCTGGAAACCCCCGCAAGTCATCTGGAATTGCTCGAACTCTTTTATCTGTGTTTAAGCCTAGGTTTTCAGGGCAAATATCGACTCGTGCAACGTGGGCATGAGCAGATAGAACAAATTCGTGATGAGCTGTACAGAACAATTGAGCAACACAAGCAGCCAATGGATAGAGATCTTTCGCCGCGCTGGGAGGGATGTGTAGAGCGAAAGTCACGGCTTATTCACTACATTCCCCTATGGGTGATTATGAGTGTGGTCCTGGGCTTGTTAGTTGCAACTTACAGTGGTTATCGCTGGTGGTTATATGAAACGACGACACCAGTCGCAGACCAAATTTTAGATTTGTCCAAAAGTGATAGTGAGTCTCCGCAAGGGGAAGGGTAACACTCGGGCTGATATTGATCCGGGGTGCGATAGATACTCTGGAAGATGGAGCAATTCATGAAACACTTGCGTAATTTTTTTACCAATAAGTGGGTGCTGGGGTTTATAGGGTTGTCAGCCCTTTCCCTTCTTATTTGGTTTGCGGCTGATTACATTAAGTTTGGCAGCGATAATGCCACGCTTTCGCACTCTGTCCGGCTAACGATTATCGTCTTTATTTTTGCTATTTGGCTGGTGTGGAACCTTAGTCAGTGGCTGGTGGAACGGCGCCAAAATCAAGCTTTAATTAAAGGCATTGAAGAGTCCCAAGAAGCTGATTCTGCAGATCCAGACGAAGAGCGCTCTCTTGAGGAGATGGAAGCCCTTTCAGGTCGCTTCCGTGAAGCAATGAGTGTGTTACGCAGTGCCCGGTTCAAGTCAGACAAGGGACAGGTATCCCTTTATCAACTTCCCTGGTACATCATTATTGGTCCTCCCGGGTGTGGTAAAACAACGGCCTTGGTGAACTCCGGGTTGGAATTTCCCTTGGCTCAGAGTCATGGGAAAGAAGCTCTCGGTGGGGTAGGTGGTACCCGTAACTGTGATTGGTGGTTCACCAATGATGCAGTATTAATTGATACTGCTGGACGTTATACAACCCAAGATAGCCACCGGGTTTACGATAATAGTGCCTGGAAGGCTTTTTTGAGCTTGTTAAAAAGGTATCGTCGTAGACGTCCGATTAACGGCGCTTTGGTTGCAATTAGTTTGCAAGACTTAATGGTGCAAACAGAAGAGCAGCGACAACACCAAGCAAAAGTTCTTCGTCAGCGAGTAAATGAACTTCAGCAAGAGCTGGGAATTCGTTTTCCTATCTACCTCACTTTCACAAAATGTGACTTGGTGGCAGGTTTTACTGAATTTTTCGACAATCTCTCACAAGCTGAGCGTGAACAAGTTTGGGGAATGAGCTTCCCCCGCGAAGCCAATGCAACAGTTGGTGCCCCTCTCGATAACTTTAAAGGTGAATTTGAGCAACTGATAGAGCGTTTGAACCAGCGAGTTTTATGGCGTGTTCATCAGGAACGAAATATAGAGAAGCGGGCATTACTGCAAGGTTTCCCTGCTCGAATGGAGAGCCTAACGGATATCCTGGCAGATTTTGTAAAACAAACTTTTGGCCCAAATCGCTATGAAACAGTACCGATGGTCAGGGGAGTTTATTTTACCAGTGGCACACAGGAAGGTAGCCCTGTTGACCGAATGATGTCCTCTGTAACCGCTGACTTTGGGTTGGAGCGAAGTGTAGGGCCGAAATTCCAAGGTGTTGGGAAGAGCTTTTTCTTAAACAGGCTGCTTAAGGATGTAGTTTTTCCTGAGGCAGAGCTTGTAGGCGTTAATCGCCGGATTGAGTCGGCCAATCTTTGGTTGCGCCGGGGGGTATTTGCCACCTTAACGGCCGGCTTTGTCGGAGCCATTTTCCTGTGGAGTGGAAGCCTTGCGCAGAACAAATTATCCATGGGTGAAGTCAGTGAGAACCTAAGTGAATACCAAGGTGCGGAAAATGAGCTGAAGGGCAAAAGTATTACGCCTATCAGTGCATTGAACTTGCTCGAGCCTCTCAAGCGTGCCAGCGCAGTATATGACCGCGAGGAGCACCCTTGGATTGCTAATTTGGGGCTATATGACACCAGAATAGATACGGCAGCAAATGATCTTTATCGACATAAGCTAGAGTTTATTTACCTGCCCGCCTTGCTGCGTGATATTGAAAGTGACCTGAGTCGTCTCGGTAGTAATGATCCTGCGCTGGTAAGTACACTCAAAACCTATTTGATGTTCTTCAACAAGGATAAGCTGGACCTGAAAACTATAGAAGCTTATTACACATCAAGGTGGGAGCGGCAACTGCCAGGTGAAGCGGCTCGGCAGGAAGAGCTACGTTACCATCTGGACCAGCTATTTACTCAACCTTTGCCCAGTTCAATTGAGGCAAATGAAAGAGTAGTGGCTCGAGCAAGACAGCAATTACGTCGAATCCCAGTACCTCAGCGTTTGTTTGCTCAGTTACAAAATAGTGATTTCGGATTGACTCCTGTAGACCTCTACCAGGAAATTGGAGGTGACACCCAGCAAATTTTTGGTATGGGGGCCAATAGTCCAAGCTTTACGATCCCATTCCTTTACACCAAAGCTGGCTATAAAGAATTGGACTTTGGAGCAGACTCTCAGCTAATGACAAATATGGCTGAAGAGCGCTGGATTTATGGCGGTGATCTGAGTGGAGAGGACTTTACTGAAGCCGATCGGGAAAAACTCGGTGAGGAAGTGAAGCGAATCTATTTGGGTGAGTACTTACAGCGCTGGCAGGGCTTTATTGGTGGGTTCAAGATCCAAAGATTTGGTAGTACCTCCCAAGCTCTGGATGTCCTGTCAAAACTGTCTGATCCGATCTATTCGCCATTGTTGGCGATTACGGAGATTACCTCTGATAACACGCGCTTAACTCTGCGCCCTGAGGTACCTGTTGGTGCTTCAGGAGTACCTTTACCAGTATCGAGCACCACTCGAAAACTCGGGCAAGCAGCATTAGGTGGCGCCACTAGCGCTTTACAGGATCACTATAAGCCCAACATCGTGGATGTGAGGTTTGAAGAAATTCAAAGAATCACCCAGAGTGAAAAAGGTCGGCCGGCTAGGATCCAAGAGTACCTTACGACGATCAATCAAATTCAGGAGTATCTAACGGAGATTGATAGCGCCCCAGATTCTAATCAGGCCGCTTTTGGTCGAGCAAAAGCGCGCTTCGCAGGCGGTAGTGATGCCATTAAGCAACTCCGGGTCAAAGCTGCTAATGCGCCAGCACCATTTGATCAGTGGTTAACTGATATCGCTGATAGTGCTTGGGGGCTTGTAATGGCCAAGACGAAAGCACATATCAATCGCGTTTGGCGAGAAGAAGTGTATCAAAGCTATAGCAATAGCTTGGCTAATCGATACCCCCTACGAAGTGACCGAGAGCAGGAAGTGCCGGTAATGGAGTTTAACCAGTACTTCAAGCCGGGGGGCATTGAAGAGAAATTTGTTAATCAGTATCTGAAGCCCTTTGTGGATACCAGAAACTGGAAAATTAAGTATGTTGAAGGGCAGGGAATCAGTCTTTCTCGAGAGGCACTCTCTCAGCTTCGGAGAGCAGAGCGTATCCGCAAAACCTTCTTTAGTATCGGTGAGGGAGCTTCATATTCTTTCCGTATTGAACCAACGAAACTGGACTCAAGTGTGCGCTTGTTTGAACTTGAGTTAGGTGAGCAGCGAGTACCTTATTCCCATGGCCCGAAAACTGCTAAAAAGCTGACTTGGCAAGGTGGTGAAAGTAACCGTGTGCGTATCATCTTCGAAGATTTAAACGAGACGGTACATCGTAAGCACTTTGAAGGGGATTGGGCGTGGTACAGATTACTGGCGAGTTCCGACTTGGAAGCAGGACGCAGCAATGCGGAGCACTTTGTTACCTTCTCAGAGGAAGGGCGCAAAGCTCAATTTAAATTAATCGCATCTAATGTTAACAATCCTTTTGATCGTAGCTTGCTGCGTGGATATCGATGCCCTGAGAGCCTGTAGACGGAGTACGTGATTTGCAGAATACAGTAGGTATTTTTGGTAAGTTGCCTGGGCATGGGGACTTTGTTCAGCGGCAGCTGCCCGGCAGTTTTGTCTCGGTATGGGATGAGTGGCTTCAGCGTGCCGTTTTTGGATCGCGTGAATTGGTAGGTCAAGAGTGGCTGGACTACTACTTGACCAGCCCTATTTGGCGATTTGTTCACTGCAAAGGGGTTATTGACGCCAATGCATGGGCAGGAATTTTAGTGCCCAGCGTAGATAGTGTTGGGCGCTACTTCCCTTTAACATTTGCTACGCCCCTTTCCCCTGTAATAGATGCATTTGCTTTTATGTCAGATGCTAAAAATTGGTTCCAGAGTTTATCTGAGTTAGCAATTACAGCCCTGCAAAATATGTTGCATGCAGATCAGTTATGTGAGGCATTTAGTCCTCCTCCTGAGGGGGCAGGCATTATTTCCCTGCCTCCAGCGCAGGAGGGTTTCATAATTTCTTCAGGACAATCAAACAACTTGGAAAGAAGTTTTGCTGGGTTACTGGGGCAAATGGGAAAGAATACCTTTTCAACCTATAGTCTTTGGTGGAGTGAGGGCTCACAACATTTGGCGCCGACGGCTTTACTTTCTCCCTCACTGCCGGGCCCCGAGCTCTATAGCTCAATGCTAGGTGTGCGACAACAGCAACAATTATGATGGGATTTAGGGGGTGACGTGAGACAGTTGGTTGTTCTAGATAAGAAGAAACACAGAAACTATCGATTGCTTAAGCATGATCTTTCACATAGTAAGAATTTACATATTTGTCCAATTCTATTGTCTGAGTTTATATCGGTCTCTCGTACAAGCCCCATTATATTTACAAAGTCAAAAGAGACGGGAAAACTTGAAAGTTGTGCGCTGCTTGGCGTAACTCCAGGGGAAAATCTTTTTTGGCAAGAAGGTCGATGGCAAGGGGACTATATTCCCGTTTCTATTCGCAGTCATCCTTTTTACTTGAGATACAAAAAGGATGACTTATCCAATGCATATGTTTGTGTTGAGTCTTCTCTCTTGTGCGCGAGTAAAGACAGCTCTCAAGGGGTTGCTTTGTTTGAGCATAATGGAGAGCCAAGTAAACACCTTTTAGCAGCGCAAAGAGAGTTGGAAAATATACACCTTAAAAAACTACAAACCTGGAAGTTTGTTGAATCGCTGCAGAAGTTTGATTTACTTAAAGAGCAAGAAATAAATATAGATTTGCCCGGTGAAACAAAACATAAACTGAAAGGAGTTTACTGTATTTCGGAAGATAAGGTGCGAAAGCTTGGAGCTACAGAATTCTTAAAATTACGCGATATAGGTTGCCTACCATTTATTTATGCACATTTGTTTTCGCTACTTCAATCATCAAATCTAAGGGCGCTGCATAAAAAAAATTATTCAAAAGTTCTTCATTGATGGGAGCTTGGTTTTTAATTTAAGGATTGTTGATCCAGAACGATTAAGAAAGAAAACGTATAAGATCTGATCAAAGTCAGAAAAAGCGTATCAGAGGTTCTGGTTTTTCAAAAAATTATCAGAGCAGGAAGCTAAGGTTACTGGTATGTCTTATGGAATAGTTTTTACCGGGGAGATAAGAAGTTCTGTAGAGCGGCGCTATGCAATAGCCGCACTAGGTCGTGAATTTGGACTGGGGTTCAGTCAGATTAAAGGACTTCTTACAGGCACGAAATCTCAAATTAAAATTACTGACGACAGGGTGGAAGCCTGCCAGCTAATGCAAAAATTCTGGGAGGCCGGTTGGCATACGCAGCTCAATTTGGATGATCATTTAATACACTGTACTGCAAAGTCCAGTAATTGTGGTGGCTCTCCTTTGCCTCCTGCTCTTGAATTTATGGGCAATGCAGCGGGGACAATTTCAATTGGTATTCCGGTTGGCTGGCAAAAGTTTGACAATTTGAATGGCGAGGCGGTAATTCAGGCGGGGAATCCAGAATTAAACCGCTATTTAATTGTGCTGAAGCAAGATCGGTCTCAGCTTCCTCAGGAATTATCGGTCGACCATTTCGGTAAAGCTCAAATAGAACAGTGCCTGACTCGGGTTGATAACGGAGCCCTTATATCCGGGCCGGAACCATTGATAAGTAACACTCAAAATGGCCATATCTATGAGATGTCTGCCGAGGTAACAAAAACGCCAGTTCGCTACTTAGTCACATTCTTTGAGTGTCAGGATAGTTTTTATTCTGTGTTTTTGTGGTCATCCTTAGAGAACTTTGAAAACAGTAGATCTGAATTCTTGCATATTTTTGCCACATTTAAAGTTATGACTAGTCCGAGCAGTTGCGAATCAACACTAGTTCCTATGTAATGGCTTGGAATAAGAAGCCAAAATTTAACAAAAATAAATAGCGTAAAATAGTCAACCGCACGTGTTTTTTAAAGTAATAGGTACCAAGCGCATTATTTGCCTTGATTAGATATCTACAACGTGTACTCTTCTCAGAATTCTGATTAAAGGATTTGATTCGGTATAAGGGCCTTTTTTGATGGCATTCCCAAACACGATAAATATCGATGAACTAGTTGCTCCAATCTCAGAGGATAACCCCGTAGGGGATGATATCCGAGAGGATCGTTCGCCGACTTCTGATTACTACTCGATCAAAGATGCACGCAACAGCGCGCGGGCCGCTGAGCGCTCAGCGATGTTCGACGATGTAGATACAGATCTGTTAGCGCCGTGGAGAGATGTGGCCAAGGCCGCTGAAGGCATCCTCGGGAAAAAGAGCAAGGATTTGGAGGTTGCCAGTTGGTATACCGAAGCCTTGATTCGCCTGCACGGTTTTATTGGCTTAAGAGATGGCCTGCAACTGATTGACTCATTGATCGAGCAGCACTGGGAAGGCCTGTACCCCTTGCCAGACGAGGATGGTCTTGAGACCAAGGTTGCCCCCATTACGGGCCTGAATGGTGATGGTGGAGATGGCACCTTGATGATGCCCATTCGCAGCGCCGCTATTACCCCAGAAGGTGATTATGGAGATTTCTCATTCTTCCAATATCAGCAGGCCCGAGATGCTGACAAGATCGCAGATGAGGATGCGAAGGCTGCTCGAATAGAGACTCTGGGTTATAGCTACGAACAGGTCGATCAATGTGTAAGTAGCGCGAGCGCGGAATGGGCTCAGAACCTGATTCAGACAATTGAGGGAGCGATTGAGCACTTCAAGGCAATCAATGACAGTTTGAGACAAAGCTGTGGCCATGATGCACCTCCCTCCACTAATATTTCATCCCTGCTGGATGAGGTGTTGAGAACAAGCCGCTTTGTTTATAAAGCCAAATTGGAATCTCTAGAGCAGGCTCAAGTTGAGCTGGAGTCGCAATCTTCTGAGGAGCCTACAGGTGAGGAACAGGCAGCGGGTGCTGCAGTTGCTACTGTCTCTACAGGTGCAGTGGCTATTCCCTCAGGTCCAGTGGTATCCAGGGAAGATGCTTTAAAGTTGCTCGAGCAGGCGGCAAAGTATTTCCGTACTTATGAGCCCCATACGCCGCTGGCTCCTGGCCTAGAAAGGTTGATAGGCTGGGGACGAATGACAGTGTCTGAACTGATGTCTGAATTGCTACCCGATGACCATTCGAAGGCGCTTTACTCGCAGTTGACGGGAGTTCGCCTCGATGGCACGGATACACAAAAATATATAACCCCACCAGTGACTACAAGTGGCACTTCATCAGCTCCTGCGGTTGCCGCAGATACACCTAGTGAAGGTGTATCCGCGCCAGTCTCTGATGAAGGTTGGGGTGAGCAACCGCAAGAAGAAGCCAGCACTGGTTGGTAATTAACTAAGAACAGCAGTCCCTAAAGTCGGAAAGGAGACCTTAGATGTCTGAAAGCATCCACAATAAACTTAAGCGTGTGCGTAAGCCTCGTGTACATATCACTTACGATGTTGAAACTAACGGAGCCGAAGTCAAAAAGGAGCTTCCTTTTGTGGCTGGCGTTATGGGTGATTACTCTGGTGATAACGCAGAGAATCGTAAGGCGCTGAAAGATCGTAAATTTGTCCAAATCGACCGCGACAACTTCAACGATGTGATGGGCAAAGTAAATCCCAAGCTGAATCTTCAGGTGGAGAACACCCTATCTGATGACGGCAGCAAAATGGCTGTTGATCTCGACTTCAACCATATGGATGACTTTTCACCAGAAAAAATTGTTGGGCAGGTTGAGCCTCTCAAACAGTTACTAGAAGCCCGCAGTAAATTACGCGATTTGCTGAGTAAGGCCGATCGTTCAGAAGAGCTTGAGAAAGTGCTCGAGGATATCCTTCAGAGTACTGAAAATGTCAGCGCAATTTCTGAGCAGCTGGGCTTGGGTGAGGATAAAGGAGAGGATTCAGAATGAGTACAGAAGTAGAAAATGTTGCAGGCAGTGAGGCTGAAGAACAGTCAGCAAGCCTTCTCGACCAGGCTATTGCCGCAACCAAGCAAACTGCTCCCCAAGAAGCGCAAGATTTACTTGCGAATCTGACGGAGCAGGTCCTGAAGGGGACTGTTACCTGGGACCGCAGCCTGACTCAGACTATCAAGAGCGCTGTAAGCGCGATTGACAAAGCTATGTCTAAGCAGTTGTCTGCGATTTTACATGACGAGAAATTCCAGAAGCTGGAAGGGTCGTGGCGTGGTCTAAATCACCTGGTAATGAATTCCGAAACCGGTGCGACCATGAAAATTCGTATGCTCAACCTGAGCAAGCGCGAGTTGTTCCGCGATTTGGACAAAGCGGTTGAGTTCGATCAGAGCCAGACCTTCAAGAAAATTTATGAAGAAGAGTTTGGCACTGCTGGTGGTGAGCCTTACGGTGTAATGATTGGTGATTTCGAGTTCACCAGTCATCCAGAAGATATCGAGCTCCTAAGTAAGATGTCCAATGTTGCTGCGGCAGGCTTCTGTCCGTTTGTTGCTGCGGCAGGTGCCGGCATGTTTGGCTTTGATGACTATACAGAGCTTTCCAAGCCGAGAGACTTGGGTGGTATTTTTGAGTCTGCCGAATATATTAAATGGCGTAGCTTCCGTGATAGTGAAGACTCCCGATTCGTATCGCTGGTAATGCCTCGTACCCTGGCTCGTACTCCTTACGGCGCTAATACCAAGCCGATTGAAGCATTTGACTTTGAAGAGTTCGAGGTGGATGAAGACGGTGTTTCCCGCCCTGCAGAGCACGATCAATACTGCTGGATGAATGCTTCTTATGTTATGGGTACCACCATGACTAAAGCATTTGCTGAGAATTCCTGGTGTACCGCTATCCGTGGTGCTGAAGGTGGCGGTAAAGTGGAAGGGCTTCCATCTCACGTATTCAAGAGTGATGATGGTGATCTCGACCAGAAATGCCCCACCGAGATCGGAATTACCGATCGCCGAGAAGCTGAACTCAGTGCTCAGGGCTTCCTGCCTCTGTGTCACTACAAGAATACCGATTACTCTGTATTCTTTGGTGCTCAAAGTGCCCAAAAGCCAAAGGCATACGACGACCCCGATGCAACTGCCAATGCGGAAATCTCTGCACGTCTGCCTTACCTGATGGCAACTTCTCGTATCGCTCACTACTTAAAAGTAATGGCACGGGATAAAGTGGGCTCCTTTATGGAAGCGAGTGATTGTGAGCGCTGGCTGAATAAGTGGATCTCCCAGTATACAAATGCTAACCCTGATGCCAGTGCAGAAATGAAAGCGAAATATCCGCTGTCTGAGGCTCGGGTGGAAGTTAAAGAAATTCCTGGTCAGCCCGGATGTTACAGTGCAGTAGCCTACCTGAGGCCTTGGCTGCAGATGGAAGAATTGACGACATCTCTGCGCATGGTGGCAAATATCCCATCTGCGGGATAATGTTCTGGCCTCACCCTTCTGGGTGGGGCCTTCTCTTCACAGGACCTTATTCAAGGTCTAAGTTATATCGTCATTTATTCAAACAATAATTCTAGTTGGAGTATACCGGTGCCCCGTGCAGGACATGACCAAATAGCAGAAAATCAATCTGATATTCTGTCGAAAAAATTGGCGAGAGGGCAGCAGAATGAACTCAGAAAATTTCTGCAAGAACCGGATGATTTTTTTGCATTTGAATACTGGCTAACGGAATTGTGCTCTTGTGCAAATAGAGAGAATTACTCCGTTCGTCAATACTTAAGTAGAATTATCGCAGAGCTGGACGAGTTAATTTGTGATCAGTTAAATCGTATAATTCATAACGAGAAGTTTCAGCGGCTGGAAGCAAGTTGGAGAGGTTTATCCCTGTTGGTGTTTGATACACCACACGCTGACAATATCAAGATCAAAGTCCTGGATGCCAGTTGGAAGGACTTGGCTAAAGATATTGAGAGAGCTCCAGACTTTGATCAATCTGGCTTATTTCACCTTGTATACAATGAAGAATTTGGTACCCCTGGAGGCGAGCCTTTTGGCTTTTTACTTGGGGATTACTACGTATCTCACCGTCCTTTACCTGACCATCCTTATGACGATGTTTTTACCTTACAAGGTATAGCTCATACGGCGGCTGCAGCATTTGCTCCTTTTATTTGTTCTTCGGCACCACAGCTTTTTGGTGTCGACAAGTATTCAGACCTGGCAAAGCCCATTAATTTTTCTGAGGTTTTTCGTCAAAAAGAATATATTCGATGGAGTGGACTTAGAGATTTGGAAGATAGTCGCTTTATTGCGATAACTCTCCCCCAAATACTGATGAGGGAACCTTATAATCAAGAGTTTTCTTGCTATCGAGGTCTGAGATTTCAAGAACAGGTAAGAGCGTCACATAACCAAAATTATCTATGGGGTAATGCCTGCTTTGCTTTAGGTGCTGTATTAATTCGAGAATTTAGTGAGGTTGGGTGGTTTTCACATGTCAGGGGGGTTGCTCGCGACCACCTGGGCGGAGGGCTCGTGACTCAATTACCGATGATGCCTTATCGAGTAGATAGTAGTCCTGGCATGATTCAGATGGCTACCTCGATTTTGATTACTGATTTTGCAGAGAGAGAATTAAGTGAACTGGGCTATGTTTGCCTAAGTCACTGTTATGATACTCCGTACAGCGCTTTTAATAGTGTTCCGTCACTACAAAGGCCACAGCAATATTCCACTAAGGCTGCAACAGCTAATGCGCGTATTAGCTCGATGTTACAGCAAATCCTTTGCGCCTCCCGTTTTGCTCAGTATATCAAGGTAATGATCAGGGATAAGGTCGGCTCCTATTTGAATGCAGCAGACTGCGAGCGGAAGTTACAGAGCTGGTTAAATGACTATACGACAGGTAGAGATGATCTTTCCTGGGAAATGCAGGCTAGATATCCACTGCGGGAATCTCGTGTTCAAGTAATGGATGAGCCAGGAAAGGCAGGTAGCTATCAAAGTGTTATTCACCTTAAGAGCCATTATACCGTTGATCATCTTGTATCCGAACTGAAGCTTACAACAGCTCTGGCAACAATTGGCGCAGGAGCTAATTAATTATTATGGTGAGAGAAAAGCGTTTATTGGCTCCGGTGCTTGATCGACTGTTGCAATCGTCTAATAAAATGGATGTGCATCAATCTCACCAAGTGTTGAGACAGCTCCGCGAAGGGGTGCGCCGTGATTTGGAATACTTATTCAATACACGATACAAATGTATTTCCGCGCCGGCAACTCATGAAAATTTACAGAAGTCTAATGTTAACTATGGATTGCCGGACCTATCAACAGTAAACCTGACTTCAGCGACTAGCCGAAAACAATTTTGCCGGGATATTGAAAAAACAATTCTAAATTTTGAACCGAGAATACGCTCGGTCAAAGTGACTACCCAAGATCAGGTAGATGTTGAAGATCCGAGCATTCGCTTTCGGGTGGAAGCAGTATTACACGTTAATCCAGCATCAGAAGTAATTGTATTTGACTCGGCACTCAATCCGGTTACCCAGCTGGTTGATGTTTCAGAGATTATGTGATGAGTGAAAAATTAATAGATCTCTATGAGCGTGAACTTGCATTTATTCAGCAAACATCTGCTGAATTTGCAAAAATGCACCCTGCTGCTGCATCTAGGCTTCAGCTAAATGCAGATACGGTCGATGACCCTCTAGTGGGCCGTTTGCTGTCTGGTTTTGCTTATATGAATGCCAGAGTTCAGCAAAAGCTAAGCGATGATTTCCCAGAGTTAACAGATGCAATGCTGGAGACTCTTTATCCCCACTATCTTCGCCCAATTCCATCCTGTGCAATTGTTCAGTTTGAACCCGAGAAGGATTTGGATGCGATAACTCCTGTAGAAAAAGAAACTCTACTGGAGAGTGATAGTTTTCATGGGCAAACCTGTCGATTCACAACGTGTTACCCAGCAGAGATTTGTCCTTTTCAGGCTGTAAGCGCCAGCCTTATGCCAAGGCCTTTCATAGCGCCAGGTTGTAATGACGTTCAGGGAGCTAACGCAGTTCTAAAACTATCGCTAAAAACGTTTAGCCCAAGTTTGAAATTTTCTGACCTGGACTTAAAGAATCTACGCTTCTTCTTGCGTGGACAGCCGTCTCACATATATAGCTTATATGATTTAATTTTAAGTAAATGTGTACAGCTTGTTGTTGCTAGTGGAGAGAGTGATCCTAAGCCGACCTTTATCTCATCAGATAAAATACAGCAAGTGGGCCTTAGTCCGGACGAAGGCTTGTTGCCATATCCTGATACCGCATTTGTAGGGTATAGGTTACTCACAGAATATTTTGCTTTTCCAGAAAAGTTCTTATTTTTGGATGTGCTTGATGTTGGTGAGGCTCTAAATGAGAATTTTGAAGACACATTAAATTTATATTTTTACTTGTCTGAGACTCATGAAGAATTAGAAAAGCAACTTAGCCCAAGTATGTTTGCTTTGGGATGTGCTCCGGCTGTAAATCTATTTAAGCAAAGTGCAGACCCGATACCACTCAGTCACACGCAATATAATTACCATGTGGTTCCTGATGCTCGTCGCAGCGAAGGCCTGGAAATATATTCAATTGATCAAGTCGCAGCGACTGATGGTGATGGAGGAGTAACTAATTACCGGCCCTTCTATGGTATTCAGCATAGTAAACACCACGCAGATCAGTCGGCTTTCTGGTATAGCCGTCGTAGAGATGTAATTGAAGGCGAGCATCGAAACGAGCAGGCGTCTGAGATCGATATTACTTTAGTCGATCTAGATTTCAATCCACATAGAATTAGTGATCAGACTTTAGATATAAAACTAACCTGTTGTAATAGAAATCTGGCTAAAAAGCTACCCAATGGTAATGCCCAGCCTTACTTGGAAGTTGTTGATGGCGATTTACCGGTAAGTCGAATTAGTTGTGTGGTCTCCCCAACAGCAACGTTGAGGCCTCCTCGTCGGGAGAGGGGGTATTGGAGGCTTATCTCTCATCTAAACTTGAATCACCTATCTTTATCCGGACCAGAAGGGTGTAATGCTCTAAAAGAAATATTTAGGCTTTATGATTTTCGTGATTCTGCGAGCACTCGCAACCTGATTGAATCATTGTTAAAGCTTAATACCAAGCCCGTCACTGCACCAATTCAAATTGACCAAAGTGTAGTGTTGTGTCGTGGTACAGAAGTTGAAATTGAGCTTGATTCTATGATGCTAAATGGAACAAGCCCATTGCTATTTGCCAGTATAATAGAGCGTTTTCTTGGGCTTTATTGCTCGATTAATTCATTTACAAAACTGATTGCCACTATGAGTGATAGGGATGGGGAGTTGAAGCGATGGCCACCTCGAGCCGGCGAAAAAGCGTTACTGTAATTGAGCGCTTGCGTCGAGAGCCTTATAACTTTGATTTTTTTCAAGCGGTAAGGTTAGTCGAGCGGGCGGTTCATTTAGCAGGTGCTAATTTTAATAAGGAGCCAATAGCCAGTGCGGCTCCACCTGCTAAAGAATTGATAAAATTTAGCTCCCAACCTAATTTGTCTTTTACAGGCTCAGATGTCCTGCGTCTAGAGAAAAAGGCTGTTGAGCATGAAGACCCTAATGAAGACGATTCACACCAATGGCAAATGGAAGTGGGGTTCACGGGGTTAATCGGTAGTCAGGGGGTATTGCCTTATTACCTGACAGAGCTTGTGCAAAGGGAACTCAGAGAAAAAAGTACCGCGCTGCGTGATTTCCTTGATATGTTTAATCACCGCAGTATTTCACTTTTTTACCAGGCTTGGCATAAGTATCAGTTACCGGTGAATTATGAGCGGCAGCGTTTACAGAATTCCCGAGAGCCAGACAAGTTTACCCAAGCTCTTGCTTCTTTAGCTGGGCTTGGGACCAGTGAAATGCGCTATCGTATGCCCATGCCAGATGAAGCGCTTGTGGGCATGGGTGGGCACCTCTCCAGTGGACGCTGCTCAGCAACTGCTTTATCCAGCATGATTAAGCACTTCTTTGATTTATCTGTAAGTATTGAGCAGTTTCAAGGGCAGTGGGATGAATTGCCCGATGATATTCTGTGTCGTTTGCCGAGCGTTCAGGCGCCCAATGGGGTTAATAATTGCCTGGGTGTAAACACCATTTTGGGTACGCACTGTTTCCAGGCCCAAAATAAATTCCAGGTAATTATCGAGTCAATGCCTTATGAGCAATATATGACTATTGCACCTGGTACGAAGAAATTAGAGTCACTTAAGGAATTTATCCGTTTTAGTGCTGGCATTGAAATGGATTTCGAGTTGTCAGTGACACTTTCAACCAGCCAAGTAGCACCAATTCAGTTAAATAGAAAAGCTGAGAATGAGCCATTATTGGGATGGAATACTCATATGGCCAGTGAGCAAGATGGAGAGAGGCTGGTTCAGATTACCTTGAGTGCAGACAATATTCCACCTGATGAAGCTTTACCTGCTGCATAAGTACAATTAACAACATTATTATTTAGGAAAGGATAATCAACGTGATCAATATCGACTTGAAGAGATTGGTTGATACCATGACACCGCATATGCGGGATTCACTTGAAGGGGCTGCGGGGCTATGTTTATCGCAGAACCAGTACAATGTTGAACTAGAGCATTGGTTGTTAAAACTACTGGACCAGTCTGATACCGACTTGTACCACTTGCTCGAAAAGCACGACTGTAATCCGGCGAATTTTGCCAAGCAACTGGCTACTGCAATTGCCGGGTTCCGTGCTGGTAGCAGCCGTCCCCCTTCTTTGTCTCCTACCATTGTAGAAGCTGCAAAGAATGCCTGGATGTTGGCTTCCATTGACTATGGTCATAAAGCAATTAGTTCTGGGCATTTATTGGCAGCGCTTTTATTGGAAGAAACTTCTCGTCGCCAAATTTTAGAGTCTTGCCCAGAACTTAAAGAAATCGCCCCGGAATCTATTCGTGAAACTGCTCGTGCAATGTTTGGGCAAAGTGGTGAATCCAGCCATATTAGTGCAGCTGCAGATATGGGTGATGGTGCAGCAGCAGTCGCTGCGGCAGCTTCTAAAGCTCCGGCATTAGATAAATACACCATCAATTTGACCGAGAGAGCAAAAAAAGGTGAGATTGATCCTGTACTTGGGCGTGATGAAGAAATTCGCCAATGTATTGATATCCTTACTCGCCGGCGCCAGAATAATCCCATCCTGACTGGTGAGGCGGGTGTTGGTAAGACTGCGGTAGTTGAAGGTTTTGCACTTCGTATTGCTAGTGGTGATGTGCCCGAACCTCTTCGTGGTGTTGCAGTGCGCACGCTAGATCTGGGCTTACTGCAAGCTGGCGCAAGTGTAAAAGGAGAGTTTGAAAACCGCCTGAAATCTGTAATTTCAGAAGTGCGGGCATCTGCTACACCAATTATTTTGTTTATTGATGAAGCGCATACGATGATTGGTGCGGGAGGTAAGGAAGGTCAAGGCGATGCGGCAAACCTTCTGAAGCCAGCTTTGGCGCGCGGTGAACTTCGCACTTTAGCCGCTACAACCTGGGCAGAATATAAAAAGTACTTTGAGCGTGATCCCGCGTTAACTCGTCGATTCCAGGTAGTAAAGGTTGAGGAGCCCGATGAGAGTAATGCGATTGACATGATGCGTGGTATTGCAACCTCACTAGAGGAGCACCACAAAGTACGAATTTTAGATGAGGCAATTATAGCTTCAGTCAAACTATCCCATCGTTATATCCCAGGGCGCCAGCTACCAGACAAGTCCGTCAGTCTGCTGGATACTGCTTGTGCCCGTGTCGCTCTGAGTCAGTCTGCTACTCCAGGTGCGATTGAGGATGCTCGAATTAATATTGATCGTACTAATACCACCTTAGCAAAACTAGAGCGTGAAAACGCAGCAATGGGTGAGCATGAAGAGCAATTGGCTGAGCTTAAAGAATTTAAATCCTCTGAAGAAGAGCGTTTAGAGGTTCTTGAGCAGCAGCTGCTTAAAGAAAATGAATTAATTGGGCAGATTCAACAGCTCCGCGACCAAATTGATGTTGAGTTTATGAAGGCTCAGGATGGCGGTGAAGAAACCCCAGACGAAGCCCTGCTAGCTGATTATCAGCAACAGCTCAAATTATTAACTGCTGAGCTTGAGGCCATTCAAGGTGATACCCCATTAATGCAACCTGCTGTTGATGAGCAGGCGATTGCTGCGGTGGTTGCTAACTGGACCGGGATTCCCGTTGGTAAGATGGTTAGTGATGAGATTGTCGCCGTTAAAACTTTGGCAGGGCGCCTGAACAAGCGTGTTATTGGCCAACCTCATGCAATTGAAGCAGTAGCTCAGGCGATTCGTACTTCTCGCGCGGGACTGACAGATCCACGTAAACCAGTAGGCGTGTTTATGTTCTGTGGTACGAGTGGTGTAGGTAAGACAGAAACTGCTCTTGCACTGGCCGATGAGTTATTTGGTGGTGAACAAAATATCACAACCATTAATATGGCTGAATTTAAGGAAGAGCATAAAGTATCTATGCTCCTGGGCTCTCCTCCCGGTTATGTCGGTTATGGAGAGGGTGGTGTACTCACGGAAGCCGCACGTCGCAAACCTTATTCTGTAATCCTGCTGGATGAGATGGAAAAAGCTCACCCCGGCGTACAGGATGTCTTCTATAACCTCTTTGATAAGGGCACCATCAAGGATGGTGAGGGAAGGGACATCGACTTCAAGAATACCGTGATAATAATGACTTCCAACGCGGGAGAGGATGCAATCAGGGCTATCTTTAATCAAGTTGAAGAAAAGCCTGAGCCTGATGTGTTAATGGATAATATCCGTCCGCACTTGTTGCAGAAATTCAAGCCCGCATTCCTTGGGCGAGCGAATGTAATCGCATACTACCCTCTCGATGATGAGAACCTGGTAGAAATTTGCAGAATTAACATGCGCAAGATCGAGAAGCGTGTTCATGAGCATTACGGAGCCTCCTTCAGTTACGATGAAGATGTTCTAATTAACATTGTTGCTCGTTGTCACGAAGCAGATACAGGTGCTCGAAATATTGAAGTAATTCTGAACAAAACCTTGTTGCCAGAATTAGCGAGTGAATGCCTGGATAAAATGGCAAGGGGTGAAGAAGTTAAAGCAATTAAAGTCTCTGCTACAGAAGAGGGAGATTTCAGCTACACCGTAGAATAACGTAGAGCGAATTAGCCCAGCAGTAATGCTGTTAGATTTTACTGCTGGGCTAGTTACCACTAATAACCATAAAGATACAACTGGTTTTAATGAAAATTTACTGGTTGCCTCTGCCTGCTCTCATTACCAATTCCGATACCATATGGTGCATGCGTAAAAATATCATGCGTATAAAGGAGACAGTGATATCGGCACCCTCCACAACAGCTATACCAATAAGCTGAGCTAATCTGCGGATAAGCCGCAATACCCAGAAAGAGATGTCCTTGCTGATTTCATAAGCCTTGTGTAGGAAGATCGCAAGTCTATCGAGAAGCGTGAAGGTAGTACCACCTGCCACTACCAGAGAAATTCCTGCAAGGTGAGCTATCTTTTTAAGAACCCACAGTAGTGCTTCACCAGCTATCCATGCTGTATTTAAGGTTAAGGATAGGACTCCATCTGATCTTAACCATGCTTCAACGCTTTTTTCTATATTGCCTTTGGGTTTTCTAAGTCTTACTGTGTCCCAATCTAGACTGGTTCCGTTGGGGGAAACAGACTTTACATAAGTTTTACTGCTGTGATTAGTTCCAGGGTTGTGGCTGGGGGTCGGTAATTCAAAATCCCCGGTACCACCATTTGGAACATGAATAAACGGCCATGTGGGGACCATAGGAACGGGGTCTGCGCGATGGTAAACGCGATAAATATTTTCGGATTTAAGTTTGCGTTTACAGCCGCTTGCGAAGTGGTCAAGCCCAACTCTTGGGCTACCAAACGTATACAGTTTTATAGATTTTTCTGTATTGGATGATAGCCAATCTGCAGCAAGTGTAGCTATCGCTCCGCCAAGGCTGTGACCAAGGCAATTAATGGTGTGAATATCACTAGGCAGGTTTTGTACAAATCTTTCGAGCTGAGGTAATAGAGATTCGAAAGTATAATAAAATCCCTGGTGTACAGCGCCACCAGTATGGAATCGCCTAACTCCAGTATTTAGGTCTGTTAATAGATCGTACAGGCTATCAGTACCTAAAATACTAAAGAAAGCCTGTCCTTTATGTTGCCCTTTTCCTAGGGTCGCTATGCCTCTTGCGTCAGTGCTTTTCAAGAAAATAAAAGCGCCGGCCTCGGCATCTATTTTGTTTGTTATTTTTTCATCTATGTCAAAATCATTTTTATACAATTCATAGAATAATTTCCTTGTCCTGCTTTCTTTTACCAGGTAAGTATCTGCAGCAAGTTTTGCAGTATATTTCGGACTCAGCATAATATATCTACTCCTTTTGTTTTTATTCAATTAAATTGGCATGAAGTCAATAGGGCGGAATCGAATACTTCTTCCAGTCTGGTTTCGTCAGTTAGCTCGCAAGTTAAGTTAAAAGGTTTCCCCATTTCGGAGTTTTCCCCGGGGTTTCTTTTTGCATAAACCCAGATCTCATAATTTTTATCTTCATAGTTGACGTCAATAGCCTGAGAGACAACAAATTCAACAGGTAAGACCTGGGTTAAGGAGTTTGAAAACTTAGCTGGGAGAACAGCAACCCCATCTTCATCTGATGTGAAGGTATCTACCCATTCTTTTTGCCATTGGATTGAGCGTGTAATTTGGGCTCCTGATATAGGCTTACCATTTAAGGTTAGCTTGATTTTCATTTCTGAAAATGTACAAGCTTTAAAAGGATTAAAAGAAGCCATAGCGTAAGTTCCTCCAGGTGACACAAGAATTAATAGAAAAAATATTGAAAATAAATTAAATATATATTTTTCATGCATGCTGAAATGCTCAAACCTTTTTGATTAAGGTAATTGTTGTTTGATTGCTTGTATTGTTAACTCTAAGTTTGCCTTAGGTTAATTTGGGTAAATGTTGTTTTCAAAAATATTCAAATATTCCGCTTTTGGAATATGTTGTATTTGCTTTGTGTGAAATATTTTAATTATTATGCTGTGGTTGTTATAAACATATTGTTTATATTTAATTGGTATTTTTGTGCTAATTTTAACGGAATAAGATTGGCTTGCCTCTCTTTTAAGGTTGAGGTTTTAGTTGATAGAGTATCTCTAGCGGCTAGACAGCTTCCGCTTGCTTTGACTGAGTGCCTGACTGTTGAATTGCTTGTTCTCGGTCTGTCTAAGTAAGCTTTAATATACTTGGCAAAGACTTCTTGATATAAGTTATTTTTGATGGGGAAATAGCTCACCCATTGCAGGTGGCGAAACATCTTAATAAAGAAGGCGATATTTTTATATCGCGAGAAATATTACCTTGCGGATTAAGGTCAATTTTTTAGCCGCTATCTTTGTTTAGCGGTTGCGATGCGTTGGAACGGTCCACTTAAAAAAGCGGACACGTTTCAATGTTCTTCACTATAGATATGAGGTGATCTTGCTTGGGGGGAGAGTTGGTCTCCAATTTTATCTATGCCGTTACGCCGAAATTAGTAATCAGCCAAGATAGTCCCAGTTTATCCGCCTATTAACACTGTAGGGCAGCCAATAACTATATTTCCACCATGGCCGGTAGTGTCGCCCATTCTCGCTGCAGGTTTTTTCTGCAGCATTACCGTTGTACTTCCCATTGCGACGCTATCTGGTGGACCGACACAGGTACAGCTGCTTCCCACAGTGGCTGAAGGCATTCCGCCGATAATAACAGTTGGGGCTCCTGGGCTAAGTACTGGGCCGCCTACATGGGGAACAGTGCCAGTGACCATTGGGCATACGTGCATATCACCAACACGAGAAGCTGGTTTTCCCATGATTTATCCCTCAGCCCTACCATTTCCGCCTCTGGCCAGGTCAAGGCCTTGCTCCATATAGCGCATGAATCTCTTATTTGGATCAACAGGGTCAGATAACACGGCAGCAAGAGTGACACTGCCGGCGACCGCGTGAGCATATAGATGCTCGGGTGGCTCTACCACAGGCTCACCCTCAGCAGCTAAACTGCCATGACACCAGCTTGCTGCAGTAGCGGCCCAGCTCGCAGGAGTTTTATGTTTAGTTTTTTCACCAAACAGCTTGCAGCGTAATCGAGCTTCCTCACTAGGCTTTTTCGCCCAAGTCTCCGCTGCATTCAAAGCATTAACATTGTCTTCATCAGTTTGTGGCCCCTGGATGTCTCGAGCAGCGAGACAGGCCCACCATACGGCTTCCCGCTTAGGGAGGCCGTGAGCTAATAGCTTAATTGCATCTGGAAATAAACCGGCATCTACAAGGCGGTTTATACTGACTTCTGGTGCGGTATCTGGCACCAGGTGTTCTTCTGCCTCGTCACTAACTTCAAAATTCTTGAGAAGCTCATCGGCTGTTAATGCTTCTACTTTAATGAGGTCTGTCATTGCTATCTCCCCATCAATTAATCATGGTGACGCCGCCTTTCAGCGTCAGCATGCCACCACCTTTAACTTCCGCAGTAGCGTCGCCCTTACAGGAGAGCATTGTTCCTTTGATGGTGATGCCAGCTGGAGTTAGTTTGATACTGCTGCTGCCAACTTTCAATTCTATAGATGCTTTGGAAGTAATCTTAATTGCTCCCATAGCATCGGTAGTTTGCGAGCCCTTACTGACTTTGAGCGTATGATTTCCCGACCCGATAGTTACAACCTGATTACCCTTGCTGACATTAAGTTTTTGATCACCTTTTGCGATGGTAACAACTTCACTGCCATCGGTAACCGTAATAGAGCGATCCTGCTTAACCTCTAGGGTCTGCTTGTTTTCTATCTTGCCTGTTTGGTCATTATGGACGACAAAGTTATGGTCTTTACCTGCCTCCATATAAATTTCTTCACTCCCGCCTTTATCATCAAAGCGAAGTTCATTAAAGGCGCTACTTTCGTACTCGGTTTTCCAGCCGCTTTGAGTTGCTGTGTAATTGGGTCCTGGGTTGTCACCATTGTATACAGCCCCAGTAATCAGCGGCCTATCTGGGTCACCATTTATGTAAGTTACAATAACTTCCTGATTTACCCTGGGAACAAAGTTTGCCCCCCAGTTTTTTCCAGCAAAAGATTGCATTACCCGTACCCAGCAGCTGTTTTGCTGTGAGTTCCATGGGAATTTCACTTTGATTTGGGTATAGGGGTCCTGAGAGTTATCTGAGGTTGTAGCCTTAACTTCAAGAACCCGTGCGACCTGTGGAGAGTGAACTTTCTTCGCAAAGATAGAGGGCTCAGGCCTTGGTGTTACTGTTGCAGGAATACAGCTAAATGTATTGTGGAAATGAGTCGCGTCGCTATTACTATCGCTTGCAGAGATATGTACAGAGGTAATTAGATACTTACCTTTCTCTGAAGATACAGTGTGATCAAAATTAAAGCGGCCGCCAGCTGTAAATGAAGGGCAATCGCTGCGGCCATGGCTTACGTCAAATAAAGCTTCCTGCGCTTCCATGGAGCGCTCCGCGAGCGCCTTGTGGTAGCTATCGGTAAATTTATGTTTATTTTCGCCATCTGCCTGGAAGTGGTTTAACCCATACATTCCGCGCAAATAATTGCTGACATCATTTAGCTGGCTGGTGGTTTTAACCTGCTGCTTATTGTCTTTTGTAGCGGTAAATTCACAGTAATCTTTTAACTCAAAACCGCCACCGTGATAATTAAAGTTTCGCTGCCAGCTACTGATAGTATTTTTTGTTGGGTGGCTACCTCCACCATCGTATTCTATTTGCTCGCTGTCGCAGTCATAGAAGTCCTGGCTATCATCACAGAGAACAAGCTCGTGTTGCCCGTTTGAGTGTTTGAAGTAGTAAGAGATTCCCTCTTCAGCCATAAGGCGATTGATAAATTCAAAATCGCTTTCATCGAACTGCACACAGTATTCGCGGGTTATATATTCAGCATTTAACTTGGTGCTTACTTTGATAACCTTACTGTATTCACCCAAAACTTCTTCAAGAATTTGTTTTGCTGATTTCTTTTCGAAGATTCTGTTGGAGCCCCCGAGGCTGGTAAACCACAGGCCCGGTTGAACTGTGGCGCTATAGCTACGTATTCCTTCTGCGGTAACATCGCGAAGAGATAGCTGAGTTACGTAACCATTGATATAACGAGGGGTTTCTGAGTGATGTACAGAGATGGTGATGGCCTTACCAACGATATCTTTCTGGTCTATGGCATGATCATCAGAGAGAAGCTGAACTTCGTAGCGGAAGAGTTTGGATATATGCTCTTCACCTTGTAAGTTGGTAGCGATTACCGCATCGGTACCGAGCGGGCTGTCGACCTTAATTAGTCTTCTATCTTGATTTAATGTAGTCATGGGCAGCCCCTACTATCCCTACGGTGCCTTGAGAGTAGTAATAGTTTTGTGTATTCAGTTCTTTAGCTGAAAGCTCGGTAAGCGCTCAGCTAAAGAACTGCCAGACAATGGTCTGCGGGGTTTCCGCAGACCATTTTGTAAGCAGATCGCACTTTGATCTGGCTTACAGGGCCTTGGCAGTTTCCAGGCAGTATCCAACACGCATGCTGGTTGGGTTCTTGTTGCTCTTGTCAGCGTGGTTGAGCTCAGTTTCGATTTTGGCGTAGCTCAGAGCAACAGACTCAGAGGGAGGACCGCCAGCAGAAGCTGAAGTGCTGTAAGAAGAAATCAGGACGTTCTCCAGTTTGTAAACAGCATACTTCTCAACAGAGTTCGCACCGGTTTGAACTACGTGGATCTCTACTTTAACGCCTTCGTCACCAGTTACAGAAGCTTTGAGCAGGCCGCCGGAAGCTGCGTCCAAGCGCTTGCTGAAAGTTAATTCACTCAGGCTTGGGCGAGAAGCTTCACGGTTTGCCATAGCGCCGGCTTCCATGGTGATGCCACGGCCAACGCCGAAGTGCAGATTGTCAATTTCAATCCAGTCTTCGTAGCCAGAAGCAGTAACATTACCTTTTACAGCTTTGTCGTTGTAGTTCATGTAAATAGCCATGGGGTGTCCCTCATTGGTTGGCGTGTGATGTTGGTGGTTAATTCCGTACCATCGCGACTTGCAGTTGTTTAGGTTGTTGTCGCGGTAGCAACTGAGGTGATTTAAACAAAGAGAACGCGAAAAAAAAACTAATTTTCTAGTTATTTAATCGACTCTGGCACTAATTTCGCGAAGCGGTTTTCAGCTGTTACGGATTCTGCCTGTTTGCTCTAATTGACTCTGACACTATTTTTTTACTTATAAAAATTAACAACTCATTGTTGAGGCTAAGTTGATGATTTTGGTCATGGATATTGATTGACAGGCGAACATCTATTTGAAAGCATTTAACCGTACTATTTTGATAAACTCGCTATGTAATAATATGTAATCCATCCCTTTAAAGAGGTAATGCTCAATGATTTCGGGGGCTGGATTCGAATAATAGTTTGATGGCGCGTTAAGGCAAATTTATTTGAATATTGATTCATTGTTGCCCCATAGGCTGTTCGATATACTTCGCACCCTACTTTATTGCCTTACCCAATCGACCAATAACAAAGCTTTTGCGAATTTGGATGTGTCGTAATGGTTTTCCATGGAGGCGGAATTGAACGATAAGACACGTATTGTTCGGCCGAGTGGCACTCCGCCGGGCTCGAGCGAATCTACCAGTGGGCTGACAGAAGATGGTGATATCACCGTCATTGTCCAGCAGGATAAGACCGGAGCCAATGATCACCCCCATTAAAGGTGCTCAACCTGTTAAAGGTGCGCAACCTGTAATCCCCTCGGCTGCCGCCGGTTTTAGCTCTGATGCGACAGTTTTTGTGTCCACCCCAAGACGAACAGGGGATGCAGCTGGGGTTGATGAGGTTTTGGGTGGGGTCTCTGCCGATTCAGCTATATTGTCTGAGCCTCTGGAGGCGGCCGGCTCAAATGCCGTGACCAAAACGGTGATCAAAGGCCGGTTTGAGCTGGATAAGCTTCTGGGTGTAGGGGGAATGGGAGCGGTTTACAAAGCTCTGGACCGCCGGAAGTTGGAAGCCAATGACAGCGAGCCCTATGTCGCTATCAAGCTGCTTAATGATGACTTCCAAAAGCACCCTGATGCATTTATCTCTCTCCAGAGGGAAGCACGGAAGTCTCAGACCCTCGCGCACCCTAATATCGTAACGGTTTACGACTTTGACCGTGATGGGGATCGCGTATTTATGACAATGGAGTTCCTTGAGGGTGCTCCGTTGGACAAGTTGTTACGCGATCATGCGGATGTGGGGCTGGAGCCAGAGCGTGCCCGCTCGGTATTTTGGGATATCTCCCAGGCCCTGATATACGCCCACTCCCACAAGATTGTTCACTCAGACTTTAAACCGGGCAATATCTTTGTCACCAATAAAAAGGGTGCAAAGGTATTTGATTTCGGTATTGCCCGAGCAGTTTCTGAGGGTGGCATCGCTAATAAGGCTGGTGAAACCACAGTATTTGATGCAGGTACTCTCGGAGCTCTCACCCCGGCCTATGCGAGCCTTGAGATGCTCAAGGGGGCAGAGCCGGCACCGAGTGATGATGTATATGCATTGGGGTGTGTTGCCTACGAGCTGTTCTGCGGTCGCCACCCTTACAACAAAACGCCAGCAGACAAAGCCTTGGAGCAAGGCTTACGGCCCAAGCGGATCAAAGGGCTCAACCGCCGGCAGTGGCGGGCGCTTGAGTCAGCACTTGAGCTGAAGCGGGAAAATCGTACAAGTACGGTTGATAAATTCGTTCAGGCATTTTTTGTTAGCCATGCCTGGAAGTGGGTGCTCGGCAGTGCGTTTGTGATGGTTCTGGGGGGCGCAGTTGTAGGTTACGGCCACCTGCAGCAGCAAAATGCTGCAGAGCAAGAGCGAGTCAGGGTTGAGCTTGAGCTTAAGCATGAGCAGGAGTTATTGGCCCGGCGCATTAGCGACAAGAAAGAGGCTATCACCCGGCTGATTGGCTTGAGTATTTTGACCCCAGCCTGGGAGCGGGATCTTCAGCTGGAGTTAGAGGAATACTCCGAGCTGAACCCTGTGGATAAAGAATTTTTGGATTCTTCCCGTCGCCAAGTCTCAGAACTTTTCCTCGCCGCTGCAACGGGTCAGTTAAATCTGGGTAACCTCGATCAGGCCGATGTCATGCTAGCGGGTGTAGCCAACTGGTATGGCGAGTCAAAAGAAGCTGAAGCTATCAAGACTCAGCTGGCGAATGATAGAGAGAGCTTGCGTGCGCGCCTAGAGGCGGAGCGGATTGCAGAAGAGCGTGAGGCCGAGCGCATCCGTTTGGCTGAAGAGCGCGCGGAACGCCGCCGTCTGGCTGCCCTCAAGCAAAAGCAGATCGACGCTGTTCTTGATGATATGGAAGTGGCGCTTACCTGTGGTTTTACAATGAGCGCCTCCTCAGTAGGCTCCCAGTTGGCCCGCCTGGCAAAACTGGATAGTGCAAAAGCCTTGCAGATACGCCCTGTAGTGGGTGAAGAGCTTGTGAATTGCGCAACCAACCTGGGTATGAAAGACCCAATTCAAACAGAGGTCCTGGTTGATCAGTTCAGGGCTCTCCTGCCTGCATACCAACCATTGAAAGATTTCAAGTTGGACTTCTGCGGCCATTTAGTCCCCGGAAGTGGTCGCAGAGGCGACCGCTATACCTGCCGCGATCGCTTAGCGGATGGTAGCAGAGGGCCGACAATGGTCGTGATCAAAGGGTTGAGTGGCAGGTCGCTGGCAGTGGGTAAGTACGAGGTCAGCAGCACCGAGTTGGCTCAATTCTGCCGTATAGCTGGTCAATGCGGGGAGCAGACCCCGGCTGCATCAGGGCTGCCGGCCAATAACCTATCCCTGGCAACAGCGGAGGCTTATTTAAGCTGGCTCAGTGATGAGACAGGCTATCGTTACCGCTTGCCCTCGGAACAGGAGTGGTTTGCAGCCGCCAGTGCCAGGGGAGAGGACGAGGTGGCGGATCGAAACTGCCACTTGAAGTATGGCGGCATCGAAAAAGGCGCTGAAATGGTTCCCACCCGGGCCGGGTCCTCCAACGGATTTGGGCTGCTGAATGCGGTAGGTAATGTCCAGGAGTGGGGGCTGGGTACAGAAGGTGAATTACTTGCTCTCGGGGGAAGTCGTATTGACCCGATGAGCCGCTGCCTGGCAACAACCAAGAAACTCCATAATGGCCAGCCCGACGAATTCACCGGTTTCCGTATCGTTAGAGATGTTAACTAGGTTAAACAATTACCAGCGAATGTCGATACGATAGTCAAGTTGGTTAGATTAAAAATTTAGAGATTAAGACTGGGGGAAATATGCTTGGGCTAGAAAAAAGTAAGTTGGCATTATTTATTGGTGCTGGCTTTCTTGTATCGCAAGTACCGGTTTTTGCCCAGGATGATGGATCCAGTTTTCGCAGCCGGGTCCGGGAAGCCTTTAATCAGGATACCTCCACAATTACTGAGGTGGATGTAACTAAAGATTTCCTGCAGCGTACTTATGAAGCAGAAGATCCCAACTTAAACACTGAAATCCCTGAGGTCTCCGAGAGGAACCAGGGACCGCGGATCACTGTAAAAGAATTCAAGTTTCACCGCTTAGAAGAGTTTCCAGAGTTTGGTATTTCCCGAGAAGTTGTAGAGGAAATGGCAGAGGATCTTCGGGCAAAATTCATGAAAGAGGATCAAATTCTCGCTAGCGGTTACACCGTAGATAACCTTGAAGAGCTGGCAATATTGCTCGGCAACATGAACGCCCAGTTTAATCCAGGTGGCTTGGGGCCAGCGGAGCTCAAGAAACTGGTCGGTGTAATTGAAAAACAAAATAGAGAAAGAGGCTTAAGTTATGGAGATCTCGAAGAGATCGCCGCAGAACTGACAAGTTTCTATCGTCGCCAGGGGCTGTTTTTGGCCCAAGTGCAAATTCCCGCTCAAGATGTAGAAAATGGGGTGGTCACTCTTACCGTACAAGAGGGACTCCTCGGACAGGTTGTTGCAGAAGATAACGAAAATTACTCAGACGAAAAACTGGCGGAGCCCTTCGAAGAGCAGCGCGGCCACCTGGTAAATCATGAGAATATCGAGGAAGGGTTATATTTACTTAACGACTTGCCCGGATTAAATGTTACTGGGTATTTCAGTGCGGGGGATAACCCTGGTGAAACCAAGCTCAATTTAAAAGTGCGCGAATCAGACTCCTGGCGTGCAACTTTCAGGGCTGATAACCACGGTTCACTGTATACCGGTAGTGAGCGACTTTACGCAACTGTCGACTGGTTGAACCCCCTTGGGTTTGGTGATGCATTGACCCTGGGATATTTGAAATCAAACCCTGAGTCAGATGACGATTTTGGTTCTGACCTCGGCCAGTTCAGATATAGCTTCCCGTTATTTGGCCCTCGCACCCGCCTGGAAATATCTGCCGATCATAATGAATTTAGTCTTTACGATGAGACCGATGAAGATAACGTAATTAACTTACTGGAAATTTCCGGTGTTAATAAAAGTTATGCATTGTCTTTAGACCATAAATTCCGACGCTCCAGGGATTTCAATCTCACTGGCTCTTTCGGTCTGACAGAAAAGAAATCAGACCTTGATGGCATTATTGAATTCACTAATGACCACGTCTATGGCAGTGAAGTCGGTTTTTATATGGATAGCCTTTCCAGTGGCTTCATTCCAATGCTCAATGTTTTGAGTGCTACAGCACAATATGGTGAGCATCAAAATACGGTTGAAGAGGGAAGAGGGGACGACTTTAATAAACTGGCAATTAACACCAGCTCACTGCTCTTTTTACCCATGCCTTTTACTGATGATCGTTCAAGGTTAATCGTGAAAGGAAGAGCTCAATACAGTGAGAGTAATCTGCCAGGGTTTGAGCAATTATCCCTCGGTGGCGCCAATGGCGTGCGCGCGTTCTCAGCAAGAGATTTCTCTGCAGATATTGGGGCAGTGGTTACCGCAGAGTGGTACCTCAACTTCCCTGAGTTCATGAACCCGATCCTGTTTAATCAGCGTTTAAATGACATTTTCCAAGTAGCACTGATTGCCGATGTGGGCTATGGCTATGTGAATAACTATGAGGAGACTGTGGAGGATGACTGGGCTCGATTCTCCGGAGGCGGAATGCTGTTTAAGATGAATTGGAGTGACAGCTTCTCAAGTAAGGTCTCTGTCGCTTGGCCAATTATGTCGAGTTCCTCGATAACGAATATTGCAATTGGTGAAGACGAACCCACCGTCTACGCTGATTTCTCCGTTTTTTATAACTGAACAAATACTGTTTCCTCGAAACTTAAAAGTAGCAAGGTTCCTCTTCGCAAGGTGCTGGTATGAAAGCCAAAGACAAAAAGCTTGAGTTAAGAAAATTAGCAAGTGCCATTAAGGTATCAAGTTTTGCCTATGCAGGCCTGTTTGCAGGGCTGATCAGTCCGATGGTTCATGCTGGACCTGAAGGCGGTGTGGTAACCGGCGGTAGCGGCACCATCGATGTCGATGGGGCCACAACAACGGTCGACCAGGTAACAGACCTGTTATCAATCGACTGGGATTCTTTTAATTTAAGTGAAGAGGAACTGGTTCAATTCCTGCAGCCGGACTCCTCCTCTATCGTACTGAACCGAATCCTGGATCAGGATGTCACCACGATCCAAGGTGCGATAGAAGCCAACGGCCACGTTATCCTGGTGAACCCGCGAGGAGTTCTCTTTACCGAAACAGCCACAGTTAATGTCGGTGCGATAACCGCGTCCGGGCTCGATATGAGCCCTGAAGACTTTATGAACGGCGATTTTGCCTTTAAAGGCGAGTCGGGTTCCTCAGGGGTTGTTATTAACCGGGGTGTAATTAATGCGTCCAGCGCAGTCCTGGTTGGTAAGCAGGTAACAAATGCCTCTAGCGGTTTAATCAGTGCAGAACTTGTTACCCTGGCAGCAGCTGATGAAGCTTTATTAACTTTTGATGCGGATGGCTTGATCGGCCTCAAAGTAACTAAAGAGGTTATGGAAAATGACCTCGGCCTCGATAGTGCCGTATTAAACGAAGGTTCCATTGACGGCGCCCAAGTTGTGATGGAAGCCAGTGTTTCCGGCGACCTGTTTACTGCCGCAGTAAACAATGAAGGCACAATAACCGCTCGTGGTATTGATACCAGCGGAGGCAAGATCCGCCTGTTTGGATCGGGTTCCGGGGTCGTCAATAGTGGAACTCTGGATGCATCCGGCAGCGCCGGTGGTGAGGTTGTCCTGGAGGGCGATTTTGCTGAGCACAGCGGAGATATTTCGGTAGCCGCTGACTCTGGCAGTGGCGGTTACGTTGCTGTTTTGGGTGATGAAGTTGTTGTCAGCGGGAATATTGATGCCCGTGGTACTTCCTCCGGTGGTGAAGTCCTTATTGGCGGCGACTACCAGGGGAATAATGAAGATGTTCGTAATGCCGAAACCACCATGGTCACGGCAGAAGCCAATATCGATGCCAGCGGTGTTGGCGATGCCGATGGTGGCACCGTTATTGTCTGGGCCGATGACACTACTGATTTTGGCGGTACGATTCTCGCCGAGTCAGGGGAAGACGGCGGTGATGGCGGCCTGGTAGAAACTTCCGGCAAGATTTACCTGAATCTGGATGAAGACAACATGTTTGTTTCCACCCTTGCTTATGGGGATGGGGAGACCGGCACCTGGTTGTTGGACCCGGGTTGGATGGATATCGTGGGTGACGGTGACTGTGGCGATGCGTCGAACTGTATTACCGCAGGATCAATTGAAGAAGGACTAGAGAATAATAATTATGTAATTAATGTCACTGATACAGGAGAGTCAAGAAATGATGGGGGCTACGGCATCCTAGTTAATGAAAGTATTAGCTGGAGCGAGGATACAACACTCACGCTAACTTCTTACAGTGATGTGACAGTCGATTCAAAAGCCACTATTAAGGCCACTGGTAGTAGTGACCTGATTATTCAGGCCGGCGGAGCTTTTACTAACTCAGGCACTATCGATGTTTATAATTTTGATTTAACCGTAGGTTATGACTCATATAGTGATACCGGATCTGATGCAACAGAAAATACGTTGGGCGACCTTACTGTAAGTAATGCCGGTACTATTACAGGCAGCAGTGATTCAGATAAATTCACATTGTCAGATGATAACGATGATATAACCATTACTGGTGACAACGCATTTTCCCTCGATACCATTTCCTTTTCTGGTATTGAAGAAGTTGATTTGGGTGGTGGTGATAACAATATCACAGCAATCAGCACTGCGACCCTGACCGACAATGACTATGAAGCCGAAACAAACTTAATTACGTTTAGTAATATTGACACTATGAGTGTTGATAGCCTCGAAGGCTCTGATTCAGCAGATAGCTTCGAGGTGACGGGTGATAACAGTCTAAGGGCCAAAGGCATCAGGTTTAGTGATGTGACCAAGGTTGATGCAGGGGATGGGGGAGCAGACGGTGACAGCGTTACCGCGATCAGCACCGTCACCCTGACCGGCACAGCCAATGAAGCCGAAACGAACTCAATTACGTTTAGTTATATTGAAAGCGTCACGGCGGATAGCCTCGAAGGCTCTGATTCAGCAGATAGCTTTGTCGTAACCGGTGATAACAGCTTAACTGCCAATAGCATCAACTTTAGCAGTGTGGACACGGTCGATGCGGGGGATGCGGGAACAGGCAGTGACAGCGTTACCGCGATCAGCACCGTCACCCTGACCGGCACAGCCAATGAAGCCGAAACGAACTCAATTACGTTTAGTTATATTGAAAGCGTCACGGCGGATAGCCTCGAAGGCTCTGATTCAGCAGATAGCTTTGTCGTGACCGGTGATAACAGCCTAACTGCTAATAGTATCAACTTTAGCAGTGTGGACACGGTTAATGCCGGGGATGCGGGAACAGGCAGTGACAGCGTTACCGCGATCAGCACCGTCACCCTGACCGGCAATGATAATGAAGCCGAAACGAACTCAATTACGTTTAGTTATATTGAAAGCGTCACGGCGGATAGCCTCGAAGGCTCTGATTCAGCAGATAGCTTTGTCGTGACCGGTGATAACAGCTTAACTGCTAATAGTATCAATTTTAGCAGTGTGGACACGGTTAATGCCGGGGATGAGGGAACAGGCAGTGACAGCGTTACCGCGATCAGCACCGTCACCCTGACCGGCAATGATAATGAAGCCGAAACGAACTCAATTACGTTTAGTTATATTGAAAGCGTCACGGCGGATAGCCTCGAAGGCTCTGATTCAGCAGATAGCTTCGTCGTGACCGGTGATAACAGCCTAACTGCTAATAGCATCAACTTTAGCAGTGTGGACACGGTTAATGCCGGGGATGAGGGAACAGGCAGTGACAGCGTTACCGCGATCAGCACCGTAACCCTGACCGGCACAGCCAATGAAGCCGAAACGAACTCAATTACGTTTAGTTATATTGAAAGCGTCACTGCGGATAGCCTTGAAGGCTCTGATTCAGCAGATAGCTTCGTCGTGACCGGTGATAACAGCCTAACTGCTAATAGCATCAACTTTAGCAGTGTGGACACGGTTAATGCCGGGGATGCGGGAACAGGCAGTGACAGCGTTACCGCGATCAGCACCGTCACCCTGACCGGCAATGATAATGAAGCCGAAACGAACTCAATTACGTTTAGTTATATTGAAAGCGTCACGGCGGATAGCCTCGAAGGCTCTGATTCAGCAGATAGCTTTGTCGTGACCGGTGATAACAGCTTAACTGCTAATAGTATCAACTTTAGCAGTGTGGACACGGTTAATGCCGGGGATGAGGGAACAGGCAGTGACAGCGTTACCGCGATCAGCACCGTAGCCCTGACCGGCACAGCCAATGAAGCCGAAACGAACTCAATTACGTTTAGTTATATTGAAAGCGTCACGGCGGATAGCCTTGAAGGCTCTGATTCAGCAGATAGCTTTGTCGTGACCGGTGATAACAGCCTAACTGCCAATAGCATCAACTTTAGCAGTGTGGACACGGTTAATGCCGGGAATGAGGGAACAGGCAGTGACAGCGTTACCGCGATCAGCACCGTCACCCTGACCGGCAATGATAATGAAGCCGAAACGAACTCAATTACGTTTAGTTATATTGAAAGCGTCACGGCGGATAGCCTCGAAGGCTCTGATTCAGCAGATAGCTTTGTCGTGACCGGTGATAACAGCCTAACTGCCAATAGCATCAACTTTAGCAGTGTGGACACGGTTAATGCCGGGGATGAGGGAACAGGCAGTGACAGCGTTACCGCGATCAGCACCGTCACCCTGACCGGCAATGATAATGAAGCCGAAACGAACTCAATTACGTTTAGTGATATTGAAAGCGTCACGGCGGATAGCCTCGAAGGCTCTGATTCAGCAGATAGCTTCGTCGTGACCGGTGATAACAGCCTAACTGCCAATAGCATCAACTTTAGCAGTGTGGACACGGTCGATGCGGGGGATGAGGGAACAGGCAGTGACAGTGTTACCGCGATCAGCACCGTATCCCTGACCGGCACAGCCAATGAAGCCGAAACGAACTTAATTACGTTTAGTGATATTGAAAGCGTCACTGCGGATAGCCTTGAAGGCTCTGATTCAGCAGATAGCTTCGTCGTAACCGGTGATAACAGCCTAACTGCCAATAGCATCAACTTTAGCAGTGTGGACACGGTCGATGCCGGGGATGAGGGAACCGGCAGTGACAGTGTTACCGCGATCAGCACCGTAACCCTGACCGGCACAGCCTATGAAGCCGAAACGAACTTAATTACGTTTAGTGATATTGAAAGCGTCACTGCGGATAGCCTCGAAGGCTCTGATTCAGCAGATAGCTTCGTCGTGACCGGTAATAACAGCCTAACTGCCAATAGCATCAACTTTAGCAGTGTGGACACGGTCGATGCGGGGGATGAGGGAACAGGCAGTGACAGTGTTACCGCGATCAGCACCGTATCCCTGACCGGCACAGCCAATGAAGCCGAAACGAACTTAATTACGTTTAGTGATATTGAAAGCGTCACTGCGGATAGCCTTGAAGGCTCTGATTCAGCAGATAGCTTCGTCGTAACCGGTGATAACAGCCTAACTGCCAATAGCATCAACTTTAGCAGTGTGGACACGGTCGATGCCGGGGATGAGGGAACCGGCAGTGACAGCGTTACCGCGATCAGCACCGTAAGCCTGACCGGCAATGATAATGAAGCAACCTCAAGCTCCATTACCTTTAGCGATATTGAAAGTATTACGGCTGCCGGCACCCTGGCCGGCTCTAGCAATAACGATACTTTTGTCGTAGTGAGCGCTACAGAAGTCACAGCCAATGAGATTACTGTGACAGGATTTGGCACTACTATTGATGCCGCAGACGGTGACGATAGTGTGACTGGTGCCAGTGGTGCAAACTGGGCCCTGACTACTGAAGATAACAAAGCAACCAATAGCAGTATTACTTTCAGCGGTGTGGAAAGCCTGGTTGCCGTGAGTGCCAACCTTGAGGGTAGCAGCAATGCGGATGCGTTTGTTCTGACCTCCGACGGCGATGTCGAAGTCAATGATATGACGGTTTACGACATGTCGGAGGTGGTTGGCAATGGTAGTGACAGCCTGGATGCCACGAACTTTACCGATGGCCTGACCCTCACCGACACGGATAAAAAAGTCAGCGCCGGCACCTTAGTGTTTTCCGGCATTTCAGATGCAGAGACCTTAGTGCTGACCGGTACCAGTGATGCGGATAGCTTCACCATCACCGGTGATAACGCCCTGGATGCTGCAAATATCAGCTTTACCAGCGTGACGACAGTTAAGGCTGGGGATGAGGGAACAGGCAGTGACAGTGTTACTGCGACCAGCACCGTAAGCCTGACCGGCAATGATAATGAAGCAACCTCAAGCTCCATTACCTTTAGCGATATTGAAAGTATTACGGCTGCCGGCACCCTGGCCGGCTCTAGCAATAACGATACTTTTGTCGTAGTGAGCGCTACAGAAGTCACAGCCAATGAGATTACTGTGACAGGATTTGGCACTACTATTGATGCCGCAGACGGTGACGATAGTGTGACTGGTGCCAGTGGTGCAAACTGGGCCCTGACTACTGAAGATAACAAAGCAACCAATAGCAGTATTACTTTCAGCGGTGTGGAAAGCCTGGTTGCCGTGAGTGCCAACCTTGAGGGTAGCAGCAATGCGGATGCGTTTGTTCTGACCTCCGACGGCGATGTCGAAGTCAATGATATGACGGTTTACGACATGTCAGAGGTGGTTGGCGACGGTAGTGACAGCCTGGATGCCACGAACTTTACCGATGGCCTGACCCTCACCGGTAGCACTAATGAAGTCAGCGCCGGCACCCTGGTATTTTCCGGCATTTCGGATGCAGAGACCTTAGCCCTGACCGGTACCAGTGATGCGGATAGCTTCACCATCACCGGTGATAACGCCTTGGATGCTGCAAATATCAGCTTTACCAGCGTGACGACGGTCGATGCCGGGGATGAGGGAACAGGCAGTGACAGTGTTACCGCGATCAGCACCGTATCCCTGACCGGCACAGCCAATGAAGCCGAAACGAACTTAATTACGTTTAGTGATATTGAAAGCGTCACTGCGGATAGCCTCGAAGGCTCTGATTCAGCAGATAGCTTTGTCGTAACCGGTGATAACAGCCTAACTGCCAATAGCATCAACTTTAGCAGTGTGGACACGGTCGATGCGGGGGATGAGGGAACAGGCAGTGACAGCGTTACCGCGATCAGCACCGTAACCCTGACCGGCACAGCCTATGAAGCCGAAACGAACTTAATTACGTTTAGTGATATTGAAAGCGTCACGGCGGATAGCCTCGAAGGCTCTGATTCAGCAGATAGCTTTGTCGTGACCGGTGATAACAGCCTAACTGCTAATAGTATCAACTTTAGCAGTGTGGACACGGTCGATGCCGGGGATGAGGGAACAGGCAGTGACAGCGTTACCGCGATCAGCACCGTAACCCTGACCGGCACAGCCAATGAAGCCGAAACGAACTCAATTACGTTTAGTGATATTGAAAGCGTCACGGCGGATAGCCTCGAAGGCTCTGATTCAGCAGATAGCTTTGTCGTGACCGGTGATAACAGCCTAACTGCCAATAGCATCAACTTTAGCAGTGTGGACACGGTTAATGCCGGGGATGAGGGAACAGGCAGTGACAGCGTTACCGCGATCAGCACCGTAACCCTGACCGGCACAGCCAATGAAGCCGAAACGAACTCAATTACGTTTAGTTATATTGAAAGCGTCACGGCGGATAGCCTCGAAGGCTCTGATTCGGCAGATAGCTTCGTCGTGACCGGTAATAACAGCCTAACTGCCAATAGCATCAACTTTAGCAGTGTGGACACGGTCGATGCGGGGGATGAGGGAACAGGCAGTGACAGTGTTACCGCGATCAACACCGTATCCCTGACCGGCACAGCCAATGAAGCCGAAACGAACTTAATTACGTTTAGTGATATTGAAAGCGTCACGGCGGATAGCCTCGAAGGCTCTGATTCAGCAGATAGCTTTGTCGTAACTGGTGATAACAGCCTAACTGCCAATAGCATTAACTTTAGCAGTGTGGACACGGTCGATGCGGGGGATGAGGGAACAGGCAGTGACAGCGTTACCGCGATCAGCACCGTATCCCTGACCGGCACAGCCAATGAAGCCGAAACGAACTTAATTACGTTTAGTGATATTGAAAGCGTCACTGCGGATAGCCTTGAAGGCTCTGATTCAGCAGATAGCTTCGTCGTAACCGGTGATAACAGCCTAACTGCCAATAGCATCAACTTTAGCAGTGTGGACACGGTCGATGCCGGGGATGAGGGAACAGGCAGTGACAGCGTTACCGCGATCAGCACCGTAACCCTGACCGGCACAGCCTATGAAGCCGAAACGAACTCAATTACGTTTAGTGATATTGAAAGCGTCACGGCGGATAGCCTCGAAGGCTCTGATTCAGCAGATAGCTTCGTCGTGACCGGTAATAACAGCCTAACTGCCAATAGCATCAACTTTAGCAGTGTGGACACGGTCGATGCCGGGGATGAGGGAACAGGCAGTGACAGCGTTACCGCGATCAGCACCGTAACCCTGACTGGTGATGACTATGAGGCGACTACAAACTCAATCACCTTCAGCGATATTGAGAGTGTCAGTGGCGGTGACCTGGAAGGTTCGGGGTTGAGCGATACCTTCGAGGTAACAGGCAATGAAGCCCTGAAGGCCAATCAGATTGCCTTCAGCAATATTGACAGCGTTAACGCCATGGCTGGCACAGACAGTGTCACCGGGGCTAGCGGTCAAAACTGGACCCTGGGAAGCGATGATTATGAGGCGACCAACTACGGTATCACCTTTACCGGCGTAGAAACCCTGGTTGCCGTCAATGCCAACCTTGTGAGTACCTCTAGTGCAGAAGCGTTTGTTCTGACCTCCGACGGCGATGTCGAAGTCAATGAGATGTCGGTTTCCGGTATGTTAGCGGTGGTTGGCAATGGTAGTGACAGCCTGGATGCCACGAACTTTACCGATGGCCTGACCCTCACCGACACGGATAAAAAAGTCAGCGCCGGCACCTTAGTGTTTTCCGGCATTTCAGATGCAGAGACCTTAGTGCTGACCGGTACCAGTGATGCGGATAGCTTCACCATCACCGGTGATAACGCCCTGGATGCTGCAAATATCAGCTTTACCAGCGTGACGACAGTTAAGGCTGGGGATGAGGGAACAGGCAGTGACAGTGTTACTGCGACCAGCACCGTAAGCCTGACCGGCAATGATAATGAAGCAACCTCAAGCTCCATTACCTTTAGCGATATTGAAAGTATTACGGCTGCCGGCACCCTGGCCGGCTCTAGCAATAACGATACTTTTGTCGTAGTGAGCGCTACAGAAGTCACAGCCAATGAGATTACTGTGACAGGATTTGGCACTACTATTGATGCCGCAGACGGTGACGATAGTGTGACTGGTGCCAGTGGTGCAAACTGGGCCCTGACTACTGAAGATAACAAAGCAACCAATAGCAGTATTACTTTCAGCGGTGTGGAAAGCCTGGTTGCCGTGAGTGCCAACCTTGAGGGTAGCAGCAATGCGGATGCGTTTGTTCTGACCTCCGACGGCGATGTCGAAGTCAATGATATGACGGTTTACGACATGTCAGAGGTGGTTGGCGACGGTAGTGACAGCCTGGATGCCACGAACTTTACCGATGGCCTGACCCTCACCGGTAGCACTAATGAAGTCAGCGCCGGCACCCTGGTATTTTCCGGCATTTCGGATGCAGAGACCTTAGCCCTGACCGGTACCAGTGATGCGGATAGCTTCACCATCACCGGTGATAACGCCTTGGATGCTGCAAATATCAGCTTTACCAGCGTGACGACGGTCGATGCCGGGGATGAGGGAACAGGCAGTGACAGTGTTACCGCGATCAGCACCGTATCCCTGACCGGCACAGCCAATGAAGCCGAAACGAACTTAATTACGTTTAGTGATATTGAAAGCGTCACTGCGGATAGCCTCGAAGGCTCTGATTCAGCAGATAGCTTTGTCGTAACCGGTGATAACAGCCTAACTGCCAATAGCATCAACTTTAGCAGTGTGGACACGGTCGATGCGGGGGATGAGGGAACAGGCAGTGACAGCGTTACCGCGATCAGCACCGTAACCCTGACCGGCACAGCCTATGAAGCCGAAACGAACTTAATTACGTTTAGTGATATTGAAAGCGTCACGGCGGATAGCCTCGAAGGCTCTGATTCAGCAGATAGCTTTGTCGTGACCGGTGATAACAGCCTAACTGCTAATAGTATCAACTTTAGCAGTGTGGACACGGTCGATGCCGGGGATGAGGGAACAGGCAGTGACAGCGTTACCGCGATCAGCACCGTAACCCTGACCGGCACAGCCAATGAAGCCGAAACGAACTCAATTACGTTTAGTGATATTGAAAGCGTCACGGCGGATAGCCTCGAAGGCTCTGATTCAGCAGATAGCTTTGTCGTGACCGGTGATAACAGCCTAACTGCCAATAGCATCAACTTTAGCAGTGTGGACACGGTTAATGCCGGGGATGAGGGAACAGGCAGTGACAGCGTTACCGCGATCAGCACCGTAACCCTGACCGGCACAGCCAATGAAGCCGAAACGAACTCAATTACGTTTAGTTATATTGAAAGCGTCACGGCGGATAGCCTCGAAGGCTCTGATTCGGCAGATAGCTTCGTCGTGACCGGTAATAACAGCCTAACTGCCAATAGCATCAACTTTAGCAGTGTGGACACGGTCGATGCGGGGGATGAGGGAACAGGCAGTGACAGTGTTACCGCGATCAACACCGTATCCCTGACCGGCACAGCCAATGAAGCCGAAACGAACTTAATTACGTTTAGTGATATTGAAAGCGTCACGGCGGATAGCCTCGAAGGCTCTGATTCAGCAGATAGCTTTGTCGTAACTGGTGATAACAGCCTAACTGCCAATAGCATTAACTTTAGCAGTGTGGACACGGTCGATGCGGGGGATGAGGGAACAGGCAGTGACAGTGTTACCGCGATCAGCACCGTATCCCTGACCGGCACAGCCAATGAAGCCGAAACGAACTTAATTACGTTTAGTGATATTGAAAGCGTCACTGCGGATAGCCTTGAAGGCTCTGATTCAGCAGATAGCTTCGTCGTAACCGGTGATAACAGCCTAACTGCCAATAGCATCAACTTTAGCAGTGTGGACACGGTCGATGCCGGGGATGAGGGAACCGGCAGTGACAGTGTTACCGCGATCAGCACCGTAACCCTGACCGGCACAGCCTATGAAGCCGAAACGAACTTAATTACGTTTAGTGATATTGAAAGCGTCACTGCGGATAGCCTCGAAGGCTCTGATTCAGCAGATAGCTTCGTCGTGACCGGTAATAACAGCCTAACTGCCAATAGCATCAACTTTAGCAGTGTGGACACGGTCGATGCGGGGGATGAGGGAACAGGCAGTGACAGTGTTACCGCGATCAGCACCGTATCCCTGACCGGCACAGCCAATGAAGCCGAAACGAACTTAATTACGTTTAGTGATATTGAAAGCGTCACTGCGGATAGCCTCGAAGGCTCTGATTCAGCAGATAGCTTCGTCGTGACCGGTGATAACAGCCTAACTGCCAATAGCATCAACTTTAGCAGTGTGGACACGGTCGATGCCGGGGATGAGGGAACCGGCAGTGACAGTGTTACCGCGATCAGCACCGTAACCCTGACCGGCACAGCCTATGAAGCCGAAACGAACTTAATTACGTTTAGTGATATTGAAAGCGTCACTGCGGATAGCCTCGAAGGCTCTGATTCAGCAGATAGCTTCGTCGTAACCGGTGATAACAGCCTAACTGCCAATAGCATCAACTTTAGCAGTGTGGACACGGTCGATGCGGGGGATGCGGGAACAGGCAGTGACAGTGTTACTGCGATCAGCACCGTAACCCTGACTGGTGATGACTATGAGGCGACTACAAGCTCAATCACCTTCAGCGATATTGAGAGTGTCAGTGGCGGTGACCTGGAAGGTTCGGCGGGGAACGATACCTTCGAGGTAACAGGCAATGAAGCCCTGAAGGCCAATCAGATAGCCTTCAGCGATATTGACAGCGTTAACGCCATGGATGGCACAGACAGTGTCACCGGGGCCAGCGGTCAAAACTGGGTCCTGGGAAGCGATACTAATGAGGCGACCAATCACGGTATCACCTTTACCGGCGTGGAAACCCTGGTTACCGTCAATGCCAACCTTGAGGGTTACAGCAACAGTACAGAAACGTTTCTCCTAACCTCTGGCGGCGATGTCGAAGTCAATGATATGACGGTCTCCGGCATGTCCGAGGTGGTTGGCAATGGTGATGACATCCTGGATGCCACGAACTTTACCGATGGCCTGACCCTCACCGACACGGATAAAAAAGTCAGCGCCGGCACCTTAGTGTTTTCCGGCATTTCAGATGCAGAGACCTTAGTGCTGACCGGTACCAGTGATGCGGATAGCTTCACCATCACCGGTGATAATGCCTTAGAGGTCGCCGGAATTAACTTTACCGAGGTGGATACCGTTGAGGCGGGCTCTGGCAGCGATAGTGTTATTGGCGCTAGCGGTGCTGATTGGACTCTGGAAGGGGATGATAATGAAGCCAGCAGCAGTGGCATTAGCTTCGCCGGTGTCGATAGCCTTGCTGTAACCGATGCCGATCTGTTGGGAAGCAGCAGTGCAGATGCCTTTACGCTGCAGTCGACTGGTGATATCGAAGTCTACAGCATGACCGTTTCCGGTATGTCTGCTGTCGATGGTCAGGGTGGTGATGACAGCCTGGACGCCAGCGCCTATAGCGATAGCTTGAGGCTTACCGGCACCGATAATCAGGTAACGGTGGCTGGCCTGACTTTTGATGGCATCGTCAGTGCCGTGACTTCAGCGCTGATAGGCACTACTGGCGCGGATAGCTTCACTATAGATGGTGATAATGCCGCGACCAGCTACGGTATCGCCTTTACCGGATTGAGTACCATTAACGCTCGAACGGGTGATGATACTGCTACTGGTGCAGACGGTGCAGATTGGAGCCTCACGGGAACTGATAACGAAGCCGTTAACAGCAGCATCACTTTTACCAACATCGATAATCTCACCGCCGTAAATGCAGATTTGGTTGCTACAACCAATGATGATGCATTTGTGCTCCAGTCTGATGCGGATGTAGAAGTTTACAGCATGACCGTATCCGGCATGTCTGCGGTGGATGGCAATGGCGGTGATGATAGCCTGGATGCCAGCGCCTACAGTGATGGCCTGTCATTAACGGGTACTGATAACCAGGTAGCTGCTGGCTCACTGTCCTTCTATAACATTTCCAGTGCGGTCACTTCCGTCCTGACAAACACCTACGATTCTGCTGAGTTCCAGTTGCAGGGGGATCAGGCACTGGAAACTGCGGGCATCAGTTTTACCGGCCTTGAAGAAGTAAATACGTCGGGTAGTAATGACACCCTGGTGGCCACTGACAGTGACGATGACTTTACCCTTAGCTCCGATGGCGATATCAGTGTTGCGGGCATCGACTTCAGTGGGCTGGAAACGGTAGATGGCGCAGGTGGTAGCGACACCGTTAGTGCGGATGGCGCTACCTGGACCTCCACGAGCTCCGGCAACTCACTTGTCGAAGGCAGTGTAGAGGCTGAAGTAAATGGCTTGACCGTCTATTTTGATAACCTCGAACTCGTAGAAGGGGCGGGAAGTTATATTGGCCAGGATATCGATGGTGAGTATGAGTTTAGCGCTCTGGATACCATGACGATTGGCGGAGTAACGTTTGCCGACCTGGATAGTGTTGCTGCAGGTTCCGGCACAGATACTGTTTATGGTGCAGATATTGATGCCGTCTGGGATATCAATGACTCTGAACACACAGTTTCCAGTGGTGGGGAATCACTCACGATTACCGGTATCGAGTCTATTACTGCCGGTTCAGGTGCTGACGAGTTTAATTTAAACGGTGGTGAACTCACCGGGATTGATACTGGTGCAGGCAGTGACACCGTCACCTTCTCCGGCACTGTGATTGACAGTATTTCCCTTGGTGCTGGCAATGACCTGCTGACGGTAGAAACTGATATTGGCCAGGATGTAGAGCTTGCTGGTGGTGGCGGATCTGATGATTTCCAATACAACCTGTCCGGTGCTACCTGGGAGATTTATAGCAGTGGCAACCAGGTAGGTAACTTTAGCTTCACAGGCTTCGAATATCTGGATAACACCTCTGACAGTATTACCGTCCTGACCGATCGTGCATTTGATTTTGAAGATGGCGGAAATAGATCCGAAAGCTTCAATAAAAACGGGGCCGGACTCCAGTTCAGCGATATGCGGTTGGGCTACGATGGTGAGGGCGATATTTATGTCACCAGCAGCTCAACAGACACAATCGGCGGTAGCTTGACCGCTGATCGTGCCGAACTGGTTGTTGGTGGCGATGTAGATATTGAGACGGATGTTAGTGTCCTGGGTGTTGCCACTTCGGGCGCGGATATCGATATCAGTGTGCTCGCTGCTGGAGATCTTGTGATTGACGAGATCGATGCAGGGCGGGGCACTGTCTCCCTGGCCAGCTCCAGCTTTGGCATCCTGACCGCTGAAACTTACGGAGATACCCATATCACTGCATCCGCTGTGACCCTGGGAACAGAAACTGAGCTGTGGACCATTATTGGTGAGGCGACTAACCCTCTCCGCATGGATGTCACCAATACACTGGATATCTATTCCGTCAGTTACTATGAGCCCGACTTTATTGGCCAGATCCCGACGGTTACCAGTACTGGTGACGAGCTGCAGTCAGTTGCTGGTGCCCAGGCATCCCAGGGCCTCAAATCAGCAGTTCAGAATGCGGTAGAGGATTTCAGCCATGTAGACCCCGCGATCTTTAGTGCTGTGAAGCCTTACAGTAGTGGTGTCGATGCAGTGAACTCCCCTGAGATGCGTCTCAAGTCTGGAGAGCTGAGTCCTGCCGTAGCTTCAGCTGCTGAGGAGGCGGAAACCACACCTAAGTTTGATGCTGAACTGGAGCTGGGTACCAGCGATGCACCCAGCGATATCGCTGTAGATCTTGGGGACTTTAATGGAGGCAGTGCAGGGCACTAAAGTAAACTCTCCTTTGCAAAAAGCCGGTCTTCAGGGCCGGCTTTTTTTGTGCCCGGAATTTTCCTGGCAGGGATTTGAGAAGGAGAGAGCTAAAAGTGAAGGCCGGAAAATTAATCGCCCAAACGAAAAAAGGCCGACTCTTGCGAGTCAGCCTTTTTGGAATTGGTGCCCAGGAGAGGACTTGAACCTCCACGACCGTAAGGTCACTAGCACCTGAAGCTAGCGCGTCTACCAATTCCGCCACCTGGGCAATTCAACGTGTGCTCCGTTGAGGACGCGAACTATAGAGATCTGCCCCCCTGTGTCAACGGCTGCGTTGCGCTTTTTTCAACATTTTTTTCTTGGGTCGGGAAAATCGGCGAAATCGCTTATAATGCGTGCAATAGCGGCGAATTATTGACCAGGAATCCACCATCGGCGCCGCCTTTCTTTATGGCCGGATAATCTCCGGAGGTTGCCAACCCTGGCAACTGCCCAACAACGGATGCTGTTTTGACTCAAAAAAATACCTCAGACCCCTTCAATATTGACCCTCATGCCCAGCGCGAGGCAGAGAAATATGAAAAGCCCGTGCCCAGTCGGGAGTACTTGTTACAAGTCCTTGAGAAGCAGGCGGAACCTGTGCCCTGGGAAGCGGTGGCCGATTTACTGGAAATAACCGATGAGGATCGCCGCGAAGGGGTGCGGCGCCGTTTGATCGCCATGTCCCGGGATGGGCAGATTGCCAGCAACCGTGCCGGTGATTTTGGTGTTCTGGATAAAATGAGCCTGATACGCGGCCGGGTTATGGGGCACCGGGACGGTTTTGGTTTTGTTATCCCCAGCGATGGCGGCACCGATCTTTTTTTATCCCACCGACAGATGCGCAAAGTCTTTGATGGTGACGAAGTATTAGTGCGGGAAACGCCCGGAGGTTTTCGCGGTAAACGCGAGGGCGCTGTTGTTCGGGTGATCAAGCACAATACCGAGCAGCTGGCTGGGCGTCTGTACCGGGAAAATGGTATTTGTTTTGTGCGCCCGGACAATCCCCGTATTAACCTGGATATTATGGTGGCCTCTGAGGATACCGCCGGAGCCGATCACGGCCAGTATGTCGTAGTAAAAATTGTTACCCAACCGGGCCGGGATAAAGTGCCGCAAGGTGAGGTTAGCGAAGTTCTCGGTGACCACCTTGCCCCGGGTATGGAGATTGACGTTGCGATTCGCAATTACGGAATTCCCCACACCTGGCCCAGTGCACTGACGGCCGAGGTCAATGAAATTGCCGATGAAGTGCTTGAGGACCACAAGAAATCCCGGGTGGATCTTCGCCAGTTACCATTGGTTACTATCGATGGTGAAGACGCGCGGGATTTTGATGATGCGGTCTACTGTGAACTTTTACCCGATGGCAATTGGAAATTGCTGGTGGCCATTGCCGACGTTTCCCACTATGTACGTCCGGGTAGTGCGCTGGATGAGGAAGCGCACGGCCGTGGAAACTCGGTTTATTTTCCGGATTTCGTTGTACCCATGCTGCCGGAGAAATTGTCCAACGGCCTTTGCTCCCTGAACCCCGATGTCGATCGGCTGTGTATGGTCTGCGAAATGCACATCACCCGAAGCGGTGAAATTCAGGATTACCGTTTCTTTGAGGCGGTTATGCGCAGCCACGCGCGCCTGACTTATACCCAGGTAGGGCAAATACTCGATGAGCGGGATAACCGCGACAGTGGTGCCCGCAAGCAATTTGCGACCCTCACCCCACACCTGGACAATCTCCACGACCTCTACCTGGCGTTGCGCCAAGCGCGGGAGCGCCGGGGTGCTATTGATTTTGAGACGACTGAGACCCGGATAATATTTGACGCCCAACGAAAAATTGAGCGGATTATTCCGGTGGTGCGCAACGATGCTCACAAGCTGATCGAAGAGTGTATGCTCGCGGCCAATGTCAGCGCGGCGAGTCTGATGGAGCTATCGGAACTGCCCGCACTCTACCGGGTACACGATGCGCCCAAAGAGGAAAAACTCAGTAATTTGCGCGAATACCTGGGTGAATTGGGATTGCGCCTTCCCGGTGGTGGTGAGCCCCAGCCCAAAGATTTCCAGGACCTGATGGAGCAGATTGAGGGCCGTGCAGATGCGCATATTATTCAGGTGATGCTGCTGCGTTCTATGAACCAGGCGGTTTACCAGCCGGAGAATCGCGGACACTTCGGTTTGGATTACCCGGCCTATGCCCATTTCACCTCCCCGATTCGCCGCTATCCGGATTTGCTCCTGCACCGGGCGCTGCGCTGGTTGATACGCAACGGCAGCGCCAACCCAGCTGCGGTAGTAAAAAAAGTTTACTCTGTGCCCGGCGCCAAACCGATTGCTCGAGAGCAGATTTTACCCTACGACATGCCGGCCATGTTGCAACTTGGGGAGCAGTGTTCGCTGACCGAGCGGCGCGCCGATGATGCGACCCGGGATGTGCTTAGCTGGCTAAAATGTGAATACCTGCAGGACCATGTGGGCGAAACCTATTCCGGTGTTATCAGTGCGGTAACCGGCTTTGGGTTATTTGTGGAGTTGGATGAACTCTACGTGGAGGGCCTGATTCATGTCACTGCCCTGCCCAAAGACTATTATCGTTTTGAGCAGGCGCACCAGCGTCTTATCGGGGAGCGCAGTGGCAAGCGTTACCATTTGGGTGATTCTGTCACCGTGCAGGTTGCACGGGTGGATCTCGAAGAGCGCAAGGTGGATTTCACCTTGAATGAACTGGTCCCACGCGCAAAGCGTGAGTCGAAGAAAAAGAAAGAGAGTACGCGGGTGAGTGCCCGCGCTATGGAAATGGCAGTAGAACATCAGTTGGAACGCGAGCGCCGGGGCCGCGATAAAAAAGAAAAACCCAGCAATACCAGTGCTAACCCCTGGGCCAAGCATACCGAAACCACAGCCAAGTCCTCGCCTTTCCGCAAGCGCAAGGTGGGATCAGATGAGGCTGTGCCAGTAGAGGCCAGTGTTGAAGCCCCTGTAGCAAAACCGGAAAAAGAGCCGCTCAATAGGCGAGGTGAAGGCGGGCAAAGCGAAGATGCCCAGCCCAAACGCAAGATTAAAAAGCGTACCCCGACACGCAAAGGCGGAAAGCGGCCTGCAGTGGCTGCCCGTAAAGCCGCGCAAAAGGCTGAAAACGCCAAAACCCGTTCGGGTAAGTTAAAAAAGAAGAAAAAGGTTTCTTCTAGCAGTAAAAAGAAAAAGTGATCGAGGAATAAATTGAGTCAGGAAGTTATCTATGGCCTGCACGCGGTGCAGGCCCTCCTAAAAGGTTCTCCGCAGAATGTATCGGAGCTTCTGCTACTGCGTGGACGCAAGGACCAGCGCCTGCAAAAAATAATTCAGCAGGCAGAAAAAAATGATATTGCCGTGCGCTTTATTGACCGGCGAGCGCTGGATGACAAAGTAGAGGATGGCGCTAATCACCAGGGTGTCGTTGCTATCTGTTCTGGCAAAACAAAGGTACACGATGAAAAATTCCTGTTCGACCTGCTGAAAAAACTGGATCAGCGGGGGGAAGCACCTTTCTTATTAGTGCTGGATGGAGTGACTGATCCCCACAACCTGGGTGCCTGCCTGCGCTCGGCAGAGGCTGCCGGAGTACATGCGGTGATTGCGCCGAAAGATAAATCCGCCGGGCTGACACCAACAGCCCGCAAGGTGGCCTGCGGCGCTGCCGAAGTATTACCCTTTGTTACCGTGACTAACCTGGCTCGCGCACTGCAGCAGCTGCAGCAGGCGGGAGTGTGGATATATGGTGCAGCCGGTGAGGCGACACAGGATGTATACCAAAGCCAATTAACCGGCCCCCTGGCGCTGGTTATGGGTGCCGAGGGCAGCGGCTTGCGGCGCTTAACCCGGGAACACTGCGATCACCTGATTAAAATTCCTATGGCGGGAGAGGTCAGCAGCTTGAATGTTTCTGTTGCCACGGGTGTTTGCCTGTTCGAGGCTGTGCGTCAGCGCAACGGCTAAGTAGCCTGTATGAGATGTGCGGACTGAGGAAAGTTTATGGGGCCTCTGAAAGCCAGAGGCCTTACCGAACTATTCAGAGACTCGTTTACAAAACTTATACCTTGACTTCATTAACGTAACCATAGGTTAGCGGCAGTTGCCGTGCTTTACGGATATACTTAGCGGTTTTAGATTCGCCATGGTTATATTTTTTGATAAATAATAATCGGCGGATTGCCAGTTTTATACAGCGATATTGTTTTCGTGAAATTCCTCTTGGGGAAGGCGGAGCTTAATTTTTAAATGCCCGTATTTAATTATCTCTAATTTACCGCAGCTTAAGCTTTCCAATAAAAATATAGATCTAAATGCAGGTTAAAAAATTGTTTTTTAATCGCAATAGTAAGTGGAAACCTCCAGGGTATTGGGGTTGAGTGCCTTAAGTGGTACTCCTGTATCTGTATATCTTGTTCGTATTTATTCAAATATAAAGGTAGGGCTTTATCCTTTAATGTTTTGATTTTTATGATGCTTATATAGTTGGAGTGAGTCGAAATATTTGCAATTCGAAAGCCATTTTAATTGCTATATGGCACTTGGCTTTTTATTATGACGGCTTTATTGGAGGGGGTTTATATGAATGGAATTAAAGGCCAATATCAGTCTTGGCATTTGCACATTTTGCACATTTTGCACATTTTGCACATTTTACGCCTGGGAATACTAACGCTCACGGTTGGTCTACTCAGTGCTTGTGGTGGTGGCGGAAGCAGTAGTGGCGGTAACGGCACCACAGAAACCGTTACATTGGAAAGTATTGGGCTGGAACAAGATAGCTCGAATGAATACCAGTATTTTTTAACGGCTTACTACAGTGATGACTCTTCCGTTGATGTTACGGGTGATGCGGATTGGTCCGTGAGTGACACTGACCTGGCAACGGTGGATGCCGGGCTGCTCACCCCGCTACATAGTGGGTCATTTACTCTGTATGCCTCCTATGAAGGGGTGGATACTGAGGTGGATGTTGAGTTGGCCCCTATCCTTGAAAGCGTACAGCTGGACAGGGATACCTCAAATTTTGATCAATATTATCTCACCGCTTACTATGACGATGACTCCTCAGAAGATGTTACAGAAGAAGCGGAGTGGTCGATAAGCGATACCAACTTGGCGACGGTAGAGGCTGGCCTTATCACCGCACTGGAGAGTGGCTCAGCTACCTTGACCGCCTCCTTTAGCGGTGAAACGGCGGATATGGAAATTGAACACCTTGTCTATGTGCGTGAAATTTTTTCGTCCCGGTATAAGTTTGCGGCATTAAAAAATAATGGCTCGGTTGTGTCATGGCCCGATGATGAAGATGATGATTATGTCAGCTTTAGTGAGGTTAGTGGCAACTTAACCGGAGATGTTATTGAGATTTTTTCTGCGAATTCTGCTTTCGCGGCATTAAAATCTGATGGTTCTGTTGTTACCTGGGGAGTTGCTGATTATGGTGGAGACAGCAGCTCTGTGAGTGCGGACCTAGCTGATAATGTTGTTAATATTTATTCATCAGAATATGCATTTGCAGCGCTGAAATCCGATGGTTCCGTAATAACCTGGGGAAGCGCAACTGTCGGTGGCGATAGCAGTGACGTTAGCACGGAAATCTCCAGTGATGTAGTGGCTATTGTCTCAAGCAAAGATGCTTTTGCTGCACTGAAATCTGATGGTTCTGTAGTGACCTGGGGAGACGAAGATGAAGGTGGTGATAGCACCGACGTTAGTGCAGAAATCTCCAGTGATGTAGTGACTGTCTTTCCGAATAGATATGCTTTTGCCGCACTTAAGTCAGATGGCTCTGTTGTAACCTGGGGGGACGAGGATCTCGGTGGTGATAGCAGTGCCGTTAGCGCGGAACTCTCCAGTGAAGTCGAAACTATCTTTGCATCGGAAGTTTCCTTTGCCGCACTTAAGTCAGATGGTTCGGTCGTTACCTGGGGTGCATCTGGCTATGGTGGCGATAGCAGTACTGTGAGCACAGAACTCTCCAGCGGTGTTGTTGATGTATTTGCAACTGCCGGAGCTATAGCAGCCCTTAAATCAGATGGCTCGGTGGTTACCTGGGGTGGTTCTGGCTATGGTGGCGATAGTAGTGAAGTGAGTGATCAGATTGCGAGCGATGTCGAAACTCTCTTTACTGCTAATTATGCTTATGCCGCTTTAAAATCAGATGGTTCGGTCGTTACCTGGGGTTCTTCTGACCGGGGTGGCGATAGCAGCGAGGTTAGTGCTGAGTTAACTGGAGATGTGGCAATGATTTATCCCTATAGTGGTGCGAGTAATGTGGGTTTTGCCGCGCTAAAAGCTGATGGATCGGTAATTAGTTGGGGGCTCAGTGACTATACTGATACTAGCAGTGTCAGTGATCAATTAGAGAGTGGGGTGTTGGAGGTTTTTACCAATTATTCATCCTTTGCAGCAATAAAAGATGACAAGTCTGTGGTGACTTGGGGCGATGAAACAGGGGCTGGCGACAGCAGTGAGATTGATTTCTATTAAATAGAAATTATATTGCTGGAATTGGGAGCGGTTTACTGACTTCTGATGGTAATGCTGCCGGTTGATCTGGTGGATATTACAGACTGGTATGCCTTAAGCCGACAATCAGGTAGCTATTGATTGTCGGCTTGCCAAGATAAATATATTAGCTGTCTAGCATCCATCTGCTTTGCTAAATATACCTCGTACAAATAATATTTTATTTGCAGCTCAAAAGATTACTTCATATTTTTAGTGGGGTATCCCGGTAATAGCTATTTGCGTGACAGCAGTTTTCTGATGGATCTTTTATTGGGATTTCTGTTCCAGTCCGCTATTAGAATCATATACCCCCAATATTTTCTTCTGACCCTTTCTTATTTTATCTTTTTGTTTTGTGCAGAAGGTTAGCTAAAGAATCCCCGTAAATAGCTAAAAGCCATAAACTGATATACCCTGGCTATAAGCTTCTCTCTAAATACTCTCAACAAATGCAGAATTCAATGTACCGTAGTCCAGCGCATTGCCAAACAAACCGTTATCACTTTTAACCACTGTCAGCGGCTTTAATGATTCGCTTAAGTGCCCGTAGACAGACTGGAATAAAGCCGGTCCGGTACTAAAACGTTTTATACCTGCGGCAGAAAAATCCGATAGAGGGGCCATATCCGGAAGCAGCATAATATTGATTGGCAGGTCGATACCCGCTGCCAAACTCCTTGCCTCCTCAATGGAAGAGAGCCCAGGCACAAAGCCGCAGTCAGCACCGGCACTCTGATAAAGCTCTAACCTCTCTGCACACATATTTACCGCTTTATCACCGCTGGCGAGTGCATTGAGATAAACATCGGTACGGGCATTAATAAAAAGCGGGCGGCCGTTAAGCGCTTGGCGAATAGCGCTGATTTTTTCGCCAAGAGATTCGGGGGTGTCATTACCATCTTCAATATTGATGCCTGCAACGCCCAGCGCAACCATGTTACAGGCCAGCTCAGCTACCTGTTTGGGATTTTGGGAATATCCACCTTCAATATCCACACTCAGAGGTAAAGAGGTTACCCGGGCAATTCGTGCGATAGCGCTTAAGTGTTCCTCAACTGGCAGGGTACCGCCGTCGGCATAACCCAGCGACCAGGCGACGGCGGCACTGCTGGTGCCCACTGCTTGGACGCCTGTGTTTTGGCAGATTAAAGCGCTGGCAGCATCCCACGCATTTGGCAGGATCAATGGGGAGTCAGTTTGGTGCAACTTGATGAAGGTATTGAATGGGCTGTTGTTCATGGGGATAACCTACTTGAGCGATGTTGTTTGAGTAGTGAATTTACCGCTCAAGAGATTGGTTCACTGGCCACAATCGGAACTGAACCGTGAAAACTGGAAGGGCAATTAAGGTTGTTGGTTGCGATGTGGGAGAGGGGGAGCAGACAAGTGTTATTAATGCATGGCCGAGAAAGCTGTGAATTACTTTCTTAGCCATGTAGGAAAGAGACAGAAAAAGGAAAAAAGGAAAATCAGTTGAGAGCGGGATCTTTATGTAGCCACTGCTGTACCGCCTCAACTACGGGGGCGGGATTCTTGATCCAGCTGAGGTGAGGATTGCCTTTGGGGTAGGTAGGTTGCATCTCCCGGGTTTCACCGCCGACGATTGCCGCTAATTTGCGGGCGGCCTGGATAGGGGCGAAGGGGTCGCCGTCCAGCGCAATATGCAGGGTGGGCTGGCTTGTCTTTTCCATTTGCCCAAAGCGATCCTCCGGTGCAAAGCGGCCGCTAAATATGGATCGTGCCCAGTCTTTCATCAGTCTGCGGGCTTCGCGCCAGCCGAATCCCATGCGCGCACCGGGGAAATAACCCAGCAGGCTTGAGGTCACACTGGCAATTGAGGCGAAGAGCAGGATGGCGTACTTGTGCAGGCCACTCCAGCTGCGGTGGTCCACATGGCCGGAGGCGATACTGACAACCTTGGCGTTACCGGTGAGGCCGGCGCGGGCCGCCAGCGTACTGGTTTGGCCGCCGATACTGTGGCCGAGAATCAGTGTTGGCCCCTGGGGGAATTGCTGTTCCAGCAGTTGGATTAACTGTGGGATAAATGAAAACACCAGATCGTTGTAACCGTAGTCTGCATTTCGGTGGGGGCGCGGCAGGCTCTCCCCGGTGCCGGGCAGTTCGCTGATAGCGGTGCTGTAACCGAGCTTTTGCAATTCTTCCAAGAGCAGGCGGTAGCGGTTGGCCGGTACGCCCATCGCGGGAAGTACCAATACCAGGGGGCCTTCGCCGTTGTGTACTGTGGTTACTGGTACCTGGAAGGCGCCAAATTCTAATTGGTGGGTTTGTTGGGGCATGGTACTTCTCCCGTTAGCAGTCCGGCATCATAGGCGAAGCCAGCTTGCCAAACCCATGACCAGACCGCGCAGTGCTGTGTCCCAATCCGCCAAATCAGGGAAATCAAAAAGGTGGCAGGGTGGTCATCTTGATCAACTTGCAACCGGGTGGGCGAAGGCACAGGGCCTGATGCAACTGGTTAACTTGCAACCGGGTTAGCGAAGGCATTGGGCTGAAGTAATTGATCAACTTGCAACCAATCCCACAACTGCCTAGAATACGCCGCCCGCAATGGGCCCGGTTTATCCGTGCCCGTTGTACTCCTTGCCTCATCGGACTGTCCGAGAGGCTGATTAACCCGTAAGGAGCTAAAATGCGTCATTACGAAATTGTATTCCTGGTTCACCCGGACCAGAGCGAGCAGGTACCTGGCATGGTGGAGCGCTACACTGCGTCCATCAAGGAGAGCGGTGGACAGGTTCACCGTCTGGAAGACTGGGGCCGTCGCCGTCTGGCTTACCCGATCAACAAGATCCACAAGGCTCACTACATTCTGATGAACGTAGAATGTTCTGAAGAAGCCCTTGAGGAACTGACTACCAACTTCCGTTACAACGATGCGGTTATCCGTAATCTGGTAATTCGTGAAGACGAGGCGATCACTGAAGAGAGCCCGATCATGAAAGCGGAAAAAGAAAGCCGTGAGCGCAAAGCTGCCCGTGCAGAGCGCACCGAGCGTCGCGAGCGCGCCGGAGAAGAGAAAGCTTCTTCCGACGCTGCAGAAGCTTCTTCCGATAACGCTGAAAGCGAAGAGTAAGGGGATTATCAGATGGCACGTTTTTTCCGTCGTCGCAAGTTCTGCCGTTTCACCGCTGAAGGTGTTAAGCGTATCGACTACAAAGATCTCGATACCCTGAAAGCCTACATCTCCGAGACTGGCAAAATTGTTCCTAGCCGTATCACCGGTACCAAAGCCAAGTATCAGCGTCAGCTGGCCTCTGCGGTCAAGCGCGCTCGCTACCTGGCCCTGCTGCCGTACACGGACAGCCACGAAGCCTAAGCCGCAGTTTGCTTAGACTCATTAATAGAGAAGCTATCTAGATATGCGCGCCGTAGCTGAATTTATTATGCGCGGACGCGTCAGGGCGGTAATCCTCACCATGTTGGGGATTCCGCTGATAAGCCCGGCAATTCTCGCTCTGGTGAGTTTGCGTCGAGGCGGCAGTGACGGCCTGATGGTTTTGGCCTGGGCTCTGTTGCCGATTGTCGTTATGGGTATGAGTGGTCATGTACCACCACTGGTGACTGGTATATCCGCAGGCCATTTTGTTGCAGTTTTTTGCGGCGCCATGGCATTGCGCAGCAGTCGCTCCTGGGCCACTGGCCTGGTGGCTGTAACGGCGGTATCGGCAGCAGGCATATTGCTGACCTCTCTCTTCAGTGGAGGACTGATGCAAGGGTTCTTGCAGGCAGTCGAGAATGCAGCGGAACAGCCCAATACTGTTCCAATGGATGAACTGAAGCAGATATTTTCGGGTGAATTGCAAATTACCGGTTACCTGAGCCTGATTTCGGCGATAAGTGCCACATTGGCTCTGGTACTGGGGCGTTACTGGCAGGCCCTGCTGTACAACCCCGGCGGTTTCCGCCAGGAGTTCCACCAGCTGCGCCTGCCCCTGTGGCTGTCAGCGACAAGCATGTTGTTGTGGGTAGTCAGCTTGGTAACCCCAGGCTACGCATTTTGGGGAGCGGTGATTGCGTTCCCGATGGTGGTAGCTGGTATTGCCCTGGTCCACTGGTTGGTTGCCAGTCGCGGTTGGGGGGTAGGTCCCCTGGTAGCGATGTACATCATGCTGGTGATTGGAGGGCTGCCCCTGGCGGGCTTCCTCTGCGGCCTGGCCCTGGTAGATAGCTGGATAGATATTCGCGGACGCTCTTCCAAATAAGCGCGCCCGCACAATACAGAAATTGAGGAAACCGAGATGGAAGTTATTCTGCTCGATAAAGTAGGCAAACTGGGCAACGTGGGTGACCGCGTTGATGTTAAAGCCGGTTTTGGCCGCAATTTCCTGCTGCCGACTGGTAAGGCAATTGCTGCTACCGCCGCTAACATTGCTGAGTTCGAAGCTAAGCGCGCTGAACTGGAAGCCGCTGCTGCCGCTAAGCTGGCTGAAGCTGAGAGCCGCGCTACCAAGCTGGCCGACCTGGTTGTTACCATCGCTGCTAACGCTGGCGACGAAGGCAAGCTGTTCGGTTCTATCGGCACTCGCGACATCGCTGAAGCGATCTCTGCTGGTGGCGTTGAAGTAGCTAAAGCTGAAGTTAAGCTGCCGGAAGGCGCGCTGCGCGAAGTGGGCGAGTACGACGTAGACGTACAGCTGCACTCCGACGTAATTGCTGCAGTTAAAGTCGTTATCGAAGCCGAGTAAGGTTTTGTTGACGAACGGTTGGTGCTTCGGGCGCCAGCCGCGCTACAATCGGGCGCTGCACCCTATCGGGTCCAGCGCCTGTTTTGTTTTTACTATCCAGTAAAGTCCCATGATCGACGAATACGCCGCCCCTGAAGAAGAGATCCACAGCGAAGAGAGTTCACCCCTACCGCATTCGGTAGAGGCGGAGCAGTCTGTGCTTGGCGGCCTGATGCTGGACCCGGGCCGTATTGATGCCGTTGCCGAACAGCTGAGTGAAGAGGATTTCTTCAGCGCCAGTCACCGCAAGATCTTTGCGGTTATGGGCGAGCTGAGTAATGGCGAACAGCCCCTGGATATCGTTACCCTCGCCGAAGGCCTCGCCAGCCGCGACCTGCTCGGTGAAGTGGGTGGCCCTGCCTACCTGGCGGAATTGGCCGAAAACACTCCCTCCGCAGCGAATATCGTCGCCTACGCCAAGATCGTGCGTGAGCGCTCCATGCTGCGCCAGCTGATCGCCGCTGCCGGTGAGATCAGCCGCACCAGTTTTAATCCCGGTGGTCTCGCTTCCGCCGACCTGCTGCAGATGGCCGAGCGCCGCGTGGCGGAAATCGCCGAGGGGCGCGCCAAAGAGGGCGGCTTTGTCGGCGTGGATACGCTGCTGAAAAAGACTGTCGAGCGCATCGATGAGCTGTTCAAGACCGAGGGTGATATCACCGGTATCAGTACCGGTCTTACCGAATTGGACCAGCGCACCTCCGGCTGGCAGCCGGGCGAACTGGTTATTCTCGCCGCGCGTCCCTCCATGGGTAAGACCGCGCTCGCATTGAATTTTATCGAGAGCGCCATGCTCTGCCAGGAGAGCCCGACGCTGGTCTTCAGTATGGAGATGCCCTCGGACAGCCTGGTGATGCGGATGTTGTCCTCTATTGGTCGTATCGACCAGGGGCGCATCAGGAACGGCAAGCTGCAGGAAGAGGATTGGCCCAAGCTGTCCAGCGCCGTGCAGAAGATGAAAGGCAAGTCCCTGTATATCGACGATACGCCGGCACTGAGTCCCAGCGAGGTGCGCGCACGTACCAAGCGCACGGTGCGCGATCACATCAACAAATTGATGCGCGAGAACCCCAAGTTAAGCCGCGAAGACGCTGAGGCCAAGAGTATGCCCGCCATGATTATGGTGGACTACTTGCAGCTGATGCAGGTGAAGGGGTCTACCGAGGGGCGTACCCAGGAGATCTCCGAAATCTCCCGCTCTCTCAAGGCGCTGGCGAAAGAATACGAATGCCCGGTGATTGCCCTGTCGCAGCTTAACCGGGGAGTAGAGCAGCGCCCCAACAAACGGCCGATGAACTCGGACCTGCGGGAATCCGGAGCGATCGAGCAGGATGCTGACGTGATCCTGTTTATCTACCGCGATGAATACTATAACGAGGACAGCCCGGATAAAGGGATGGCCGAGTTGATTATCGGCAAGCAGCGTAACGGTGAGATCGGCACCTGCCGCGCAGCGTTTGTAGGCAAATACACTCGCTTCGATAATCTGGCGCCGGAATACTACCAGGGCGAATAAGCCTTTCTGCTAGGTTCGCGGCTGTCGAATATCCGAACCTAGGGGAGCCACCTCTTGTTATGCGAAAAAAAAGATTGGTGCTAAAGCGCTAATTTATCCATAGCTCCTGGACTGAAGGGCTGTTGGGGCTGGCGCAACACCTGGGCTCCCTCCAACGAATTACCCGGGTCCACCACCAGCTCTACCATTGCCTCCCTTTGCCGCGAGTCTCACCCGGCTGAAAGAGAGCAGTGCCGCTAAATTAAGTCTATGGATGCCCAAGATTGTTCTGCGCGTTACTGGATTAGGGGGGATGGGCGTTCAGCGTAGTACTCTGCGTATTCTTTTTCTTCAGGAAATCTATAAATAATCATAGGTAAGAAATAGCCTCTCTTTTTAAGGCCGTTTCCTGGTCAATCCCTGGCCGCCCCATCCACAATCCATTATATGGATATAATTATGAAAGAGGGGTCGTTGTGAATATGGAACTCACATTAGTTGATGGGATGTTTTTAAGAGCTTTAAAGGATTTAAAGCTAAAAGGCAGTGGATATCCAAGGGAGATTTTAGAGCCTGAGAATATAGATTGGAACAGGGTATGAAACAGATTTATAGGTTAACTACCAATCCTGCAATATACAAGGAGATACCTCTTGATATGGAGGATATTGCTGATCAACTAAATGCTGATGATCATATTATGGATTTTGTCTATATGGGGATAAAGGAAAAGAAGCTAGCTGGCTATTGGGGGCCAATAAAAACAGTTTTCCAGTCTCCACCAGCATTTCCTGAGGCAGTTAAGATCCCCAGTATTTGTATCTGGTCGGGACCCAACCTTGTTTTTTCAGAGAGGGCGTATGCTGTCTTTCGCCTGATGCTGGACGACTTTGGTGAATTTCTTCCTTTAAATGTTTCAGGGTACAACTATTACTTATTTAATAACCTGACTGATTTGAGTCCAGATTTATCGCGTAGTTTCCATAGCGAGCCAGACACACAGACTATTAAATCGTTAGTATTTGGTGAAGAGGCTAGGGAAAAGCTATTATTCAGGAGCTATTGGGAAGGATGTTCAGTTTGCTTTTGCAATGAAAAATTCAAAAATCTTTGCGAAGAATTCGATCTGGAAGGCTTGAGCTTTGGTACAGCTCTTCTTTCTGCCAATTCAAAACAGTCTCGCCTTATCAATATAGGTTAAGAGCTCGGGAGCGGTCTGCCATGGGGTATCAATAAATAATTTATATACTATCTTACGGCTGTTTTTAAACGCTCGCTCTTATATTTCTAATTTCCAATTTTATAGTGAGATAAATTTTTATAGTCGCAGATGAAAAATTGGCACAAAAATTATCTTATTGGATTTTATTAAGTTTGTTTTAGTATCAAAGCTGCGTAGAATCGATAGATATTTATCGGTATTTTGGCTGTGATTTAGTGGCTTTCTGAAGGCCGGTGGCCAAAGGGATTCGAGAGAATCAAAATATCTAAGAGTTTTCTCAACAACCCTCCCCTCAAAGGAGAACGGTAGTGTGACGTAAGAGTAAGTAAAAGGCGCTGACCCAAGGTGGGCGAACACCAGGGGCCAGCTGACCAAATTGATAAAGACCCTATCAAGATGGCTATATGCATAGTACGCTAGAAACCCGCTCGTCTTCAATAAAGTGGAGAACATTCAGCGGCTTGGAGCGATTCCCCAAGCTCTGGGAGCGTAGTGCCCGCCTTTTCTTCTTCTTCGCCTACCGTTCCCGCGCACCACCCCGTATTTCCCTAAAACATTATTTTTTGGCCTTCCATTACGGAGGGGCTACCCATGATTTGAGTATCAGTAGGCAATAACTATGTTGATCTTAAAGCGCCGTACAGGTGAAAACTTAAGGATAGGGAGTAATGTGTCAGTCACCGTATTGGAAGTTAAGGGTAATCAGGTGAAGATAGGAATACGTGCTCCAAAATCCTTACCCGTGCACCGTGAAGAAATATATATACGTGTCCGAAAGGAAGTAACACAGAGGAATGGAAGTTGTTGAGAGTCTAGTTGTGGCTATGGACTGCCTGGCACAGCGGTAAGTTTAATCTACAGTTTTCGTGCAGCCCACGGCACAAAAGGTAATGGTTTGACTCATCCGCTGCTGCCACTTTCTTTTCACTTCTGGTTATATTTACTAAAAAGGGAGAAGGAAATAATACACTGCGCTCGGGACCCTATGAGGCATGGATGCCGATTAGGAGCTTACAGGGATGTATTCACAGCGTGTCTCGAGTGAAGTGTATTCTTTCCTTCCTCCCCAGTAGTAATTTCTTCAAATATGTTGAAAGCATGGGCATCTGAATTCGGGATATATATAGGTTTATCGATTTGTTTTAAATCAGGAAATTTCTGCACACCTCCGTGATGTCTCTGCAAGCCCTAAAGTGCAGTTCTTGCAAAGGGCTAGCCATTTGCGGCGAGTTGCGCCTAACATCGGTAGCCTGCAATACCCGCAGGGATATTGCGGAGTTATTCAGGGGCTCTTTAATTTATACCTTGAGAGTTTTAGAGTATTTACTGTTCATCGGTAAAGGGGAACCGCACTTTGCTAATGGAGCAAAAGATCCGCGCACTGGTGCTGCAGCGCCAATTTATCCACAACCCTTGGAGCGGTGGGCTGTCGCAGTTGTTACAACATCTGGGGGCCCTGCAGTTGGATGCCATTCAGCGAATTACCCGGGCCCACCATCACCAGCTCTACAATCGCCTGCCCCGCTACCGCGAGACACACCTGGCTGAAGCGGAGCAACGTCGCGAAATATTCGAGTATTGGTCCCACGCCGCCGCCTATCTGCCAATGGCCCATTACCACTATGCACGGGTGCGTATGGATCGTATCCGCGCGGGTCAGCGCCACTGGTTTGAGAAGAATGCCAAGTTGTGCCGCTATGTTCTCGATCGTGTGCGAGAGGAGGGCGCGCTGAGGGCCAGCGATTTTGTGCGCACCAAGAGTGGATGGTGGGAGTGGTCCGATGAGAAGAAAGCCCTGGAGCAGTTGTTTCATGAAGGTGAGCTGATGGTCAGCCACCGGGAGGGCTTTCAAAAAGTCTTTGATCTCCCGGAGCGGATACTGCCGGCAAATATCCCGACCAATGCCGCCTCGGAAATTGAGTACGGCAGCCATCTGGTGCGCACTTTTCTGGGGTGCCAGGGGATTGGCCGAGCGGAGGAAATTGCTTACTTGCGCCGGGAAGACAAACCCCTTATCCAGCTGGCAATTAAGCGTATGCTGGCAACCGGCGAACTCACGCAGTGGGGAAAAGAGCTGATGCTCACTGAGCACCTGGACTGGGAGCCGGTACGACCATCTCGCAAAGTGCGCCTGTTATCCCCATTTGATCCGCTGATATTGCAGCGCAAACGCCTGCGCCGGTTGTTTGATTTTGAATATCAATTGGAGTGCTATGTGCCGGCGGCCAAGCGCCGCTATGGCTATTTTTGCCTACCGATTTTATATGGCGACCAATTCGTGGGGCAGGTGGACTTGAAGGCTGATCGGGATGCGGGTGTATTGAGGGTAGAGGCCCTGCACTGGAATAAGAAACCCGGTGTCTCGCTAGAGGCGAGCTACCACCGGGCTCTGGGGCAGTTTGCCCGTTTTCACGGGCTGCAAAGCGAAGCCGCGCTTACAGCTTGACGACTACGTAGACCTCCTGGCCATCGCGCTGGGTCGGCATAAAGTAATTGCCGCCATAGCGGTAGTACTGGATGCCATTGATAATTTCAGCGGCGTAGCCTTTGGGTAAGGTTTCCACCACTTGTCCGGGCTGGAAGCCCTGGGGGCCAGGGTCCGGGGTTGCAGGCACAGTAGCGGGAGCTGCTGCCGTTGCAACGGGGACTGCTACAGCCGGCGCTGGCGCAGGAACAACGGCCACGGGTGCTGGAGCTACAGCCACTGCGGGTGGTGCTACCACAACATAAGTGCGCGTAGCCGGGTGCCATTGATAATAGGCATCGGCGTACTGGTAATAAGTAATTCCGCCTACTTGGACTCTCACAGCACTAGTTGGCAGGGTGACTACCGAGGCGCCCAGGGGGGCAGCGACAACCACATAACCACGAGGGCCGTGGCGGTAGAAATGTCCGCCATGGTAGTAAAAGGGGCGTCCGCCGACTGCGACACGCACATGGCCCACAGGTAGAACGGGTGCAATGAATCCGATCGAAATACGTGGTCCGCGATAACCTCCACCACGGTGGTGGTGGCGATGATCTCCCCGCGCTCATAACCGCGCGCATCGGCGGGTGGGCTAAAGGCAAAAGCGGCCAGTGCCAGGAACGCACTGGCGCCAATTACGACATTCAGTTTATTCACAGTCTCTCCAGCGAAGTGATTACTCACATTTGACATACTAACTCTTAAACTGACATTAAAGACAGGTTAATTGGTTAAGAATTGTCAAAGTGCCGGAGCCTGGAGCTGCAGTCAGCGGTTGCGCTGGATGATTCCCATCAATTTGTACATCAGTTGTGCGGCGGCAAAGTCATAGGCGTGAAAGCCCTCGATCGGCGCAAATTCCAGCAGATCGAAGCCAATTATCTCTCTTTGTCGCGCAACAGATTCGAATAAGTTGAGGGTCTGGTACCAGCCGAGACCGCCGGGTACCGGGGTGCCGGTAGAAGGGAAGACCGATGGGTCCATACCGTCCACATCCAGGGTAAAGAAGACTTTCTTGGGGAAATTCTCCGGTAACTGGAATTCCTGCACGTTGTTGGGCACCAGTTGGTGGGCATCCAGGTAGCCTACGTTGTGGTCCTTGCGGGCCTGTACTTCCTCTTCGCAATAGGCGCGGATTCCCAGCTGGAACAGGGGAACACCGGCTTCTACCACTAGACGCATCACGCTGGCGTGGCTGTGTTTGTGACCTTCATAGCGATCGCGCAGGTCGGCGTGGGCATCGATTTGCACTACGCCAAAGTCTGTTTCACCGGCGTCCAGTAGCCCCTTGATAATGCCCCAGGTCACGGAGTGTTCGCCGCCGATACCCACCGGCATCTTGCCCAGTGCCAATACCTCTTTGGTGGCTGCGGCGATATTGTCCATCACCTGTTCTGCGGGGCCGAAAACCGAGACCGGTGAGCGAGTGTAAATGCCCAGATCGCAGGGATTGGAGAAATTGTCGAAAGTCTCCAGCTGCCAGGAGGCTTCCAGAATGGAAGTTGGGCCCTTGCCGGTGCCGCCGCCGTAGGAGACGGTCTCTTCATAGGGGATGGGGATAATGTGAAAGAGGGCGTCTTCCGGCTTCGGCTGCTCGATCTCGGAGCCGAGAAAAATGGGGTATTCGTTTTCTGACAACATCTACTGGTCCTCTGGCGGAGGCAAGAACTCATTGCCTGCCGCATCTATCTCTATCGGCACTATTTAAGAGAGGCGTTCCTTGAAATCCTCGTAGCCGAAAGCTTTGATCATCTTCAAATCGTCGGTATCCGAGTTCCACAGGGCAATTGCGGGTAGGGGGATACCGTTGAAGGTATTGGTTTTTACCATGGTGTAATAGGCCATTTCCTCGAATACCAGGCGTTCGCCAATCCGCAATGGTTGACTGAAACTGTATTCGCCGATGCTATCGCCGGCGAGGCAACTTTGCCCACCCAGGCGATAGGTATGGGGAAGGTCACCGGGGCGAGCGGCGCCGGTAATTTCCGGTCGGTAGGGCATTTCCAGCACATCGGGCATATGGCAGGTGGCGGAGGCGTCCAGGATGGCCTGGTTTTCGCCATTCCAGGTGATGTCCACTACCTCGGCCACAAGGATACCGGCGAAAAGGGAAATTGCCTCGCCGGGTTCCAGGTAAACCTGCACATCGTATTTTTCGGCAAAATTGCGCACCGCTTCGACCAGTTCGTCCACCTGGTAGTCGCGGCGGGTAATGTGGTGGCCACCACCAAAATTGATCCACTCCATCTGCGGAATCAGGTCGCCAAACTTTTCCTCTACCGCAGCGATAGTGCGCTCCAGGGGTTTGAAATCCTGCTCACATAAAGTGTGGAAATGCAGGCCGCTAATGCCCTCAAGGGACTCGTTTTCAAACAGCGAGCGCACGATTCCCAGGCGTGAGCAGGGGGCACAGGGATCGTAGAGATCGGTGTGGCCCTCGGAGTGCTCCGGGTTAATCCGCAAGCCGAAACTTAGCTCTGGCCGCTGCTTCTGCATATCCAGGCACAGTTCCCGATAGCGCTTCCACTGGGAAAAAGAGTTAAAAACCACATGGTGGGCGAATTGCAGTATTTCGCGCAGTTCCTCGTCCTTGTAACCGGCACTAAATACATGGACTTCCTTGCCTTTGTCGCGACCGCCGTATTCTTCGTAACCCAGCTTGGCTTCGTGCAGGCCACTGGCACAGGTGCCGGAAAGGTATTCAGCCACGATGGGTCCGGTGCTGAACATGGAAAAGGCTTTGAGCGCTGCCAGTACCTTGGCGCCGCTGCGCTCTTGTACGTCGGCGAGCAGTGCCAAATTGTCGCGTAGGGCGATCTCATCCACGACGAAGCAGGGTGAGGGTACGCGGTAGGGATCAAAGTGTCCGAAGTAGTCAACGCGGGGAGTGAGGTCCATGGGGGCGTTATATCCTGGTGCGTTGGGGCGGGCGCTGGGGCCCACCCCGGAGGTCTGAGAAAAGTACGGCTTACTGGAAAGGTTTATCCAGCCAGGTTTCCTGCCAGGGCAGGCCGTACTTGTTCAGGTCGTCCATAAAGGGATCTGGGTCCATCTGTTCCATATTCCACACGCCGGGTTTCATCCACTTGCCTTCCAGCATCATCTTGGCACCGATCATTGCCGGGACACCGGTGGTGTAAGAGATCGCCTGGGACTGAACTTCTTTGTAGCAGTCCTGGTGGTCGCAGGTGTTGTAGACGTAGTAGATTTTCTCTTCGCCGTCTTTGGTGCCACGGATAATGTTGCCGATGCAGGTCTTGCCTTTGGTCAGTGGGCCGAGGCTGGCGGGGTCTGGCAGCAGCTCTTTAAGGAACTGGATAGGTACAATTTGCTGGCCTTGGAATTCCACTGGCTCAATGCCGGTCATACCGACGTTTTGCAGGACTTCCAGGTGCTTCAGGTAACTCTCGCCAAAGGTCATCCAGAAACGCGCGCGCTCAATTTCCGGGAAGTGCTTGGACAGGGATTCCAGCTCTTCGTGGTACAGCAGGTAGATATCCTTATCGCCAATGCCTTCGGGGAAGTTGAATACGCGTTTTTCTTCCATCGGCTTGGTGGTAACCCACTGGCCATTTTCCCAGTAGCGACCGTTGGCGGTGATCTCGCGGATATTAATTTCCGGGTTGAAGTTGGTGGCGAACGGCAGGCCGTGGTCGCCGGCATTGCAGTCGAGGATATCCAGGGTGTGGATACGATCGAAGTGGTGCTTCTTGGCGTAGGCAGTAAATACACTGGTGACGCCGGGATCGAAACCGCTGCCCAGCAGAGCCATCAGGCCGGCTTTCTCGAACTTTTCCTGGTAGGCCCACTGCCATTTGTATTCGAACTTGGCCTCTTCCGGCGGCTCGTAGTTGGCGGTGTCCAGGTAGTGCACGCCGGTTTCCAAACAGGCATCCATAATGTGCAGGTCCTGGTAGGGCAGGGCCACGTTGATGACCAAGTCCGGCTTCACTTTCTCGATCAGCTTTACCAATTCAGGCACATTGTCCGCATCTACTTCAGCGGTGTCGATTTTGCGCGGCAGCATAGCGGCAATCTTGTCGCACTTGCTTTTGGTGCGGCTTGCCAGGGTGATATTTTCAAATACTTCAGCAACCTGTGCGCACTTGTGTGCAACCACCTGGCCGACACCGCCGGCGCCGATGATCAGTACGTTGGCCATAAAGATCTCCTTAATCTGCGGCTTTTACTGCCGCTATCTTTTCAAAGGCGCTGGCGCCTTATTATTCAAACTTACTTTTCGAAATAGGTGTATCCGCTCATGCTGGCGGTATAAGTCTGCAGAATCTGCTTGCGCTGGGCAGCGGTAATCAGCCCCTGTTTAACGGCGCGTTCCGCCAGGCGGCGGAAGCGCTCGAACAGCGCTTTGGGTTGATATTCTACGTAACTCAGTACATCGGAAATACTGTCGCCGTGAATCTCATGGCTGAAGTCGATGCTGCCGTCTTCCTGAATGCGCACGCTCACCACGTTGGTGTCCCCAAACAGGTTGTGCAGGTCGCCCAGGGTTTCCTGGTAGGCGCCGATCAGGAAGGTGCCGAGGATATAGTCTTCGCCATCTTTTAGTTCGTGCAACGGCAGGGTTTTCTGCTCTTTTTCCCGGCCAATAAAGCGGTCGATCTTTCCGTCACAGTCACAGGTGATATCGGCGATGATGGCGGAGCGGGTCGGTGCTTCGTCGAGGCGGTGGATCGGCAACAATGGAAATACCTGGTCGATAGCCCAGATATCCGGCACCGACTGGAATACGCTCACATTGGCGTAGTAGATATCCGACAGTACCTCCGGCAGCGCTTGCAGATCTGCAGGAATCTCCTCGGCTTCATCCAGTAGTTTGCGAATATCCTGGGCGCCCTGCAGGAACAAGTTTTCCGCATTGGCGCGCTCGCGCAGGCTCACCTGGCCGTGCAGGTATAGGGAGCGCACCTCGTCGCGATAGTAGAGGGCGTCGTTGTAGCTCTCCTGCAGGTTTTTGGGGGTGATACTGCGCACTGCGTCCTGCAGGTTGAGCAGCATCTGGTGGTCGCCCTCGCTGATCCTGGTGTGTTCGAGTTCCACCGGTTCGAAACGGGTGGTGTCGAGAATATCGAACAGCAGCACTGAGGAGTAAGCCACAGTGGCGCGGCCGGATTCGGTGATAATTACCGGGTGCTCGACCCCCTCACTATCGAGGGTGCCCATAATGGCTTCCACTACATCGACACAGTACTCATCCAGGGAGTAATTCTTGGAGTGGGTGTAATTGGTCTTGCTGCCATCGTAATCCACTGCCAGGCCACCGCCCAGGTCCAGGTAGCCCATGGGCGCGCCTTCTTCCACCAGATCGGCGTAGTAGCGACAGGCTTCCAAAACTCCGGTGCGGATATCGCGGATATTGGGTACCTGTGATCCCAGGTGGTAGTGCAGTAGTTTCAGGCAGTCGAGCATATCGTGATTGCGCAGCTGATCGACCATGGCGATCAGGTCGTTACTGCCCAGGCCGAAAATACTGCGGTCGCCGCTGGTTGCATTCCAGTAGCCGCCAACTTTCGAGGCGAGCTTTACCCGGGCGCCAATATTCGGGCGCACCTGCTCGCGCTCGGCGCAGCGGATAATGGTTTCTACTTCCGAGGGAGTTTCCACGACGAAGAAAACCTGCACGCCCAGGCGCTGGGCCTGTAGACCGAGGTTAATAAATTCCTCGTCCTTGTAACCGTTGCAGACGATCAGGGATTCGGTGTTATCCAGAATGGACAGCGCGGCAATTAACTCCGCTTTACTGCCTGCTTCCAGTCCGTGATTAAAACGGCGGCCGGCATTGGCAATTTCTTCAATCACCTGGCACTGCTGATTCACCTTAATGGGAAATACACCGCGAAAAACGTTGCCGTAGCCGCAGTCATCGATAGCGCGGGCAAAGGATTCGTTAATCCGGGCAATCTGCGCTTCGAGTAAATTCTCAATACGCAATAGCAGGGGCATTCCCAGGCCGCGCTCGGTGGCGCCTCGGGCAATGTCCATTAGGGAAACGCTGTGTGATACCCCGTTGGGGCCGTCGACTTGCAGTGAAATTTCACCATTTTCGTTCAAATCGAAATATCCGGCGCCCCAATTGCGGATGCCGTAGAGTTCGGCCGAATCTTCGCAAGTCCAGTCTTTTACTTGTTGCTTCTTCATGGCGCCTTTCTGTTGATATTTGGCGGGCGCGAATCTTGGGCCCAGCAGGGCCGGAAAGCAATAACTATAGATAAAAAAACGCTAATTTTTGTGTATAAAAAAGTAAATGGACAAGCAGTATTACAGCGGTGCTTTTGCTCGCAGTGACAGGGTGCCGTAATTGGCAATTAATACAGGGAGGCAGACTGGAAAAAAGGCGGCCCGGAGGCCGCACGCAGGGGATGGTATTGGGTACTAAATCACGCTGGGTCTGGGGACAACCCGGTAGCCGCGATGGCTGTGGTCCCACAGGTAGTAGGTGTCGTAGGCCACGTAGTAATTGTGTCCACCCACAACTACGGTTAGCGCTGAAGCCGGCAGGCTGTGCACGATAGCGCCGTGGGGGGGCTGTGCTACTACGTAGCCAGAAGTAGCTGGGCGGTAAAAAATCCCATCGCTGTAGTAGAAACCCGCAGCACCAATACTGATGCTGACGAAATTTTTTGGCAGGTGACGCCAGCGGTAGCCGTAACCGTAGTGTGAGGGACGGTAGTGAGGGCGGTGTCCACTGTACCCATGGCGGTATCGGGGCCTGTAGGTGGCGCGGTACTCGTGACGATGGCCGCTATTGTGCCCTTTTCGATGTCCTTTATCGTAACCTTTGCTATAGCCTGCTTTATAGGCATTGCGCACTTCGCGGCGGTGCTGACGTTCTTCCCTGCGTTCCTGTTTGCGTTGCTTTTTTTCCTGCTTCTGATGCTGCTTACTGTGGTTGCGCTCTATATGGCGTTGCTCGCGTTCGGCTCTCCCATATTTGTGGTGGTCGTCCATGGCGCGCTGGTGCCCGCGATGCGACTCGGACAGGGCGGGTGCCGCGATCAGCAGCAGACTTAGGGTGGCGATAGCCGTAGTGAGGTGTCTCATAACATCTCTCCCGAGCACTGGGCTCTTTTCTTTCAATTCAGGTCTTTTGTGTATCTTGGCGTGAAGTTTGCCTTGGCGGGTCTGAACACTTCCTGAACTGAATGCGTTAAAATTCGGCGGCAGCCGATAATGCTTCTGATGACCAGTAGTTCAGGTTTTGGCGGTGACTGGCTGGTGGGGCCACAGGCGGGATTCTGCGGCGAAACCTTATAGAGAACGGCAATTTTGCTATGTTGAGACACCTGGTCTCAGCGAGTATGATGCCGCGCTGATTCATAGTGAGCGGTAGCAAGATGCAAGTCTTCCACCACGTAGCAAGTCTGCGCGAGGCGCTGGCCCAGGCCCGCAAAGACGGCAAGACCGTCGGTTTTGTGCCAACCATGGGCAATTTGCACGATGCCCATATAGAGCTGGTCAAAATCGCCCAGCAACACTGCGATCTGGTTGTGGTATCCATCTTCGTCAACCGACTGCAGTTCGGTTTGAACGAGGATTGGGATAAGTATCCGCGCACTATGGAGCGGGATATGGCCAGGCTGCGCGAAGCGGACTGTGACTTCCTGTTTCATCCGGATGAGAGTGAAATTTACCCCAATGGCATGGACCAGCAGACCCGCGTGGTTTGTCCGGCAATGACCGATGTCCTGTGCGGCGCCAGCCGACCGGGTCACTTTGAAGGGGTCACCACCGTAGTGTCGAAGCTTTTCAACATTGTGCAGCCGGATAAGGCTATTTTCGGGATTAAGGATTTCCAGCAGTTAGCAGTGATTCGCCGTATGGTGGAAGACCTGTGTATGCCGGTGGAAATTGTGGCGGCGCCGGTGCACCGTGAGGAAGATGGCTTGGCATTGAGCTCCCGCAATGGTTATATCACTGCGGAAGAGCGACCGAAGGTTGCCGTGCTCAACCAGTCACTTAACTGGGCTAAGGATGAAATTGTGGCTGGACGCCGGGATTTCGCCGACCTCGAGACAGAGGCGCGCAAGAGAATTGAAGAGAGTGGCTTTCGAGTTGACTACTTCTCCATCTGTTACAGCAAGGATTTACAGCCAGCGGCAGATGACGATAAAGAAATCACGATCCTGGGAGCTATGTACACCAGTGCAGCGCGCCTGATCGACAATGTTTCCCTGGAACTCTGAGGGGCATCCAACTATGCAAATTGAAATGTTGAAGTGCAAGTTGCACATGGCCGCAGTGACTCAGGCCGAACTCTGGTATGACGGTTCCTGTGCAATTGATGAGGACCTGGTAGAACTGGCTGGTCTGCGTGAATTCGAGAAAATCGATATTTACAATGTGAGCAATGGCGAGCGCTTCCACACCTATGTGATCCTCGCCGAGCGCGGTTCCGGTATTATCTCCATGAACGGCGCCGCTGCACGCAGAGTACAGGTGGGTGACCGTATTATTATTGCTTCCTATGCGCAGATGACAGAGGGCGAAGCCGATAGCCACAAGCCCAAGCTGGTCTACCTGGATGAGAACAACAAGGTAGAGCGCAGCACTAATACTATTCCGGTTCAGCTAGCCGAAGCCTGACTCTTTTCGCTACAGGGCGTTGTGCCCTGTAGCATCCCCGCTGCTTATTGACCAGACATTAATAACACTTCCTGATTAAACCTCTTTTCCAGGTAGGACTCGTCCAGGGTGTAGTGCCAGAGATTTTTCTTTTGTCCTTTAGCTAAAGCGATTTTGCCGATTCTGCCAGGGTTATATTTAATCGGTTGGGCGAGTTGGTATTTGGCGATGGGGTCCCGATAGGCCTCCTCTAAAGGAATTATCTCCCAGCCTTCCTTCCTCAGTCGTTCAGCCAGATCACCAATAAGCAGGGCTGAAATATCCATTTCATGCAACAGTATCACGTGCTTTGGGGATCGCCCGAGATATTTAATTGCCATATCGTCGTAGTACTTAATGCTCGCCATAAGAACGTCGACATAAAAGTTGGAGAGTCTCTCCATATCAACTGGTTTTCCGTCTTTCACTGCTGTTTGGAAAAGTTCCTCGATATACCAGTCGTAGTTATTTAAGGTGATATAGGCATTTTGATAGTTATTTTTCTGTAGTAGATCCCGGATACCATCGCGTTTTTCGACAGTTTCTCCCTCGCGCAGATAGGGAAAGCGAAAATAGGGTTTAAAGTTGTCAAATTGTTGAAGCAGCTGGTGGGCCTGCAAAAAATCCGCTTGATAAGTGGATAGCCCTGTTTCCAGAAAATTGGGATGGCTATGGGTGTGATTGCCAATAATATGCCCAGCCTTATCGTAGCGGTGCATCCGTTCCAATCCTTCTTTATCGAAGGATTGGGTATTGGAAAAGAAGGCTACTTTGCCGATTTTATGCTGTTCCAGGCTTTCAATGAGCGTTTTGGCCCGAGTGGGCCCGTCAAAGTAACCGTCGGCTTTGCGGGGAGCGTCATCGAATGTGATGGCCAGTTGTTTGGCATTAACCACAGGAATTATTAACAGGTAGCTTATCAAAATAAAGATTGAGCGCTGCATGGTTTATTTCTCTTGTAAGTTAATATAGAGGCCGTTTGCTAAGTTTGGATTTATTTGTCTCGGTTCGCCGGTTTTCTGTCTTAATTTACTTGCTGGGCAATCTATATGGGTAATCTAAGCATCGTTTAAACATTGTTCTCTATTGTGTCCACTTTGGTCGCGGGTGTATATGGCAAAAATATTAGTGAGTTCTTGTCTCCTGGGGTGTGCTGTGCGTTACAACGGTAGTCATGTTGAGGTCCACAACAATCACTTTGATTGGATTATAGAAACTCAAGAGATAGTACCTCTATGTCCAGAGGTTGTAGCCGGACTGCCTGTTCCCAGGGTGCCGGCTGAGATTAGCGGCGGTAGGGGTGTAGAGGTTTTAGCGGGCTCAGCCAAAGTTTTAGGGATAAATAACGAAGACTTAACTGAGCAATTTATACGGGGAGCTAAACGGGCATTACAGCTGTGTCTGCAGCACAATATTAAGTACGCAGTACTTACGGAAAATAGCCCATCATGTGGTAGTGATTATATTTACGATGGTAGTTTTTCTGGTGCGAAAATAGTTGGTTCTGGCGTTGTATCTGCGCTACTGAAGAGGGAGGGTATACAGGTATTTAACCAGAATATTGTGGGCAGGCTTAGAAAACTTTTGGAAGTATCCAGAGATAAATAAGTTTTCCAGATATATAGTCATATTAAAGGTAGGTATAAAAGTGAATTCTAAAGTTATCAATTTTAAAGAAAAATTGAACCTGTTCTCAGAGCACTGGTCCCCTAAAGTGATTGCCGAGATGAACGATTACCAGTTTAAACTGGTTAAGATCCAGGGTGAATTTACCTGGCATGATCATCCCGTTACCGATGAGGTGTTTGTTGTAGTTTCCGGGCATATGCAGATCGAGTTTCGCGATGGTGTTATATCCCTTGGACCTGGTGAGATGACGGTAGTACCTAAGGGTGTGGAGCATAAACCCAGAGCTGAACAGGAATGTGAAGTACTATTGATTGAGCCTAAAGGGGTCGTTAATACGGGCGATGCCGGTGGAGATCTAACTGCGAAAAATGATGTCTGGATCTAAGTGATTGAGCTGTTAATCAACTTTCTTTTGCTGTTTGCTTGTCTGATTAACTTGCACCTTTCAGGGCCTGCGTTGGATTGTCCTCGGCCCATGCCTAATTTTGAGATGAGGGGACTGTTTCGCAGCGGCTATGTTATAAAGTGACAAGAATAAAGCTCTAATAAACTCAGATTTCTCTAGGCTAGCCATGCCACGCTAATAATAAAGGAGAAGATGATGTCTGAAGTGCATACCCGCCCAGTCTCCCCCGGTTTTGCTGCCAATGCGCTTATTAGCGCCGAAGACTACGAGACAATGTACCGCCAGTCGGTGGAAAGCCCGGAGGCGTTTTGGGCACAACAGGCCAAGGACTTTTTGCAGTGGGACAAGCCGTTCACCCAGGTTCTTGAGGAGGATCTGCACAAAGGCCATACCGCCTGGTTCTCCGATGGCCAGTTGAATGTGACCGTGAACTGTATCGATCGGCACCTGGCCAGCCGTGGCGAGCAGACCGCAATTCTGTGGGAGGGAGATAATCCCGCTGACAGTAAGGCGATCAGTTATCAGAGCCTGTACGAAAATGTGTGTCGCTTGGCCAATCTGCTGAAATCCCGGGGAGTTAAAAAGGGGGATCGGGTGTGTATTTATATGCCGATGATCCCCGAGGCGGCCTACGCCATGCTCGCCTGTGCCCGTATCGGCGCTGTGCACTCGGTAGTATTTGGTGGTTTCTCCCCGGTGTCTCTGAAAGACCGTATTCTCGATTCCGATTGTCGCCTGGTGATCACTGCTGATGAAGCCGTTCGCGGCGGTAAGCGAGTACCGCTAAAAGCCAATGTGGATAAAGCACTGGTGGACTGCCCCAATGTGCATACGACAATTGTGGTTAAACACACGGGCACACCGGTAGACTGGAATAGCAAGCGGGATATCTGGTATGGCGAATCCATAGGTGAGATGGAGCCGGACTGCACGCCTGAAGTGATGGGAGCGGAGGACCCGCTGTTTATCCTTTATACCTCGGGCTCTACCGGTAAACCCAAAGGGGTCCTGCATACCACTGCCGGCTATCTGCTGATGGCCACCATGACCTTCAAATATACCTTTGATTATCGCGAGGGAGAGATTTTTTGGTGTACTGCCGATGTGGGCTGGATCACTGGGCACAGCTATATCGTCTATGGACCATTGTGTGCCGGGGCCACCAGTCTGATGTTTGAGGGCGTGCCCACTTTCCCGGATGCCTCACGCTTCTGGCAGGTTGTGGATAAGCATCAGGTCAATATTTTCTACACCGCGCCGACAGCGATTCGGGCGCTGATGGGAGCGGGTGACGAGTTTGTAAAAGCCACCGAGCGCAGCTCCCTGCGACTTTTAGGCACCGTGGGTGAGCCCATAAACCCGGAGGCCTGGGAATGGTATTACAGCGTGGTGGGCGATGAGCGCTGCCCGATTGTGGACACCTGGTGGCAAACTGAAACCGGTGCGCAGATGATCACCCCATTGCCCGGTGCCATGGCATTGAAGCCCGGGTCAGCCACTCGGCCCTTCTTTGGCGTCCAGCCCGCGCTGCTGGATAGTGAAGGCCGGGAGATTGAAGGGGAGGGCGAGGGCTCTCTGGTGATTAAAAAGAGCTGGCCCTCCATGATTCGGGATGTGTACGGCAATCGCCAGCGAATGCTGGATACTTATTTTTCCGCATTCCCCGGTTATTACTTTACCGGCGATGGTGCCCGCCGCGATAGTGACGGTTATTACTGGATCACAGGGCGCATTGATGATGTGTTAAATGTCTCTGGACACCGCCTGGGAACAGCTGAGATTGAGAGCGCCCTGGTACTGCACAATGATACGGCGGAGGCGGCGGTGGTAGGTTATCCCCACGATATCAAAGGGCAGGGAATCTATGCCTTTGTAATGCTTAAATCCGGCCATGAACCCAGTGATGAGCTGAAGGCAGAATTAATTGAACTCTGCCGCAAGGAGATAGGACCAATTGCCAAGCCTGACTTTATCCAATGGGCGCCTGCACTGCCAAAAACCCGTTCCGGCAAAATCATGCGGCGTATCCTGAGGAAGATTGCCTGCAATGAGCTGGACAATCTGGGAGACGTTTCCACTCTTGCCGATCCCACTGTGGTTGACGCATTGATTGATCACCGCGAAAATCGCTGACCATAGGTTTGGCGCGTGAAGGTTTTATTGGCCGGGCATAGCCCGGCCTTTTCATTGGGGCAAGAGGTTAAATTCCTCCCCGATTTTTGCGCCATTTTCAGCTAAATAGACAAGTAAATGCCTGCTGCTTTGCACAGTTAGTAACCCTCTAACTCCGGATATTGTTTTCAGGGTATTTACAGTTAAGGAGATTCCGTTTGGAACAGGGACAGTACCTCTGCGATCACTACCGCTTCGCCGCCGATCAGCGCCTCAAGGTTTTTAATTTTTTTGTTGTGTTAACCATGTTTGTTGAGGGCGGAATTTTCACTGCCATGGAGAAAGACTTCCACCCTCTAATCCTGGCGTTGCTGGGAGGGTCTGTGGTCATACTGGTAACCGTATTTTGGCTGATGGACATTCGCAGCCGCCAGCTTATCAAGCTTGCTGTTCCGGCACTGAAAACCCTGGAAATGGGATTCCCTGAGGAAGCGAGAATTTTTTCCAACGATGCCATTCGCCGAGGTGACTTGGCCCGATACACTTTCGCTTTCAGGGTTTTGTTGGTGGGGCAGCTGTTCTTTGGTCTGGGCGTCGCTTCTTACGGTATTTATCACTGGTATATCGCCCCTTAATCCCAACCTTGCAGTGGCGGGTATGACTGCATGAAGTGAACTACCTGCCACAACCTCCTCTTTGTCTCGCACGTCTAAAAGTCGGCAAGTCGGCGTGACTCCCCTCGCTAGGCTATCTTGCAGAAGTATCCGCTTCCCTCCCAAGGTTTATACGATGCTTGATCATATCCGCCTTTATGTGCACAGCTATGAACGCAGTAAGGACTTCTATCAGCAGGCGCTGATGCCACTGGGATACCAGTTGGTGATGGAGTTTGACGATTGGGCGGGCTTTGGTTGGGCAGATAAAGCGGAACTCTGGATTCGTGGGGGGACCAGCACCACTCCACAATTGCATATCGCCTTTCGCGCTGAAGAGCGGCAAGTGGTCAGGGAATTCTATCGCTTGGCCCTGGAGGCCGGAGGCAAGGACAATGGTGCACCGGCTGTCTACGAACAATATCACCCTGGTTATTACGCCGCCTACGTACTTGATCCCGATGGACATAACCTGGAAGTAGTGTGTCATTTACCGGGGGACTTACAGGAATAAGTCGATCGAGATTTGGGAGTAAATTATGAATGAGACAGCCCGGGCAAAATGCCTGCCAATAGCGCTGGTCGTTGTAGGAGTGCTTTTTATTCTGGCGATTTACCCGATGATGATGTGGATTTGGCCGGAAGGGTGGGGCTGGACCCCACGGCAGCCTGAGTATGAGCAAATGATTATCGGTATTTATGTCACCCTGGGGGTGTTCTTGATACGCGCTGCAAAAAATCCCGCTGCGAATGCCAGTTTAATTTGGTTTACCATATGGTCCAGCCTTGTACATGCCGTCATTATGTTGGTGCAGGCATTGGTGGATAAAACAGAACGGATTAATTTGATGGGAGATATCCCCGCCCTTTTTTTGATTGCCGCTGTGCTTTGGTACCTTATGCCCAAGCAAGAAAAATCTGATTGAACAGTTTCTTTATTTTGACTTGTTGAAAAATTTGAATTGCTCTTTCTGACTCATCATTATTGATCCCTGCTATAAGAGCGATAACAAGGTCTAATTTCCCGCTTATTGTTCTCCCCTATAAGCTCTACTCCTGTAATAGAGATGGCAGTAGAGATAAATAATCCCATGAAATACTTACCCTTATTTGCATTAACTATCGGTCTGATAGGCGGTGCCAATGCAGAGACATTGACTCGCGATAATGGCGCCCCAGTCGGAGACAACCAGAACGCACAAACTGCTGGAGAAAATGGCGGTAATTTGCTGCAAGATGTTCAACTGATTCAGAAATTGCAGCGTTTTGCCCGTGAACGTATTCCCGAGCGTGTAGTTCATGCTCGTGGAACTGGTGTTCACGGTGAATTTGTTGCGACGGCTGACCTCAGTGATTTAACCCGCGCAGCGGTGTTTGAGCGCGGTAGTAAAACGCCAGTGTTTGTGCGTTTTTCAACAGTAATCCACTCAAAAGGTTCCCCGGAAACCCTGCGTGATCCCCGTGGGTTTGCCACCAAGTTTTATACGGAAGAGGGTAACTGGGATTTGGTGGGTAACAACCTGCCGGTATTTTTTATCCGCGACGCGATTAAATTCCCGGATATGGTTCACTCCCTGAAGCCTTCCCCGGTGACTAATCAACAGGACCCCAACCGCTTCTTTGATTTCTTTAGCCATGTGCCGGAATCCACCCATATGCTGAGCTGGGTCTATTCCGATTACGGAACACCGGCTAACTTGCGCCAGATGGATGGCTGGGGTGTTCACGCCTATAAGTTTATCAATGACAAGGGTGAAGTGAACTATGTGAAATTCCACTGGAAAACCCGTCAGGGTATCAAGAACCTGACTGCGGAAGAGGCAGCAGAAATTCAGAGCAAGGACTTCAGCCACGCAACTCGCGATATGTATGCCGCGATTGAAAAAGGCGAGCACCCCCAGTGGGATCTGTTTATTAAAGTTCTGAAGCCCTCCCAGCTTAACAGCTTTAATTACAACCCCCTGGACGCCACCAAAATGTGGTTGGACGTGAAGGAAACCAAAGTCGGCACCATGACACTCAACCGTGTGCCCACTAATTTCTTCCAGGAAACTGAGCAATCCGCGTTTGCGCCGGCCAATATTGTTCCGGGTATTGAGCCTTCGGAAGACCGCTTGTTACAAGGCCGCGTGTTCTCATATTCCGATACGCAAATGTATCGCCTGGGGGCCAATCACCAGCAATTGCCTATCAACCGGCCCCTCGTTGCAGTAAGTAACTGGAACCAGGATGGAGCGGGTAACTACGGCCAGCAGACTTCAGATGTGAACTATCAGCCGAGCCGCATCGATGCGCGCAACGAGGACCCCAAAGGTCTTTATAGCAACAAGGCATTGAATGGCAGCACCCAGCAAAAGGCCATTGAAAAGAAACTGCCATTTGCCCAGGCGGGTGCTTTCTACCGCAGCCTGAGTCCTGAAGAGCGTCAGAACCTGATTGAAAACCTCGCTGGTGATCTGGGTAAAGTGAGTGATGAAAACACTAAGCACATTATGCTGAGCCACTTCTATCAAGCGGACAAGGACTACGGACAGCGCTTAACCAAAGCAGTTGGTGGAGATCTGGATCGCGTGAAAAAACTGGCCCGGTAATTTTTACCCAAGTGCGGGCGACAGAGGTCGCCCGCTAAATTTATACAGGTGAAATTATGAGATCATTTTTATTCGCACTACTCTTTCTCACCCTGGGGGTTCAGGCAGGGGAGCCGGAAAAAACGGAATCTGATTTTATCGAACTCTCCCAGTATTATTTTGCCGCAGCCAGGATTGGTGATACCGAGGTGCTGCGTGAATTTTCGCAAGCGGGTTTCCCCCTGGATGTACGCAGCCCGAAAGGTTATACGGCACTGATGATTGCCACTTACAACGGCAACGGGGAGGCTGTGGACTACCTGTTGCAGAGAGGTGCAGATGCCTGTGCCCAGGATCGCCGTGGCAATACTGCCCTGATGGCAGCGATTTTTCGCGGTGAGTTTGCCCTTGCACGAACCCTGCTAAAGCAGGATTGCGATTCGCAGCAGGTGAATAAGGCCGGCCACTCCGCAGAGGATTTTGCCGAAGTTTTTGGTCGTGACCAAATGGTTCAGCTATTGCAGCAACAGCGGGCAAATGGCGGTTAAGCCAGTTTTTTGTGCGGTTGGCATTGGGTGGTGTCACCGCTCCTGTCCTGCGTGAACTCCCCTTGAGTTGGCCGCTTTAGCTTGCGGCACATTTCTCAGTTTGTCCCCGCCCCCGCGACCGCGTTAGCATAGCCAGCTGCAATCCAGTTGGTACCCACTATGACCTCGAATCATCATCCCTATGAAGCCCTCACGCCGGACGTGGTGATCGACTGTGTCGAGACTACCGGGCTGATTTCCGATGCGCGTATTTTCCCTTTAAACAGTTATGAAAACCGCGTCTATCAGGTGGGTATTGAGGATGCCGAGCCGTTGATTGCCAAGTTCTATCGCCCGGGGCGCTGGAGTGATGAGCAGATAATGGAGGAGCACCAGTTCACCCTGGAGCTGGCAGAGGCCGAAATTCCTGTGGTGGCACCGATACAGTTTGATGGGCGCACCCTGATGGAGTCCGCTGGATTCCGTTTTGCGCTTTTCCCCGACGGGGCGGTCGCCAGTTGGAGCTGGATAACTTTGATCACCTGGAGCAGGTGGGGACCATGTTGGGTCGCATTCATGCGGCTGGCAGCGCCAAACCCTTCAGCTATCGCCCATCCCTCACTTTGCAGCGATTCGCAATCGATAGCCGGGAATTTATCCTGAATGGAGATTTCCTGCCACGTGAGAACCAGGAGGCCTACGCTTCCGTCACGGGCCACATTATCGAACAGATAGCCCCGCTGTTTGAGCGGGACTGGGATATGCTGCGCCTGCACGGTGATTGTCACAGTGGCAACTTCCTGTGGCGGGATGAGACTCCCTGGTTTGTGGACTTGGACGACTGCCTGATGGGGCCGGCGATCCAGGATATCTGGATGTTGATTTCCGGCAATCGCGCAGAGCAAACCGCCTACCTGGATGCAGTGTTGGAAGGCTATGAAACCTTCTATAGTTTTGATCCCCAGCAGTTGCAGCTGGTGGAGCCTCTGCGCTGCCTGCGGCAGATGCATCACGCTGCCTGGTTGGCGCGGCGCTGGCAGGACCCGGCTTTTCCCCAGGCGTTTCCCTGGTTTAATACTGCCCGTTACTGGGCAGAGCATATACTGGCATTGCGCGAGCAGCAGTCGGCGCTGCTGGAGCCCCCCTTGACCCTGGGGGCTGTGTAACATGGAGAAAGCAATAATGGATGCGACATGCACCGAGGCCGAGGCGGATCTGATCTGGGAGAAGATTCGTATAGAGGTGGCGCAGCAGGTAGAGCGGGAGCCGATCCTGGCCAGCTTTCTACACGCGACCATCCTGAACCACAATTCCCTGGAGGCGGCGCTCAGCTTTCACCTGGCCAACAAGCTGGACAATGCGGTGGCACCGGCGCTGTTAATTCGCGAGGTTATCGATGAGGCGCTACAAGCTGACCCTTCCATAGGGCATGCGGCGCGAGCGGATTTGAACGCAATTTACCTGCGGGATTCCGCCTGCCACTCCCTGCACGAGCCCTTCCTGTACTTTAAGGGCTTTCACGCCTTGCAGGTTCACCGTGTGGCCCACTGGCTGTGGCAGCAGCAGCGCCGCTCCCTGGCTATGTTCTTACAGCACCGTGTCTCTGTCGTATTCAGTGTGGATATTCACCCGGCTGCGCGTATGGGTGACGGTATATTGCTGGATCACGCGACCGGTATCGTTATAGGTGAAACGGCTGTAGTGGAAAACAATGTTTCCATCATGCAGTCCGTTACACTGGGCGGCACTGGCAAAGAGAGCGGGGACCGCCACCCGAAAATCCGCCACGGGGTTTTAATCGGTGCGGGCAGCAAGGTGCTGGGCAATATTGAAATTGGCGAGTGCGCCCAAATTGCTTCCGGAAGTGTGGTTCTTAAAACGGTACCGGCAAAGGTGTTAGTGGCCGGAGTGCCGGCAAAAGTTGTCGGGGCAGCCACCTGTGCTGAACCGGCATTATCCATGGATCAGTGTGCCCTGTCGCAAGTACAGAAGTAAGGCTTGTCGCCCCGTAGCGAACACCGGCTGCGGGGCTGGGATCACTGGGGAAATGATGCAACGGCACTGTTCTTGGCACTATCCTTTGACCCATGAAATATAGTCTCAGCGCTAAAAATCTTACCTGCCGAAATTTGGAGGCTTATGCGGATTACCGCGCGAGCCTGGTAACTCCGGATTGCACCAAGGAAATTACAGGTATTGTCCGCAGTGATAGCGGCCTGCCTTCCATTGGGCTCAATCAGGTGATTTCCAATATGGTAATGCCACCGCGCATTATTCAGCGTTTTGCGCTGGATTATTTTGCCGAGCGGCACAGCCCCTTCACTCTTTGGCACAGTGCCTCCAAACCCCTGGACAATGACGCTTTGGATGAGCTTGGGCTAAAGCGGCGCCAGTCCCTGGTAGCTATGGCCGCCGAGATACCCCGACTCAGCGTTGCCGAGGTTCCGGTAGTGGAACAGCTGACTATTAGTGCGGTGAAAAAGGAGGCCTTGCCTGATTACGGCGCGGTGCAGGCAGCGGCGGCAGGGGAGCTGGAGGGGGCACAGTTGGCGCACTTCTATCAGGGCCTGCAGGAAATTCCCGAGCAGCGACGCGGGCGACTGAAATTATTTCTCGCTAAGCTGGATGGTGTGCCGGTTGCCGCTGGGTGCCTGTTTGCGGCAGCGGATGCACTGGGACTCTATGACATGGTGACGCTTCCGGACTACCGGGGTCGCGGGATTGGTCGGGCCCTGTTCAAGCATCTGCTAACCGCTGCCCAGGGTAGCCACCATAAAAATCTGGTGGCTTTAGTGCCGGCGGATCGTCAGCAGCTACTGCTCGATAGTGGCTTTTTTGCAGTTGGCGAGGTTGCCCGCTATCAATACACTCCGGCGCCGGCGGCCGCTAAGCCCGACTGAAAGGGAAGGCGATAACTTCATCAATCGATTGGTAACCGGCTTTTAACATCAGCAGTCGGTCGACTCCCAGCGCGACCCCGCCGCACTCGGGCATGCCTTGATCCAGGGCCGCAACCAGACGTTCTTCAAAGGGGTGTACAGGGCGCTGGTTAGCACGGCGGTATTCCAGATCCTTTTCAAAGCGGCGCTGCTGTTCCACGCTGTCGGTCAGCTCCCAATAGCCATTGGCCAGTTCCAATCCACCGACATAGGCTTCGAAGCGCCTGGCGACGGGGGTCCCCTGTTCGTCCGCTACGACTTTTGCCAGTGCCGCTTGCTCTGCGGGGAAGTCGTAGAGCAGGGTGATGCCCTCCCTCATGGTGGGTTCCAGGCGGTGGCTCATCAGCAGGTCCAGGCACTCACTGCGTTCACGGGGTACAAAAGACAATTCCATTTCCCGCTTAACGCAGGAAATCAGCTCGGCTTCGCTGGCACTGTGGGGGTCCAGTTGCAGCTCTTGTAAAAACAATTCCCGGTAACTGAGGGACTGAACCTGGTCCGTCGCCAAAATACCGCAGAGCAGCTTGGCGACCTCCTCCATCAGTTGGTGATCGTCCCAACCGCAGCGGTACCACTCCAACATGGTGAACTCGGGGTTGTGTCGACCGCCGGATTCGCCCTGGCGAAAAGCCTTACCCAAGTAGTAGCAATCTCCGAGTCCTGCGGCGAGTAAACGCTTTAAACCAAATTCCGGGCTGGTGGCCAGGTAGGCGTTTTCGCCCCGGCACTCTGTGGTGATGGACTCGATATGGGGGTCGCTGGTGGCGCGCTGGGATAGCACCGGAACTTCGGCTTCCACAACGTTTCGTTCAGCAAAAAATGTGCGTATTTCAGCGAGTAGAGCAGCGCGTTGGCGCAGGGCTGCAATAGTGGCGGTGGGGTGCCAGGTATCTGTGCTCATGGGAGGTAGCTCTGGAGATGAGCGGCCGTAGGCCGCTCGAGGGGAGGAGGTACTTAGTCTTCCTTGGCACGGCCCAGGTATTCGGCGGTGCGGGTGTCTACCTTGATGGTTTCACCGATTTCCAGGAACAGAGGAACCTTCACAACGGCGCCGGTAGCCAAAGTGGCCGGCTTGGTGCCGCCCTGGGCGGTGTCTCCGCGCAGGCCCGGATCGGTATCGGTAATTTCCAGGATTACGTGGTTGGGTGGAGTAACTGCCAGCGGAGAGCCGTTGTACAGGGTTACAGTGCAGATATCCTGCTCTTTGAGCCATTTTGAAGCATCGCCCACAGCATCGCTGCTGGCTTGGTGCTGTTCAAAAGTCTCGGGCTCCATGAAATGGTAAAACTCGCCATCGTTGTACAAGTATTCCATTTCGCGATCCATCACGTCCGCAGCTTCCAGGCTTTCACCGGAGCGGAAGGTGCGTTCCCATACGCGACCGGTTTTCAGGTTGCGAAGCTTCACGCGGTTGAACGCCTGGCCCTTACCAGGTTTGACGAATTCGTTTTCCACGATTGAGCAGGGGTCGCCGTCCAGCATCACCTTGAGGCCGCCCTTGAATTCGTTAGTGGAGTAACTAGCCATAGCAAATAGAGCCCTTTAAGTCATTTATCTATATGATTTTTAACGAGTTTTTTGTTTCTAGCCGATTCCGGCCAAGGCTGGGCTAACGCCCTCCGCTTCCGCCACAAATGGTAGCCGCAGGTAACTCGTCTGGCTGGGGAAAAGAGACTTCACCGCCAGCCCTGCATGATGGAGCGGGATTATACAGGAGGGTGGGAGCTTGAACGAATAGCCAGAGAGAAATGGAGGGGAGGCGCTTCGGTTGTTATAGCCAAGCTGCAATTATTGCTGCAACCGGCAGTGCAATGGGCCTTGGCCCATTGCACAAAAGCACTTAACTTAATGGGTCGTCCCCGCCGCCATAACCTTTCCTCTGCATCCGGCGCACAAAGTAAGCAAAAGTCGCTTGCGTGCGTTTTTCCTGGAGAATCCAGTCGTGGGCTTCGCGGCCCAGTTCGGGATCAATATCCTGGATGGTGCCGGCGGATTCAGCCAGTATTTGCAGTTTGGCAGCGCGCTCGCACTGAACCGCCATTACACAGGCTTCCTCTACAGAGCGACAGGCCATAATCAGGCCGTGGTGTCCCAGTAGGATTGCGCGCTTGTCCCCAATAGCGGCGGAAATCAGCTCGCCCTCGCTGTTACCCACGGGTACACCCGGCCAGTCTTTGAGGAAGGCAATATCCTCATACAACATGCAGGCGTCCATATGGGAAATCTTTAGCGAGCGCTCCAGCATGGAAAGCGCACATACGTGCATGGGGTGGGTATGCACGATGCAGTTCACATCGGGCCGCGCCCGGTAGATCCAGGAATGAAAGCGGTTGGCCGGATTGGCCATGCCCTCTCCGGACAGTACTTCGAGGTCTTCGTTGACCTCCAATAAATTGGATGAGGTAATTTCATCGAAGCCGAGGCCCAGGCGTTGGGTGTAATAAGTACCGGGTTTTTCCGCGCGGGCGGTAATTTGCCCAGCCAGGCCGGAGTCGTGACCATCGTTAAATAAAATTCGGCAAGTCAGCGAAAGCTTTTCTCTCAGAGACCACTCGGGGGTGCTGAGGTGCTGTTTCATTGCTTCACTGGCTCGTTCAACCAGTTCGTTTTTTGCCAGTGATAGTGTTTCAGCCATTGTTATCTCCAATTCTCACAGCAAGTCATATTAATTCTGCGATATTTAATAAATTTTCCTTTTTTATTTTCTTATCGCAGAATAATTTTTAAAAACCTAACTCAAAATGATTCGATCTCTGCCGAATTTATGCTGGTGGCATTTCCCTATGCCCGTGCTTTCTCCAACAACACCTGTGAGTGGGTTGATAAGTGCTTGCTAATTAAGCTGTAACAGCTTCAGCTTTTTTATGTTTAGTGGAGTGGTAGGCGGTTTCAATAGAATCGAAGAATTGTAAGCGGGCCTCTACAAGGTGGCGCCCGGCTTCAAGCATTATGTCCAGTTGGCTGGGATCCTTGGAGCCGATATCTACCATAATATCGCGAATGGTTTCTGCATGGCCGTCATCACATTCAATATGCAGCAGGAAAAATTGCATTTCTGCATCGGATACGCCGCAAGAGCGGAATCCGGCAACAATATCTGTATATAAATCGGGTACCAGGGCTTCGGCTCCCAGGCATAGGGCACCCAACCCTGCACTGGCCCTGAGGTCCCGGCAGTTTTTGAACATGGTATCGATCAGGTGCTGAGTGCCTGGTAAAACTTCCGCGTTTTCCAGGGTCAAATTAAAATGCTCGAGGGTTTCGCGATAGATTTCTGCGTGGGGTTTGGGGCTATCTGGTTCCAGGCCCAGCTCTTCCATTAGGTTTTCGGCTAGCTCCAGGACTTCGTGGTTACTCGGGAGGTTTGCCATCATTGCACAGAGGTATCTAACAAAAAATCCACTGTAGATCCCTTGTTGAACCAAAAATATTTTTAATTCGTCCAGCGTAATGGAACCTTCACGGCAACGCTTCAAGAAAGGATGTGCGCGAGTTTGCTCAATCAGTAGGTCTTTATTGGCTTCAAGCAATTCAAGCTGCATTTCCATTGAGTAATTCCTTTTTGTAATTCTAAACTTACTGTTTGAACACCTTTTAGGTGTTTTATTTATTTCTTGGTAGTGCCCGCCTATGGCAGGGCTGACAAAGTGGTTTCTCTTTGTCGACGTTTAAATTAACACCGAATTATCCCTATTGTGAATAAGGGAATTATGAATTTTTTGATATTTGCTGATGGTTTTTGGAAGATGTTTTTTCTAGTGATAAAAATTTTATTAATAAATAATTTTTGCTTTGCTTTATCCTTGCCGGATTTATCAAGGGGGGATGTTTTTTGCTCCCTGAATTCACTGTAGAAATGTCGACTGTGTAGATTTTCTTTATTGCAGTGGAGTGTTTTGTGAGGTAGGAGTTTTTATTGGTAGGTGGAGTGAATACTTGCTTCGCCGATAATGAGTCTATTCCTAAAATCAGGTAAAGAAGAGTTAAGGTTCTGGTTGCTTAAAGATATAGTCCAACTATCCGATATTTTTCCGTAGAAGATTGATGGAGATTTGTTGGTTATGTTTATGGAGTTTCTGAAAAGATAAATTCAGTTTATGTAATTACCCTGGGAAATCGATTTGAGGGCTTAACTAACTCGCTAGATAGGGGCTGAAACAGATACCGTTTATTTAATGAAGTTGTGCGAATTCTCATGTCTACTTGGTCATGGCACCCTATGTGGGCGTCACTGTCAGTGGTAGCGGGAGAATGCAGCGGGGGATCTGATACAATCTCTTATTTTGTAGTGTATTCCCATGATGGCGTCATCATCGGCCCCCGGTATAGAGCTAATCGACACACAGGAATCCCGCTGCTGGCAGGATGAGTTGTCTGATCTGGTCACTGATCCGGCAGAGTTGATTCAATTACTACAGCTAGACCCGCATAAGCTCCCGAAGGCCTTGCAAGCAGCTTCTGGCTTTTCCCTGCGCGTGCCGCGCCCCTTTGTCCGGCGCATGCGTTGCGGCGATCCCGAAGACCCATTGTTGTTACAGGTTTTACCCGGTGCGGATGAGTTGGAGAAAGTGCCGGGATTTAGTTCAGATCCTCTCGAAGAGGCAGAAGCTAACCCTCTGCCTGGAGTTGTTCACAAATACCACGGGCGCCTACTGCTGATCACTGCGGGCCAGTGTGCGGTCAATTGTCGTTACTGTTTCCGACGTGAATTCCCATACGGCGACAACCACTTAACTCGCAGACAGAGCCTGGCAGCTCTAGACTACATTCGCGCGCGCACTGAGCTGCGCGAAGTGATTCTGAGCGGCGGTGATCCTTTGGTAATGAGTGACCGTCAATTGGCCTGGCTCACTGATGAGCTGGCCGACATTCCCCATGTGGATAAGCTGCGAATTCACAGCCGCCTCCCGATAGTTGCTCCCAGCCGGGTAAACCAGAAAATGCTGGATTGGTTTACTGGTTCCCGCTTGAAGCCCGTGCTGGTGTTGCACTGCAACCACGCCAATGAAATTGATAGTGAGGTGCGGGAGTCACTGCAAAAGTTGCGAAGCGCAGGGGTTACCCTGCTCAACCAGGCGGTGCTATTGAAAGGCGTCAATGATAGTCGTGAGGCGCTGGGCGCGTTGAGCGAATCCCTCTTTGCAGTAGGAGTACTTCCGTACTATTTGCATCAGCTGGATCGAGTAAATGGTGCCGCACATTTTGAAGTCTCTGATGCGAAAGCGCTGGAGTTAATCGAACATCTCCGCCAGCAGTTACCCGGTTATCTGGTACCCAAACTGGTGCGTGAAATCCCCGGCGTCCCATCAAAGTCCCCGGTAGTTGCTGAACATAGCTAAACCTCAGCTGATAGCTGTAAGGGTTGTCTTTGTATATTCGACAGGGATTTTCATGAAGAGAAATAGGTTGGGCGAATAAATATCGCCAAATTGATCTAGGCTAACCCCGTAACGCCCGTGCCAGATATAGTTGGCCGGTCGACCTATTCAGCAGCTGCTATTTCGCTTTATAGCGCTGTATTCAGGGGCTTCTTAGGTTGGGAAAGTTTGGTTAGCGGCTGTGGTTTCGCAAATGGGAAAGGCGGAAGCTTTTATAGGGGAGCGTTGTGTGATTTAGATCACAGGTACCAGTTTGATCTACCCTTGTATGCCATCCTTGACGCCCCCTAAAATTACCGCCAGCGGTAGCTGTGTGCCGCCATTAAAAAAATAGAGCAAATAATGAGTAGCAACGACACAATACGACTTCTCCTGATTCACGATACCCCGTCGGAAGCCCAGCGCCTTGTGAGTATGCTGCACAACGCAGGCCGTCCCAACCGAGCACAGCATGTGGCCAGCGAGGCTGTGTTTAACCGCCTGCTCCAGGATAAAACCTGGGATTTAGTGATCGCGGCTGAAAGCAGTACTCAGGTGCCCCCCTCAGTGGCGTTGCGCACCATCAGCAAGCTGCAAAAAGATGTCCCGGTAATTATGCTGACCGAGCGCACCGGTGCCCAACCCGTGGTGGAAGGTTTGAAGCTCGGAGCCCGCGATGTCGTAGTGGTGGATGAAGACCAACACCTTCTCTTTGTGATACAGCGGGAGCTGGGGGCGCTCGCCAATCGCCGTCAGGCTCGCCTACACGACCGCCGCTATCACGCGACCCTTAACCGTGCCAAGGAGCTACTTGATAGCTCCAAAGATGCCATCGCTTATATTTCTGATGGCTTGATTGTCTACGCCAATGACTCCCTTGCAGAGCGCTTTGGTTACGACTCTGGCGAGGACATCGAATACCAGCCACTGATTGATATGCTGGCTGAAAATGAGCAGGAAGAGGGGCGTGAATTCCTCAAAAGCTGCGCTATCGACAACAATGAGCTGGAGGCGAAAGAGTGGAAATTTACCGCTAAGACCGCCTCTGGCGAATCCCTGCCCACCCGCGCAGAGGTACTCAGTACCACCTACGACGATGAGCGCTGTCTGCAGGTGCGTATTGCCTCGCGCCGGGGTGATACGGAGCAATTGGAAGCGCAGCTCAGCGATATCAAGAACCGCGATCCGCTGACGGGGCTTTTCAATCGTCAGCACTTCCTGCAGGTACTGGATTCCAGCATCAAATCTGCAGCGGACTCCCACAATACCGGCGGTCTGATGCTGATTGAAGTGGATCGCTTTGAAGATGAAGTGTTGAAAGTTGTTGGGGTGGCCGGTGCCGATGCTCTGCAAAAAGGCATGGCGGAATTACTTAAATCCTGCCAACGCAGTGGCGATACCCTGGCCCGGTACAGTGAAGATGCCTTCTGCCTGCTCAGCCCGAATACGACTCCGGACAGCATCGAGCAACGCGCGCAGGATATATTGAAGAAGATTTCCGACACCATCTTCGATGCAGATGGCAAAACCCTGCAAATTACCGCCTCTATCGGTATTTCCTTGATGAGTGAAGCCTCCAGCGGTGCGCAACAGGTGCTGGACCAAGCGTTATCTGCTCACAAGCAGGCTCTGGGTGAAGAAAAGAAAGGTGGGAATTTTGCGCTCTACGAGCCGGATACTGAAGGTGGTGCCGACGCCGATACCTATCACCGTGCACGGGTGGTTCAGGCCCTGGAGGCCGGCAGTCTGAAGCTGCTCTACCAGCCAATTCTCAGTTTGCAGGGAACTGGCGAGCAGTTGTACGAAGTATTGGTGCGTATGCTCGATGACAAGGAAGAGCTGGCACCGCTGGCCTTCCTGCAGGAACTCGGCGATGCGGGCCTGTCGGCGAAAATGGATCGCTGGGTAATTATTACCGCGATCAAGGCCGCCGCAGCCGCCAGGGCTGAGGGTAAGAATATTTCTTTGATGCTGCATATCACCACTGCTTCACTGGTGGACAGCAGCTTACCCGGCTGGCTGGGGGTTGCCTTCAAAGCTGCCAAGGTTGCTCCGGGAACGGTGATCTTCCAGTTGCGTCAGGAGGATATCAACAGCAACCTGCACGCGGCCCGGGACTTTACCACTCAGGTCCAGCAATTGGGTTGTCGCGTTTCGGTCTGTCATTTCGGCACCGGACTCAATCCGTTCAAGGCTCTTGAGCATGTGAAAGTGGATATCGCCAAGATCGATCCCTCCTTCGTGCGCGAGGTCCAGGATGAAGGCGAGAGCAGTGACTCCCTGGCAGGATTGGTACAGCGCTTGGGTGAGGCGGATACCAAGGTGATAGTGCCCCATATTGAGCAGGCCAGTATGCTGCCGACTTTGTGGCAGACCGGTACTGATTATATTCAGGGGTACTATGTGCAGGCGCCGGCGGAGGATATGAACTTCGATTTCAGTCTCGAATAATTTTTCTCTGTAAGCTTTTAAAAAACCGCACCGCCTTAACAGGGGTGCGGTTTTTTATTGCCTGCAAATCAGACGTTGTAGCGGCTGCGTAGGGCGGCGATGGTATTGCGCGCTAGGGCGCCGTACTGCGGTGCCGGTGCCGGTACCAACTCATCAGCTGTGCTTTCACTCCAGGCACGCTGGATATGGTTCTGCCCCGCTTCCTGCTTATAAATCCTTGCCAGGCTGGCGTTGTAATTCTGACTGGTGACTGTATCCACGTGATACCAGTGGGCCTTGGCGCGGGAGTGGGAAACATCCATCAACAGGTAACCGCGCTGGGTGATCTCCACCCACTTGAGGTGTGGTATTAACCCGTCCATAGCAATCGCTGCAACATCCGTCAGGTGGGATTTGTCCAGGAAGCTGGAGGTTACTCCGGGGGTGACAAATTCTCCGCCGAGGGCGCCGCGTCCGGTCAGACGCCCGTATTTCAAAATACTGAAAGGATTGCTGGCCAGGTCCCAGGCCCAGGAGCTGTGGATATCTCCAGTGAGGACGACAAAATTGTCGATATTATTGTCGGCAATGTGGTCGAACAGACGCTCGCGGGATGCGGTGTAACCATCCCACTGGTCCATATTCACAGACAAATCCCTGGCCAGGGTGAGTTGCGCCATCATTACTTGTTGCCCCAATACCCGCCAGCGTACGCCGTCCGACTGGGACTGGGTCAGGCTACTGAGCAGCCATTGTTCCTGCTGGGTACCGAGGATGCTGCGCTCCGGGTCATCGGCGGTCTGCTGATCGAACCAGTTGGCCTGCTCGGAGCGCGCGGCGATGCGGGTATCCAGCATCATCAGGTCCATCAGATTGCCGAAGCGGAAGCTGCGGTAGATGGCCCTGTCACCAAATAGATCAAAGATGCCGTTATCGCGGATGGGCATCCACTCGAAGTAGGCCTGGTTGGCTACCGAGCGGCGTACAAACCAGTCGCCCTCGCCATCTTGGACATTGTGGTTCTCGGCACCGCCAGCCCATGCGTTGTTAGTGGTTTCATGGTCGTCCCAGACACAGATAAACGGGTGTTGGCGGTGTACTTCCTGTAAATCCGGGTCGGAGCGGTACTGGGCGTAGCGCAGGCGGTAATCCTGGATATCCACCATTTCCTTGGCGGGGATTGGCTCTCGCCCCAGGCCCGTGCCGGTACCGTAGCCACCGGGTCCGTACTCGTAAATGTAATCCCCCAGGTGCAGTACCACATCCAGGTCTGCACGCAGGGCAATTTCCCGGTAAACATTGAAATAACCCATGGGATAGTTGGAGCAGCTGGTCACCGCAAAGCGCAGTTTATCCACATGGCCGATGGGCAGTGTGCGGGTGCGGCCTATGGGCGAGTCGATACCGTTAGAGTAGAAGCGGTAATAGTAACTGGTGCCGGGTTGCAGACCGCTGGCATCCACTTTGATGGTGTAGTCCACATCGGGCCCGGTAATACCGCTGCCGCTATTGACCACCATGGCCATTTCCGGGTCCAGAGCGACCTGCCAGGTGTAGGGCACCATGGACTGGAATTCTGGATCTGCAGACGGAGTGATACGAGTCCAGAGAATTACGCGATCTGCCAGGGGGTCACCGCTGGCTACGCCGTGCTGGAAGGGCTCCTGGCCGGAACCGTAGGCTTTCAGTAGGGGCAGGGCCGCCAGGCTTGCGCCGGAAAATTGTAGAAACCGCCTCCGGGACAGAGACATGGGGTTCTCCTTATAGTGCTTGTTATAAAAGAACCGCAGTCTGAATCTGGAAAGTGAACGATGTATTAATTCACGGTCAGTATTTTTCTTCCCTTGCTGCTATTAGTCATGAAATTCGTCCTAAGGCGACGAAACTGAGACATTAATCTGGTTTATTGGCAAAACGCGGCATGACCGTCGGTACCCGTGGCTCGAGCGGGTAATCGGTGTGCCCCCTTACGGCGAGTGCAGAGTCCCCTGTCGTTTCTCATCTGCGCTCTGTCAGGTATCCTGTGGCGCAAATTGAAAAGCTGAACTCAGGGAGTAGACCCATGTTGCCCCGTTTACTGTGTACCAGTCTGATCGTTGGCGGCCTTGCCGTTGCCGGTGGCTGTTCCAAGTCGGAGCCTTCCAAGGCCGAATTAGACAGTGCGAGCGCGCCGATGAAGGCGTCCGCTGTGATCGAGAAGAAGCCGGGTGTTGAAAAAGCGCCCCAGTCCGGAGTGGATTACCACTCTTTTGCCAACAGCAATGATTACCAGGTTCAGCACCTGGATCTGGACCTGACTGTCGACTTCTCCCGCAAGGTTCTTGAAGGTGAAGCCAAGTTGGACTTCAAGCGTCTCAACGACAAGAACCTGCCGATGGTACTGGATACCCGCGAGCTGGAAGTGGTTTCTGTATCCGCCAATGGCGCACCAATAAAATTCTCCATGGGCGAGAAAGACAGTCACCTGGGCACTCCGCTGAATATTGAGCTGCCGGAAGATGCCGACAGCATTACTATCCGCTACCGTACAGCGCCTGGCGCCTCCGGCGTTCAGTGGCTGGAGCCTCAGCAAACTGCGGGTAAAAAGCATCCGTTCCTGTTTACCCAGGCCCAGGCGATTCACGCGCGCAGCTTTATTCCGCTGCAGGACTCCCCGAAAGTTCGTATCACTTACAACGCCACTGTACGCACTCCGAAAGAACTGCGCGCAGTCATGAGTGCGAACAATGACCCGCAGGCGGCCAAAGATGGCGTCTACGAGTTTGAAATGCCCCAGCGCATACCCTCCTACCTGATTGCCCTGGCGGTTGGCGACCTGCAGTTCAAGCCCATGGGTGAGCGCACCGGTGTCTACGCCGAGCCCTCCATGCTGGAATCTGCAGCGGCGGAGTTTGCCGATACCGAATCCATGCTGGAAGTGACCGAAAAGGCTTATGGCCCCTACCACTGGGATCGTTACGACCTGCTGATTCTGCCGCCCAGCTTCCCCTTCGGTGGCATGGAAAACCCGCGCCTTAGCTTTATCACTCCGACGGTAATCGCCGGCGATAAGAGCCTGGTAGCCCTGATTGCCCACGAACTGGCCCACTCCTGGTCCGGTAACCTGGTGACCAATGCCAGCTGGCGCGACCTTTGGCTGAATGAAGGTTTCACCACCTACCTGACTAACCGCATCATGCAGTTCGTCTACGGTGATGAGCGCTACCAGATGGAAATGGCCCTGGGCTATGACGACCTGCAAGCGGATCTGGCTGATAAAGAGCCTCGCGATGAGATTATGGCGATCGACCTGCGCGGACGTGACCCCGATGAAGTCTTCTCCAATATTCCCTACGAGAAAGGCTCCCTGTTCCTGTATGAGCTGGAGCAGAAAGTAGGTCGCGAAGCGTTTGACCGCTTCCTGATGGAGTACTTCAACCACTTCTCCTTCCAGAGCATCACCACCGAGGACTTCGTTAAGTATCTCGACAAAACCCTGTTGGTTGAGCACGCCGACAAGCTGGACCGCGATCGTATCCTCCAGTGGATCTTCGATCCGGGTATTCCCGAAGGTGCGCCGCATCCGAAGTCTGATGCCTTCACTAAATTGGATCCAGTACGTCAACAGTGGCTGGACGGCAAACTGGTGGCGAAGGATATTGATACCAAAGGCTGGACTTTCCACCAGTGGAAGTACTTCCTCGATGGTATGCCGGAGAAACTGACGGAAGCGCAGTTGAAGGAACTGGATGGCGCCTTTGGCCTGACCGAGTCCCGCAATAACGAAGTGGCTTTCAGCTGGTTGATGATCGCAGTGCGCAACGACTACGAGCCGGCCTTCGAGCGCCTTGAGAATTTCCTCACCAGTATCGGCCGCAACAAGTTCCTGCGCCCGCTATATCGCAATATGGTTGAGACCGGTAAAAAAGACGTGGCTGCGCGCATTTTTGAGCGCGCCAAGGTGGGTTATCACCCGCTGACGGTAAAAGTAAATAGCCTGGTTATTTACGGTAAAAAAGAGAGTTAATCGCTCTCTTTTCCCAGTTGTCGCAATTCCCATAGGTCAATATGAGAGTTGCGGCAACTCTCCCCTTTCTTTTTCCCTTCCACTTTGGCTAATGCTAAAGTTTGCTCCACAAAATATTTTTTATGGGCATTCTTTCAGTTTGTTTTTATAGCTAAGTGAACTGGTACGATGGCGTGATTAATACGCCAGATTTCTGGCATAAAAATCATTAAACGGCTGTTCAAATGGATTGCCTTTGCGTACTCTGCTGCCCAGAGATTTTACTCAGGAAGGGAGGCACCTATGTATAAACGGGCTTTACTAATAGTCGTCCTGGGGCTTTTTCTTGCCAGTTGTGGGCAGAAACCCGGGCCCAGTGCTTGCACGGATCACAACAAGCGGCCGAGTTTCCCTTTCCCTCACGCGATGCTTTAAGAGCTAAGCCGGGTTATACCCCGAGCTTGGCAATTTGTTGGTCATTGAGACCAAATAAGTAGAGGGCGGCGTCCAGGCCAAACAGGTTTATCGCCTGGGGGGCCTGTAGCCTCACCTTGGGCTTGGGGTGAATGGCGATACCCAGTTCCCCTAAATTCAACATGGGAATATCGTTGGCGCCGTCACCCATAGCGACCACACTTTCCAGCGCCAAACCTAAGCTTCCGGCAATTTCCTGCAGTAACTTGCGTTTGCGATCGCCATCAATAATGGGCTCCACCACTTCGCCGGTGAGGGCCCCTTCGGCAAATGTCAGTTCATTGGCATGGATATAATCCAGGGGCAGGCGCTCTCGCTGCAGGAATTTCGCGAAGTAGGTAAAGCCGCCAGAAAGCAGTGCCGTTTTGCAGCCCAGTGCGCGCAAGGCTGCCAGCAATTCATAGGCCCCTTCTTTTAACGGCAATTCCCGAGCAATTTCTGCCAAACGCTGCTCTGAAAACCCTTTTAGCAGGGCCATGCGCCGTTTAAAACTCTCGCAGAAATCCATGTCACCAGCCATTGTGGCCTGAGTAATGGCGGCGACCTGATCACCGATACCGGTAATTTTTGCCAGTTCATCGATAACCTCGGCATCGATGAGGGTTGAATCCATATCAAAGCCCGCCAGCTTTGGTACCCTCTGGGTAACAGAAGCCTGGATTGTTAGGTCTACTCCCAACTCATCGGCCACTCCAAGGCAGGCCAGGCGCGCGCTGTCAAAATCAAGATCGCCATCAATTTGGAAGCGGATTACGGTGCGATCGCATCTTTGTGCCAAAGTATCAGCGGCGAATAGGCTCCACTGTTGTTCATCAAAAAATCGCAGAAGGTATTGGAGTTGGGCCAGGGAGGCAGAGGGGCTCAGCAGGGTGATACACCAAATGGCTTCAAGTGCACTCGGTTCTTCGGGGGGCGGGGTAAAGTCCGTAGCCTCACCGGGAAAAGGGGCTTCACCGGAATACTCCAGGCCGAGCTTGGCGACTTGATCTCGCAAGCTTAGGTAGCGCAGGGCGCCACTTCCTGAAGCCTGGGAAATCTGTTTCAGGGAGAGGTGGAATTCCTGTGAATTTATTTGATCACCCATAAGCTCTGTCCCGATTGAATGAAATGTCCGGCGCATTATAGCTCTTATGAGATTCTTCGCTAAAATTGCCGGGCTTTAATTTCATTGATTGCCGGTCAGCAGGGATTTTAATGGGCTCAGTTCGAATGGGGAGTAAAATTTCTTTTCGAATTGTGCGAGTTGAGTTGAACTATTTCGCCGCCTGCTTTACCAATCGCTCAGGAATTAATTGGGTATGCACAATTTTGGTGCCTACCGTTAAAATGCTCGCTGCTCCAAAACAGCTGGGGCAATAGTAAAAAAACAATACGCAAGATGTCTGCCGCCGTTTATGTCAGTTTCCATTGTATCTAATCTTCGCAAAATACCGGCTCAATTAGCACAGTTGTCCAAACGCGCCCGTCAGCGCCTATTGGCACTGGTTATCTGGGTGACACTGGCAATATTCTGTGCAGCGGCACTGGGGCATTTTTATGGTCAGCAGCGCGATGGTCAGATAGAGCGAGACAGAATTACTGCAAAGGCGGCTGCGACTATTCTCGCGGGGCAGAGCCTGGAGAGTATTGTGGCCGGGGATCGTATCAGCTTACAGCTGATCGCTCGCCAACTGCTGGAGCTTCCAATGGTTTCCGGCATTTTAATTGAGGATGTGGAATCGAATTCCCTGGCCGAAGTGGGGGACCTGAAAGAGGGGGAGACGATCACCGAGCCAGTGGTCCTGCACGATAGTATTGCCGGCAATATTACCGTAGCGTTTGAGCCCGGTAATTCCGTTACCTTTCCCTGGGCCAGCTTGTTGCTGACACTCGTTTTTGCCCTGCCATTTAGTGCAGCTGCGGCCCTGCTTACCGGTAGCTTGTCCCGGGAGCGCAAATTGCCCGCACAAGTTACTGAGTCTGCTCAAGCTGTTGCTGAAGTTACCGAGCCCAGTGTTGGGCTTTATCTTCGCCCCCTCAACTGGGCGCAGTTGGGCAATCAGTTAAGTCGCAGCGCCCTGGAGGGTTTGCAGCGGGAGCTAGATGGACGCATGCGTTTGCTGCAGCGCATATACGGTGCCACCCCCTGAGTTGCGCCGGGCCACAGATCGGCCTGGATTTCTCTGGCACCGATGCGGCCTTCCGCGCAGTCTGCTGTGGTTTATTGTTGCGGGAGATGCAGAGCGTCAGCCGTGCTACCGGTTTGAAGCTGGCTTTGGCGGTAGTCCCATCCCAGCCACAGAGTCCGGATTTCTGTGCCGATCAGTTACTCAACCAGTCCCGTGGCTTGTTTTTGCACCCGGAACTTCTTGAGGACAGTTCCCTGGTGGGGCGAATTGAGCACCACGGTGCCGGTTGGGCATTGGAGGTGACCGGCCTAACCCCTTCCTATCAAAAACTTCTCAACAATCAGCTACAACAACTGCTTGGCGCTGAGGCTACTCCTCACAGGACCCCTGTGGGCTAAGTGACTGGAAGTGCCTCAGGGTTCTTTTTTGGCGCGTGCTTTACGTTTACGTTAACGTAAACTCTTGCTAGGCTTGATGGCATCTTGAGGACGTCGTTATGAAAGCAGAAGCAAGCCAAATGGAGCCCCTTAGCTACAGCATTTCCGAGCTGGCGCGGGAATTCGATATCACTACCCGCGCCATCCGCTTCTATGAGGATAAGGGCCTACTCAGTCCCGAGCGTCGTGGCCAGACTCGAATCTATAGTCCCGAGGAGCGTGTGCGCCTAAAGCTGATCCTGCGCGGAAAGCGGTTGGGATTCTCCCTGGATGAGAGCCGCGAAATTATCGATATGTACGATCCTGCCCACGGCAATGTGGAGCAGTTGCACCGTCTACTGGAGCGCATCGCGCAAAAGCGTTTGCAGTTACAACAGCAATTGCGGGATATCGAAAGCCTGATGGAAGAGTTGGATGAAGCTGAATCCAGGGCCCGTGAGTCCCTGGCGCAAAGCGATGACAACAGCGCTTCCTGAACAGATTTCGGCACTGCGCCAAGAGTGGCGCGGTTGCCTTATGTGGTATTGAACAGCCGCCAAGGCGGTCATTTGAATTAAAGACATTTTAAATATCAGTGGAGCCGTTATGAACACCTCCTACCCAACCCTGAATTTCGGTCTCGGTGAAGACATCGATATGCTCCGTGACATGGTGTACAAGTTCTGCCAGGCGGAGCTGGCCCCGCGCGCGGCACAGATTGATGAAGACAACCTGTTCCCCGCAGACATGTGGAAAAAGTTTGGTGAGCTGGGCCTGCTGGGTATGACCGTGGAAGAGGAGTTCGGCGGTTCCAATATGGGTTACCTGGCGCACGCTGTGGCCATGGAAGAAATTTCCCGCGCCTCCGCTTCTGTGGGCTTGTCCTACGGTGCCCACTCCAACCTGTGTGTAAACCAGATTCGCAAAAATGGTACCCATGCGCAGAAGCTCAAGTACCTGCCCAAGCTCTGTTCCGGTGAACATGTAGGCGCCTTGGCCATGAGTGAACCCAACTCCGGTTCCGACGTGGTAAGTCTGCAACTGCGCGCGGAGAAGCGCGGCGATCGCTTTATTTTGAACGGCAATAAAATGTGGATCACCAACGGCCCCGATGCCGATACCTATGTGATCTACGCGCGCACCGAACCGGGTATCAGCTCCGGTGGTATTACTGCGTTTATCGTTGAGCGCGGCTTTGCCGGTTTCTCCCAAGCGCAAAAGCTCGACAAGCTGGGCATGCGCGGTTCCAACACCTGTGAGCTGGTGTTCGAAGACTGTGAAGTGCCGGAAGAAAATATCCTCGGTGAACTGAACGGCGGTGTGCGCGTATTGATGAGCGGTCTCGACTACGAGCGCACCATTCTCTCCGGAGGCCCTGTCGGTATTATGCAGGCTTGCCTGGATGTAGTGGTTCCCTATATTCACGAGCGCAAGCAGTTCGGCAAGGCCATCGGTGAATTCCAGCTGATGCAGGGCAAGATCGCCGATATGTACGCTGACCTGAATGCCAGCCGCTCTTACCTGTACGCTGTGGCCCGGGCTTGTGATCGCGGTGAGGACTCGCGCAAGGACGCCGCCGCTGTAATCCTGTTTACTGCGGAGCGCGCAACACAGATGGCCCTGCAAGCTATCCAGACTTTGGGCGGCAATGGCTACATCAACGAGTACGCCACTGGTCGTCTGCTGCGCGATGCCAAGCTCTACGAAATCGGCGCGGGCACTTCTGAAGTGCGCCGTATGCTGATTGGTCGCGAGCTGTTTAAAGAGACCCGCTAAGGCTGGGCATTTCTTCTCGCCGCCGGCGCCTGCCGGCGGCAGCTGTCTCCAGCCGGGCACTGCGGCAATAAGCTGCGCCCTGTGGAGGTCTTTTCTCCGGGAAAGTGAATCGGACTTTATGAATCAGTTGCAGAGCAAAATAAACACGCGCGATGCCGCCTTTGGCGAAAACCGCGAGCAGATGCAGGCGCTGGTGGCAGACCTGCGCGAGAAAGTGGAAGCCATCGCCCAGGGCGGCGGCGAGCGCGCGAGGGAAAAACACCTGGCGCGGGGGAAATTATTGCCACGGGACCGTATCGATGCGCTGCTCGATCCGGGTAGCCCTTTTATGGAATTTTCCCAGCTGGCCGCTCACGAGGTTTACGGTGAAGATGTTCCGGCTGCGGGCATTATTACCGGCATCGGCACCGTTTCCGGTCAGCCCTGCGTGATAGTGGCTAACGATGCCACTGTAAAAGGCGGTACTTACTACCCGCTTACAGTAAAAAAACACCTACGTGCGCAGACGATTGCTGAACAGAATAATCTGCCGTGCATTTACCTGGTGGATTCCGGTGGTGCCAATTTGCCGCGCCAGGACGACGTCTTCCCAGACCGAGAGCACTTCGGTCGCATCTTCTTTAACCAAGCCAATCTCTCTGCACAGAATATTCCGCAGATCGCAGTGGTTATGGGTAGCTGCACTGCCGGTGGTGCCTATGTGCCGGCCATGGCAGACGAATCCATTATGGTGAAAGAGCAGGCCACCATCTTCCTGGCGGGTCCGCCCCTGGTGAAAGCGGCCACCGGTGAAGAAGTTTCTGCCGAAGAACTCGGCGGTGCCGAGGTGCACTGCCGCACTTCCGGGGTTTCCGATCACTACGCCAATAACGACGTACATGCGTTGCAGTTGGCGCGCCGCTCTGTAGCGCGCCTGAACCGTATCAAAAATCCCGGCCTGGATATCCAAAAGCCGGTGGAGCCGATTTATCCACCGGAAGACATTTACGGCGTGGTGCCCAAAGACTCGCGCCAGCCGTTTGATGTGCGCGAGATTATCGCGAGGGTTGTGGACGGATCTGAGTTCGATGAATTTAAAGCGTTGTACGGCACCACCCTGGTAACCGGTTTCGCCCGTATCCAGGGCTACCCGGTGGGAATTGTTGCCAACAACGGCATCCTGTTTGCGGAGAGTGCGCAGAAGGGCGCGCACTTTATTGAGTTGTGCGCGCAGCGCAAGATCCCGCTGGTGTTTCTGCAAAATATCACCGGCTTTATGGTGGGTAAACAGTACGAGGCGGGCGGCATCGCCAAACACGGCGCCAAGATGGTGACCGCTGTCGCTACCGCCAAGGTGCCCAAAATTACCATCCTTATCGGCGGCTCTTTCGGTGCAGGTAACTATGGTATGTGTGGCCGCGCCTACGATCCCAACTTCCTGTTTATGTGGCCCAATGCGCGCATCTCGGTTATGGGGGGTGAACAAGCCGCCGGCGTATTGGCCCAGGTGAAGCGCGACCAGATGGCTGCCCGGGGTGAATCCTGGAGCGAAGAGGAAGAGCACCAGTTTAAACAGCCGATTATGGATAACTACGAGCACCAGGGGCATCCCTATTACGCCTCCGCGCGCTTGTGGGATGACGGCGTTATCGATCCGGCGGATACCCGCCGCGTGCTCGGTCTGTGCCTGGCGGCGGCCAGCCACAAGGAACCGGAAGAGACCCAGTTCGGCGTGTTCCGCATGTAAGGAACCGTGGTTGCGGCGCCAATGAAATGTTCCGGTGCCGCTTTTGATAGACGCCCCAATCGAGGAATTACAATGAGCGATAAATTGCTGTGCGAAGTGGATAGCGAGGGCGTGGCCACGGTCACCCTGAACCGGCCGGAAATCCACAACGCTTTTGATGATGAACTGATCCACGAGCTGGCCACCACCTTTGACACCCTGGCGCAAAACCCCGCTGTACGTGTGTTGGTACTGGCCTCCAATGGCAAGAGCTTTTCTGCCGGAGCCGACCTCAACTGGATGAAGCGCATGGCGACTTATTCAGAAGAGGAAAACCGCCGCGACGCAGCTGCGCTCGCCGCCATGCTGTACAAGCTCGACACTTTTCCTGCGCCCACCATTGCGCGAGTACAGGGCGCCGCTTTTGGCGGGGCCGTGGGCCTGGTGAGCTGCTGCGATATGGCCGTGGCCTCTGAGCGCGCCAGCTTCTGTTTGTCCGAAGTCAAAATCGGGTTGCTGCCCGCCACCATCAGTCCCTATGTCATCAATGCTATCGGCACTCGCCATGCGCGTCGTTACTTTGTCACAGCGGAACGTTTCCCCGCCGAGCGCGCGGAACAGATCGGTTTGGTATCCGAAGTCTGTGCCGAGGCTGATCTGGACCTGCATGTGCAGAAATTAGTGAATGCCATTGCCGACAATGGCCCCAAGGCAGTCGCCATGGCCAAGCAACTGGCTATGTCCATGTCCAACCGGGTTATCAACGATGAATTGCAGGGCCAGACCAGCGCGCTGATCGCTGCCGTGCGTGTGTCGCCGGAAGGACAGGAAGGGTTGAGTGCGTTTTTGGAAAAGCGTGCACCCAGTTGGATGAATGGTAGCGAAGGGTAATTTTTATGATTCGCAAACTGTTAATAGCTAATCGCGGCGAAATTGCCTGTCGCATTATCAAGACCGCGCGCCGCCTGGGGGTGGCCACTGTCGCCGTTTATTCCGATGCGGATGCCGACGCTCTGCATGTGCAGATGGCGGACGAAGCGGTGCACCTGGGTCCGGCCCCGGCCAGGGATTCGTATCTGGATATCGACAAAGTATTGGGTGCTGCCAAGCAGACTGGTGCCGATGCCATCCATCCGGGTTATGGCTTCCTGTCGGAAAACGCGGAGTTTTGCCGCGCCTGCGATAGCAACGGCATTATTTTTGTCGGCCCACCCACCGGCGCGATTGAGGCGATGGGCTCCAAGTCCGCAGCCAAGCGTATTATGGAAGAGGCCAATGTGCCCCTGGTGCCCGGTTACCATGGCACCAATCAAAATGAAGAGCTGTTGGAAGGCCATGCCAATCGCATCGGTTACCCGGTATTGCTGAAAGCTGCTGCCGGCGGCGGTGGTAAGGGCATGCGCCGTGTCGACAGTGCCGATGAATTCCACGAAGCTCTGGCCGCTGCCAAGCGTGAGGCCATGAATGCCTTTGGCGACGACATTATGTTGCTAGAGCGCTATGTGGTGAGTCCCCGCCACGTGGAAATCCAGGTGTTCTGTGATCAGCAGGGCAATGGCGTCTACCTGTTTGAACGGGATTGCTCGGTGCAGCGCCGCCACCAAAAAGTAGTGGAAGAAGCTCCCGCACCGGGCATGACTCCGGAGCTGCGCGCCCGCATGGGTGAAGCGGCCCTGCGCGCGGCCCACGCGATTGGTTACGTGGGGGCCGGCACGGTGGAGTTCCTGCTGGATGCCAGCGGTGCCTTCTACTTTATGGAAATGAATACCCGCCTGCAGGTGGAGCACCCGGTGACGGAAATGATCACCGACCAGGACCTGGTGGCCTGGCAGCTGTCAGTTGCCGCTGGCGATACCCTGCCCATGAGCCAGGATGAGCTGCAGATCAACGGCCACGCCATGGAAGTGCGGATCTACGCCGAAGACCCGGACAATGATTTCCTGCCGGCAACGGGCGTGTTGGTGCGCCACCAGCCCCCGGCGGAAGGCGAGGGTGTGCGAGTGGATACCGGTGTGCAGACCGGCGATGAAATCAGCGTGCATTACGACCCGATGATCGCCAAATTAATCTGCCACGGCCGCACCCGCAAAGAAGCCCTGGCCAAATTGGATCGCGCACTGCGTGATTACCAGATTGCTGGTGTGCGCCACAATATCGAATTCCTGCGCCGAGTGATCAATCACCAGGCATTTGCCAGCGGTTGTATTTCGACGCACTTTATCGAGGACTACGAGGCGGAAGTACTGCACCAGGAGCAGACACTGACGCCGCTGAAATGTGCTGCTATTGCCGGTTATTTGCAGCAGCGTGAAGAGCGCGATCTGCGCAATAGCGCACCTCAGCGGGATCCTTTCTCTCCTTGGCACAATGGTGATAACTGGCGCAATGCTCTGGCTGGCAGTCGCACCCAGACGGTGGACTACCGTGGCCAGCACGCTCAAATTCGCTTTGTTGCGGAGGGCGATAGCCTGCGCTGGACTTGCGATGCCTTGCCTGAGGAACAAAACAGCGGTGAGATTCGCCTGCTCCCGGGACGTGACTTGATGTTGGTGGATGGCCGCCGCATGAGTTTCTCCGCCGTGGATACCCGCGATGGCGGTGCTGTATTTATCGATGGCACCCAGGTGGAATTCAAGCTGTTGCCACCGGATATGGGCGAGAGCAATGACCAGGCCCACGGCCTCGATGCCCCCATGAACGGCACCATAATTTCGCTGCTGGTTGAGCCCGGCTCTGCGGTGGAAAAAGACCAGCCGCTACTGGTAATGGAAGCCATGAAAATGGAACACACCCTGCGGGCTCCAGCCGCCGGCACCGTGCAGCAGTTCTTCTGTGCCGAAGGTGAATTAGTGGATGGCGGTAGTCTGCTGGTGGATTTTGCCGGGGAGGAGCAATAATGACTTTGCCCAAACAGGTCAAAATCGTTGAAGTGGGCCCCCGCGATGGGCTGCAAAATGAAAAGCAGCCTATCTCTGTGGAGACCCGAATCGCTCTGGTGGACAAGCTCAGCGCCAGTGGGCTGTCGGTTATTGAAGCCGGCAGTTTTGTCAGCCCCAAGTGGGTACCGCAAATGGCCGCCAGCGAGGAAGTGCTGGCGGGTATCCAGCGCAAAGACAGAGTTATCTACAGCGCGCTCACGCCAAACTTAAAAGGCTATGAGCGCGCAGTGGAAGCCAAAGCGGATGAGGTCGCCGTATTCGGCGCGGCCTCAGAAGCCTTCACCCAGAAAAATATTAATTGCAGTATTGCTGAGAGTCTTGAGCGCTTCCGTCCACTGGTGGAAAAAGCGAAGCAAGACGGAATACCCGTGCGCGGTTACGTGTCCTGCGTGCTCGGTTGCCCCTATGAAGGCGATATTGATCCGGCCAAAGTGGCAGAAGTTAGTGCTGCTCTATTGGAAATGGGCTGCTACGAAATCTCTCTCGGCGACACCATAGGTGTCGGCACCCCGGAAGCCGCCAAGCGTATGCTGGAGCAGGTGATGGCCCGCGTGCCCGTGGAAAAACTTGCTGTGCATTTCCACGATACCTACGGCCAGGCACTGGCCAATATCTACGCGGCCTTACAAATGGGTGTTGCAGTAGTAGATTCCGCCGTAGCCGGCCTGGGCGGCTGCCCCTATGCCCGCGGCGCTTCCGGCAATGTTGCCAGTGAGGATGTACTCTATATGCTCAATGGCATGGGTATTGAAACCGGCGTGGATTTACAGTTGCTGGCAGAGGCAGGGAACTTTATTTCTGAACAGCTGGGGCGGGAGACTAACTCCCGTGTGGCTAAGGCTTTGGTGCCCTGCTGAGTGAGTAGTGGGTTCTCTCCAGAGAGTGTTTTTTCTGGAGAGAACCTTTTAGATAATTTCAGAATCATTTTTGTCAGAGCTAAAATAAACAGGGTTGCCTGTTCTAAGATATTTTGCCTCACTCCTTCTCAGTTAATTCTTAAATTTCAATCCTTAAGCGTCTGCTCAGCTTCCCGCTTAGAGAAATAATATCCCCTCTTGGTTGTTGATTTTTATTGACAGAAATTAACGACATGTAGAGTGATAGATTTAGAGACATGTATAGAGCTCTATAATCTAACATTTCATTAGATTCCTATTTCCAGTATTCAATAATCCTAGAAATCTGATCACCCTCAAATTCAAATACTGTTAAGTGGTTAGAGGTAACGCCTTGATAGGTTTGTTGCCGCTCAAGTGAGACTGCTTTGTAACCAGCGATGATTGATATAATTTTATATCTAGCGCCAGTCATTTGATATTCTCCCTCCTTTAAATACTTTATGGAGTTGTTGTATAGGTGCTCTTTGGTGTAGGTGCCGCCATAAACTTCATGGATATAGATAAAGTCGTCTGTGTAGTGAGAAAATAGTTTGTCGATATCTTCGACTGTCGATCCCTTCATCAGCATTTTGTTTTGTAGCTCATTGATAAGGACAGCTTTTTTCTTCAATTTTTCCTTTGTTAATTCCGGTATTTCAGTGGCAATTGCCCCTGATGCCAGTGTAAAAAATAATAATATTATTAGTTTTTTCATCGTAATTACTTATTTTGTACAGATCAATTCCGAGTTATTGTTGGTTTTCTTGGATGATTGTAACCATTGATAATGTTGTTTGGTTCTATTCTTTTTCTTGCTGTCTTATTTATTGTTCGGCTTATCGATTAGTTTTTAGGTGTTTACTCTTTATCTGAGATTAGAGGTTAATAGATTACTGGTTGTTTATTGGCTTTGGCGCCAACACCCTAAACGGTCTCATCATATCGTAATCCTCATGGGAGAGCAGATGACAGTGCCATACATAGAGGCCTTCTCGATCAAAGCGCGCAATTACCCGTGTTACTTGGCCAGGAAGGGCGATGACCGTATCTTTGGGGCCGCTTTCTTCTGGTTGTGGTGGAAGGAGTTTCCCCTGTAGAGATTCTATTTCCAGTTGTGCACCCTGAAATATCTTATCGACATGCATAAATTTCTGTGGCTTAGGGATAAGCTCCATTTGAAGGCTGAGGGATTAGCACCTGAAATTTTACAAGGTGAATATGGATAGGATGGGCCGATACGGTGGGATTGTATAGTTCTCAGGTTTCTATGGCGTCGTGCTGAACTACTTCTTTAGTAGGGTCCGCAAAAAAAGGGACCCCTCCTTTACTGGACCTACCATCAGCAAGTTAGGGTCGTAGGGGCATCCAGGCGTATACTGAAACAGGTGATGGCCCGCGTACCCGTGGAAAAACTTGCGGTGCACTTCCACGATACCTGCGGCCAGGCCTTGGCCAATATCTACGCGGCCTTACAAATGAGTGTCGCAGTAGTAGATTCCGACTTAGCTGGTTTGGGCGGCTGCACCTATGCCCGTGGCGCTTCCGGTAATGTTGCCAGTGAGGATGTGCTTTATATGCTCAATGGCATGGGTATTGGAACTGGCGTGGATATACAGTTGCTGGGAACTTTATTTCTGAACAGCAGGGGCGGGAGACTAACTCCCGTGTGGCTAAGACTTTGGTGCCTTGTTGAGTTTTTGATAGGTTCACATCGGGATTATATTTATCCTGATGTGAATTTAATCGCTAGAGTTTAGAGTGAAACACCTCTCTAGAAGCTATATCCTACGTTTTTTACTACTGAAATTACAAGTTTGTAGCAGTCTACATAACGGAGAATAATAACCCGTTATCTACAAGTTAAAATTTTCTTCACGGTGTACAACCCGCTTCACATATTAACAAGCCGTCTTTGTTGGGGCCACCTTTACCTGATTTAAAAATTATACTCCTGTGATTAAAGGCCGTTAGAGATAGATTCTGCCTTTATCTAGTGTCGATTAAATATTAGGTGGGTTGATGCTCACACTTTCTGTAGCTGGATTTTCTATTATCAACTTCATTGTTTGAGCTGTGCTGACAATTATGACTATACAGCATCTCTTGTGGGTTCAGGTTGAATTCTTTGAATATTTCGTTGGGGTAGACCTTCCTTCACGCTTTTTATTACCTAACCTTGGGGTGAGATAATCATCAGAATTTCCCACAGAAAATGATAGTGATCTATAGAGTTTGTTGGGCGCACCTTCACTGCTAGTGGATATAATTTGATTTATTTTTTTGAACTTTTTTTGAGTGGATGGTCATACTCAGTGCTCAAAAAATAGGATATCAAAATGAAAATATATTTCGCAGCTCTCTCGTTGGTTTTTTTTATGGCTGTTAATGCCACTGCTGAAGAGTATAAGTCAATTACTACTGCCGGTTATTCTAATTTGGATTTCAATGCAAGAGGAGGGGATGAACTCTCTACGGAATCAACTTATTATTTTTCTGGCAAGGAAACTCTTGGGCCTCTAAGAGAGTTTGAGTTTATTAATAAGGCAAGTAATTTGTCTGGGGCTTACTACCATCGAAGTATTGGGTCTACAAATAGCGATAGTTTTGCAATCGCTGGTGAATATTTTGCCGAAAATGGATTTGTGCTGGGAGCTAACATAGCAGATCTTGGAGGTGAGAGCTTTAATACTATAGCTTTAGGTTACATGTTTACTCCTAACTTTTTGATGAAGTTTTATAATACTGACGGCAATACATATAGTAAATTTCGTTATAATTATGATTTAAATGAAACTGATTATATTGGTTTCGACTTTTCTGCCGATATTGTTTTTGATTGGCAGATTTTTTCCTCTAAATACTTTTCAAAAATTGGTGATGTCCAGTACATCTCTATTGAGTTTAGCTATTTAAATTATAATGAGTGGGATGATTTCTGGGAAGTTGGAAGCAATTACTATTTTACTAAGAGTACTTCCCTTGGTGCTAGTTATGATGAAAATAATGATTACAAGGTAGGTTTATCTCACTTTTTTAACCGGAACGTTGCGGTGGAGGCTTCTTATAGTACTAGGTTAGGAAGTCCATTTAAGTACTCCAGCTTTGGAAGTGATATCTACAAAAACAGTTGGAATACGGATACGGAAGTAGATAAGTTTGAATTGGGAGTTACGGTGCAATTCTAATTGAAGAAGGCAAAAGGGTTTGACCGGCAAAATCCTTTTGCAGTTATTGCTTGAAACTAAGGCTATTTCATGGTTTAGGCGGCAAAACCTTAAACGGTCGCATCATATCGTAATCCTCATGGGAGAGCAGATGGCAATGCCATACATAGAGGCCTTCGCGGTCAAAGCGCGCAATTACACGGGTCACTTGGCCGGGAAGAGCGATGACTGTATCTTTGGGGCCGCTTTCTTCTGGCTGTGGTGGAAGGGGTTTTCCCTGTAGAGATTCTATCTCCAGTCGTGCTCCCTGAAATACTTCACCTGTGTGCATAAATTTCTGTGGTTTGGGGATTAGCTTTCCTTTAAAAGGCTGGCGGTTCAGCACCTGAAATTCCACCAAGTGAATATGAATAGGGTGGGCCGATACGGTGGGGTTGTATATCTCCCAGATCTCAACGGCGTTGTGTTGGATTATTTCTGTAGTAGGGTCTTCAAAAAATAGGGAGCCCTCCTTTACTGGACCTAACATGAGTAGATTGCGGCCGTAGGGATCGTCCAACCGGTAGGTGGCAAGTTGTCGTGTGCGACTGGCTTGGCTAAGCCTATTAAGTGGGGCGCGCAAGGGAGTATTTAGGGTGAGTTTTAAATCTCCAATGGTATTTTTAATCTCTGATTTCTGTTTACTAGAAGGGGTGTTTATCGGTGTTGAAGCAATATGGAATTGTAGGATCTGGCCTGTAGTATTTGGATCGGTAGCTGGTGTGATGCCGCCGCGCCCATCGCTTAATACGCGTTTACCTCCCGGGTTGTAGATCAGTGGAATCGAACTCTTTGGGTCATTGGCCTCTACAAAGCCTTTAAAAGGGACATCCGGTCCAAAGTTTCGCAGTGTTAGTTCACGCCCTTCATAACCGCTGAAATCTACTAAAACATCTGCTCGCTCTGCGGGTGCCAATATCAACTCGTTCAATTTTACAGGGTAATCGAGAAATCCGCCGTCACCGCCGACTTGTACAAAGGGTGTATTTTCGTCGATCCTGAGTATCAGTGTGCGGGTATCGGATGCGTTGAGTAATCGCAATCGATAGACGTGTGGAGTGACACTGACTTTGGGCCAGGTCATACCGTTTACCAGAATAAAATTACCAAAAAATTCGTCGAGATGGGACGGATTGGGCCAGTTGGCCTTAACCACCTCATGGGAAACCGGTGATGGAGGCTGGTCCCTCCAGCCAGGAAAATACAGCTGCCCATCGGAGCTAAACAAGCTGTCTGTAATAGCGGCTACAAAAGTGCGCTCTTCTGCAGGGAGCAGCTTCTCCTGTATCAGACGGTCTTCATTGTCATCGCCAACCAGGTAAAAACCGAATAGACCTGCGTAAACATTAAGGCGCGTCATGCCCAGGGTGTGGTCGTGATACCAGATAGTGGCGGCATCCTGGGAGTTGTCGTATTCGTAAATCTTTTTCTCAAATAATGGTCCCGTCTCACGATAATTGCGGGTGTACCAAGCGAGGGGGTTGCCGTCACTTTTCCACTCTGTATGCCCGCCGTGAAGGTGGATAACCATAGGTACAGCTTTTGGATCTTTTACGTTGGCGAGGTGAATGGATCGATCCACAGGAAATAGATGCGGACCCGGTAGCTCATTGGCCCAGTGTACAAATACCGGTTGGCCTTCTCGTGCGCGAATAGTAGGGCCAGGAGAGTGGATGCGACCTGCATATTCAAAACCCCAGGCCTTTGTCATTAAACGTTTGCCTTCCTTATCCCGTAGCCCCATCCAAACTTCAGTGGGGCGGGCGGGTAGTTTAATCGGGGCTGAGCCCTGAGGGCGGATTTCTACGGGTATTGGCAGTTCATTGACGAACTTATCCGCAGTTGCTGGATCCAGCAGCCGCAGGGGAATTGCTTTAGCCACATCTTCAGCAGCAGTCAGGGCAAGGGGAATTAACAACAGCAGGGAAAAGATTACCCGAAACATTGGCTGTTTTTAGCAGTAAGTATTTAACAGTCAAGTATAGGTAAACAAGCGGTATCGGTGGAGTTAACTTGGGGGCAGGGAAGGGTGTACAGGGCCCTTCCCTGATGCGAACTTTCATTAGATAAAGCGATTGATCGCCGTTTTGGCATTGTCCTGATAGGTAGGGTTGTCCAGGTCAGGGAAAAGCTTCCGCTGTTCACCAAGAGGTCCAGTCAATCCGCGTTCACTGCCGTAAAAAATACCTGTGCGGAAGGATCTTGTATCCAGTAGGGCATCGATATAGCGCTTGGCGCCTATTTCTACTTTGTGGACTTTGCCAAGTAGCAGCATAATCTGCATCATGCCCTTCATCATATATTGCTTGAATAACGACAGTGTATTGAAGCCCTCTGTGCCTACCGTAGCCCCGGGACTCATGGTTACGAAGCGGATATGGGGGAATTCCCGCGCCATGGAAGACATCCATAGGGCGCCCATATACTTTATCGGACCATAGGGTACCGTAGCGTCTTTGGTACTGGCATAGAGCTTTCCTTCACAGATCTGCATAAATTCCTCCACAGAGGCGCTTTTCAGGTCTGGTCGCTTCATACCCATCTCTTTTACGCCGCGGGCGGCCTCGGAGCCGGCATAGATAGCAGTCTGGGTTAATTTATTGGCTTTCAGTAACTCGTTAGTCAGTAGAGCATGCCCGAGCAGGTTGACGGCGAAAATTTGTGTGACTCCCTCAGGGGTCTTGTTGTAAAACTCTTTCCCCCCGGTACCGCCAGCATTCATAACCAGCGCATCAACTGGGGAGTCCAGGTTCTTAACTGCCTCTTTCACAGATTGTTGATCCGCGACATCGATCAGCAATACTTCGAAGATATTCCTGCCTGTTACCGACACCAGATCGGCCTGGGTTTCTTTGGCTTTGTGCAGATTGCGGCAGCCGAGATAGATCTTGTTAATCTGCTGGTATTCCGCCAGTTGCTTGGCGCATTCCCTGCCTAAGCCTGCATTCGCTCCGGTAATCAAAACACTCTTAGTCATCTTTCTGTCTCTGTGGATATTGGGAACTGGTGCCCGGATATGGATATACCCGGCTGTTGGAGGGAAAGATAGGTGGTTAAGCGCCTCGTCTTTTGACATTTCTTGCTGTCTTAGAGGGATATCAAGACCGCAAGAAATATCAAAAATAGGGCCTTACTGGCCAATATGATTAGGTCATCTCTTCAAATACGGCAAACTAAGGTGACACTATGAATCAGGCGAGTTCTATAGAAAGAAAAATTTTCCAATTGTTAGTGATAATGCTGGCGGTGATCTGTTTTGTGCCCGGGGGTATCAGCGCATTTGGAGGTCTAAATGGCAGTGCTGCCCTGAGTGGTGGTGCTATGATTTTTAGCCCGGATAGCCCCTTGAGAGGATTTGGAGATAATCAATATCGATTTGCCTTTGGTGTTTTCTTTGCCCAGGGGTTGGTTCTACTGTATTTTCTGAGCAATATCGAAAAACATAAAGCATTGTTTTACTTCGTGGCTTTATCCCTCTTCATTGGCGGTCTGGGTCGCTTAAGCAATATTCTGGAATTTGGATTGGTGGATGATCAGGTCTTACCCCCTACGATTATTGAGCTTGCGATAGTTCCACTTCTGGTTTTTTGGCATAGGCGAGTAGCCTCTCAAAGTTAGTCATTAGAAGCTCTTAGTTAAGAAACTAAAATTTATTTACACTTAAGAGGTTATTACTTTGTTACCAGTATTTTTACATATAGAGTCTTCACCAAACTTACAGGAATTGCAGGCTCTTCAGCAGTATATAGGTCTGGCTCCGCAATTAATGCAACAGTATGGGGGGGTGCCTATTGCCTCTTATGATGTGGAAGAGGCCCTGGACGGGGGGCGGTCACCAAGGGCATTTGTTGTGGTATCTTTTCCGGATCGGGAGGCGATCTATGCATTCTTTAATGATCCAGCCTACCAGGCGATTATTCCTTTGAGGGACAAAGCATTTGCCCATTTACGCTTTTTTATCACTAGTGAGCGAATTTAATTTAAAGGCATACTAAACCGGGAATGTATTGTTCGAAAATTTCACCGTCCCAACGTAGACTGGCAGTAAAGGAGCCTCTCATGCAGCGATTTTTTAAAAGTATCAACTTCGTAGAGCAGCATCTATATGACAAAATTTCTGTTCACGAAATTGCTGCTGCCTCTCATTACTCCACCTACCACTTCAGCCGTATTTTTAAGGCATTAGTGGGGGACTCACCGAAAGAGTATTTGCGTAAGCGCCGATTGACCGTCGCCGCAAAGAGGTTGTTGAGTGAAGATATTGGTATTCTTGATCTTGCCATGGAGTGCCAATTTGACTCCCAAGAAGCGTTTACTCGCGCGTTTAAAGCTTTATTTAATGTAACCCCGGCGCAGTATCGAAAGCAGCAGGACCCTTTCCGGTTGCTATATAAAGATCAATTTAGCCCTCATATGCTGCACTTCTTGCAAAATGAGTTGTCCATGGAGCCACAAATTATTTCGCGGCCAGCGATGCAATTGGTGGGGGTAGCGCAGGAATACGACCATGAAAATCTCAGCTTGCCAACGCTCTGGTCTGCATTTCGGCCCTACAGGGATAAAATCCCCAATCGTATCAGCGATGAATCTTTTGGTATCTATGAATGTTATGAGGAAGCGGGTGATGAAATTCAGTTTAAGTATGTCTGCTGTGCGCCGGTTGCCGACCTGACTCAGGTACCCGAGGGAATGGTGGCGCGGGAACTACCGGAGCAGCTATATGCAAAATTTGTTCACCGCGGATCTATTACCACCCTGGAACAGACATTGAAGTATATTTGGGGAAGCTGGTTGCCAAAATCCAATTACGACTATATTGAGAGGCCAGACTTTGAGCTGTACCCACCCAGATATCAGGTTACCAGCCCGACAGCGGAAATGTTTCTCCATATCCCGGTCAAAGAAGGGCCGTAATCGCTTGGCAATAGCGTAGTTTTTTCGCTACTCAATCTTTTCGGTTGCCTGACCTGCGTTGTATCGGTAATGCCCGGTAATTTTAAAGGAAAACAGCATGTCTTCCAGCACGGGTCCAGCCCCGATATTGTGTGCGATCAAGTACCGGTTGGTCTTTAGAGAGCGTTTCGCAGTCACAATACCGATATGCGGTAAATTACCGGGCAGCATCCAGGTAACGATGTCCCCTGGTAGATAATCCTCTGCCTTGTCACTTATTGAGAGTGATTGCCCTTTGCGAGTAAAAAAAGCCTGTAGATTGGGTGCTCGCCGGTGATCAATATTTTTATCTGGCCTGGAAAGTCCCCAAATGCGTTTAGATGGGTAGGCTTGAAAATGACCCGATATATCCTCGTGAACTTCTTTTTGCAAATCGATCCCCAGCTTCCTATATGATCGAATCACTACGTCGGTACAAACACCGGTATCAGCCGGCACATCTCCATTTGGATAGGGGATAGACACATAAGCAGGATCGTAGCGTACCTTATGATAGGTTCGCTCCAGAGCAGCTTCGGCCAAAGTTATATTTTGTGCATAACTGGCGGCAGAAATCAGGGTACCCAAAAATAGAAATATCCGTTTCACTAGGGCTCCAGTTTTTTTGAGTCTAGGTTGAAATCCTATACTATCGTTTATTTACCCTGCAACACATCAATAACTATTTTACCTTTGGCTCTTCCCTTATTTAGGTAGTCGAGTGCGGCTTGAGTTTCATGTATGGGGTATACTCTATCAATAACCGGTTTCAAAAATCCTTTCTCAAGTAATGAAGCAAGTTCTGCGAGAGTAGTGCCACTTGGCCATGAATAGACTAGTTGGAGACGCTGCCTCATCTTTTCAATTAAGGTATATGACCCTTTAGCTTTGACGGAGACTGATACTAATAGACCATGTTTGTTAAGAACTTTGGCAGACCTTTCTAATACTTCTCCGCCTAAAGAGTCGAGTACAAGGTCATAATCCTCGAGTAATTCCTCAAATTTTTCGGTTTTATAATTGATAACAGTGTCAGCACCGAGCCGTTTGACTAATGTAAAGTTGGCATCACTGGTGGTTGTGGCTACGAAGGCGCCTATATATTTGGCAATTTGAATAGCGATAGTACCGACTCCGCCAGAGCCGGCATGAATAAGGACTTTTTGTTCTTTCTGTAACTTTCCCACTTCAACGAGAGATTGCCAGGCTGTTAAACCCACGAGAGGGAATGCGGCACACTCATTGTTGGAAAGATTGCTGGGGCGGATAGCTGCGTCCATTGCTTTGATTGAAGTGTATTCGGCAATCGTACCCGCTTGATTTGTATCGGGGCGTGCAAATATCAGATCGCCAATTTTAAAATTTCTGACAGCGCTGCCAATTTCTACTACTTTCCCAGTAACATCGTACCCGACAATATGCGGCATTTTTACAGGCATTACATTTTGTAAAGCCCCTGATATTGCCCAGTTATCGAGGGGGTTGATACTGGCCGATTGTACCTTTACTAAAATACTATTTTTATCCGGTGAAGGTTTAGGCATCTCTGCAATTTCGATGGGGCTGCCATAACACCTGATAATAGCGGCTTGCATATTTCACAGCTCTAAAATTAGAGGATTGATAGCTTTAGTGTGTTGAAAGACTTGCTAGTTTAGTAACTGTAAAAAAATAACGATTGAAAAAAGGGGCCCGAAGGCCCCTTGTAGCAGTAAATATAGCCACAATGGCTAGCGCAAGTTACTGATACAGCGGTTATATTCGCGAATATAAATCTTACCACCTACCGCAGGGTTAGCATTTGCCATATCTGCAGCGGCATTCATACAGCCTTCTACCTGGTCTCTAGTCAGACCCCAAGTTTGGGGGCGGGGTTGTGAGCCGCGGATATACATATCCCGGGGATTCTCATAACTACGAATAGAGGTGGGGGGCTGTACTCTGTAGAAATAACGGCCCTGCTCATTAAAGGCATAGAAAGTATTACCACTTTGGTAATAAGTCTTGCCGAGAATCTGCACGGGTTCAGCGTTGGATGGGAGGCGCGTCATGCGGTCATCTGCATAACTGAAACCTGCGAGAGAACACAAGAGCACCATTGAAACAAGATATCGCATAACGTCTTCTCCTTCTCCTAGTTTGGCCACAAGTCTACTCAAACTGGGGGAGTGTCCCAACGTGCGGTAATGGAAGTTTCGGTTGTTGTAAAGGTATCTTTTAAGATCCGATCGAGATAACGGTTATGAATTCAATAATTATTTTTTACATGAATAGGTAGAAATCAAAAAAATTTCCTAGATAGCGGTTTTCTTATAGTAATCAGGACCTTTATTTTGCGGAGGTACTTGTAAGAGAGCTAAATCGTGGAGATAAGAAACTGGGTTAGATTGAAATACAAGAAAAATAGATTGTTACCTACCCTTAAAACGGCTCTGATTAAAGGAAAGTTAAAGGGTGGTCTAAAAAATTATATTGTTGTTTAAAACTGTCATCGAGCCATAAAATTACTCAGGCGTGCCACAGGAGATCAAGAGACTTGTGAGCTGATATCCAGCATAATGGTCAATTTCAATTTATGGCCGCTTACAAATCCCTCTTCTTAGGCTTGATCAGAGTTTTTGAAATTTTAGATTTACTAATTTACAAGCCGAGATTCTGCTCTTTAGAAATGGGTCATAGGTCCTTATGCCGTGGTTGATGAATGTTCAGCACTCGTATCAAGTAACGAGGCTCTTGTCGCACTAATAGCCTCATAATCTGATACCATCGGCGCAAACCCCTTCGCTAGATGATTTTTTATGAAACTACTGCGTTCACTTCTATTTATTGTGCTTGCCCTAATGGTGATATCTGCCCTGGCTGCGCCGGGTTTTATCGGCCCCAAAGTAGAGGAAATTTGGAAGCAGCAGTTGGGCCGCTTGCAGGGGGAATTCCACGGGTTACGAACGCGGATGGTTTGGTGCTGAAACCAATACTGAGGTGGCATTGCCGGATGGCACTACCCAGCTCAATACAGAGATCCATCATGGGCCGGTGTTGCTTACCTCTAAGGGGCCGCGCCTGGGTGTGGTTTATACCGAGACCCGGCTAGAGCTGGATCAACTACAGCCTGAATTGCGCGCTCAATTGGAGTCCATTTATGGCGCTTTACAGGCGAGTCCGGTAGTTCTGGAAACCCTGGTTACCGCCGACAACCGGGTGCTGAATACCCTGCGCTTAGACCCTTTCAAAAATACCGGCCCACTCGGGGAGCTGGAGTTTGACGGTGGGGAGATTGCCGTATCTACGGATTACAGCGGTGCTGTGCTGAACGGTGTCGTGGAGCTGGGAAGCTTGCGCCATATTCATGAAGGTATCGAAGTACTGTTTACCGAGCCCCTTGAAGGCGAGTTTGAATATATGCCCGGCGAGGGCGGTAATGCGGAGCTGCGATTGTCGTTGCTGAGGGCAGAATCAGATTCCGGGCCGGTTCAATTGCGCGATGTTACCCTGGACCTGACCTTGGAAGAATTGGCGGCACAGACCCTGAAAATTATCAGTGACCTGAAGCTTCCCACCGTGGATTCGGCAACACCGATTACCTCTGTGCGCCAGCAGATGACCTTGCCGAGAATTAAGACTGCGGATCTGGGGCACTACCTGCGTGTATTGTTGCCGGCCCCTGAACGGAATTGGGCCCGTGAAATGAGTCGCCCGCTGCGCCTGGAGCAACAGCTGGCGATTCAATCTCGCAATGGCCCTGTGTTAGTAGATGCTGATATCGATTGGCGGGGTATGCGCAAATCCTCCCGCCGAGGTGCCAGTGAGATCGATCAGTGGCTCAAACCGCTGGTAGGTAGTATGACCGTTAGCGCTGCAGAGCAGGCGCTTTTGCAGTCCCCCCTGGTAGGGCAGGCAATGCTTCTGCGAGATTATGGCCTGCTGATCGAAGACAAGGGTGAGCTGCAAATGTATCTCAAGGTCAACCGAGGCCAGTTGGAGGTGAATGGAGAGCAGTTGCCGGCAGACCTGTTCGTGATGGCACTTACCGGCAGATTCTGATTGCTTGGGGGCCTGCTGTTGTGAAAAAAGCAGGCCTCAAATCCCAGTATCATCACAGCTACCGTGGTCTTTTAACCCGTATTGCGCATGCCCGCTGCAATCCCTGCGATAGTGACCATCAGCGCACTTTCCAGTACCGCATCACTTTCCCGTTCGCGCAAACGTGCCATCAGCTCGGCCTGCAATAGGTGCAAAGGGTCAGTGTAGGGGTCGCGCACGCGGATGGACCAGCGCATCACGGGATTGTTATCCAACAAGCTCTCCCGCCCGGTAAGCTGTTTTAGGGCCTCTACGGTGTGAGCCAGTCGCTCTCTCAAACTGACACCCAGTTGGATTAGGTCTGCATCCTGGGTGAGTCGTTCTTCGTACCAGGAGGCAACGCGGGGATCGGCCTTGGCCAGTACCATTTCTAGCATATCCACAACGCCTTGGAAAAAGGGCCATTGGCGGCTCATATCCCGCAAGATATCAGTTTCATCTGCGTGCTTGAGGGCATTCTCCAAGGCGGCGCCAGTGCCCAGCCAGGCCGGTAACATCAGTCGTATCTGGGTCCAGGCAAACACCCACGGGATCGCCCGCAGTGATTCGACACCGCCACCGGGTTTACGCCTTGCCGGGCGACTGCCCAGGGCCAGGCGGCTCAGCTCGGTTTCCGGGGTGACAGTGCGCAAGTAAGCCACCAGGGCTGGGTCATCCTGCACGACTTCCCGATAGTTGCCGACGGAGACTTCCGTGAGCCGGTCCATCTCCGCGCGCCACTCCGAACGCGGCTCTGCCGGGGGCATCAGTGTCGCCTCCAGGGTTGCAGCGACATACTGCTCCAGGTTGTAGGCGGCCACAGAGGGGCGGCCATATTTGAAGCGAATCATTTCTCCCTGTTCGGTAACGCGAATACGCCCGGCTATTGATCCCGGTGGTTGCGACAGCAAGGCCATACGAGTAGGAGAGCCGCCCCGGGATATGGAGCCGCCCCGGCCGTGAAACAGAGTTAGGGGGATACCGTGGTTGCGGAATATTCCGGTGAGAGCTTCCTGTGTGCGGTACTGGGCCCAGGCGGCGCCCAGGAAGCCGGCGTCCTTGGCGGAGTCCGAGTAGCCGATCATCACTTCCTGGCCATTGAGCACACGCTGCTTGTAGAGGGGGATATTCAGCAGGGTACTCATAGTGGTAGCTGCACCATCGAGATCGTCGAGGGTTTCAAACAGGGGAACCACTCGCATTGGCACCTGCACCCCGGCAATTTTTTGCAGCAGCATTACAGCGAGAACATCGGAAGGTGTGGTCGCCATTGAGATAACGTAGGCACCTAATCCCTCGGGACCCTGTTCGGCAATGACCTTGCAGGTCTGTAAGACTTCGCTTACCTCTTCGTCGCAGAAATCACTGCGGTAAAAGCTCTCGTCCACCAGTGGGCGGCGGCTGTCCAGCTCAGACACCAGGAACTCCTGCTTCTCCTCTTCGCTCCAACTGCTGTAATTGCCCATACCCAGATAGCGGGTAATGGCATCCAGGGTGTCAGCGTGGCGGGTGGACTCCTGTCGTATATCCAAACGCAATAGAGTGATGCCGAAGCAGTTGAGTCGCCTCAGGGTATCTTTAAGTTGGCCATCGGCGATGGCTGAGAGGCCCACAGCGCGCAGGGAGCGGTCGATCAGTCGCAGCTCGTCGGCCAGCTGCTCGCTGCTGGTAAACGCGAGGCCGGAAGGCTCTGCGCGTCGACCAATGCGGGCCTCCATTTTTTCCCGGGTTATTTTGAGACGGTCGCGAACCTGGCGCAGCACCAGGCGATAGGGCTCGTGGCTGGGGCCAGTGCGCTGTAAAAGTTCTTCGCTGGCGCGATGCATGGACAAGTCTGCGAGCAGGTTTTCCACATCGCGCAGATAGAGGTCGGCGGCCATCCAGCGGGCCAGGTGCAGAACTTCCCGGGTGACGCTGGCGGTGACATTGGGGTTGCCGTCCCGGTCTCCCCCATCCAAGAGGCAAAGTGGATGGGAACCCAATCAACCGGTAATGGGGGCAGCTTGGCCAGGTCCAATTCACTGTCTATTTCCCGCATACTCCTCGGAACTGCCTGCCACAGGGATTGTTCGATGGTGGCAAAGCCCCACCTGGCTTCATCAACCGGGGTGGGCCTGGAGCGACGGATCTCGTCGGTGCTCCAGGCAGAAAGGATCTGCTCTTGTAGGTGGCGACGTAAATCCTGGGATTCTTCTGGGGTCAGGTCGGGTCTGTCCAGTGTGTTGAGTAGGTCTGCAACTCGATCGTATTTGCGAATTAGGGTGCGGCGTGTCACTTCGGTGGGATGAGCGGTTAGGACCAGTTCTACGGATAACTCTTTTAGTGTCCCGTGGATTTCCTCGGGAGACTTCCCCGCTTTGCTTAACTCTGCCAGTACCTGTCGCAGGCCGCGGTCTGTATCGGGATCTCCAGGAAAGCGCTGGTGCTGGCGGTGCAGTCTCTCGCGATGGCGCTGTTCGGCAATATTGGCCAGGTTTAGAAACTGGCTGAATGCCCGGGCAACTTCCAATAGGGTCGCATCATCCAGGGGGTCGAGTAGCTCTCGCAAGTGATCGGCCTGCATAGCCCCTTTGCTGCGGCTTTCAACGGCCGCCTGACGGATATTCTCAACGGTATCAAATAGTGGCTCGCCAACTTGGTTTCGCAATACTGCGCCGAGCTCGTCACCCAGCAGGCGTACATCTTCCCGCAAGGGGGCATTCTGGTCCTGGTTCACGAATCTATTTCTCCCTGTTAACAACGCGGTGAAAGTCAATCGGATAGGCATATTCGCACACTTTGTGATGAAGCATGCAATGTTGCAGCTGCAACTTTTGGCGAATAAGGGCTTGAGAAAGTAAATGAGGAAAAGTTGGTATAGCCTTATGGCTAGTCAATCTGCTTTTGTCTTTTACGAGGTGTGAAAGTCAGTAATTTCAGTAAGGAAACCTTGGATTCATTTCTTACTGAGAAGTAGATGGGCCCAAGATACTGGGCCCATCAAATGGAATAATTGCTATTAATAAGCTGGGCGCCGGTCAACCAGTGTCAACCAGCCGCGAATAACCCGATAGATTACCCATACCCAGTTAATTGCCAGAATCAGATAGCCCAGCCCCAGCACCCAAATGGTTAGGGAGCCAACAATGGTCCATAGCAGCCAAAACCAGAAGGTGCGAATTTGCCAGCGGAAGTGAGATTCGGCCAGGGTGCCGCGAACATCACTGCGCTTAAAGTAGTTGATTAATACCCCGATAAAAAATGGCACTGCTGTAAATAAACTGATCGCCTGGATCAGGTAAACCATGATGGCCAGGTCGCGCCCGCTTTGTTCACGGGCTTCCTGGGTGCGCTCGGGATACTGCTCTGACATAATTTTTTCTCTTCGCTATTCACCTCAATATAGTGTGGTGCAAGTAGCGCTTTTCAACTTAGCTGCGCTGGGATGGCTTATTTGTGCGATGGGTTGCAGTTGCCCTTGCCATCGTGCCAGTGCTCTGAGGTAGAACTGTGGCTCATGATTGGGCCACAGTTCGGTTAGTCACTTCAGCGCCCACTCGGTGTGTACATTACGTTCGCGCCAGGACTTTAGCTGGCGCACGGATTCCCGCATCAACTGAAGTAACTCTGTGCGCTGTTGGCGACAGTACTCTCTCTCACTATCGATAGAGAGGTTTGCGGCCAGGGTCCGTAGGCGAGCTGCTATTGTTTCGAGGCCGACTTCAATAGAAGATCGAGCCAATTTTTGTGCTTGCTGCTCAGCATCTAGCCAGTGACGACCAGTGATAGCACTGGTCAGTGATGTAATATTTTTGGGCAAGGTGGCTGTGCGTTCACTGAGTAATTCAGCAAACGTATGATGATCCAGAGTATCCCGCAAGCGGAATAGGGTATTGGTATTCAGAAGGCGTGTAGGTTTCGCTCCTTGAGGAACAGCGACCCCCTGGCTCCGGCGAACGGCCCAGCTCAATAACTGCATTAATTGTCGATCGCCGATGGGGTGGGTCAATACGCCGGTAAATCCTCTAGCTTGATAGCGCTCCTTGTCGCCGGAGCTCGCATTTTGTAATAGAGCAAAAATAGGTAATTCTGCACCTCTCTCTCGGCGGATTTCCCGTACTGCTTCAACGCCATCCATTAGTGGGAGGTGAGTATCAGTTAAAATGAGATCGAATGCTTTTTGCAGCGCAGCGCTGCTTCCATCGATTCCATTGCACTCCCTTTGCACTTCATGCCCCATGGTTTCCAAGGTGGGTTGAAGGGTGTCATGCTTATTGTTCTCAATGAGTAAAACCGATAATTGCTTACCGGGAACGCGGTGGTTCTCAGTGGGTAGTTTTAATTCCACCGTTTCGACATCGCCGCATTGATGTAAATTATCAAGGGACTTTAGGGCACTGTTTAATTGTCTTTTCCCGATCTCTACCAGAGCGCGAGTATTATTATCTTCACTGCGAGCCAATAAATTTAACGTGCCCAGGAGCGTATCCAAGGGGTGCTGTAAGTGGTGGCGGGTTATGGTCAGGAGGTCTGATTTCTCTTGGCGCAATTGTTCCAGTTCAGTGCGAGCATCGGACAGCCGCTTTTCCAATGCGGTAAATTCGCTATTTCGGCTGTGCATTTGTTGAAAAAGGTTACTATTTTCCTTACTCAAATTTTTAAGTTGGGTTTTGCTGTCGCGATCTAACTGGCGAAATTTCACATGTCTATTTATTGCAACTGCACAAATTAGTAAAAGAAGTACTGTGGGAATTCCTAGCCAAAATAGCGGGACCTGACTTTTTAGTGAGGTGATAACATCGGCTTGTGCAGTACTTGATAAAAATACTGAGCCCGATACCAATAGACCGAAATAGATGGCACGCGAAAATACGTGACACGAGGGAGCTTCCCCAGATAAAGTGGTTTCTATCATCCTTGTAACCAACGTTATTTAAATTGGACTAAATCCTGCAGTCCAAAAGGGTTTTAATACGACTTACTGTAATGGGTATCCAGATACATTGGAGATTTTTGATACTGCAATAAGGCTGCTTTTGGTACAAGAGAAATTTTTTCTCTGCCAAGTGGTAAATGTTGGCGCCTTAGTGATTGTACCAATATAGGAGTTGCTTGGCGGCCCCGGATACTCTGCCCTGGGCTCGATCGGGGTGGCATTTGGCGGAGAGGTAATCCTCAGATTGCATCGGATTACATAGAGGGATCTAGCGGCAAATTATTAGATGGGGGCGTAGTCCGGCAACTCTCCTGGAGAAAATCGCGCCAGGACTGCTGCCGGAATCTAGCATTCAGGCAGCCTGGGGAATACGTTCCTGCAGTAATTGCAGCATACGCTCAGAGGGTAGGAATAGGCGAATACCATCACAGTGAGCCAGTAATTCCGGATAAAAATAATCGAAATGGGTGCAGCCCAAAATCAGGATCTGTACGCCGCTTTTCACCAGCGCCGCGACCAAGTCATCAAGAGCGTGTTGGCGAACAATCATTTCTGCGGCGAGGCCGTCCTCGATATCTTCCACAATTTGCAAGTTGCCAATACCGATGACTTTGGCGGTTGTATTGCGCTCGAGTATTTCCCGCTCGATATTGGCGCAGCTCTGGCAGTTGGCGGCGAGCAGTCCAAAGTTGCGGTAGCGCTGGGTAAGTTCAGCATACACCTCGAGAGGGGATACCACCTCAATGGGGGAGGCAGCTTTCACCGCCGACATATCCACTGCACCGGAAAGTGAGTTGCAATAGATCATCGCCGCTTCGGCGCCAGCCTGATAAAGCTGTTCTATAGCTTCGATCAGCTGCTGAGTGAGGGCGTCGCGCTCCAGTGCCTGTAATTGGGTTTGAGCTTGGGGAGACGAGGATAGGGACAGACCCACTCCGCGAAGCTGGCGTGCTGCGAGGAAATCCAATCCGAAGCGGGTATCAGTGGGAGTGCCAGCGACCACGCCAACGGTCATGGAACTGTTTTCAATGGCGTTATCGGTCAACACAATCATGTTCCTCTCTCGTAATGCTTAATCGAGTCTCGGTAACCCTAGGCTGCGCGTTTGCTCCACAGGGGCACCAGCGTATTAATCCACACTCGACGCACCCAGTCGAGATAAATTCCATAGGGTCGTCCAAGTGCCCCCGCGATTAGTATAAAAGTAATACTGGCGGTGGCTATTTCGTCCCAGCTGACGCCACCGAGGCGCATATTGGCTAAATAAAGTGGGAACTGGAAGCTGAGAAATACAAAGGTGTCTACCAGGTAGGCATTGATAAAACCGCCACCACCGAAACGGTTCACAATCCAGTTGCGGTACATACTGAATGGGCGGGCAATAAGGGTATTGAATACCAGGGCCATCAGGCGAACTTTCAGGTGTTCGCTCCAACTCATACCCGCCAGAACCAGCTCGATGGGGATCGCTACAGCCCAAGAGAAGCTATTCATGGCGAAGATGTCCAGCATAAAGTCCCACCGGCGCGCACCAGAAGCCTTTTCATCTGGGGCATCTGGACTGGATGGGGATAGTGCGGGCGCGGACATTGGGCAAACAACCTCGTAGACAGTGGCCGCCTAAACGACTTTGGCGACAAGCCGGCGATTATATCTCCAATTTGCATAAAAGCTAGCCTTACATCTCGACTGTTAGTTTCTGTCGATACATTTGTCCTATTTTTTAATGTTTTATTAATCTAATTATCTTGTTATGAAAACCCGGCAGCTGGTCATAAATGGCTGGCTCCGGTTAATATGCAACTCTTTGCATAAGATGAGTTGGAGTTTTCATGTCTCTGCGCTTTGCCGTTCTCACCTTGCTGGATATTGAGCCCGGCAGTGGATATGACCTTAAGCGGCGCTTTGAGCGCAGCGTCTCCCACTTCTGGAGTGCCAGCCATCAGCAGATGTATCGCGAGCTGCACAAGTTACATGAGGAGGGCCTGCTGGACTGTGAGGAGCAGGCCCAAGAAGGCAAGCCGGACAAGAAGGTCTATAGCCTCACGGATCTAGGCCGCGCCGAGCTGCGTGACTGGGTCATTCAGCCCAGTGCGCCGCAGAAGATTCGCGAGCCTTTTCTGGTGCGCATGTTCGCCGGTCACAACCTGAGCAAGGATGAAATGCGAGATGCTCTGGAGGGCCAACTGCGCCAACATCGCAGCTCTCTGGAAAGTTACCAGGAGCAAAATGAGCGGGTATTAAAGAGTGATACAGCGCTCCAGGAGCGCTACTGGTTGGCACATCAAACCCTGCTTTTGGGTATTGAGGCGGAAAAGACCTGGATCAGTTGGGCGGAAGGTCTGCTGAGTGAGCTTGAAGAGTCCGTAAAAAAATGACCGCTACTCGCTTGGAATGACGCGCCCGAATCTGGCCAGCGATGCTGTTTGGTGTTCAGTAACCTCGCTCTTTTAGCAAGTGGGGCGACTTTAGCCATGACTTTTACCGTAACACCTATCCGCGAAGACTTTTTAGAAAAGGTTCGTCAAGCAGGTCTAGATGATCTAGGGCAGCCGGTACGGCAGCTGAGCGCCCAGGGCGGTGAGCCATGTCGTGATGTGCGGCGGCGCGCACGGCCCGGGGAGAAAATCCTCCTGGCCAGCTACTGCCCTTTCTCTTTTGCCGGTCCTTATCGGGAGTACGGGCCTGTATTTGTACTGGCGCAGCCACAGCCGGAACAAAACTTCAGAGCACAGAACAGCTTCCCCCGCTAAATAATAATGCGGAAGATTATTTCAAGAGTGATGTGCCACTAGTGCTTCGCGCCTATAGCGCTGAAGAGCATATCGTGTCTGCGAAATTGGTGGGTCCCGAACAAATAAAAACAGAAGTGAGTGAATATTTCATGCAGGATGAGATTGATTTCGCTCTGCTGCGCTTCGCTGCTTATGGTTGCTATGCGCTGCGGCTGGATCGCGCATAGTTTTAATGGATATTTGTGAAGGCCAGGTCGCCGGTTAATAAAATCCTGATGTCTGTGGTAGTGAGAACCACCGGTCTTTTTAGTGGTTGTTTCGGAGTTCAGTATTTATTCCTGAACTCCGAAAAGATTTCAAAATTAAATGGAGATTTTTTCCAATACCAAGCTGCCAATGGAATAGCCTGCACCAAAGGAGCAGATAATTCCCCGGTCTCCGACCTGCAAGTCATCGCTGTGTAAATTAAACGCGATAACTGAACCGGCACTTGCCGTGTTGGCATAGCGGTCCAGAACGATGGGCGCGCGTTCAACGCTTGCATTGTCACCCATTAGCTTCTTGGCGATCAGGTTGTTCATATTGATATTGGCCTGATGGAGCCAGTAGCGGCGCACGCTGTGAGGATCGGTGTCCGTCTCTTGCAGGTGGGCTTCAATATGAGAGGCCGCCATGGGGCAAACTTCTTTAAATACCTTTCGGCCATTCTGGCGGAACAACTTACCGGGACCAAATGGGTCCACATCGGCGGCGCGAGCGGTGTAGCCAAAGTTCGAACGGATATTGTTGGAGAAAACGGTTTTCGCTTTGGTGCCGAGAATTTCCCAGGCACTTTCGACTGTACAGGTTTCTCTGCGCTCGATAATGCTGGCTACGGCTACATCGCCAAAGATAAAGTGGCTGTCTCGGTCGGTGTAATCCACTTGTGGTGAGGCCAGCTCGGCATTGATAACCAGTACAGTTTTGGCTGAGCCAGAGCAGATCGCATCCACCGCACGCTGAAGTGAGAAGGTGGCTGAGGAGCAGGCCACTTCCATATCAAAGGCAAAGCCATCGATATCCAGTGCACCTTGGATTTCAATAGCAATAGCGGGGTAGGCGCGCTGCATATAGGAGGCACCGACAATGACCAAATCAATGTCAGACGCCTGCTTACCGGCTTTCTCCAGGGCTAGCCTGGCGGCCTTTAAGCCCATTTCGGCTTGTACACTCAGCTCGTCATCCGCGCGCTCGGGAATAAGGGGGCGCATACGCTTCGGATCAAGGATGCCATCGCGGGTCACCACATAGCGGCTCTTGATGCCTGAGGCCTTCTCGATAAATTCTGCAGAAGAGAAAGGTTTTGCTGCGCGCTCACCGGCCTCAATCTCTTGAGCATGCTCAAGATTGTACTGCTCGGCATGGGTGTTATAGGCATCTACCAACTCTTCATTGCTAATAGATTCCGGTGGGGTCCACAGGCCTGTGCCGCTGATGACAATGCCCCGTGGCAACTTGTATTCACTCATCGCTGAATTCCTGGCCCGCGACAACAGAAATGCGGGCAATTTAGTCGCTGTTAGAACCTTAGCAGTGCTGGCAGGTGGGGGACTGAGGCGCCAGAACGGCAAGGTAAGCTATTGTGACGTTGGGGTGACTATGGGTCTATTTGTAGTCGCGCCGAACAGTCATGGCGTTCTGGCCAAAACGAAGGCGCTGACCTGTTTTGCCCCGGCTGTGAGTAGCTGGAGAGTGATGGCTTCGAGGGTCGCTCCCGTGGTCACAACATCGTCTACCAGGCCGATATGGGCACCCGATATTTCTCCGCGCACGGCAAAGCTGTCAGACAGGTTTTTCAGCCGTTGGTTGCGGCTGAGTTGAGATTGGGTTTTGGTGGAAGTTGTTTTGCGCAGTAGTTGCAGATCTACTGGCAGGCACCAGTTTTGCCCCAGACCACTGGCAATAAGTTGAGCCTGGTTGTAACCGCGTTGCCAATAGCGACTCCAGTGCAGAGGAACCGGGGTAAGCATGTCAGGTATATCCTCTGGAAGCCCCAATTGGCGGGCCGCTAGCTGTATAAGGCTGTGTCCGGCGGCCAGGTCCCGGTGGTATTTGAAATGTTGGATTAAGTGGTTGATTGGGTAAGCGTATTGCCAGGCAGCACTGATCTTCTTTAAGGCGGGTGGCCTCTGTAAACAGGCCGCACAAATATTATCTTTTGCCGCCGCCAAGGGTAGGGCGCAGTAGCGGCAGCCACGGCCTAGCGCCGGTAGTTCCTGGGTGCAGGCAGAACAGATTCCAACCTCTCCTGATGCTCCGCCGCACAGCAGGCAGCGGGCCAGACTTTGGGCAAGTTTTCTACTGAAAAGCTTGTAAACCATATCGTCTTTTCCGAGTTGACAGCGGTTTGGCCGTGGCTAAACTGGCCAGTCTGGTGGATTGAACGGCAGACGCTGAATTAGAGCTCGCTGATCGATGCCGCTAGGGCCTGCTAACAGGCTGTGAGTATCCGATTTTAATAAGCAACAGAGAGAGTACGCCCTGTGACTGCCGCCCAGCAAATGCCCGCCGCAGAGATCCGCCACGACTGGACCCGCCAGCAGGTACTGGACCTCTTCGCCATGCCGTTTAGCGACTTGATGTTTACCGCGCAGCAAGTGCACAGAGCTTATTTTGATGCCAATCGGGTACAGGTCAGTACCCTTTGCTCTATCAAGACCGGTGCTTGCCCTGAGGATTGTGCCTACTGTCCCCAAAGTGCCCGCTATGACACCGGGCTGGAGCGGGAAAAACTGATGAAGGTTGAAAAGGTGTTGCAGGAGGCAAGGGCGGCTAAGGCCGGCGGTGCTACCCGCTTCTGCATGGGGGCCGCTTGGCGCTCCCCCAAGAAAAAAGACATGCCTTACGTGACCCAGATGGTACGAGAAGTAAAGGCGTTGGGTATGGAAACCTGTATGACCCTGGGCATGCTAAATGATGATCAGGCCCAGGAGTTGGCGGATGCAGGCCTCGATTACTACAACCACAATTTGGATACTTCGCCGGAATATTACGGTGAGATTATTACCACTCGCACTTACCAGGATCGCCTGGAAACCTTGGGGCGAGTGCGTTCAGCGGGAATGAAGGTCTGTGCTGGTGGCATTGTGGGAATGGGTGAAGGCGATAAAGATCGCGCCGGGTTATTGATGCAATTGGCGAACTTGCCGGAGCACCCTGAATCAGTGCCCATCAATATGCTGGTAAAAGTCTCAGGTACCCCGCTGGAAGAACAAAAGGACCTGGATCCCTTCGAATTTATTCGCTGCATTGCTGTGGCCCGTATCATGATGCCGAAATCCCATGTGCGCCTATCCGCCGGTCGCGAGCAGATGAGCGATGAGATGCAGGCAATGGCTTTCCTCGCCGGCGCCAACTCTATTTTCTACGGTGAAAAACTGCTGACGACCGCGAATCCGGAAGCTAACGAAGATATGCAGTTGTTCAGTCGCCTGGGTATTAAGCCAGAAGAGTATCAGCAGTACGCCGATGAGGCTGAGGTGGAAGCGGAATTGAACGCGCAGATCACCGAACAGCAAAATGATGCTTTCTTCTACGATGCGGCCAAATGACCCTGAATGAAGTCCTGCAACAGCGCCTCGCCGAGCGCCGCCAGCAGAATCTGTACCGGGAACTAAAAACCCTCGATCGCGCACCCGGACCGCGAGCCCGGGTCGATGGGCAGGAGCTACTGGTATTTAGCAGTAATGACTACTTGGGGCTTGCCAGCCGCGAGGAAGTCATCGCAGCACAGAAGGCGGGAGCAGAGTGTGGTGCAGGCGCCACAGCCTCTCACCTGGTTAATGGTCACCTGGATATTCATCACCGCTTGCAGCAGTGCATCGCCGAAGTAAGTGGGCGAGAAGCGGCGCTGATATTCTCGAGTGGCTACATGGCGAATATCGGCACTATTTGTGCCCTGTTGGGGCGAGCCGACAATATTGTTTCGGACAGGCTTAATCACGCCTCACTGATTGACGGTGCCCGCTTGAGTGGCGCCAACAGTCTGCGCTTTGCCCATAACGATCTCGCTGGCCTTGAACGCCAATTGCAGCGCGCTACTAGCCGGGGTGGCGCTACTTTAGTAGCGGTGGATGGCGTTTACAGCATGGATGGTGATTTGGCCCCTCTGGCTGAGATTGCCACTCTGTGTAAGCAATACAACGCCTGGTTAATGGTTGATGAGGCCCACGGCTTTGGCGTAATGGGTAGTGAAGCATACCCACTGGCGGGCAGCTATGCCCTGGCAGGGCTGACCCAGGAACAAGCCCCGGTTGTGATGGGTACCTTGGGTAAAGCGGTTGGCAATGCCGGCGCCTTTATTGCGGGCTCCCGGGCACTGATAGATTTCCTCACCCAGTTTGCGCGGCCCTATATCTATACCACCGGAATGACGCCAGCAGTGGCTGCCGGTGCCTTGGCTGCTATCGAATTGATTCGCGATGAGCCTCAGTTACAAGGGCGCTTGCGGGTAAATATCGCTTATTTCCGCCGCAGGGCACTACAGCTCGGCTTACCTCTACAGGCGTCGGCCAGTGCGATACAGCCGCTGGTGTTGGGCTGTGAAAACACTGTGATGGTGGTTGCCAGAGAATTGCAGGAGCTCGGATTCCTGGTGGGTGCCATTCGCCCGCCTACAGTGCCGCTGGGCACTGCACGCTTGCGCATTACCCTGAGCGCGGCTCACCGAGCCGAGGATATCGATGAGCTACTAGGCGCGCTGCAGCAGATTTTGCAGGATGCAGGGGTACTGGATAAGTGACACAGGTTGAACACTTGGTTTTCCTGCATGGGTGGGGCGGGAGTGCAGACCTTTGGCAGCCGCTTATAGAATCCCTGGCGCGTCGTACAGAAGTGCAACTCCACTGTATTGAGTTACCTGGATTTGCTACACAAGGTGCTGAAGACTGGCCCCCACTAGAAGCTTTGCTGCAGAAGCTTTACCAGCAACTTCCCCCTCGCTGTATTCTGGTTGGCCACTCCCTCGGCGGTATGCTTGCCGTTCGCCTGGCTTCTATAGCGAAGCAGGACAAAGTTCTGGGGGTAGTGGCCATAGCTGCCAATGCCTGCTTTGTGGAACGAGATGGCTGGCCGGGCATGGCCGAGAGCACTTTCAAGGCATTTTTCGATGCTTTTACATCATCTCCGGAGAGTACCTGGGAGCGATTTTGCTCACTACAGGCACGAGGTGATAGCGCCATGCGCTCTTTGCTTAAAGACCTTAAGGCACAAAAACCTCAAATAAATACTGATGCCTGGCAGGGAGCATTGTGCTGTCTGGCAGAGCTGGATAATCGCCAACACCTGGCAAATCTGTCCGTGCCGGCACTGCACCTGTTTGGCAGCAGGGATGCCTTGGTTCCCATTGAAGCTGCTCGGTCCATTGAGGCGTGTGGGGGCACCGTCAAAGTCATACCCGAGACGGGCCATTTACCCCATTGCGCCAAGGCTGATGTCGTCGCTGAATATCTACTCGAGTTTCTGGGGCCTGTTGGAAATCCCCCGGTTGAGCCGTTTGATAAGGCTGCGGTAGCTCGCTCTTTTACCAGGGCAGCACAGGGCTACGATGATTGCGCCCATTTGCAGCGGGCAGTCTGCCGGCAACTGTTGGCCCAAGCCGATGACAGCTGGGCACCCCCCACAATCCTCGATTTGGGCAGTGGCACCGGATTCGGTACTGAACTGTTGCGGCGGCATTTTCCTAAGGCGCAAATTATTGCCCTGGATCTGGCGGAGGGGATGCTGAAGTTTGCCCGGACGCAAAGACCCGAAGCTGATGGTTACATTGCGGCCGATGCCGAACAGTTACCCCTGGCGGCGGGTAGTATTGATTTGGTGTTTTCAAGTATGGCGCTGCAATGGTGCTACCGCCTGCCGCAATTGTTTGCTGAGTTGCAGCGAATACTGGCCCCTGAAGGGCGGTGCCTGGTTGCCACCCTTGGCCCTAAAACCCTGGTGGAATTGAAACAGAGTTGGGCTCAAGTGGATGAGGGTGTACATGTCAATCAGTTCCTGCCCGCCGAGCAATGGCGTGAAGCGGCACTGCACAGTGACCTCAGCGGATTGGTTACGGATGAATTGCGCCTACTGCACTTTGATAGCCTGCGGCAGTTGATGCGGGAGCTTAAGGGAGTGGGTGCACACAATATTAACCGGGCGGCGGATAAAGGTATGACAGGTCGTCGCAAACTACAGCACTTGTCCGTAGCCTATGAAAATAAGCGGGAAGAGCGAGGATTGCCGGTAACTTACGAGGTGATCTATATGAATCTCACCGCTTGCAGGGCAAAAAAATCCGGCTGACCTGCGCCTATCGCAACGCAGGGAGCCGGGTGCAAGATTGAAGAGATCAGGGGTAGATGTCGATAGGGATTGGCGTCTTCACCAGAGCCCAGATTTCGTCCATTTCACGATTGGAGGCCACGGCGATACAGCCATCGGTCCAGTTGGTGCGGCGCAGGTGCCTTTCCATGTAGGACCACTGGGGCTTGATACCGTGGATCATAATGTCACCGCCGGGACTGACCCCCATTTTGGCTGCCCGTGCACGGTCCTGCTTGTTGGGATAGGACACGTGGATTGAACGGTAAAAGCGGCTGTTGGGATTCTTCCAGTCCAGTGTGTAGCGGCCTTCAGGGGTGCGCTCGTCCCCCTGGCGAACCTTGTGTCCCCTGGGGTTATCGCCAAAAGACACGGTATAGCTTTTCACGACACGGCCGTCCCGTATCAGCTGCATGAGTTTCTTGGATTTATAAACCACGACGTGGTCAACGGGATCAACTTTCGCTGAAGCAAAGATTGGCACCAGCAGGAGCAGGGCAAAGGTCAGGTATCGCATGGTCTTTAAGCAGTTCGGGTAGTTGTCAGTTATTTCGCAATGACACCGCATCCCTGCTGTCTGTCCCCTTTAAGAGGGGGTTATTGTGTGAGCGCAACCCCGTGCCTTCTTATCGAAGCACGGCTTGGCCTGTTCAAAATTTGCGCTACCGGGTTAATTTATCACCATCTAAGTGGCGTGAAAAGTCACGTCATGAAAAAAGTTAACTTTTATTGGAGGAGGGGTTTAGGCCTTGGCAAGAACCTATTTTATCGCCGGTACTGACACCGAGGTCGGCAAGACATATGTGAGCGCCGCACTGTTATCGGCAGCGGCGGAGGCAGGCTTGCAAACGGCGGCAGTGAAGCCTGTGGCGTCTGGATGTGAGCACACGGATGATGGCCTGCGCAATGAAGATGCCCTTTTGCTTCAGGAAGCGATGACTCTGAAGCTGCCTTACCAGCAAGTAAACCCTTTTGCCCTGGAGCCCGCTATTGCTCCGCATATAGCGGCCACAGAGGTGGGTAAGCAGTTAAATGTTGCGCGGATGGCTGGCGTCTGCCGGGGAGTGATGTCTGCAGGGGCCGACCTGGTTTTGATTGAAGGTGCTGGTGGCTGGCGCACCCCGCTGGGCCCAAGAAGCTTCCTTTCACAATTGCCTCGGGAGCTGAATTTACCGGTGATACTGGTGGTGGGTATGCAGCTCGGTTGTATCAACCACGCACTGCTCACCGCTGAAGCGATCCGTCGCGACGGTCTGCCGCTGGCGGGTTGGGTAGCTAATTTCGCCCGTGATGGGATGGCTCGAGCCGATGAGAATCTGCAGACATTGAAGGCCCTATTGCCCGCCCCCTGCTAGGTACCCTTCCATTCGACACCGCTGCGGACTATCGCAATGGTGCGCAATATCTGGATATAACTCCGCTTCTACCTCACTGATCGCTGCAGTTGTCGGGCTCGCAAGGGCCCGAGACTGTTGACATTGGGACGCTTCGGCCCTAGATTCAAACGAGCGTTTGAAACACTTGAATGAGGACCGGGAGCATGGCCGACTATAAGGCGCCACTAAGGGAGATGAACTTCCTACTTCACGAGGTATTTGCTGCGGAAAAACTCTGGGCGGAATTGCCCGGGTTGGCTGGAGCGGTAGATCGTGAGACCGCAGATGCGATTCTCGAAGAGATGGCCAAGCTGGCTGCCAACACCCTGGATCCGATCAATCGCACTGGCGACGAAGAAGGTTGCCAGTGGAATGACGGTGTGGTGACCACGCCGAAAGGCTTTAAAGAAGCCTATGCCACCTTCTGTGAAGGCGGCTGGGGTGGACTGCTGGGCAACCCGGAATACGGCGGCATGGGTATGCCGAAAATGCTGGGCGCTCAGGTTGAGGAGATGATCAATGCTTCAAATATCTCTTTTGCACTCTACCCGGTTCTGACTAACGGCGCCTGCCTGGCAATTGATGCCCACGCCAGTGATGCGCTGAAAGAAAAATACCTGCCCAAGATGTATGAGGGAACCTGGGCTGGTGCCATGGGCCTTACCGAGCCTCACGCCGGTACAGACCTGGGAATTATCCGCACCAAGGCCGAGCCCCGTGGCGATGGCAGCTTTAGCATTAGCGGCAGCAAGATCTTTATCACCGGCGGTGACCAGGATCTGTCCGAAAATATTATCCACCTGGTATTGGCAAAATTGCCGGACGCACCCAAGGGGCCGAGAGGCATTTCGCTGTTCCTGGTGCCCAAATACAAGGTGAACGAAGACAACAGCATCGGCGAACACAACGATGTGAACTGTGGCTCGATCGAGCACAAAATGGGTATCAAGGCCTCCGCTACCTGTGCGATGAACTTCGACGGAGCCCAAGGCTGGCTGGTCGGCGAGGAGAATAAAGGACTCGCGGCCATGTTTACCATGATGAACTACGAGCGCCTGGGTGTAGGTATCCAGGGCCTCGGCGCTTCAGATCGCTCCTATCAAAATGCTGTTGAATACGCTCGCGACCGTATCCAAAGCCGCTCTCCAGCGGGCGCCAAGCAGCCGGAGAAAGCCGCAGATCCCATCATTGTGCACCCGGATGTGCGCCGCATGCTGCTCACCCAAAAAGCCTTGGTCAACGGCGGCCGCGCCCTGTCCACTTACGTGGCCAAGTGGTTGGATATTTCCAAGTTCGGCGAGGGTGAAGAGAAAAAGAACGCGGAGAATATGGTTGCCTTGCTGACCCCGGTAGCCAAAGCCTTTACTACCGATATGGGATTGGATTGCACCATCCTCGGTCAGCAGGTCTTCGGTGGCCACGGTTATATCCGCGAATGGGGCCAGGAACAGTTGGTGCGCGATGTGCGTATTACCCAGATTTATGAAGGAACCAATGGTATCCAGGCTCTAGATCTGGTGGGCCGCAAGACTGTAGCCACTGGCGGTTCTCTGTTCGAGTTGTTTGCTGCAGATGTACAGGGCTTTATCGATGCCCAGATTGATCGCGAGGAAATGGCCGAGTTTATCCAGCCGCTCATCGCTGAGATGCAACGCCTGCGTGAAGCAACTGAGAATATGGTTGCCGCCACTCAGCAAGACCCCCACGCACCGGGTGCTGCCTCTGTAGAGTACCTGCATCTGTTCGGCTACGTCGCTTACGCCTTTATGTGGGCGAAAATTGTGTCTGCGGCGCTGCCGAAAGCGGAAGCGGATAGCTTCTACAACGGCCAGATAAAGACAGCGCGCTTCTACTTCGCTCGCCTGTTGCCACGCACCCAGGCATTGGCCGGCAGTGTCAATGCAGGTAGCGCTAGCTTGATGGACTTGGAGGAAGAGTTGTTCTAACAGCTCCCAAAGAAAGTGTTAAAAAGCCCCGCATCGCGGGGCTTTTTTGTGGAGCTGTAGATAGCTTTCTCCTAAACTCAGGGCACAAAAATAACGAGCGAAAGTGCCCATGTTAGATCCGTCTGAAAAGAAACTCTCCGATGAAGACCAGGCCAAGGTCGATAAATACCTGCAGTCCGGCATCAACAGTGTCGAGCGCAAGCCTTTCCGCCCCTGGATACTGTTACTCGGCTTGTTAGCGTTATTGACCCTGCTATCGTTGCTGAGCCTGTATATCGCCCAGACAAAAGGTATCGTTTAGCGCGGCGTGGAGCTTCCCAATTGCTGGAGTAGCTGCCACTCGTCACCGGAAACTGGCTGGATAGACAGGCGCCCCTGTTTTACCAGCACCATCTCAGCCAATTGGGGGATGCCCTTGATTTCTGCGAGGGGCACCGGCCGTTGGAACTCACTTCGCCAGCGAATATCCACGCAGTACCAGCGCGGTTTATCCTCGCTGGCCTTGGGGTCAAAGTACTTGCTTTCCGGGTCGAACTGGGCCGGATCGGGGTAGGCAGAGCGAACCACTTCAGCGGTGCCCACAACTGCCGGCACCTTACAGGCACTGTGATAAAACAGCACGCCATCTCCTTCCTTCACCTTATCGCGCAAAAAATTGCGTGCCTGGTAATTGCGGATACCATCCCAGCGACCGCAACCGCCGGATTCGGCAGCGAGGTCCTGGAGGCTGTATTCATCGGGTTCAGATTTAAATAACCAGTAGGTCATGCGGCAGTTTGTCTCTTTGCTGCGCCGGTTGGTGTTTCGCCGGCTTTCGACGCCATTTAGTATGAAGCTGCCGATTAGTGTCAAATCGGCGCATAGATTTTTACCCAATAAGCGGGAGATTATGGGAAGCAAAACACTTCAGTGGCTCTCACAGAAGCTGGCCAGTCGTCGCTCACAGTACTGGGCCTTGCAGCTTTCTGGTTGGGGGGGCTATACGCTGTTGACCTTTGTAGGCAGTTTTTTCTGGGTGAATGATCACTGGATTCACTCTGGCTACATCATAGTTGCCACTACAGCGGGGGTTGTTCTCAGCGAGAGCATGCGCTTGGGTTTTCACCGCCTGTGGAGCAAGCCTCCAGCAATGCGATTGCTAGGCTCTTTACTGCTGGTGGTCATGGCGGCGGTGATTTGGGCAGCAATAAAATTCGCCGGCTCCCTGTGGCTTTATGGTCACGATGGTGATGAGCACCCGGCACTCCTGGCTATCTACTGGTTCACCTATTCATTTCTGATTCTGATGACTTGGGCGGCGCTCTATTACGGCATCAAATATTACCGCTCCTCTCAGGCCCAGCAGGAGAAGGCGCTGCGGGCCGAATCAATGGCGCACCAGGCTCAATTGAAAATGCTGCGCTACCAGTTAAATCCGCACTTCCTGTTTAATACGCTCAACGCAATTTCTACTTTGATCCTCGATAATGACGGGCGTACGGCCAACAATATGGTGACGCGCCTGTCCCAATTCTTGCGCCACTCTCTGGATAATGACCCTATGCAGAAGGTCACCTTGGCGAAGGAAGTTGAGGCGCTGATGTTGTATCTGGACATTGAGAAGGTGCGCTTCGCCGATCGCTTAGGAGTGAATTTGGATTTGCAAGGAGAGTCCCCCCAGGCCCTGGTGCCGAGCCTGCTGTTGCAACCGCTGGTTGAAAACGCGATCAAATACGGGATTTCACAACTGGAGTGGGGCGGTGAGATTGGCATCAAGTCACGGGTTTTCGCTGGCGAATTGTTATTGGAGGTCAGCGATAACGGCCCCGGCATGTCGGAAGAGGAGCTGCGCCTGATTGGCAAAGGCTACGGAGTGGGTATTCGCAATACCTGTGAGCGCCTTAAGGCCCTTTATGGCGATGACCAGAGAGTGCGTTTCCGCAACCGCCCGGAAGGGGGCTTGTCGGTAAATATTCGTATTCCCTTTGAACAGGAATAAAAAGATGAGTGGAGTAGAGACCCTGAGGGCGATCGTTGTCGATGATGAACCCCTGGCTCGTCGCGGCTTGCGGCTGCGCCTGGAGCAAATGGCTGATATCGAGGTGGTTGCAGAGAGCGGCAACGGTCGCGATGCGCTGGAGAAAATACTGGAGCTGAAGCCCGATGTAGCATTTGTGGATATCCAGATGCCCGGCGTAAACGGTTTGCAACTGGTCCAGTTGATTCCGGTGGACTCTCTCCCTCATGTCGTTTTTGTCACGGCCTACGACCAGTATGCGGTAGAGGCTTTTGAAATCAATGCGGTGGACTACGTACTAAAACCCATCGAAGAAGAGCGCTTGGAGTTGGCGCTTACCCGGGTCAGGGAGCAGAGAGCCAACGCTGATATCGCTAACCAACGAGAGCAATTACTCGAAGCTGTTGCCGATCTGACCAAGGAATCCCCTGAGGTGCTGGAGCAGAAGCTGGTTAGCGGGCAATTTGCCGGCAGTGCCTATCCGGACAAAATTGCAGTGAAAGATGCGGGCAAAATAACTTTGGTGCCCTCCAGTGAAATCGACTGGATCGATGCTGCCGGTGATTATATGTGTGTGCACGCTCGGGGTGAGACCCATGTGATGCGTATTACCATGAAAGAGCTGGAGCAGCAGTTGGACCCGAAACTTTTCCAGCGTATACACAGGTCAACCATCGTCAATTTAAGTCGGGTAAGGGAGATTCGTGCCCATATTAATGGCGAATACCATCTGGTATTAGATAGCGGCGAGTGTTTAAAAATGAGCCGCAGCTATAAAAATAAAGTCCAGCACTTCCTCTGATTCATAAATTTTTTATGGCTCTCGGTTGAGGCAGCAAAGCAGCTGGGTTTTTCAGCTATAGCGCTGCCTCTAAAGACATGGATTTCATTTTGTGAATTTGTTTTTTCTTTCCGGCGAATAAACGGGCTCTTCATGGCCTGATCGAATTTTCCTGGCAACTAGTCGCAATTGCCTTGTAAGGAATTCATATTCCGCTAGCCTTCAGTCCCAATAAAAAACTGGGGCTGAAGTAATGGCATTAACACGCGCCGCTTTAAAAAATCCCGCTGCTGCGGGGGTCGCAGTGGTTATGGCTGTTCTGCTTGGAGCTTTCCTCGCCAGCCAGCTGCCGGTTCAACTTTTCCCCGATATCGACAATCCTCGTATCGCTATCCAGGCAGGCTGGAGAGCGGCCGCACCGAAAGAGGTGGAGGCGGAAATTGTCGAGCCGATCGAATCCGTATTACAGGGCCTCACCGGTCTGGAAATGATGCAAGTCAACGCCGGTCGCGGCGGCGCCTGGGCAAATCTGGAATTTGCCATGGGCACCGATATGAATAAGGTGCTAATTGACGTTATCAGCCGTATGAGCAGCCTGCCGCCACTGCCTAGGGATGCGGAGCCACCGCGAGTAATGCTGGGTGGCTGGGGTGGCGATGCCACAGCACTGACCTATTTCTTTCTACAAAAATTACCTGATAACCAGAATAACCTGGATGACTACGCCGGCCTGATTGAAGATGTACTGCGCCCGGAGTTGGAGTCGGTGCCCGGAGTTGCCAGTGTCCAGGCCCAGTCTGGGAGTGCGGCACAGGAAGAGTTACAGATTATTTTTGATCCCTGGAAAGCAGCTGAACTGGGAGTAGAGCTGCCTACAGTGAGTCGGCAGCTGGCGTCTGCCAGGGATGTATCCGGCGGATTTACCGACGTGGGGCGGCGTCGCTATACCCTGCGCTTTGTCGGCGAGTATGAGCCCAAAGACTTATCTGAATTGGTGTTGGAGTGGCGCAATGGACAGCCGGTGCGCTTGGGCGATATTGCCGAGGTCAAGGTGGGGCCTTCTGAATCCCGCGGTGTCACCACGCAAAATGGCAATCCGGCAGTTTCTCTCCGTATTAACCGTACCAACAATGCCAATATGCTGGCTACTTTGGAGCGGGTTAAGCAAAAAGTCGCTGAGCTGAATGAAACTAAATTAAAAGCTGAGCAGCTTGTGCTGGTGCAATCATTTGATGCATCGGTATTTGTTTATCGGGCTTTAAACTTGCTCGGCGGTAATATGATTTTGGGTATCGTATTAGCTGTCGGAGTGCTCTGGTGGTTTATGCGACGCATGCGTGCGACTTTGATCGTTGCCGCAGCGATTCCAATTTCATTACTTTCGACCTTTGTGGTGCTGTCGGCCGCAGGCCGCAGCGTGAATGTAATTTCTCTGGCGGGACTGGCCTTTGCTACCGGTATGGTGCTCGATGCTGCGATCGTAGTGTTGGAAAATATTGTGCGCCTGAGAGAAAAAGGTCGGGGGGCAGAGGAGGCTGCGGAGCAGGGTGCGGGCCAGGTGTGGGGTGCACTGTTGGCCAGTACTGCGACAACCGTTGCGATATTCCTACCGGTATTTTTCCTTAACAGTGTCGAAGGGCAGGTCTTCGGTGACCTGGCCCTGACTATTGCCGTGGCTGTGGTGTTTTCCCTGTTGGTTGCGGTGGCTGTGGTTCCCCTGGCTGCGCGTCTGTGGCTACCCTCTATCTCTACTGAAGACCGTCTCTCCCGAGTGTGGGAAAAAATAACTGCGCGGGTAATGGCTTTGACGAGTACCAGGACTCGCCGTTGGCAGGTGATCGGGGGGCTTTTATTAATGCCCATGGTTGCGACTTATTTATTCTTACCAAACCTGGATTATTTACCGCCGGTAAAAAGGGATGCAGTCGATGTGTGGATGAATTTCCCCGCATCCACTAATACCAAAACTTTAGAAACAGAAATCGTCAACGAGTTGGATAAGCGCATGGCACCCTACATGAGTGGTGAGCGCGAACCAGCCCTGAAGAACTACTACGTGATCACCTGGCCCAATGGCGGCACTATGGGAGTGCGGGTCAAGGATATGGATCAAGCCAAGGAGATGGAGAGAATCCTGCGGGAAGAAATCCTGGTGGATATTCCTGATTTCCAGGGATTTGCTGCGCGGGGTAATCTGTTTGGCCAATTCGGTGGTGACCGCAACATTGCTTTACATCTGCAATCCCGTGATGCCGAAGCATTGATGCGTGCGGCTGCCCTTGGGGTAGAGGTTGTTGAAGAGGTGATGCCGGGAACGCCGGTGCAGACCAACCCGGGCTTATCTTTATCAGAACCTGAATTGACAGTGCGCCCCAATGATCGCGCAATGTTGGAGCAGGGCTGGAATCGCCAGGATATGGGCGGACTGGTTCGAACGCTGGGCAATGGTCTCTATGTCGGCGAGTATTTTGACGGTGAAAAGCGCCTGGATATTATTTTTAAAGCGCAGCCCTGGAGTACCCCGGAGCAATTGCAAAATACGCCGCTGGTAACGCCCCGTGGGGAAGTGGTGCCGCTCAGTCAACTGGCCAGTGTGGAGCGGACTGTGGGGCCGGGCAGTTTGCGCCGGGTCGATGGTCGGCGCACTATTACACTGAATATAGTACCGCCGGAAGATGTGTCCCTCGAAGAGGTGCGCGCACAGCTGGAGGCGGATGTATTGCCGAAGATTCGCGAAGCTCTGCCCGCTGACGGGAGTATTTTGGTGGGAGGAAATGCCAGTGACCTGGATAAGGCGTTGGCCTCGCTTTCCAAGAATTTCCTGTTAGCGCTGCTAATTTTATTCCTGCTGATGAGCGCACTGTTCCGCTCCTTGCGGGATGCCTCTCTGGTACTGCTCACCGTGCCCCTGGCGACAGTGGGCGGCGTGTTGGCGCTACAAATTTTAAACTTGATCGATTTCCAACCACTGGATCTGCTCACCATGATTGGCTTTGTGATACTGCTAGGCCTGGTGGTGAATAATGCTATTTTGCTGGTACACCAGACGCGAGCGGCAGAAATGGGGGGTAGTACTCGGGTGGACGCTGTAGAGCAGGCCTTGCGCCTGCGTTTGCGCCCTATTTTTATGAGTACCCTGACCAGTGTATTTGGCATGTTGCCACTGTTGGTTGCTCCCGGTGAGGGCAGTGTTATTTACCGCGGCCTGGCCGCAGTGATCGTGGGCGGCATGGCAGTGAGCACGCTCTTTACCCTGGTTTTATTGCCGGCATTACTGCAAACCGGCAGCCTGCCACTACCCAAATTTACGGCTATGCGCGAAAGGTTTGCCCTGAGGAGTTCACAATGAAGAAATTGCTCGCAGGTATCGTTTTATCTCTGGGTGCCAATGGCGTTTGGGCGCAGGGCGATCCTATTGCGGTATTGGTGGATCGGGCCCAAGTTCGGGAAATTGCTCCGAGCCAGTGGTCTGCAGGTGAGGTGGTGAGCCGACGAGATATCCTGGTTTCTTCTGAACTGGATGGTGTGTTGGAATTTGTCGCTGAACCCGGCAGCTTTATTAAAAAGGGTGAGCGCCTAGCCGAGTTGGACAGTACTCATTGGCGATTACAGCTGCGCAATAGTGACAGCCGTATTGCACAATTGCGTGCGCGGTTGACCTATATGGATGCTCAGTTAAATCGACTGAGTAAGTTGGCGGAAACCAATAGTACCTCCCGAGCTGCACTGGAAGAGCAGCAGGCTGAGCGCGAGGCAATGGCTCAGGACCTGATTGCGGCTCAAATTGAGCGCGACCGACGGGCCTATGAATTATCTAAAACAGCCATTGATGCACCCTTTGATACTTTAGTGGTGAGCCGCGAATTACAGGCGGGAGAATATGTGCGCACAGGTTCGGAATTACTGCGAGCCCTGGATATGTCACAGATGGAAGTGGAGGCGGATATTCCCCTGACGGCCCTGCCGCTGATTCGCATCGGTGACACAGTGGCGCTGCGCAGTGATTCTGTCTCTCTGCCGGGAGAGGCTCGGGTGGATGATCAATTATTTAGCGGACGGGTACGTCAATTTGTGCCTGTGGCCAGCGATCGCTCCCGGCGAGTTAAGCTGATGGTAACTTTGCCACAGAGTGCGCCGGAGCAGTGGGACTGGATTGTCGGTATGCCGGTACAGGTCTCTGTGCCCATTGCGCAGGCGCAGGCCACCATGTCTGTGCCAAGGGATGCCTTGGTTTTAAGAAATGGCGATACCTTCGTATATCGAGTGGGCGAGGGGGATAAGGCAGAGCGATTATCTGTGCGTATCGGTAGTGGCGATGGTGAATGGGTGTCGGTAAGCGGTGATCTCACCAAGGGCGATCGTGTGATAGTGCGTGGTGCTGAGCGCTTGCAGCCTGGACAGGAAGTTAAAGTGCTGTCGGAAGTGGTGCGAGATAAAGAGCCATTACAGGCGGGGAGCGGTTAATTTCCAACCCGACCAAAATTTCGTGAAGTCACATATCGCTGTGTTGATAGGTTAAGTTGATAAGCTTGGGATTGCCAAACTCGCACAATACCCTTAGCGGATTGCAATTTGCTGATGACTTTAGCCATGCGATCCCTGCTTACCCTATTTCTTGTATTCTTCTGTTCTGTTTCGGAGTCTCAGGTTCGATCGGACCACCTGCCTCCCGGAGCTGAGCCTATCGAAGTGAATAACCAGACAGTTTTTTATAAAAATGGTTATTTCTACCGCAAAGGCCCCGACGCCTATACCCGGATTGAGCCGCCTCTGGGAGCTCGGGTCTCCCGAGTACCTTTTGGAACCCCCATTACCTTGGGTAACAAGCATTATATGCTTGCGGGTAATGGTACCTTTTTTTATTAGACCCCAGGGACAATCAATACGTGGTGGTCACGCCCCCTCCCAATTGGCAGCATGTTAATCGCAATCCCCTAGCTCCGAAAAAGAAAATATACCCCCGAGCGTATCCGCCCCGCCATTTGCGGCACCGCTCAGAGGGTAAACGAGTCGATCGTAAGGATTGGGATATTTACTGTGAAGCCCGGGCGGCAAATTTGCTGCGCAGTACGGGTGAGCCTGGTAAAACAACTAGGCGGGCTATGCGTGAATATCGCAGGGTATACAGAAAATGTTTGCGTCAAAGTCGGCGCTTCAGGTAAATGCATGGGGCAGGGAAGTCCCTGGGCTACACTGAACAATATGGCCCAGTAGGCGCCTATTTTATTAGTGCCGGATTTTTTCACGGATAGAAGTATTTTATGCCGGGTGCCAGCCTTTTCATCCCTCGTTGTAGTGCCGGCAAAGAATTTTCTTTTCTTCACCTCGCCCTTTCATTTCTCCTTTTCTTTAGTGTCGCCTGTCTCTCTGTTTCCAGTGTCGCCCAGCTTCCCGGTAGTAAACCCAAGGAGTTTAAGCCGGAGGTTCCAGATTTTGCTGACCCCTCTGCCGATTGGTGGACTGGATGGACCAGTGCTTCTCCCGAAGAGCGACGAGAATGGCTTAGCTTGGTCACAAAGAGCTGGGAGGAGTGGGAAAAGGATTTGCCGGAGGATGAGGCCTTACAGGAAGGCGCAGAAAAGATTAGCCAAAGTTTACAAGGGATCGCAATTACCTGGAAAAAACGAGAGGAGTACCTGAAAGTCCCTTTAATGCCGGATGTGGATTTTCCAGAAAACCCAACGGTATTGAACTGGGCCAAGGCTGATTCTGCCATCAGCCGTGGCCGACGTAGGTTGAAAGGCGTAGAACTGGAGGCTCGCCAACTTAAATCAACCCAGTCCCAGTCTCTATCTTTACTGCGTAAACAAGTGATTGTGCTGCGGGATTCCAGTGGACGAGAGGAGGATGAGGCGGCGCAGGCCCTACTTTTAGCTCAAATAAATCACCTGAATATTATTGAGCAGCTGAGTACCGTTAATACTTTCCTGGGAACCTGGCGGGAAAAGATTAACAGCGCAGAAATTAAATTGCGGAGACTTCTGGATACCCTCGTCTACTCCAGTAAAGATGCAGAGGAAATAGATAAGGATATTGCCGCGAACGAAAAGAAAATCGAACGTATTTCTGCGACCCGCACCAGTATTCAAAGCACTACAGAACCCTCCACTGACCCCACCATCAATATGCAGAAAGACCTTACCCTGATGCAGCTTGAAGTGGACTTGCTGGAGGAGCAGCTGGAAAAACGCAAAAGTGAGTTGCTGCAATCCATCAATGAGGTCTTGAATGAAGAGGGCGAAGAGCGCCCGCTGATTATCAGTCGGGATTTATTGGAAAACGCCAACTCTGTGATTGAAAGTGCGTCGCGGGAGCTGGCGGTGCGCCAGCGCCAGGTGGTGGCCTGGCGTGAAGATGAAGAGAATGAAGACCTAAGTCGCTGGTGGTCTTACTTTGAGCGTATTGGCAGTGGTTTGGCCCGCGCCAATGACCTCGAACAGGATATTCAGCGCTATGAAAAGGCCCAGCTGGAGGTTTACAAGGAGCGCCAGGGTTGGTGGGCAACAGTGCGCGAACGAGTCGCACTGGGCGCAAGACAAGCTTATAACCGCTGGCGTAAGTTGGCGGATTATCAGCTATTTACCGTTGCTCAGAACCCAATAACCCTGCGTTTGATCGCCAAGATGATTGTGGTCTTGGTGGGGGCTTGGCTATTGTCTGGACTCACCCAGGCCTTCCTGCGCCGGCTTGTGCGCAGGGAGCATGCCAGTGAATCCTCCATGTACAATCTTGGGCGGGTGTTGCACTACATCTTTATTTCCGCGGCCCTGATTGTGGTGCTCAGCATGTTGGGCCTGGATACCTCCAAGTTGGCCCTGGTCGCTGGAGCCCTGTCGGTAGGTATTGGCTTTGGGCTACAGGCGATCTTCTCGAATTTTATCTCCGGTTTGATTTTGCTGTTTGAGCGCCCTCTCAAAGTGGGTGATCTGGTGGAGCTGGAGTCGGGCGTATTTGGCCGTATCCGCGATATCAGCGTGCGCTCAACCCGTATTACCACGCGGGACAATGTGGATATCTTGGTGCCCAACACTGAGTTTGTTGCGGGCCGGGTTATTAACCACACACTGGATGATCCTGTGCGCCGTATTCACGTACCCTTTGGTGTGTCTTATGCCTCGGACCCAGATTTGGTGCGGGAAGCTGCCCTGGAAGCTGCCGCTCGAGTCAATATCACCCATACCGACTGGAAGCGAAAAACCGAGGTGTGGCTGATGGGGTTCGGGGATAATGCCCTCGACTTCAAGTTGGTGGTGTGGGTCAACAGCAATATGGTGACTTCCCTGGGAGACTCCTATGCCCTGTACAACTTGGAGTTGTTGCGGGAATTTCGCGATAAGGGTATTGAGGTACCTTTCCCTCAGAGAGATCTGCATCTGCGCAGTTGGGATGTTCCGGCGATCATTGGCCGTGCCACCAGGAAGTAAGTGAGGTCCGGCTGGCATGACACCTCCGGGATTTCATAGTATTTTCAGCCCACTGGCCTTTGTGTCGGTGCAAGTTCATTTACCGGTGTTACTGCGTTTTCTCACAGGGCGCTGATGTAATCACAATAAGGGAAGCCCGTGCTGATCATCCCCATCCAAAACAAACCCGACTGGCGCCGGCCGCCATTAATGTGTTTTGCGTTGATTGCCCTTAACTTGCTGATGTTTGTTTTCTATCAAGGGGGGATGAAGCTCGCTGGCAGGAAGCTGAAGATTACTATTTTGAGAGTGACTTACCGGACCTCGAAGAGCAACGCTTTCTTGTGTATGTCAATGAAATGCACCCAGAGTGGAGAGCGCAGATGGGTGTGGAAGGGGAAGAGTTTTTTTACCGGGAATCCCTCGGTAACCCTGAATTCCACCACTGGCTGTTGCCGAAGCTCGAAGCAGAGGGTGAGACCGAGTGGTTACGACAGAGGCAGGAGTTTGCCCAACTGCGGGATAGGGTCAGTAGCAACGCACTGGGGCTGATACCGGCAGACCCGAGTATTGCTGGGGCCTTTGGCCATATGTTTCTACACGGAAGCTGGGATCACCTTATCGGCAATATGGTGTTTCTGCTGTTGTTTGGCTTGTCTGTTGAACTAGCCCTGGGTGGGGCGTGGTTTATAGGGCTCTACCTGGTGGGAGGATTGGCGGCAGCAGGTCTGCATGTGCTGGTGGAATCCGGCAGCCATGTACCGATGGTGGGTGCCTCCGGTGCGGTCTCGGCAATTATGGGCATGTTCGTCGCGGTTTACGGTGTGCGCCGGCTACGTTTCTTTTACACCATTGGTTTTATGTTTGGCGAATTCAGTGCACCGGCGCTGCTGGTGTTACCGCTGTGGTTGGGTAAGGAGATTTTCGGTTATTTGTATGGAGATGCCAGCATTGCCTACTGGGCTCATACTGGTGGTTTACTTGCGGGTTTTGCCCTGACTTTGGCGGTGTTGTACTGGCGCCCGATGGTGGAACCTATGCCGGAGGAAGAGGAGGCCCCGTCCCCCCAAAGAGTAGCCCTGGCGCGGATTGATCGTTTTTTGGAAGAGGGAAAAATCCTGGAAGCCACTGAAGCGGCAGCCTCAGCGGTGCGGCAATATCCACAGGCTTTAACACTGATTGAGCGCTATATAGAACTGACCTCAGCGGCGCCAGAGAGTGAAGGTTACCACCGGGCCAATCTCGCTTTATTTGCCCAGGCAGGAAATCTGGAGATCGATGGCCATACCCTGGCAAGTGGCTATCGCCGCTACTTGGCGGCAACAAAAAGTCCAAAGGCGCTCACCGGAAAGGCAAACTTACTGATGGCACGGCGTGCAGCGGAAGAAAAGGACTGGCCATGGCTAGAGGAATTACTGCGCCACTTGAAACAGCAGCGAGTGAATCACCCCTTGATTCCCAAGCTGGGAATGGTTCTGGTCAATTACTATCGTCGCTTGGGTGAGGAAGGCCGCGCGCGCGAGGTGAAAGAGATGACCCAAGATATGGCTGCCTCAAGTTGAAGAACATAATTCGGTATGTCTTATAAATAATTAAGTAATGTATTGGGGGCAGAGTGAGTCGCTATATTTTGACCGGGACCGAAATTGCAGGGATGGAGGGGGAGCGCAAGGTACATTTCCTCAATGCCAATGCGGTGCGTAAAAACAAGTCCCTGGGTGATCTTATCGGCATATCCGGCTTTGGTTTCCATATGATCGAAATCGAGCCAGGTTATGAATCCACAGAATTCCATTGTCACTATTTTGAAGACGAATGTGTTTATGTCCTGGAGGGTAGGGCCGATGTGCGTATTGGTGACGATCACCACCAGGTTTCTGCAGGGGATTTTATTGGCTACCCCGCTGGTGGCCCAGCTCATGTGATGCGCAATGTGGGAGAAGTGACCTTGCGTTGCATAGTTGTAGGCCAGCGACTACAACATGATGTTGCCGACTACCCAGAAAAAAATCAGCGGATCTACCGAAATAATGGTTTACCCTGGGAGTTGGTGAACCGCGATAATATTGACCACCCTAAGTAGTTTTCGCTGGTAGAAAAAGAATGGATTTTTAGCTTATGCCTGAAAAGATTCGGGTTTTTTATAATTCTGCTTGTCCAGTCTGTAACGCAGGAATTTCAGCACAAAAGAAAAAGTCCGTCTCCTGCCAAGTGGATTGGGAGGATGTTCATATTGATGAAGATAAAGCGAAGGAACTGAATACAGATTTAGAGTTTGTCCGTGAGCGGTTGCATGTATTGGATGCGGATGGAAATCTGAAAGTAGGCTATGAAGCTTTTATTACAATTTGGGAGAACTCTCCCAAGGAGCAATGGAAGGCCAGGGTGTCGAAGCTACCCGGCATTAGGTGGTTTTTGAATAAAGGTTACAACGTTTTTGCGCGAGGTTTGTATCTATGGAATCGGGCGCTAAAGCATTGGTAGTGAATATCGGGCTAGGTTTAGGGTAGCCACCATAGATGGCTGCCCATATTTTGCTATTTAGTGAATTTCGGCAGTGCTGTTAAGTACTTTCCACAGGGTATCGATTTCAGAACGCAAAGCACTCTCTGGAAATTTCTGTCGGACAAAGTGCAGTAGTTTTTTTGCCAAGTCTTCTCTACCCAATCCATCCATATATACTTGTGCCAATAACAGATAGGCAGCATCGAGTTGTGGATAGGCCTCTTTATGTAAATTATTGAGCAGCTGTGCTGCCAATTGGTACTTATGCTGTTGGTATAGCACTTTGGCAAGTGCATGGCGTATCTCGGGCTTAGCCACAGGCGGGCTGGGCTCTGTGGCCAAATACAGTTCAGCTGCCTTATGTGGGCGATTTATCTGTACAAATTTTTCTAATAGATGTGGCCCCAGCTCCTGAAGGGCTTTTTTATCGTCAGTAGCAAGTAAAAGGCGGTAGTAGCGCTCATTAAGAGTTTCGTCGTTAGGGAAGCGGCGCAACCCTTCAACCAAAGCCTGGCGAGCGCCCTTGAAGTCCCCTTCGCGTAAAAATATTTGCGCTTCAGCCCGAGCGCGCTTACACAGGAATTCATTTTCCTCTAAGTAATTTTCATCATCTTCTTGTATTGAGGCTATTCCCAGTTTTTGCTGTCGAGTTAAGCAGATATACCCCATCACAGCACTTGAGACGATGGAAAAGTAAGAGACAATGGCTGCTGTGGTCGGGAAAATTGCCCAAGCCGGCAGTTTATCGCTGACCACGGCCATTAGTATATTGGGTGCGAAAGAAATGATATTGGTAATAATTAACAGCAACCAATAGGGCCAGCCAATGATTAGGGTAAATTCCAATAATTTGAGAGGGTTGATTGCGGACCTCAAACTATGGGTAAGCGCTAAGGCAATCATTGCAGCCGGCGCTAAAAATGACAGGGCGGCTGCATAAATCATTATGACATTGAGGCTTCCAGTAAATTGTACAAGCTTGTAGCCAACGAAACCGGCGATCAATGTCATTCCAATGACTTTCAGAAATAACATTGCACCATTGCCATCAAGTGCATCTGCCAGTGGAGGGGCTTCCAGTTGGCCTCCTGCGAGTCTTTCGATGACCAAGAGATTGTAGCGGGATACAACAGCTACAATGGCTACCAAAGCGACAAGAGCCAGAAGACCCATTGACGTTATTGCCATACTGCCCGCTGCTGCAACAGCCATGATTGTTAGAGGGCCAGGCTTAAAAGCATAGAGAAAGTAAAATAGCCCCATTTGCCAAAAAGGCTTGGCGTTGTTACTGGCTCCAATATATTCCAGGCTATCGCGGCAGAGCGGGCATTCGGGACCCTGCCCATGGTAATTGGTACTCGAACCCGGAATACACTCGCCACAGAACTGACGGTTGCAGGGCTGGCACTGCCAGGATGCAGTCTTGCTAGTGTGATAGTGGCAGGAATCAGCCATTTATTCTTCCCTAACGAATTTCTCTACTTAATAGTTATTTTGTCTTGGTTCACAGTTTATCTGTCGACTCGGTGGCGGTGCAATCATCAAGTATTTTTAATGTCCTGTTAGAATGCAGGAGAAATACCGATAAAATTGGTACACAAGTTTCAAAATAGGTGTTGTATGACAAAGGCTATGCATATTCATTTGGTTGAGGGCTTTGCGCCGGAACCCTGGGGAGAATCAGCTCTGCTGAGCTTTGATGGTAGCGCTGCCAATATTCATATTAGCGCTGCGAAAGGCGCTGTGTTGGTTGCAGCGCAGCGAGCTGCCCGAAAGCTCGATGGTATGGGGGTCAACGATGTTGTCCTCAAAGGAGAAAGCTGGAGCATTGAAAGCCGCTGGGCATTTTGGGCAGGTTTTTTTAACCCGCGTAAATCCAACAAAATTGACTGGGGGACTGATGACAGCGCCGAGTTAAAAGAACTCGCCGCCCGTGAAAATGCCAGTCGCTGGGTTCGTGAAATTACTAATGGTACTCCTGATGATGTGTCTCCGCGTGTATTGGCGGAGAGCGCTGCAGAAATGCTGCAAAAGCTGGCTCCCAGTGCGGTAACTTACCGTATAGTTGCCGGGGATGACCTGCTGCGTGAAGGGTTTGTCGGTATCCACAACGTTGGGCGTGGTAGTGTACGTGAGCCGGTGATGTTACAAGTGGACTTCAACCCGACGGGTGATGACCAGGCGCCGGTTGATATGTGTTTGGTGGGTAAAGGAATTACTTTTGACTCCGGCGGCTACAGCATTAAGCCGTCCAACAACATGGCCACAATGAAATCCGATATGGGTGGCGCGGCCATGGTAACTGGAGGCTTGGCTCTTGCAATAGCCAGAGGTCTCAACAAGCGGGTCAAACTCTATCTCTGCTGCGCAGAAAATCTGATCTCCGGTCATGCCTTTAAATTGGGCGATATTATTAAATATAAAAACGGAGTGAGTGTAGAAATACTGAATACCGATGCTGAAGGGCGTCTGGTGCTGGCCGATGGTTTAATTGCAGCTTCGGAAGAAGATCCTCGCTGGTTATTGGATGCCGCTACTCTGACCGGTGCAGCAAAGATGGCTGTAGGTCGGGATTTCAACTCTGTCTTTAGTTTTGAAGATGAAGCAGCCCAAAAGGTATTGTCTGCAGCTTCTGAGGAAAATGAAAAGGCGTGGAGGCTTCCTTTAGAGCGTTTCCACCTCGAGCAAACCCCGTCCAACTTTGCCGATATCGCCAATGTTGGTATTGAGGGAAGTCCTGGTGCATCTACGGCAGCCTCCTTCCTGGCTCGCTTTGTACGGGATGAAGGTCGCAATTGGGTGCATATGGACCTTTCAGGCTCTTACCAGCCCAGTGGCAATGATCAGTGGGCGCCAGGTGCTAAAGGGCACGGCCTGCGTACAATTGCACGCTTCCTTTTGGATAATTAGCAACCGGCAATTTATGCCAAATTCCCTTCGAAACGCGCCTAATAGTCGGCGCGTTTCTTTTACCTCTCTCTTAATACCTATAAGTCATAAAAAAATTGTACTCCAGCTGATATTCGGGATATTAGTAGAGTTCTGCTAATTGAGGTATTTCGGTTCTGGTTCGTTAGCAGATACTTGGGCCTGGAAGCTTTTGCCAGGTGAATAAGATAATCAGTGATTCGGTGAGCGGTAATGAGCACTGCAACCTCTACAAATAATTCGGATTATAATCCAAACCATTGTGCCAATTGTCATGCAGAGCTATTGGGGCCCCATTGCTATGCTTGTGGTCAGCCGGTTAAAGGCATGGTTCGTCATTTCTCCTCAGTCATTGGAGACTTTTTTGATACCCTGCTTGCTTTTGATTCCCGCACATGGAAAACAATACCCTCTCTGTTTTTTAGACCTGGATTTTTAACCGCTGAGTATTTCTCTGGTCGACGGGTGCGTTATGTCAGCCCTGTACGCTTGTTTATCTTTCTATGTATCACCAGCTTCTTTGTAACCCAGATAAACAGTGATTGGGCTATTAATTTTGGAAATGTAGACGTTGAGTCAGTCGATGTTGAAAAAGCGAGCCAAGGTTATAACGACGCCATCGAAGATATTCGAAAAGGCAAAGAAAAGCACGTTAACAATAGTTATGCTGTCGCTGTTTTGGAAGATGTTGAGAAAAATCTGATTAGCGGACAAGAGAAGCTTACTGGTGATTTGCATAAACTCAATGAAGATTTAAGTGAAATTGATGGAGGCCAGAATGGATCGGAAAACCTTTCTAAAGAGGAACTGGCCTCAGGATTGAATGAGACTATTAGGGAGTTAGATAGAGAGTTTCTTCAAGTTGATTGGCTTCCCAAACCATTAGAAGATTGGGTTAACCGTAAAGTAGAGAGCGCCCATAAAAATGTAGAAAGGGTGACCGATGATCCAAATCGTTTCAAAAAAGCATTCTTGGGAGCTCTTCCGTCAACTCTTATAGTCATACTGCCAATATTTGCCATGATGCTGTGGGTGCTTTACGTCTTTAAACGCAGACTTTATATGGAGCACCTGATTGTAGCGTTACACAGCCAGGCTTTTATCTGCCTGAGTATTCTGATTGGCAACCTGTTTTATAGTATAAGTAGTCAACTGGAAGGGTACGCATTTATATCCTCATCTTTTAACAGCTTGATGGCACTATTAATTCTTTGGGTTCCTATATATCTTTTTTGGATGCAAAAGCGTGTATATCAGCAGGGTTGGATCATGACCCTGTTTAAGTATTCTTTTTTGGGTTTAGCCTATCTAGTTTTATTATCTGTTGGTGCGGCTCTTACTGTATTTTGGAGTTTGGCAGAGTTATAAGGATATATCCTAATAGGATTCCAACCATTAAACGTATAAGCGTTTAATGGTTGGTGTTGGTGAAACTGTGCTGTTTAGATTTTAAGTTATTCAAGCTAAAGAGTTCGTTCGCAGCACCGTCTATATTCAGAATATTGTATTGCAAATTTTTATATCCGTAATTCAGTTCAGAAAATTGGACTTTCGGATTGCTTGTGGTAAGTAGTTAAAGGGAATATCGAAGGAAGTAGGTCTTGAGTAGTACGACATCAATAGCAAGTGTTTGTAATGAAGATAATAAGTGCGCAAACTGCTGTACGCAGTTGTTAGGTCCCCATTGTTATGCTTGTGGTCAACCCGTTAAAGGTATGGTGCGGCATTTTTCATCTGTAATCGGTGATTTCTTAGATACCTTGTTGGCGTTTGACTCCAGAACATGGAAAACCATACCTGCGTTATTCTTCCGACCAGGATTTTTAACAACAGAGTATTTTTCTGGTCGTCGTGTTCGATATGTAAGCCCTGTACGGCTATTTATTTTTCTCTGTATCACCAGTCTTTTTGTAACTCGTTTGAGTGGAGACTGGGATATTACCCTTGCTGACGTTGATATACCTCATGAAAGCTCCCGGTCAGAGATATTGGGAATCGCCCCCTCTTCACATGAGACTGAATTAGTACGAGCTGAAGAGATTCAGCGGAAAGGTTTACTAGCTGAACTTAATGACATTGATGCCAGTTTGATTAAAGCCAAAGAGGAAACTGAAAAGGGGCTTAAAGAGGCCATCGAGAATGAGTTTGAAAGAGGTTATCGCGATCCGCAAATAGCCTCCAGAGAGGGTTTGGCACCTGAAATTCAACCTGAAGGAAATACCATTGCCGATGATAAAAAGAGCAGATTTATTAGGGTGGATATTGAGGGGCTGCCGAAGCCTTTTCAAGATTGGATTGATGGTAAGGTTCAAAGTGCTAATCAAAATATCAAGCAGGTAACTGAGGATCCAAACCGTTTAAAGAAGGCCTTTCTTAAAGTACTCCCCTATGCACTAATAATAATGCTGCCTATATTCGCTTTAATGTTGTGGGTGCTATATATTTTTAAGCGCAGGCTCTATATGGAGCATTTTATTGTAGCTTTGCACAGTCATGCATTTATATTTTTAAGTATCCTGATTGCCAATATCTTATACATGATAAGCAGCAAGTTAATCAGTCACTCAATAATGTCTTCTCTTTATGAGAATGCTTTGGTGTCACTGTCTATTTGGGTGCTGATATATTTATTTTGGATGCAGAAGCGAATATATCAGCAGGGTTGGTTCATGACGCTTTGTAAATATTCATTTGTTGGTATGGCCTACTTATGTTTGTTATCTATTAGCGTAGCACTCACCATAGTTTGGAGCTTGGCTGAACTGTAGCGATAGTTGGGTGCCCTTGTGGCCTGCGATTCACGTATATGGAGAGCTCTGCAGGCCTTATTGCTATCTCCAGGGATTCTAGCTTTACCTGCTTCTGACTCTGTTCGGTAGGATGATGGCTGTATTTTATAGCCTGGGAGAATTATAGGTGGTTGGTTATTCCACTTGTGAATTATTTTAGCTACTTTTAACCTTCTGACGTTAATAACCTTTGGAAGGTTATTTTAGTAGCTCTAATTGTTTTTAGAAATTTATAGATTGGTATTATTTGATTTGTTATTGAATTTTTTACACGCTAGTAAAATGCCCGCCATAATTTTATCAATCTTAATAGATCTGCTGTAAAGTCTGCTTACAATCGCCCTGCCCATAAATTCTGTTTTAAATGTGCAGGTGCACTATATTGGGTAAATTCAATATGTATTTTTAATTCAAAGGAGGGAGTTATGTCTAAATTTATTTTGCGTATATTCATTGTAGTTACTACTTATTTCTTCACGGTTGCCAGTTATGCAGATCCAATTCAAGATTTAAGTATGCAAAACTATGAAGCGGGTTGGTTTCCAAATTATTGGCAGGGGCAGGGCCCACTGACATGTCGTCGGACTTGCGCAATTTGGGTTGGAGGGGTGCCTGAGTCAGAGGTTGCTACTGACTTGATAGATGATTTTGAATCTACCAGTGTTTGTAAGGTAACTCGCGACCCTGAAATAATCGAGAAACCTGTCAATGACCCATCATCTCACTGGCTCTATGGCAATCAGTTTGACGATAAGCCGGTTTGCTATGTCGGAACCCCTTATGGTGTCAAAGAAGATGATCACTATATGTGTCTGTGTGTATGTAATAAACCTGACTTGATAGTGAGCCAAATCTATGATCCGATCTGGAATCCTGGAACCGGGCAATCCATTATCGTGGTCGATATCACTAATATAGGTGCTCTGGCAGCGCCAATCAGCCAGGCTCGCCTTTTAGATATTGATACACTAGCCAACGATGTACAGGCTACGCCTGCAATTCCAGCAGGTGGCACTGTAAGTATTGTATTTACTTTGGGTTACTGGGTTTTTGATCCGGATGCGGTTTTAGAGGTAACTGCTGACTTTACCAATCTCGTCGATGAGTGTAACGAAAATAACAATACACTGACTTATGCCGAGCAAGGGTAGTAGTAGATAGGAGGAGAGCTCCCGGAACTAAGCCGTAGGGAGCTTTGAGATACTAAATAAGATCAGCTCGAAAGAAACACATTAATAACCTGGCAGCTTTCTTTATCCACCGCAGCATTAGGCTGTTCATTACCGACTGTTTGCTCCCCTGGTATTTTAGGTAGCACGAGATACATTCGTGGATAGTCTCGGACTATATAATCTTTTTTATCTGCACTCAGCCAAGGGTATTCAGCGGTAATGGCTGTTACTCCACGGAGTAAAGCGATACCATCTGTACAACTATTAGGAGTAGTAGCTGTGGTGAGCATGGCAAAAGCTAATGAAGAGAAGTTCATAATCTCTGCTATCCCAATGGGTCTTCAGACTGACGTTATGTTTATTCTGGGGACAGTATAGCTGAGCTTGATTATGAGCAACAGATAGCTCTATTAAAGCGGCCAGCCGAAGCTGGCCATCTTCTGCACTATGCGTGCTCTACAGAGGTTTCTTCGACTTTCTCCCAGAGGCGTGTCTCTGTCGGACTAATTAATTTGGACAAAAGGTTCGGGGCCACAGAGGTTAGCCCAATAAAACCAACTATCGCACGGAAAATAAATGAGTCAAGCCAGTAGATAAGGCCTATTAACAGTATTGCTATCACAAGTGACGGTAGAGTGGCTTGCAAACGAGACCGCTGAATATACTGATAATCCATTGTCTCAGGTAGTTGTTTCTCGATACGTTCTAATGCGTGCGCTTTTACTGTTTGATTTAAGAACTCAACAGAATGGGTCTTATCCCCGTGCTTGATAGTTATTACATCTGAATTATGGTCACTGCTAAGTGAACTTATTTCATTGAGAGGGATTCGTGCTGCGGTATCAGGTTTACACAAATGATATATTTCTTCAGGGGATTTCCCCGCTTGATAGGCGGATTGAGCAGTTGAAGCCTGTTCTTTCGGGATATCAAAATAGACGAGTTCATCTCCTTCTAAGGCGACGAGGTAGTTATCATCGATATCAAGCCAGGACGTCTCAGTATAAAAGCCCTCGGGTAGTGCTTTTTTTGACTCCCTTACAAACAAGAAGCTTAAAATCCAATATAAGACGAGGCAGATACCTATAGTGATAGGTGCTGCTTGAATCAGGTTTCCTACAGGTGTGTTATTTTCGACATCTCTTTGAGCATTTTGCGCTAATACATGCCCGTAGATGTCGCCCTCTGGAAACCATACTTTGATGGGTTGACCTTGTTCATATTGACTATAAATTCCTTTTGAAACCTCTGCGGAGGATTCAAAGTCCTCATCTTCATAGTTAAACTGGTAGTCAATATAGTAATTTGTACGATAGCGCTTTTTACCTTTGCGGCCCCGGTACTCTTCTTCCTCCTCTCTTAACGCTACTACTTCAGCATCTAGAGCTTGATGATTTTCGATCCAACTTAATGATTCATTGTTGGCACGAGAGTAATAGTTTGACAGAAAGTAAGTCAGAATAAGGAAAACTAAAATACATACTGTACGTACCATTGATTTTCTTTTTTGTCCGGGGGACTTCTGTAACGCCATTTAATACATCCTTACTGTATTTCTTGTGCTTTAGGTATTGGTGCTTTTGGAGTGATAAGTTGTTTTTTACAGAGTGGAAACTTGGTGTGGGTGAAAAATACAACAGCAGTTTTTTTGGTGAATAAAACTGAAGGTTAACTCTAAATTAATTTTTATTACTTGACCGGCATCATGGTTGGTTAATTTTCATATTGAGTATTTTATTAAAGATTATTTTTTATTGAGTAAAACATCCTACTTAGGATAAGAGCTGATCAATTTGGTACAAACGGTTTAGATAATACGAACCTTACAAATATTGAGTAGTTGAATGGCAGGGTTTTAATTGCTGTGGGATTTGGTCTGACTAGCTAATTTTCTGTCAGCCTTATGAGATTGGGTGGTTCAGTTTCATGGAGGTAGTTCTATGTTGAATTAGTTTAGGTGAAGTACCAATGTCGTTTTGTGTCGTAAATGTGTCATAGCAGACGCGCCCACTGGAGTACAATTCCCTGTGTGGAGGAGATGCTATGACCAAGAAGATAGGTTTTTTTGTTGCAGATGGATTCCAGGCGTTAGACCTTTTTGGGCCCTTGGATGCCTTTATGGAGACTAATAGTTTCGTTAGTGAGGCCTATACAAGTCGTTTGATAGGTTTAACCAATGCATCAGTTAAAACCGCGTACGGCCAAGCCCTATCAGTGGATTTTGATATTTACCAGGATAGGGAAATTGATTACCTGGTCATTACTGGCGGTACTGGGATGCGGCAGCTGCGCTTAAGTCCTAAGCAGGTAAATGCGCTGCGTGCAATCGCAGACAAAGCAGAGCGTGTCTTGAGTATCTGTACAGGTGCATTCTTACTAACAGATATATTTCCGGAACAAAAGCACCGCATTACCACTCACTGGCGGCATTGCCGGCAGCTTGCCGAGCAAGCAGTCAATTATCAGGTTGAGCAGGACCCTTTGTTTATTGAAAGTGGAAAACTGTGGTCCTCAGCGGGAATTCTATCTGGAGTCGACTTGGCCCTGGAAGTGATTCGCCAGGATTATGGCAATACTATTGCGGCCAGCGTGGCTAAAGATCTGGTCGTTTATCTTCAGCGCAGGGGAGGGCAGTCACAGTACTCTGATCTGCTTAAAGTGCAATCCAGCGACAGTATGAGGCTCAATCCTCTATTGGAGTGGCTGTCGGAGAATTACCAGAAATCAATCAGCGTTTCCGATATGGCGGAGCGTATTTCTGTCAGCGATCGCCAGTTAACTCGCTTGTTCAAACAACATCTTAATAGCACCCCCGGACATTATCTAAACCAACTCCGTTTAAACCGGGCGCGGGATTTAATCACCTGTGAATCAGCAAGCCTTGTTCAGGTGGCTCGGCAGGTGGGGTTTGCAAGCTATGATAGCTTTCGCCGGGCTTTTTATGGCCAATTTGGTGTGTCCCCCTCATATTTCAGTAGGAATCGTTAAGCCGCGCTCTCACAAGTGTCTTAGCTTTAAGAGTGCGGCGAGATTGAGAGCTACTCCATTACCATTCGACGCAGATCTTGCCAAAGTGCGACCCGCTGGCCTGGTATTCAAATGCCGCAGCCAGTTCCTCCATAGGGTAAGTCTTATCAATCACTGGCTGTATCTGGTTGGCTTCTAATGCGGTGACATATTCCCGTTGATCCCTACGGCTTCCAACGATCAAGCCCTGTAACCGGGCCTGCTTGGCCATCAATAGTGCTGTGGGCACTTCTCCCGAGCGGCCCGTTAAAACACCAATCAATGAAATATGGCCGCCAACTCTGACTGAATGGATCGATTGCTCTAGTGTACCGGGGCCACCGAGCTCAATAATATGGTCCGCACCTTTGCCTTCCGTCAGCTCCATAACCTTCTTTGACCACTGTGTATGGGTGCGATAGTTGACGCCATGATCGGCGCCTAATTTTTTAGCGCGCTCCAGTTTCTCGTCGGAAGAAGAAGTTACAATAACTTTGGCCCCCAATATTTTGGCAATCTGAATTACCGTAATAGATACTCCGCCAGTGCCTAGAGTCAATATTGTGTCGCCAGGTTTTACCTTGCCGTCTACTACCAATGCTCGCCAAGCAGTAAGGCCTGCGGTAGTAATGGTTGCCGCCTGAGCGTGGCTCCAGTCTTTTGGGGCAAGGGTAAAAGCGCTCTGATCGCGCACAACAAACTCAGCGGCCATCCCATCGATACCGTCACCAGGCGTATTGGCAAAGTTACCCACGGAAGCCATAGGCGTCCCTGCTGGCCACTGTGGGAAAAAGCACGACACAACAGAATCGCCGACCTGAAAATCGGTAACATCCTCACCAACTGCATCCACGATACCGCCGCCATCAGACATCAGAATACGGCCGTCTTCTGTGGGAATACCGCCGTTGGCAACCAAAAGATCGTGGAAGTTGAGGGAGGAGGCTTTAATTGCAACACGGATTTGGCCTGGGCCGGGTGCTCCCGGGTCAGCGATGTCGCTAACCGAAATATTTTCTAGTCCGCCTGGTGTTTTTAGCGCTATTACTTTCATTATTTCTTCCCTATGTGTTGAGTGATAGTTCCCTATACCCAAGTGTATGGAAGTTAATCATCGAGTTTAACAGACCTAAATTGATGTCTATGAATGAGGTCATTAAGCTGCGATGGCAATTATCTATGTCAATCACTTCCGCGATTCATAAGTCTTAGATAGACTGGGGTTAATTGTAGTGGCATATACGTAGGTAACCAGCTACCAGGCGTAATAAGCACATTTATATTTCTTAAGTATCCAAAACCGAGGTCTATCAATGTATCAAATTGACAGGAATACTAATAGACTCGAGCCACTTAAGTTGAAAAAGTTTTCTGATTTAGGCTTCCGTGAACGCGAACATCTGCAAGAGTGGTTAGCAGCCAATCCTGAAGTACTGGGTGAGGAATTGCTTATTATTCAAAAAGAATTTGATGGTTTTAATGAGACTCGTGAACGCTTAGACCTGCTTGCCCTGGATAAACATGGTCATTTAGTAATTATTGAAAATAAACTCGATGATTCTGGACGTGATGTAGTATGGCAAGCACTAAAGTACGCGTCCTACTGCGCCAGCCTAACAAAAAGTCAGATCATAGAAATCTATCAGCGTTTTCTTGATAAAAGAGGTTGCGAGCAGAATCAAAGTGCGCGGGAACGATTAGTGGAATTCTTTGCTGATAGGGATTTCGATGAGCTGATTTTGAACCCTGATGCTGAGCAGCGCATCATTCTTGTTGCTGCGCATTTTCGTCGTGAAGTAACTTCTACCGCACACTGGTTGATGCGTCATAACCTGCGTCTTCAGTGTATTAAGGCTGTGCCTTACGCGAAAGGAGATCAATTATTCCTGAGTCTAGAGCAGATATTACCAATGAAAGAGGTCGAGGAATATGTGATCGGTCTGGCAGAAAAGAAGCAGGAAGAGCAGACCAATGCTCGTGAGCTAGCTCAGCGCCACCATACACGGCGAGAGTTCTGGAAGCAGTTCATTGAAATTATGCGTGAAAGTGACTGTAGGTTATTTGATAATGCAAATGCCATGACTCAGAACAGTCTCCGAGGGCGATCTGGTTTGACTAAGGTGACTTATCAAGTTGTATTGAATCAAGACTCTATCCGGGCTGAATTTGTCATAGGACGTTCAGAGCGTGATGAAAATAAATATTTGTTTGATTCTTTGTTTTCTAAAAAGAATAAAATTGAGTCGCGCTTTGGTGATACTTTGGTGTGGGACCGTCTGGATAGTTATATCGGCTCCAGGGTATTTACAGAAATTTCAGCAAATGGCCACAATAAAGAAGAATGGCCGACGCTGAACAGTTGGTTATGCCAGAAAATTACAAGTTTGGAAGAAGCATTTTCTCCGGAGATTGGGCATTGCAGAGAGCTTCTGACTACAATGCAAAATAATCTGTCACAATTTAATGAAGTACTAGAGTGAAACATGGCGGACTTATACTCCTTAAGACGTGCATAAAATTTTAAGCTTATTGCCTCCTTTAAACTTGGTTTATGAGTTCAAAAGTCAGTTTCATTTGAGATAAATATATTAAGACCTCACTGTAACTTTGGGATGCAAAAAGTGAGCACTCATTTCCAAAATTAGGAGTGGATGTTACTACACCAGAAAAGAAGCTGATCTTTCGCAGCTTATCGGCAAAACTTTAAATATATATTTTTTAACGAGTAAAGTTGCTCGAGCAACGATAAATCACGTATTTTTGATGCGAAATGGGATTGGTACCCAGTGGTTTGATTTTTTCACTAGGTCTTAAGCAAAAATCACATGTGAGTGTACCCATAAGTTGGCGTATTCGTTCCCCCATAAGTTGTCGTAGTTAGGGTCTGTAAGGGCTATGACTCACAAAACGACCGGTAAATGAGTCATAGATCCCAGTTCTATGACTCATCTGAAGCAACTTCAGGGGAGAGAAGTAACGATAAGAGGCGTCAGATCGTGCTCTATCACGCTCAGATAGGGCGGTTTATTGATTGCATTCATGCCTGATGTGTTGGGGCAATAAATTTTGAATACTAATGCTGACTATAAACAGAGTTTGGAATAGTAAAATTTGGATACTAACTGAACTTATGTGACTGTACACAAAGCAAGGAAGAGCTATAGGGGAAAACTCGCAAACCAAACCTGACTTAATAGAATAACCTCCAAAATGTTAATTTTTGCTCAAGATAGTACTATTTGTCAGACAAACTATCGACTGTTATGGTTAGGCCCCTGCCAAGAGCCGGATATGCTGCAAATACTTGCCCCCCTGAATAACGCGATATAAAGACTCTTTGCGTGCATCGTTTCGCAGTTTCCGTCAAGGATAATTAACCAACGCTACGTCTGTGTTGCGCGTGACCATCCAGACGGTACCGCAAACGGGACCTCTCACCGGCCTATACGCCCGATCTTCGCCAGGTGCCGATCGTGCGACTTTGAAGTTGTGTTCAACAGCGTTGGAAGCTGTGGCGAAGTAACAAAGAATTCGGAGGCTGGAAGCAATAAGGGCACTGCAGCCGGTGGTGCGACACCGGGCTTGTGTCCGATGCCAGCCGCCCACAACGCCAGGCAAAGCTATACAAAGAAAATCGGGGTACAACTTGCAGTGTATAACCTTCTAGTTTTTAACCTAGATTAAAAACGGATAAATTTTAATCATTTGGACGATAAATAGCAAAGACGAAAGCCAATTTTGGCATGCTTATACTTACCAGTGCTATATGCGGGGAATAAGTCATGATCAAGGTGGTTGGTGCCGAACATTGATAGTAGCGATTTCGAGCGAACAGCGGCCGCATAATTACCGTTGGGATTTTCATACAACCACTCACCAAAGCTATCTGAATCGACGAACTGTAACCCGGAGGGGTGGATGATGTACTCTAACGGTTTTGCGTAATGGCACATTAGCTTATCAAACCTCTCTACTTTCATATACGGAGGGTGAGCACCATAGCTGAGGCCAGAGCGATCGGAAAACTCTAGTAGTCCATCCGGTTTCGATTTCCTATAGCCGCCTGGATGCTCAGTTTTAAGGTAGTTAGAGGCATCAGGATCACACTGCTGACGAATCGTCAGATATTCACTTGTCTTCAATAATCGTACTGGCAGATTATTTACTGACTCAAAATGGGCCATATAAGCACAGGCGTCGTACCAAGTTACAGCTGCTGGGAGTAAAGTACAATCGTCATTCATAGGTATCAAATCATCAGGTTTTGTACACTCTTTTATCGAATCGCGGTATCTGAAATAGTCCACATTACGATTTGAGAAAAGAGTGATCTCGTCGATAGAAATAAGGTCAGAAACATATAGAACCTTACAATCGAGCTGAACACGATAAAATTTGACGGCAGAAGATGAAGAAGAGTGCCGCACTTTTCCTGGTGTATACTTCTTATGGGAAGCCATGTAGGTACTTAAAACTCCCGAGTATCCAGGATAGCAACTAATATCGCCTCCTGAAGAATAAAAGAATTGCTCAGCACGGTGTGCATCCCGTTCACGCCACCCGCGATACTCGAAGTAATGCCAGCGCCGAAAATGATATTCTTCGTTCATCTGGCTAGGGATATCTGCACGCTTCAAATAAGGCGCGTAAATTTGATGCTCAAAGGGTATTGATCTCAAGCCGGGAATTACGAAATCGTATTCTCCTTTAGTTCCCTTTAAAAACACTAGCGACTCATTATACGGAATGACCTCAACCCAGCCTTCATCACCAGCTTCAAACTGAGATCGAAATAGCTTACCTACGCGCTCAATCAACTCAATACGCCGTGCTTTGTCCTCTCGGCAGGCCTTAAGTGGCCAGTAGATCTCAGGCTGTGTCAGACTATCGCTAGCAGGATAAACCAGCAAATCTCCCATCAGGTTGAAAGAGGGCTGAATACAGTGGGCTAACAGACCGCCGACAACTATATCTATCTGCGGTTTCTCATTCTGGAGGGGGTTAGGTTGAGTTTCAGCATTTTTGACAAACCTCAAGAGAATCTCACTATCGAAGTCGTGGTAGCCACCATGTGCATCCGTGTACTGTAGGAACTCCCGCCCTGGATCAACGTAGTGGCTCCTATAGTCAAAGTTGTAGCCTGTAAATAAACGTTTAGGCAAAGCTAACCCTGAATCGAATAAGCGCCCACATACCTGTTCTATGCTGAGCTTCAGGTAGGGAATATCAAATTTCGGTTGCTTGCGAGGCGTCAGTAAGTCGGTGTGTCGTAACAGCTCATGTTGAAGCATAAAGGGCTTAAGCGATGTCTCATACTCATGTAGAAATCCAGCAAAACCACCGCTAATTCCGAATTGCTTTGCTAGAAAATTCAATAGTGAGGAATGTCCAAGCTTTTCACGATCTCGATAAGCCGCTTTAGCGGACGACTTCAATTCAGCGGGTGTGAGTCCTTTGATCGGAAGAATATGAAATTTTTTTGTAGGTAAAAAACGCTTAATATTGGTCATACGCCATTCCTGGATTCATGTGCTCCTAACGGATAATAGCGATAGAGTGCCTAGAGCCAATTAGAGGAATACGTAATAGGAAATTACTAGAAGAATGGGCTTTGTTTGGTGAGACACTTACACCAACCGCAGGCTACCCGATGCCATTTTTGAGAATGTACCAGCAGGGTATGTGGGAGTCAATATTGAATCGCCCCTTTGCTTGAAAAGGCATTCTCCGCTGGGTGATAGAATCTTTGCTTTCTTCTGCTGTGATCGAGCGATGGGCTGAACCGTAGTTAACAATTCCTTTTCAGCTTTGAACTTCACCAAATTTAGCTGGTCTTGGTGGTTGAGGGGGGACAGGCTAACTCTTTTTTCTCTACGGCAATAAGTTTCCCAGTTGGTGGGAATAGGGGAGAGATGTAATAAAAGGAGAGGGTTATTCCTCTCCACTCACTTCAAAGGTCACGGTACTCAGGCCGAGTTTTGCTGCCTCAGGCTCCTAACCGATAACCTAAAAAACTTACACACTGACACGTGTCAGTGCCCCGATTTCTCCGCCAAAGTTGTCTGCCAGTAAACATTCCCATGAAGCCCCGGTTTTGCTAGTTTTGAAATAATCAGATGGCACATTAATTACCATTATCACAAGCACGAGATATGGTGGATTTGTGATAATCAGGAGACATCTATGGCTAGAGCTAGAACTAGGCCTGTGAATAGGTTGAAGTCAGTCGCTGTGACCGGCTCAGGACGGGCTGAGATCGTGGAGTACCCTAAGCAGCTGGCTCATATCCTGTGGGCAGCTTCGCGTGGCAATACAGGGAAACGGAATGTAGCTCTCATTTGGATGTTATTTGGTACCGGACTAAGGATCAATGAAGTAGCACAGCTAAAAATTGGGGATATATACCACCCAACAGGTGAGCTTAAGTAAGCTTTTAGGCTGCCTGGAGCATATACCAATACAGGGAAGCCTACCTTTTGGTTCCACAGCAGAGAGCTGCACTAGAGGATCTTAGGGCGCAGCGCATAGAGGATCGTGTAATGCTTAGTGAAGATGGGGCTTTTGGTGGGCTTGCACCAGATAGTCCCGTATTTCTATCTCTGAAAGGCAGACAGTGGCGCAAGCTATCTTTCAATTTCAAGAAATACCCAGATGCCGATGGAAATATAAAAACAACTCTGGTGTGTGGTTCACTCGAAAACATTGCGCGTGACCTTATAAAGCAAGCCGGAATTCATGGCGGTTCTAGCCATAGCGGGCGACGTAGCCTAGCAAGCTGGATGGACCGTAAGGGGTTTGACCTTCAATTGATTCAAGACATTTTGGGTCACTCCACGGCAGAAATGACCCTTATTTACATCGATCCCTGGGAAAAACGTATCAAGGAAGCCTTTAAGACTTCTTGTTTAGGGTTGAAACTGCCTGACTTTCATCAAGTACGGCGGTGAAAAGACGGCAAGGCAGGTTTCCACCTTTCCCCTGACGGAATTGGTTGATATTTTGTTTTTGTACGCCAATAAGGTTGGCCAGCTCCACATCGGTAGTGAGACCTAAACGATCTTTGACTTGATCAATTATTTCGTCAGGAGTAAGAATTTTTTTCAAAGCGGGTAAATAATATATTGACCTATGACGCGGTACATAATATATTTACTCCTGATAGGAAGCAAGGGTTGGATGCCCAGGAGAACAGGGATGATGAGAGAAGAGGGAAAAACTAAGTCAGGTCATATCATCATTCTTAGTGAACTAAGAACCTGGAAGCCAGAGCACCCAAAATACGGGATTAGTTACGCAAGCACTGGGGTTCTAGAAGGTAACAATAAAAAGAGAATTAGATGTGAGTTTGTGGCCCTTAAGAAATCCACAGCGTCTCATATCGATGAAATACGAGAGATCGCCAAATCTGCATATTGATTCAAATAGAATAGATATAGGGAGATTGTAGGAATATGGTCAATATTGTAGAAGAGAAGACATTTATATTTGTATTTTCAGATCTTCAATACGAATGTAGCTATAATGAAGATTATCTTACAATTGATGCCCCAGTTTATATCGTACAGCTTTCCAGAGAAAGCTATGATGTGAAAGCATATCCAGTTAAGGGCGCTGACCGATTTTCAATACAGGATATAGAAAATAATAGAATCTATTTATGTGAAGAGTATTCTTTCAAAGAAAGATATATTGACAAGCTTTTACTTGGCCTCGGAAGTTTTGCAGAATTTAAGCTTATAATAGAAGTGGTAAATATTCTATGTCAGGAAATCAGTTCTGAAAATTATAATAATACTGAATACATTCAACGTACCCCCTTAGATATTCTCTCCACCATATCAAATAGGCTGGACATGGTAAGTCATTTATATACTGAAGAAGTCTGTAAAGGAATGGGGCATCATCATGAACATCTAGTAACTTATTTAATGTTGACTTGTTTTGAGAGGCTTGGTCAGGCAAGAGATTGGATGGCTTTCGGTAAGTGGCTTAGTGCAAAAAGAACCAAACAAGAAAGAAAAACGGTTATTGATAATCTAGACGAAAATTTGGATTCAGCTCAAGTAGCAGAGCATTTACATACTTTTTATAATAAAAAATATGGTGTGCGATCAGCTTTCTTTAGATTTTTTGAGGACAGGCTAGATTCTGATCAGAGGTCGGCACTACTTTCAAATATAGAAATAACAAAAATCAAACAGAAAAGTAAAGACTGGGTCAATATTAATACTAATGATGATGAAAAGTTGAAGTGGCTTTATAGTGTAAGAAATAGATATACGCATCAGGGTCTGTATATTGGTGGAAACATGGGTAGTGGAATCCCTACTTATATGCATAAAACTAACCCTCTTTTTGAGAAGAATCGCCTTGTTTACAGAGAGCAATCTGCCAATGGTAATAACATTACGAGTATAGCTCTTGCCAACTGGCCAGAGGTGCTTATACAAAGTGTAAAATGGGGTTCTATTAACTATTTACTTGATTTAAGAAACAGTTGATTAGCTAGGTGGGAATATGGAAATAGATATCGAATACATTAAAGAAGTATTGGAGGTGTTCCTTAATGCAAAAGACCCAACAGTTACAATCTATGATTTTCCGATGTTTGAATATAATGATATTACAACAGATGAAATGAAATATTTTTTCTTTCATCTGGAAATATTGAGGGACCAAGGCTTTGTTGAGGGTTCAATAGGTGATCCTAGAAATATTGGATTTAAGTTCAATCCATCTGCTAAAGATTATGTTTGTTGGAGTGTACCTATTAGGTTGTGTGCATCTGGGCATGATTGCGCTGCTGCACTTGCAAAGCCTGGTGTGATCGATACTTTGAAAACAACCTTTAAAGACCTTGGCCCATCAGAGACAGTGAAAGTGGTATTTAAGCTTGCTGAAAAGGCAACAAATAACTTAGTGGCCAAAGCGCTAGGGGAATAGGAAATTGATTATTGTAGATAGCCCTTTTCATGTCTCTTTTTCGTCGGATCGTAAACTTCCATCTAAAGCATGTACCGGAAAATGCAAAAAGATTTGGTGGGAGTCTGATTATGATGAGACAGATGATAAAGGTGTATGTCTTCAATGCGGTTCAAGCTTAAGTTGCGCAGTAAAAGACGTACATTTTAAAGTTATTTATCAGGCTAATCGTAATCTTCGAGTAAAGGACTTTAAGCCATATAAGAAAATGTCTAATGAGGAAATCGAGTATATGAGGGACATGATAGAAAGAGGCGTAAAAGTTAAGCATATCAGCGTAGTTAAAAGTAAGTTTATTGAGAAGGCTAAACGCGAATGGTGTTAGCCAGATAGCAAGGATTTAGCAGTAATATGGGAATAAATCATGGCTAGGCTCCTGGCGATCGTAGAGGTTGAGAAAAGGCAATCTATTCGGTGCTGTGCAGAGGAGTGTAATAGACCTGTATATAAGCGGATTCACGTTATTGAAGAAGATGATAAAACCATCCTGGTTTTGGGCTCTAAATGTTACGGGATATTGTATAAAGGTCAGCTTTCAAGTGAGGCGGTTTACACCGGAGTTTGCTCGCGAAAGTTGACAGAGGAAGAACGCCGGCTACTCGTAGAAAATACGGAACAGTTGATCAAAGCCTTTCACCAGGAAAGAGAATCCATTTTAAATAAGTCGGCCCAGGAGCCAAAACGTAGACCTGTGGTGGGTAAGCAGGATTTTGGCAAGCAAGTGGATAATCATGGAAGGACTGTTAAATGCCATTTCTGTAGTGAACCCATGATAACTCAGCTACCACACACGCCTGCTATCGGCTTCAAATGCCAGCAATGTAAAGCTAGTGGTGTGACGGTTTCTCTGGCGACGCGAAAGAAGAACGCTCTGCGTCGGAGCAAGCTTTTAACCAGCAAGGACTAGGTGGGAATATGGGGGCTACATTAAGTGAGTGCCATAAATATCGGTACATTCTTTCACGTAAAGTAGATGATTTTGGTGGAAATGTATTCGCTTATTTTGGAGTGAACCCATCTACAGCGGATGAAACCATTGATGACCAAACGGTAAAAAAATGGATTGGTTTCACGGCCAAAAATTCCGGTTCTCGTTTTGTCGTGGGTAACGTATTCGCGTATCGTGCAACTGAAGTTAACGAGCTAGCTAGCACTGAAGATCCGGTTGGCCTGATAATGGCTACCTAGCCGGAAAGGATTTAGAGTTTGCCTGTATTGCTCCAGAAGATGAACTGGCAGGCGTGCCGGATACACAACGAGATTGGACAGCCTGCCGCACCGACATTCCGGCGCATAGGCTCTTTAACTTTACAACTCATGCTTTCAGGGTGCGCCCTATAAGCTCAGTATTGGATTAGGTGAGAATATGAATAAAACAGCAATACGAATAATAGCGGGCGCAAAACGTCTTACAGTATTTTTTTGTATTTTCTTTGTTGTTATTTCTTCAGCTTCAGCAAAACAAAGCTGGCGAGGGCTCGTGGTTGAGCCGGAAGACCGGTGTTCTCCATATAACAAGAAAGCTCAATACCCCTACTCACAAACTGTTGAGGATGAAGTCGTACAAAATATGGGAGGGAATATTTACGGGCCATATACCGGTCGATATTTTGTTTCTGATACTGAAACAGATATAGAGCACATTGTTGCAGCTTCAGAGGGCCATGACAGTGGATTATGTTCAGCGTCGGCAGAGAAAAGAGCGCAGTTCGCTTCGGACCCTCTGAATCTTACTTTGGCCGCTCCTGAAATAAATCGGTGTGGAGCCAATGGAAAATGCGGGCTAGACGCTGCAGAATGGATGCCAGAAAGGAATAAATGTTGGTTTGCAAACCGGATCGTTGAGATTAAGGTCAAATATAATCTAAGTGTCAATCGAAGTGAAGCTGAAGCTTTAGAGAAGGTACTAGATAGTTGTAAAAGCTTTGAAATGATCTTCTTTCCCAGATCAGATCATCGTGAGATCGAAGCATCAATAACAAACCAAGGGAGTGTACTCGCGATGTATGACGATAATGACAATGGCCGAATCACTTGTGCGGAGGCGCGTGCTCATGGCCTAGCTTCGGTAACGCGAGAACATCCCGCCTATAAGTTTATGAATGATAGAGATGGTGATGGCGTCGTGTGTGAGTAATGAATTATCCGGATGAATAGGTGGAAATATGGTATTCAACAATGAGTAATGTGTGTTCGACTTGTATTGGTGATAGGTTCAAACAAGAACAAGTGGTTAATGAGGGGGTTATCACAGACTGTGATTTTTGCCGCTCTAAAGACACTCAAACGATGGAACTAGAAGTATTGGCGAAAGAGATTCATACCATATTTGAAAATCATTTCTGGATGACATCTCCCGAACCAGAGGGCTTTGATGTATACCTTGCAAGGGAGGGACGTTGGGAACAGCCTGGAGATCCTATAAGCCATATTATTGGAGATCTGCTTGAATCAGATAATGAAGATCTTATTAGCGCGATTTGCGAGTACTTGTTTGAGGAGTTCGGACCAGCGGGTAGCGATGCACTGATTGATCCTGCTCCATATGATGGAGATTCATTGTATATAAGAGCCCCAATCAAACACTATGAATTCCAGGAAAGCTGGGATTCCCTTCGTCAAGAAATTACACACCACGCGCGATTCTTTAACAAAAAAGCAGAGGCAGCACTCGAACACCTATTTCATGGAGTGGGAGATTTAGAGACGCCCGAAGGTAGTCCTGTTATACGTGTTTTATCCTCCAATACAAGAATTTTTCGTGCAAGGTTAGCAAAGACCTATTTAGAGTTGCCCGAAATAATAAAATCAGTACCAGTTTCTCTTGGATCTCCGCCAGAACAGCTTGCAACTGCTGGCCGTATGAATCCTGAAGGAATTTCCGTTTTTTATGGTGCTACAGATGCGAATACTTGTATCTCGGAAATACGTCCGGCAGTAGGAAGCTATGTTGTAATTGGCCAATTCTATCCCTTAAGGGATTTAAGAGTATTAGACTTGTCTCTTTTGCAAGATGTGTGCTTGCCTGGAAGTTTTTTCGATCAAACTTACTCTGAGAGGTTATCTAGGATTTCTTTCTTAGGGCAGCTGGTGGAAGAGTTATCAAGACCAATAATGCCGGGTGAAGAGGCAAGGGGGTATTTACTAACACAGGTTGTTTCTGAATACCTAGCAAATCATGCAGAAATTAAACTTGACGGTATTATGTTTAATTCTTCACAAGTAACGATTGAGGAAAAGGGTGAATCAGAAGAGGTACTGGAATGTCAAAATATTGTACTTTTTCCACACGCATGCATTATGACGCACCAAGTAGATAAATTAGACATTTATATGTACCCTGAAGATCCAAGCGACCCTCGTAGTGAATTAGATATTTCTATATTAAAAATACCTTCTTCGGAAACTGAGGGTGGCCCCCTTACATCTGAAGAAGGACTAAATCCCAGTATCCAGCTTGACGTAGAAAGTATTGAGATTAAGAAGATCCAAGGAGTTCGTTATCAAGCGTGATCTACCAATTCTGTAAATAATAGAATGTGACGAAACGGGCTGATATGGGAGGGAGTCATCGAAGTCTATAGCTTACCCAAATGGGATATTGTTTTGTGAATAGAGTAATGAAGCAACTAGTAAGTAACCTCCTAGAAGGTGACTTAGAAAGAGCACGTTGCCAAAGTAAAATTTTCCCAAGTTATTATGGTAGTAAAATTTTAGACAAGCAGGGAAATCTTACAGAATTCGGTCTTTGGGATGCTGTCGATTTCCCATTCCCTAGAAATTTGAGTGCTTGGCTATGTAAATGTCTTGTGAGTGAAGCATCAACAGACACATTACCGCTTCAGTTTAGTAATTATGCGAGAGTATTCAGACTAGTAAACAAAGCAAGTAAAGACCTTTCCGAATTGGCGCAGGTTAAAGCAATTCAATCGATGCAAATTTACAAGCAATGTGCCTATCTCGGTATAAGCTTTGAAGAAATTGAAGGGCTAGAAGCTGATCAAAGGGTAGAGCTATCTGTAAGTCAATATTACTCAAAAAGTGGATTTGAAAGTATCAACTTAGAAGGCGGAGAGTTTCTTGTTCTTATGCGCTGTGCCTCATGGACATTTCTATCCAAGGCATGTAGAGCGAATGAAACACCATATCTCGAAGCATTACTGGTAGACAGTAAAGATCCATCAAGTAGAAATAGGCGTGTGGTCGACTCTATGCTTGAGGGAATTAGTGACTCGAATAGGAATTCAGTTACTAGGTCTTTTAATAGGATTTATCCTAATACTTCACTAGAAAAAACATATCCTGGGCTAACATCTAGTTTCATTGGTAACTTATATGAAGTAATAGGCATGAATAATTTGTTTGAACTTGCAAAATGCTTTGCAGAGGACCCTTATAGGTATCGAAAGGGATGGCCCGATGTAACCGGATACAGGTTAGATAAAAGGCCGCTGAGAAAAAATGACGCGCGCCTTTTTTTGAGGGAAGTTAAAGTGAAAGATAAGCTGCGGCCATCCCAAATAATTACGTTAAGAAAACTTAAGAAGTTAATACCCGATATTGGTGTCGTAAAGGTGAGCTTTTAACTTGGGATGGGTATGGGCAACACGCGTAAATGGGAGGAAAGGAGATCATTGGAATATGGTTTTATGGGGAGGAATTATCATAGTGAAAGGGATTAGGATTTATGAAGTCCGGTGAGGATAAATCATATCAAGAAATTGATTTTCAGACTGCTAATGAGTTCTGGGAGGCACTAAGCCCGACTAGAGATCTGGTTAAACCACCTCATAAGTTACTATATCGTGGGCAAGCAAATGCTAAGTGGGGACTAGTTCCGACCGCCTTAAGAAAAGACTCAGGTGTCCTCGCATCTGCAATGCGAGGAAAGCATTTCGCAGATGATCAAGTCTTTTTTGAGTTTAGGTTACTTGAGACGTTTGCTGCATATTGCGATCAGATTGGAATTAAAATACCTAATGACTCTATAGAATTTCGAGAAAGACATCTGAATATTAAAGGTGAAGAAATTCATAGGTATTATCGCAGGCCGGATTTATGGCCTAATAATAAGTTGATTGAAATTATGGGGCTGGCTCAACATCACGGTGTGCCTACTAGGTTGTTAGACTGGACGAGGCATCCATATGTAGCTATATATTTTGCTGCTAGCAGTGCACTTTCCAATATGAATAATTGGGGTGAAGATGACAAGTTGGCACTTTGGGTGTTAAATAAGGAAGAAGAATCTTTATATCCAAAAGTAAAAATAGTTACTATTCCAGGTTCTACTACTCCACACCTTTCTGCACAATCAGGTTTATTTACTGTTCATCCTCATAATGGCAGCCGAGGTAAAAAGTTTAATATTGTTGGTCTTGAACATGAGTTTTCAAATGTTGCTAACACTCCATTAATGAAGCTTACAGTTCCTGTTAAGGAAAGTATTCGCTTGCGTCATCTGTGTGCGAAAATTGGCTTAACAGGAGCTACCATATACCCTAGTGCTGATGGGGCAGGAAAAGCGGTTATGGAAAGTGTGCTCTCATGGGTAGCTAGTAATAAATATAAGATGTAAATATATTAGGAGAATTATTTGTTGTTATTGCATTTTCCTTTATGGAAAATCTTAGTTCTTCTCCCTTCCCCATAATTGATAGATACTTTCAAGGGGTGGGGGTATGTTAATGGGGAGAGTTTTAATGGAGTATCAGTGTAGACTTTGTATGGATTACGTAATTAGGTTGGAAGGCTCTCATCTCATGCCAAAGTGGGTTTATAGACAAATAAATAAAAACGTAAGTACCCCTATCACATTGGATAAAAAAACAAACATTGGGATTATGACGAATACTCAACAAAAATGTCACTTGTTGTGTAGCGTTTGTGAGGGGAAATTATCACGAAAAGAGGATTATGTGAGTGCGTTTTCGCATTACGGAGCAACCCCCTTATTGGATAACTATCGTCAAAATGAAAAAAGTGAGAATAACTCTGTCGCAATTCTACCTAGTGGTTTTGATAAAAAGCAATTGGGTTACTTTGCACTAAGTGTTTTCTGGAGATACTCCATTAATCATAGGTTTAAGTCAATTGAACTCGGTCCTTATGCAGAGAAAATCAGGCTATTCCTCAAAGAGGAAGATGAAAAAAGTCTTGAAGGGATTTATATTGTTTTTAACTTGGTAGATAGCAGAGGTAAGGAGTCCACTTCAAGTATTTCAGTTCTACCACTTACATATACAAAAAAACCGTTCGGTTATCATCAGTTTTTATGCCTTGGACTCAAGTTTTCATTGATTGTAGGCAACAATACCCCTCCATCAGCTGCTAAGTTATGTCTTATTAGATCGAATAGCAATGAAGTTCAAATTACTCCCTGGGAAAAGGATAATTTAGTAAAAGAAAGCACCGGGTTAGTGTATTCTGTTACACCCAAAGGAAAGCTGTCGAAGAACTCATCATAGGAGTACTTTAATAGCTAACTGAAAATATGAATGAGACTACTGAAATATAAATCGATTTACTGGTTAAGCGATTTGGAATTAGAAGTATGACTCGTATTACAACTAAGAGCGACTTGGAGTACATAAACTATATAAGGTGGACTGGAATGTATGAATCCTCATAGGGAATTGAGCCAATATCATGCAGAGTACTGGTCAAAAGGACACGCTGCCGGTTTAAAGAATTCAAGCTAATAGGATTGGGTTGGAATATGAAAAAACAAGGTTTCGCTTGAATTTTCTGGCCACCCATTACTGGCAATGATAATAGTGTCATTGCTCTACAAGCCTCTGACATCTGTTCAGGTTCCAGCTGTATTCGTGGTGGTCATTCCGTTTGGTTGTCTAATTCTCTTGTTTCTCAATAAGAGGAAGTTATTGGGAATATGGAACAGGAGTCGGTCAATGTGTTTAACAATCCATACGAACTGTGGGACGTAGGAGAGCCTACTTTTGATAAAGTTAGGGAACTTAGTACCCATCCAAGTGAAGGAGTTGTAACTCAATTAATTAACCGGGTTACAAATCCAGTTGAAGGTGCACGATTTATCATAAAGCAAGTCATGGATTGTGGACTTGGGAATCACATTAATGAGGCTTTGTGTAAGACTGAAGTACAAATATACTAGGCACTGCGAGCCCAAGCACCTTTTTCACAAATTCAAGGCCGACCAATCGGAACAACTGTACCCGTTAATAGATTTAAAAATTATACTTAAATCTGTGTTTTCTGAAAATAGTTCTATTTGTCACGAATGCTGCATTTTTGTTTTGTCTTTGTTTTATTTTAATAAATCACTCTGATAATCTCGCTTTTTTTAGTGACCGATGATAATCATATGCGTTCCTTTAAAGTGCTGTTATTTGTATTGCTTGGGTTTATATGTGGAAGAACCCTAGCGGCTGTTGATGTTCCATCGACTAGTAATTCTGGGAAGTACACAGTTTCCTATTCACATAGTTATGGTTCATCTAGAGACTACCACTTATCATCTCTAAAAATGGTCGAGCTTAAAAATGGTACGGTCAATCGTACTTTTAGTGGGCTTAGTGTTGATGATGCAAGTGGTAGTATCTCTGTTACGGTGAGTGCTTCAGCGCAATATACTTATGAGCTTGTCGCAACCGTCTCCCGGTGTAATGTCATTCAAGACACTTTTCCTTTCTCTTGTGGGGGATGGAGTAATCCCTATGAGACTGACCATGGGGAGGATGTCATCAATGTGGCATTTAAACCTAACACCCCGGCAAGTATTGGATTCACATCTAGCACTATTGAAAGTGGCAGCACTGATACTAATGGGAAGTTCACTATAAATTGGGGCGCTTCTAGTGAAGGGCCTTTGGTCTCAGGTTATCAATGGTGTCAAAAAACCAATGGGAGCTGGCAGTCAAGTAGTAGCTGTCCAGAAGTAGGAAAAAACACTCGTACGCGCTCACTGCCAACTACAACGGGCACTATGCCCAGTGGAACTTATGCATACAGAGTGCGCGCCTATGTAAAGATCGGCAGCTACTATCAATACAGTGGTTGGCGCACCTCATCTACACTTAATGTAAAGCACTATCCTGAGCAAGTTGGTAGCTGGCTTGAGCCTGGCGGTAGTACATTAACTGGGACAAGCTTCCAGTTAAAGTGGCAATCTGTCAGTGATCCCGATCCTTCCGACCCAGTAGATAGTTATGATTTGGAGTGGAGTGTAGATGGCAGCGGTTACAGTAATGTTTTCGATAGTAATCTCGGTAAAACAACTACTGCAACTATTAACAAATCGACGACCGGTCAAGATATTGAAGCAGTTGTCTATAAATTCCGTGTACGCGCATGTAATCAATCCAACGATTGCGGCCCATGGTCAAGCACCAAGCAGCTTAACCCTCCTGCACCACCGGAACCTGAATTTAGTGATGACTTAAAAACACAGTTCTTTAAGCTTGATCAAGTTATTACATGGAAAGATGTTGGGGCCAGTAGCTACCAACTGGAACGCCTCCGTAAAGGTGATGGAAATAACTGGCAAACCAAGGTCGCAAGCACGACCGGTACTAGTTATTTTGATGGCGGCAGTGAGCCGGGCACTTATCAATATAGGCTAAATGCTTGTAATGACTTTGAATGTGCGTCAGTTCTAAGTCCCTGGATTAAAGTACACAGCTTGGCCAATACTGATGAGGCCCCAGCTGTGAGCACTGAGGTCGCAGATTCCCCTGGAACGCTACCTTACAATGCTGACGTTAGTGCATCTGGGAATGCAATTATCAATGTACCCCTGCAAGCTGCTCCTGGGGTTAATGGGTTGCAGCCTAATATTTCCTTGTATTACACCAGTGCCCGCTTCCAGAAGCGTATGAATGAATCACTTCCTGAAGATATTTTGGGATATGGCTGGCGATTGAGTGGATTGAGTAGTATCCGCCGCTGTGTGGTGAATCGCCCGAAAACTGACAGAGTTAAGCTAGATGAAAATGATTCCCTTTGTCTGGATGGCGAACCGTTGGTGCTTGTGTCTGGTACGCACTGGGAAGAAGGCGCACAGTATCGATCTCTCCGTGATAGCTTCCGGCTAATTGAGTTGCAGGAAGACAGTGACGGCAAGCCCTGGTTTAAAGTGAGGACCCCCAATGGCTCAGTGAATGAATACGGATCTACAGCAGATAGCCGTTTAAAAGCTGAGGAGTCCCCGCATTTCGCCTGGAGCCTGAATAAAGTCACCGATGCTTTTGGCAATACCATGGAGTACAAGTACCACCGGGATATTGTTGAGGGGATCAATTACCCCCTAGAAATTACTTATGGTAATCAGGGTGATGCAAAAATTGAATTTCAGTACGGCACCCGTACAGATGCCCCGCCAGTACCCTTAGAAGATATCCAGCAAGAGCAGCTGGTTCTGCTGCATCATATTCGTGTCAGTCTTGATGGTGCTTTGCATAGGGAATATAAGCTGATATCCGAAGAAGAACCTGCTGATCCTAACCAAGATCACTATCGCCGCCTAAAACAGGTACAGATGTGTGGTTATGGAGAAAATGGCAGTGGGCGTCAATGCCTGCCCCCACTAGAATTTAGTTGGAAATTTACCAACTCCTCTAATCCCGACGATTTTGAAACTGGGATCGAAACAATAACTAATGGTCTGGGGGCACAGACAAAATTTGTTCTGGAGCGAATCTCCGATAATTCTGGAGAAGAGGAGATAGGTCGCTTTGATGAGGGGGCTACCCTGTTTGGCTCTGTTGGCTCGATTCCAGATGCCAGTCAAGAGCTGGCTGTCAATGGGGACTATCGAACTGTTGTTACCAAGTTACAGCGCTCCAATGGTTACACTCAAGGGTGGCATACTACCGAATATGCATATCAAGGCGTGGGACTGACTAGTGACAAACACTGGGGTTTCCTCGGCTATACCGCCCAGCGTATTTACGATACCGAAGCCAATATCGTCACCTACCGCCAGTTCCGCAAAGATTTTCCATACTTTGGAAAGGTAGCGCGGCAGATCCAATACCACAATAACTATCAATTTGGTGAACTGCTGACTAATCAGCGATTCAGCTACGACACGCTTGAACTTGAAGCGGGAAGTAGCACCACTTATTTCCCCTATGTTGCCCAGAGCCTGGACGCGCTTCTGGAGGGGGAGAAAACCTGGGATATGTCTTAACTGATAGTTTTCCACAAACACTGTCTTTTGGAGATGCTGGTGATTTGCTCAACGGTACTTCCAATACCACCCGTATTGTCGGAAGTACTCAATTCAGCGATACCCAGAGTGTTTGGGGAGAGGTTCTACCAGCTACAAGTTACAGCGATATTCAGCGCAGTGTAGAGAGGACGACCCTGTTGGACAATCGTGTCAGCGGTCAATGGTTGATAGGCTTTCCTAGTGTTCAGGAGCAACGCTACTTTAGTGGTGATGTTACTGGCACGCCGGACCAGGAAGCTAGTAGCACGATGGTTCCTTATTCCAACACAAACAGAGTACAGACACTAACTCAATACCCCGGCGATGCTCAGTACCAAATGGTGGTGACCTATGACTACGATGCATACGGCAACATAAAAAGTGAAACCGCTACAGGTAAGATCGATGCCTCTATCAATGGTGCAGGCACCCAAACCCGCAGTGCCACAGTAGGGGGCGCCTTTGCAGATCGGCGCTACCCCACCAGTCTAAGTAATAGTCTGAATCACTCAATGACTTTGGGCTATGACACCCGCTTCGGCAGTGTTACCCAGATAACGGATGCAAACAGCCAATCCAGCAGCATCCAATACGATCCCTTTGGTCGCGAAGTAGAGCGTACCAACGCCGACAACGTCGTGTTTACCAGCCAGTACAATTTCTGCCACGGTATCTGCCCCACAGTTGGTGGCATAGAGGTTCCTTTCTGGGTGCAGACCGACTCAGATATTACTCCCACCTCAGAATACTATTACGATCAACTGGGCCGTCTGGTGCAGCAGGATATTCAAGCGTTCTCAGGTAGCAATGTATCCCGTCGAGAGTTTAAGTATGACCTGCAAGGCCGCCTTGCCTTGGAAACTGCACCTTTCTTTGCTCAGGGAGCTGTAGCGATAGACGGTTACAAACCTATCGCCAGTTATGATTACGATTTGCGTAACCGCCTCAATTTTATTGAAAAAGCAGATGGCAGCACGGTTGACATCGACTACGCAGTGAATCATGGAGGTAGCGGCAAACAGGTCAAGGTCAGTGTCACCGAGTCTGTTATGGGAGGCAGTGGAACCACATATCAAGTGAAGGAGAGTTACTATGACTCTACTGGCAGCCTGGCTCGCACGGTAGATGACGCTACCGGTGAAGCGGTAGCTACCGACTACACTTACTACGCCACGGGCCTGCCAAAAACGGTTATCGTTACCGGAAGCGGACGTAATATTGAATCCAGTTTTGTGTTTGATTACGCCGGCTTCCGCACCAGCCTGAATGACCCGAACCTAGGTACAGTGACCAGTAATTATAACGCCTTTGGCGAATTGGACCGCCAAACCGACAACAAAAACCAGAGCATTACCTATCTATACGACCAAATGGGTCGCCTGCTGGAGCAGGAGGACGAAGAGGGTCTGGCTCAATGGGAATATGACGCCGCCAATGCAAAGGGGGCTTTGGCGAGCCGCAGTTACACAGAAAATGGCACTCAGGTATTTCTTGAGGAGTATAAATACCGAGCAGATAGCAAGCTGAATAATATCAACACTCATTTAATCATTAATGGGAATAATCCTAGCTATCAACACATTTATAGCTACGATAGCTACGGTCGTATTAATAAGACCGTTTATCCCAATGGCTTGGAAGCGCACTATCAATACAATAACCGTGGGTTTATGCAAAGCCTAAGCAGCGATGCTGCTGGCAATAACTCCCTTCAGACATTTGATAACCTTAATGCCTGGGGACAGGTAGAACAGGAAACCTACGGCAATGGCTTGATTACCAACCGCACCTACAATGCTGATACCGGACGCCTGGAAAGTATCAACACCGACAGCGGGCAGATACAAAACAATGAATATCGCTGGCGCTCCAATGGCACTCTCGAAAGTCGTCTCACTTATAACAGTGCCAGCGTATTACAAAAGCAGGAAGACTTTAGCTACGACGGCCTCAATCGCCTGCGCAACGCCTCCATGGTTACAGGTGGTGACCGTGTGTTAAGTACTCAGTACGACAAGCTGGGCAATATCCTCTCCAAAACCTCCAGCGTGAATAGCGATACCCAGGTCACCGGGTATCAGTACGGCGAGTTTGGCAATGCCGGCCCCAATGCCGTGAGCAATGTCACTATCGACGGTCTCTCCCACAATTTGCATTACGACGCTAATGGCGCCATTGAGCACTACGATGCCGCCACTGGCGATGACAAATGGATCAGCTGGAACGCCCGGCAACTGCCCACAGAAATTGTGGTGGGTAGCAGTCAAAGTGATAGTACACCTACTGCGAAAGACCACTTTAAATATGGGCCGGATGGCCAGCGCTACTATCGCGAAAGTAGTTGGATGGAGAATGGCCAGCTCAAAACAGAAAAGGTCTTTATTATTGGCAGTTTTGAAGTGGTTTGGCCTGAGCACGATTCAGCAATCTGGCGAGTGCAGCGCACCAGCCTGAGTGATTCCGTCCAGCATATTGCGATCACAGATCCCGCAGCGATTTCAGATCCCTCAGGCATCACCAGCGAATACCAATACTTACACCGAGACCACCTCGGTTCCATCGAGAAAATCACCGATAACACAGGTACTGAAATCTTAAGTACCGCATTTAACCCAGACGGCAGCCGCCGTCAAGAAGACTGGGGTACAGACCTAAGCTCATTGCTGATGTCTGATTTGTTAGCAGTACAACATGTCACCACCAACCGCGGTTACACCGGCCACGAACAGCTAGATAGAACTGGCCTAATCCATATGAACGGGAGAATTTACGATCCCACACTAGGCCGCTTTCTCAGTCCAGACCCGATTGTGCAGGCGCCAACCTTCAGTCAGAATTGGAACCGGTATAGCTATGTATTTAATAATCCTCTGAGTTTTACGGATCCTAGTGGGTATGAGGGGGATGAAGTAGACTCGAAGAAGACCGTGCATCCCATTGATGAAGGGGACTCACCAGGAAACGGTGATTCGGTCGTAGAGGGCGAAGTTACTACAACAGGAGAGGCGCCAAGAGGTGGCACCCTAATTGGAGGTGGGGCTTTCACTCAAAATGCTGGAGGCTCACTTGGTGTACTTTCCGGTGGGAGTTACGGAGCTGCTCAGGCAGCGGTCGGTAGAAAGCTGAGTGAAGAAAATGAAGATGATGAATATGTAAATGGCTGTAAAGATTTTGGCGCCATTTGTCACTCTTCTATAGCTGGCTCTTCAGAGGATGGGATCAGGAATGAGCAAATAGTTGTTGGAAAAGCTGGAAGTCGTGCTCAATTAGCAGCTCAGATGGTGAAGTTTGCTACTCTGATCTTTGTTACGAGAGGTAGGGGTGTTGTTACAACCAAATTAACACCTAATCAGCTGGGTAGAATTGGTGAAGAATCGGTTAGAGCCTCATTCAATATTGGACAGAAAAAGAAGTTCAGTATTAATGGTAGGGATAGGATTCCAGATGGTGTAACTAGCACAACTCTCTCTGAAGTTAAAAATGTTAAATCCTTGAGCTATACTCGACAGTTGAGAGATTTTTCCGATATTGCAAAGCAGCAAGGATTAAGGTTTGACTTATATGTTCGCCCCTCCACAAAGCTCAGTGGGCCACTTAGTGATGCAATTAAAAACGGAACAATAAATTTAAAATTTATTCCAGGAGCGAAGTAAATGGGCAAAACTGCTGCCGAGTTAATGGCTGAATTGGCCAAGAATAAGGAATACTTTGACAAAAAGGATGTTCAAGATAAACGAGTTCAAGACCTTGAGGATATTTGTAAGTCAGATGAGCAAGAGTTGGTTAGAGAACTAAATAGAGCTGGTTTTACGGTGAACTCGGTCTGGGACTTAATTAATACTAAAGATGATTATCTTGATGCTATACCAATCTTGTTAAAGCATTTAAAAGTCCGTCATCATCCCAAAATACTAGCTGGTATAGCTCGCTCGTTAGCTATACCAACTCTTTCGGAAGACGATAAGCTTTGGCAAACTCTGGCAGAATTATACAAAGTAACTCCGTCAGACAATGAAATTGATAGACCAGAAGAAAGAGGGGCGCAGCAAGCAATTGCGATTGCGTTGGAAGCTTTATCTGTCAGCCAAAGGACTAAAAGCTTAGAGGATGTTATTAATAATACTCCTCAGGGAGATGGAATACAGTGGCTTCGAGATAAATTAAATGAAATTAAAATCAATGATAATTCAAGAAAATAACTAACTCTGGATATTTATAGATTAGAGTAAGGTGCCAGCAATATTTGTTGGTGCCAATATTCTGAAGTTAGTGCTTTAATGGTCGCATAGCATGTTCCAACTGCCGGTGGGCGATAATTGCATCAATAACCCAAGTATTGTGTCCTTGTCTTAATCATCAAAAAATTCCAGCAGCTTGAAGCGCTTAAATAGCACTTCATTGCGGATGGGGCTTTCGTCCATCGGCTGGTCCATTACCAGATAGTCCAGTGATACGTTGAAAATATTCACTAGCTGGATCAGCTTCTCCAGCGGTGGGACATGCATATTGCTCTCGTCCTTGTTAGCGGATCTCCAGCTTGTTGGCCAGTTCTTTGAGTCGTTTCCCGAAGGCTTGTTTGATGTCCAGATCTTGGACGACTTGTATAGGCAGAATGATCGCACCCATCAAGATAAGAAGTTTTGTGGCCGCACACTGACGGCAATATTTGAAGATGGAAAAAGCATCTGGAATGAGAGATTTGTAAACTGAAGTTGACCTGACAGAACATTTTCTGAAAAACCGCTAACTGCCAGATCAAGTCTGAACTACTACACATAATGTTAAAATTGTGGCCTAGGTGACATAGCCAAGTCTTCTTAGTTGACTTTTTATCTCAGTTTCCGCTTCGGTTAGCTGGGATTTTAATTTCTTACGTTCAGAGTATATATCAAGAAAAGTACCTTCCTCTTTCTTTTCTAGGCTATTAACATAGCGTGGGAGATTAAGGTTGTAGTCATTTTTCCGAATCTCTTCGAGAGTTGCGATATGGCAGTATTTGTCCACATCTGCCGCATTTTTGTAGGCCTCAAGAATCTTGTTAATGTTCTTTTTAGATAGTAGGTTCTGGTTTTTACCAGCTTTGTATTCGTGAGAAGCATCAATAAAAATTACATTAGTATTCGTTTTTTTCTTTTTGAATATAAGGATTGCTGCGGCAATACCACTGCCATAAAAGAGTTTTTCAGGGAGGCCAATTACCGCATCAACCAGGTTTTCTTCGATTAAGTGCTTTCGGATAATAGCTTCATTAGAGCCACGGAAGAGTACTCCAAGAGGGACAACCACACCCATTCTGCCTGTTTCTGGCTTTAGGGTACTGATCATATGAAGAATGAAAGCGTAATCTCCCTTTGTTCTTGGCGGTAAGCCTCGCTCGAAGCGCATGAATTTATCATGAGCGGCTTCTTCATAGCCCCATTTATCAAGTGAAAACGGTGGATTGGCGGTAACAACATCAAACTGCACTAAGTGGCCATGGGAATCCAATAGTTTCGGGTTACGGATTGTATCGCCCCACTCAATTTGGTGGTTATCTTGGCCGTGTAGAAACATGTTCATTTTGGCCAATGACCAAGTAGAGCTGATGGCCTCTTGCCCATACAGTTTATATTTATTGCTTTTATGATTGGCAAATATTTTTTGTCCACATTTCAATAATAACGATGCGGAACCGGCAGTTGGATCGCAAATGTCGTCACCAGGCTGCGGGTCGAGTAATTCTGCCAATAAGTCACTAACTTCTGGTGGTGTATAAAATTCTCCTGCTTTCTGTCCACCACTAGCAGCAAAGTTTCTAATCAGATACTCGTAGGCATTACCTATCACATCAAGTGTAGCAACACGAGATGGTTTGAGGTTGAGTTTAGGACTTGCAAAATCCTCTAGTAAGTGGCGGAGAATTAGCTCTTTGTGCTTGCCTTCTCCCAGCTTATCAGTATCGAAGGATATGTCTTGAAATACGCTTTTGCCTGCACTTTTCAGCATGCCGTAATTAGCTTCTTCAAGGATTTTTAGTGCTTGATCAATGCGTTTTCCATTGTTTGGTTCGTGGCGCATTTCGAACAGTGTATAAAAGTTTGCCTCTCTGGGGAGTACAAACCGTTCGGCCCTCATCTTCTCCTCAATTAATATGGAGTCATTACCATACTGAGTTTGGTAGGCTTCGTAGTGATCCTGCCAGACATCTGAGATGTACTTGAGGAATAGCATTGTCAGGATGAAATCTTTGTAAGAATCAGCGCTGATCGTGCCGCGAAAGGTATCGCAGGCAGCCCATAAAGCTTTATTGATCATCTCCTGCTTGATGTTGTCAGTCATAAAGTAACCCTCTGATGGGATCTGCTTCATTAGCCTCTTTGAGAAGATCGGCACAAATCCGGGACATTAGATTTTCACCGTTCGCAATGAGTTGCTCTGCGAGTCGACGTTCGCTAACAACAGCAGTATGAAGACTGGATATGGTCTTCTGGTGTGAGATTGAAGGAATAATAATTGGTGTGTTCTCAACGATAGTACGTCGAATACTTTTAGAAGTAGATCCCTCAGCATTGCGCTTGAAATAGTCCTGGACCGGCTGTTGGTTAAGTTGCCAGGCAAGAAATTCCGGCAGCAATATCTGCTTGGCAGATTCCCTTAGACTGATATGGAAAAAATGTGGGGCAGCCAGAGTTGGAAATGGTGGCTGTTCGTCAAGATAGTAAGCGTAATTACGTCCACCCCGGGCGACTAAAAGTATGTCGCTAGTGCGTAACCATTCCTTTTTTACTCCGACAGGCTGACACCTAACAACACTCTGCCAATCCACTCCATGAGAAGGGTCAATGTCCCTCATTTGTAGTACACGAGTCTCACTTCCTGGGTCGTCGATGAGTTTTGTTCGGAATGCGTGCCCCGCTCTGATCGTGGCTAATGGGCCTAGTGGTTTCATATTCTTATGCAGTAATGGCATTGATGCATAAATATTAGCTTGATAAGACAACGGGCAGCAAGATTTTTTGCATCAATCGGCTTGAAGTAGGCGTCAAATTACTTTTATTCGTGACTCTATGCATCATGGCGTATGATGTAGATGTGTAATTTATAGTAGTTTAAATGCTATCTGGCAGTTTCTGCCTTGAAGTCTGATTGGAAGGAAGTCTGTAAATGAATTGAATTCAAACAAAAAAACCGAAATCAATCGCTTGATTCCGGCTTTTAGGGAAGATTGCTCTTCGTATAGGCACATTGAGTATCTTTCTCTATCAGTTTTCCGTCAAGCAATACGTATCACGAGCTGAGAGTTCGAGGGTAGCTGCTGTTTGTTTATCGGGCTGCCCTCAGTCTCGTAGGAGCTTTCATGTCGGATGAACTACAAAATCTTGATCGCTACTTAACCTTTTGTCAGTCAAATGGCGTTACTGAGACAGGGTTGAGGATTGTGGAAGAAATCATATCCAACCCGCCTGCGCGTAGGGTTCGAACTCGCTCTATGGGGCCTAACATCACTAGTCGCTTCCCTAGTCACAAAATGGGGCTCACTATCCAGGCTGAGAGTCGGACACTAGAGCTGTCCTCCATCTACCTAAAGGAGTTCGACCCCAAAGTACTGGGGTACTGGGATCAGCCTTTCCACAAGGTAGTGCTGTCATATCGTAGCGGTAAGCGTTATGTAAGGGTGCCTACGACACTGGACTTTTTTGTCATCGCAGATGGTTTTATTGGTTTTGAGGAGTGCAAGCCGTTTGACGCCTTGCAGAAATTGGCCAGTAAAACACCTGGCCGCTATCAATGGAACGAAGAGTTAAAATGCTTCGAGATCCCTCCGATGGCAGACTATTTAGAGGGTACTGGGCTAGCGTACCGGATAGTAAGTGACAAAGAAATCAACCCCATCTACATAGATAATCTTGCACTACTTTATAACTACCTTCCCGATATGACCTCTGAGGAAGATCAACGTTTATGGACTCTTTGTAAGGAGTTACTTCTGGCCAAAGGTCCACAGCCTTTCAATGTACTTGAAGGCTCAATAGCCGGAGTTACGCGCGATAGAGTGATGCAGGCAATAGCCCAACAGTCACTTTATGTTGACTTGCAGAATTGTCGACTAAATGAACCAGAGAGAGTTTTAATCGCTGCTGAACCAAATCAGCTAAAAGGGGTAATGACTCAGAAGACCTCCGATTTTGTACGTGACCGTATTATCCTAGATGCGTCACCTAAAGAAATTGAGGCGAGTCTGGCGCGTATTAATTTAGTTAATTCTGTCCTGGCTGGGGAGAGTGTTGTAAATGTGGCAAATAAAGCAAAGGTTAGCGTACGGACACTGCAACGTTGGTTGAGTGCTTATCGTAAGAAAGGGATCGATGGCCTGCAGCCTGAACACCATAAGAAAGGTAATTATGTAGAAAAACTTCCTGAAGAACTCGAGTTGATTATTCAGCAAACCATAGAGTCAAATTTCCTTAATAGCGACAATCAAAATTTCCCACATATTTATGGGTTAATTTGTGGAGAATGTACAGAGAGAGGACTAGTTCCGCCCTCTAAAAAATCTGTTAGAAGGCGAATCCTACCTATAGCAGAGGTGGTTTCAAAGAAAGTCCGAGAGGGTGCAAAAAGTGCCTATCAATATACAACCTATCAGGGTGTGGATGGGAAACATAAAGAGCTTCCTCTAATTGGAGTTAATCGTTTTTTACAGCGCTGTCATATAGATCATACACAGATTGATTTGCAGTTGGTTTCGGTCGAGGGTGTGAATCTTGGTAAGCCTTGGTTAACTACCATAGTTGATGAATATTCAGGTTATGTTCTGAGTTGTTATCTTTCATTTAGGCATCCATCCAATATCTCTGTGATGTCGGCGCTACGATTAATGGTAAAAACTCATGAGATCTTTCCCGAAGCTGTTGTGGTTGATGGAGGAAAGGAATTTCAAAGCATTTATTTTGAAACTTTAATGGCCCGCTATAGGACTACGATAATTTCAAGAGAAGGAAAGCCAAGGAGTGGGTCGGCAGTTGAGCGTAACTTTGGTTCATTGAATACGATATTTCTAGACAACCTAAGTGGAAGTAATAAGTTAGCAAAAAATATTAGAGAGGTTTCAAAGAGCCATAATCCCGAAAACCTGTCTATTTGGGAGCCGGTAGATTTTTATCATGGGCTTCTACAGTATATAGATAAGTTTAATCACCAGAGTATCAAAACCGGTGGATTATCTCCTGCCCAAATACGTGATAAATCAATCGAAAGGTTTGGCCTTAGCTACTCTAGAAAAATCGAGTTTAATGAGATTTTTCTTATGAACGTTCTGTTGCCTCCAGCACGCAGTGGCACAAAGTTGAAGAGAAACTCTGCGATTCAGGTTAATAGAGTTCGCTATTGGCATATATGTTTGAAATCTGCTTCTCGAGAAAGTATTGCAGTGGATATCCGGTTTGATCCATTTGACCTTAATTATATCTTTGTTTTTTACCAAAATAGATGGATACGTTTCCAGGCAACCAAGCCACAACATCGCCGTGTAGATGAGCTGGAGGGTGCCATTCTCGCGGAAGTAGCTCGTCAGACTCTGTATATAAATGAACGATCAAAAGATACTGGTCGAGCAGATCTCGCAGGTTTTGTTGAAGAGCTAAATCAAGGTGCTAAAGCTAATCTCAAGAAAAGGGAGCTTAGCTCTGGTTCATCAAGTAATAAATTTAAAGTTAATAATAATCAATTTGGCACCCCTGGCCTAGAAGAGTCTGAGTGTGATGAGTGGTCATCAGTTGACTGGGATATATCTATCCCGGATTCAGATGAAGAGGTTTGAATATGTGGCATCCAAGTGCGAAATTTCCAGAAAGCTTGAAGAATGCTAGTGGCATGGAAAAGATTGAATACTTTAAATCAGGCTTTTTCATGAAGCATGATGCTGTTAATTGTGCATATGAGCATCTTCAGGAACTTTTTTTCGACTCATTGGAAAAGGATGTTGTTCTAGTTCAAGGGCCAACAGGTGTTGGAAAAACATGCCTTTCTGAATATTTAATGCGAGAAGCCTATAAGAATGTAGATGTAATTAATGAGCAGGTGAATGAATTGCCAATGATCTATGTTGAGGCTGATGTCTTGGGGGAGCAAGTTTTCTTGGAAAGATTTCTATTCAGAGCTTCTTAATGCGATGGGTGAATTACAAAACATAAAGATATACGGTCACCCAAAAATTGAAGGTTCTAATATTGGGAGGAAGTACCTTTCTCAAAATAGAAATGAAATATCCCTGAAAAGAGACTTTCTCTCCAGGGTTCGAGACTACGGTGTAAAGTACATCATTGTAGATGAAGTCCAGCATATCTTTAAATATGGTGGGCAGTCTGGAGAAAAAAATATGGATATACTCAAAGGCATCTCTAACAGAAGCGGTTGTAGGTTCGTAGGTCTAGGGACCTATGAGATTTCTTTTTCTTTAGAAATGAGTGATCAATTAGCTCGGCGAGTGGGGATTATGGATTACCCTGCCTACTCGATAAGACGACCGGGAGATGTTGCTAAATTTAGTTCGGCTTATTCAGGGCTGCTAGCTTATATGCCGATCATGATGGAGCCAAGTCTTATTAAGAATGCTAAGGCTGTTTTCATAGGGAGTTGTGGGTGTATTGGGATTTTAAAAGAATGGTTAGGCAGAGCATTAAATATGGCTTTGAAGGATAAAGACAAAGTCCTTTCTATCAAGCATCTGGATAAAACAAGACTGAAAAATAGTCAAATAAAAACTATTGCGGAAGCTATTCGAGAGGGTGAAGCCTTCTTTAGGCAGCCGGGTGATGATGAAATTTGGGATATCTTAGGTGGGAAGCCAGAGAAAAAAGAAACAGCAAGCCTAACTCCTCTAGGGGCAAGAATCCAGGGCAGCGCTCTCCTACAAGAGATAAGGTGGGCTGAGATGAGAGTAATCCCTTTCTTAAATCACAGGATTACACCGTTCCCTATAAGAATTCACGAGGGAGTCGAGGCGGAGTCAAATGTTTCATTAATGGCAAGAATTTCCTGGAAATATCGAATGCACCCATCGAAATTTATATCAGATGTTGTTTTGCAGAATAATGCTTCACATGGTATAGGTCTTGGTCGAGATGTAGCTAATTTTTGCAATTCATTAACAGCTAAATCTGCAACAGTCACGAATCGCTTGGAGACTATTACAGGAAAGAGTATTTATTGGCCGTCATCCTTTGTCTACTTAAGTGATATTTTAGACAGGATGGCACATGGGTTTATTGCCAAGGAAAAGAAGTGGTGTGCCCAATGTTATCGTGAATCAATGGCAATAAAACGTCCTGAATCTGAGGCGAAAGTTGCCGATGAACTTTATTGGTCTCTCGCGATTTCCCAGTATTGCGCAAAGCACCTTTGCAGCCTCTCTTATTGCTGTGGGGTTTGTTATCAGCGTCAACCATTTATATCAAATAAATATGAGCCTGGTTTTTGCCATTACTGTGGCACCTCTCTCACGAAAGCACCTCATATCATTTGCGACTTAGATGGCCATAGCCAAGCTGAAGCAGAGAGCTATCTAGCAAGAATGGATATTTTTATACCGGGAGCAACTGAAATTTCTCAGTTTGATTTAAAGATACTATCCAGAAATTTAAGGGGTCTTGTAGATAAAGGGGGAGCTGATGGGCTAAATACTTTAGCAGAGTGTTTTGGGATAAATAATATGACACTTAAAGACTGGTGTTCTTATAAGCATGGTGTTTCAGTTGAGTCTTTGGCAAAAATAGTCGACGGGCTTCAGTTGCCTAGAATGAGTCTTTTATTTGGTAGGCTGGAGGATCTTCTGCAGTCCGTGGGGTACCTGACAAAGCAGTTTAACTTTAATGTTAAAAAGGACTTACGGGTACACTTGCCAGATATTTCACGATATCTAAATGAGACTTTGGCTGGAAAGAGGGAGCCGGAGGCTAGATCTGAAATTGCTAAGAAATTTGGGGTTAGTACAGGAATGCTTGAAAACGCCTTTCGGGAAGAGTTGAAGAGTGTTTCCAAACTGTATGAAAAGTTGAAAATGGATCGCCGCAAACGTATCAAGAGCTCGCTGCAGTATAAAATGAACTTGGCAGTTCAACGTTGTGCTTCAAAAAAACGCCCGTTGGACTGGCCTCATATTATGGCGGAACTTAAGTCTACTGATTTTCAGGGGACATCCCAAAGGCAGTTAAACCTAGCTAAAGAGAAAGCGATTAAAAGGTATAGTGAAAGTACACGAAGGGGCTGCTCCAAGAATGTACCAAAGCAATCCCGTAAAACATGACAACTTATGGGGTATTTAGTGAAAGGTGAACTTTTATTTAGGAACCATAAGCTGTCACACAGGCGTAACTGCTTGAATTTCTGTGAGATGTTAGGTGATAGTTACCATAAGATGTCGTATTGCGACAACTTATCGTTACACTCACATCACAACGTATTGTGAACATAAGAAGGTGGTGGGCCCTCCGGGACTCGAACCCAGGACCTGCCGATTATGAGTCGGATGCTCTAACCAACTGAGCTAAGGGCCCACACATTGCTTGCGAGGATCGTTGCAAGCGGTTGGGAAAAATACAAGATTTTCCCTTGCAAATCAATGCCTTTGTTAGCGCTCAAGGCTGATATGGGCAAATTCAAGAAATCTTCTTTCCCTGTTGCTCAAGCTTTCGCCAACAACTGAATCTTTATGGGGTAGACCTCCACCTTATGAAAGCTGCCAAACACCTTAACTGGTTCGATAGTCTTAACTAGAAGCTGTAATTGGTACAGCTGTCTTGTTTATGTGAAATGGAGGTCAAAATCCCATACTAAAGTATTTAAATCGGCAGTTTGGGGATAAGAATACAGCACCAAACCAGGAATGCAGCGAAGAGGGCGACGGCCACGGCGGCGGAGCCTGTGTCTTTGGCAATCTTGGCCAGCGGGTGTTTCTCGGGACCGATGCGGTCCACGGTCGCCTCAATAGCGCTGTTGATAAGTTCGATTGGGAGGACAAACATCACGGCTGCAATCAATATGGCGCGTTCAGTAGGTGTCTCCCCGGCCCAGAGTGCGAGAGGCACCATTAGGCAGGCGGCAATCACTTCCTGGCGAAAAGCTTCCTCATTGCGCCATGCAGCGACGAGCCCCTGACTGGAGTAGCTAGTGGCAGCCAGGAGGCGCGCAAACCCTTTCTTGCCGGGCTTGTTGGCAAGCTCTTCAGATTTTTCCTGCTTATTCGCCATTTCTTTTTGCATGCTTATCTCCTGCTTTCACTAAGCCTGCGCGGGGAGGTCATCTTTATGTCACAAAAAAAAGCCCGGTTGAACCGGGCTTTAGTCTAGCGCTTACTCGTCGAGGAAGCTGCGTAAATGCTCCGACCTGGAGGGGTGTCGCAGTTTGCGCAATGCTTTCGCTTCGATCTGACGGATACGCTCGCGGGTTACGTCAAACTGTTTGCCCACCTCTTCCAGAGTGTGGTCGGTATTCATATCAATACCGAAACGCATACGCAGTACCTTGGCTTCACGGGCGGTGAGGCCGGAGAGCACAGAGCGGGTAGCGTCGTGCAGGCCAGTTTGTGTGGCGGTATCCACCGGCGAGGATTGGTTTTGGTCCTCGATAAAGTCACCCAGGTGGGAGTCTTCGTCGTCGCCGATGGGCGTCTCCATGGAGATCGGCTCTTTGGCGATCTTGAGGACTTTGCGCACCTTGTCTTCCGGCATTTCCATGCGCTCGCCCAGTTCTTCCGGGGTGGGTTCGCGACCCATTTCCTGCAGCATCTGGCGGCTGATACGGTTGAGCTTGTTGATGGTCTCAATCATATGCACCGGGATACGGATGGTGCGGGCCTGGTCCGCAATAGAGCGGGTAATGGCCTGGCGAATCCACCAGGTGGCATAAGTGGAGAATTTGTAACCGCGGCGGTATTCGAACTTATCCACAGCCTTCATCAAGCCGATGTTGCCCTCCTGGATCAGGTCCAGGAATTGCAGGCCGCGGTTGGTGTACTTCTTGGCGATAGAGATAACCAGGCGCAGGTTGGCTTCGACCATCTCTTTCTTGGCGCGGCGTGAACGGGCCTCGCCAATGGACATACGGCGGTTGATCTCTTTGATCTGGCCCACTTCCAACTTGGCGCGCTCCTGGAACTGAGCCAGTTTGCGCTGGGCGCGAACAACTTCGTCTACGACGTGGCGCAGGGCATCGGAGTAATCGCGCTTTTTCTTGATGATTGCGGGGATCCAATCATCATTGGTTTCGTTGCCGGGGAATTCCTTGATAAAGGTCTTGCGCGGCATGCGGGCGCGTTTGATACACATGGCCATAACCACGCGTTCTTGCTCGCGTACGCTGTCGAGTACGTAACGAACTTCACCATAGAGTGGTTCGAACTGGCGGGGAGCCAGTTTAAAGAAGCGGAATACATCGCCAACGGCTTCGAGCGCCTGGCCAGCTTCTTTGGAGTCGCGGCCGTGGGCGGCGATGGCTTCGTCGGCAGCTTTCTGTGCGGCGATCAGCGCGTTCATGCGCTCGGCGAGCTCTTCGGGGTCGATACCGCCGGTAGCTTCCTCTTCCTCGTCGCTGCTGTCGTCATCGCTGTCGTCGTCATCATCATCGGAATCTGATGACTCCGGCGCGCTGGCAGCGGCGGTGGCTTGGCCGGCCTGGGCTCCGGGCGGAACCTCGTCGGCGGGGTCGAGCCAACCGGAGATAATATCGGGGATGCGGCGCTCTTCTTTCTCGATCAGAGCGTACTCATCGATGATCTGCTGCACTGCACCCGGCCAGTAGGCCAGGGCGGCCATCAGTTCGCGCAGGCCCTCTTCGATACGCTTGGCAATGGCGATCTCGCCTTCGCGCGTGAGCAGCTCTACGGTGCCCATTTCGCGCATATACATGCGTACTGGATCGGTGGTTCGGCCTACGTCGGACTCTACGGCTGCCAGGGCAGCGGCAGCTTCGGCTGCGGCGATTTCATCAGCGGAGCTGTCGCCTTCAGCCATCAACAACTCTTCGGCATCTGGTGCGGTTTCAAACACCTTGATGCCCATGTCGTTGATCATGCCAATAATGTCTTCCACCTGATCCGGATCGGAAATATCTTCCGGTAGGTGGTCATTTACCTCGGCATAGGTCAGATAGCCCTGCTCTTTACCGCGGGCGATCAGTTCCTTAATGCGGGACTGTTGCTGGGTTTTGTCGGTCATGCACAACCCTGAATTCTGGGAATGAAAATACGGGACAAAGACGCGGGATTATAGCGTATTTGCACTAGCAATAACCACTCTAGCTGTCAAGTAACGGCATAGGTGCGATGTTTAGGGTGCTGGGGTTCCCGATCCCGCCCGGCGGGGTGAGTGAATATAGTGCTGAGCCCGCAGTTTTCAAGGGGTTGGCGCTTATTAATTCTGCTTTTTTCGCCAATTGGCTAATAGAGCCAGTTGTTCTTCGGGGCTCAACTGGGCGCTGTTCCTGAGTTGATCGAGTAAATCGCGGTTGCGCTGTTTGTCTGCAGCTTGTTTCAGGCGCAGCAGACAGTCGTTAAATTCGGTGTGCGGATCGTATTCCAGGTTGCTGTCATCCTGGGCGAGTTGCCGCGCGACCGATACCAGTGGAGAAATAGCGAGCTTGGCCAGGGTATCGCAAGATTCTGCGCTGTGGTGTGCACGCCAGTGGCCGATCAATTGATAGAAATTTAATTGGGGGCGGCTTTTGTACAGTTCTACCAGCTGGATGAACAATGCCAGGTCTGCATTGCCCTCGATGGGGAATTGCTGTGGATTTTCGATTTGTGCTGCCAGCTCCGGGTGGTGCAATAGCAGGGCGATCAGCATGCGCTCTGGCGGCAGGAGATATTGGCTCTGGCGGCGCGGACTGTCGTAACTCGGTGCTGCACTTTCGCTGAAGTTGCTTTCGCGCTGCCAGGGTTCCGGCGGTGTGCGGTGCTCCAGCTCCTCGTGAGGGGAGGGTGCTAGGTTTGGCTCTCCTGGTGCAGCTGTAGGTTGCGGGTGGGGCTGCTGCGGCGTGCGAGCTTTTTCTGTACGGATAACCTCTTGCAGGGTTTCCTTATCGAGCCCGGTGCGCGAGGCCAGTTGTTGGAACATCAGCTGGCGGTAGACGCCATCGGGCAGCAGGTCCAACAGTGGGGCGGCGAGTTTGGATAGACGCGCGCGGCCATCCATGGTCTGTAAGTTGATATCTTCGCTGAGTAAGTCGAAGAGAAAATCTTCCAGCGGTAGGGACTGCTCCTTAATTAACTGCTGGAAACGTTCACCGCCTAGTTGGCGTACCAGGGTGTCCGGGTCCTCGCCTTCCGGCAGCAGCAGGAAGCGCAGGCTGCGCCCGTCCTGCATCTGCGGCAGGGCCGACTCCAGAGCGCGGCGGGCGGCAGCGCGGCCGGCGCGGTCGCCGTCGAAGCAAAACAGCAGTTCCGTGGTGTGGCGGAAGGCGAGTTGAATGTGGTCTTCGCCACAAGCGGTGCCCAGGGTGGCGACGGCGCAGCGGATATCGAACTGGGCCAGGGCCACCACATCCATATAGCCTTCAACCACAATCAGGCGCTCTAAATTGCGGTTGGCCTGGCGCGCTTCCCACAGGCCGTAGAGTTCGCGGCTCTTGTGGAAAATCGGGGTTTCCGGGGAGTTCAGGTACTTGGGTTTATCGTCGCCCAGTACCCGCCCGCCAAAGGCGATGGCGCGCCCGCGCTGGTCGCGGATCGGGAAAATAATACGGTTGCGGAAGCGGTCGTAGTGATGGCGCGCGTTGGGCTTGGTGTTGCCATCACTGTCCTGGCGGCGAATGGCCAGGCCTGCCAATTCCAGTTGATCCGCTTTCTCGGGGGTATCGGCTAATGCATTGAGCAGGTTGTCCCAGCCCGGGGGCGCAAGGCCGATACCAAAGTCGCGGGCAATCTCACCGGAGAGGCCACGATTGCGCAGGTAGGCCACCGCATTGCCTGCGGCGGGGTTATTGCGGAGCTGTTCACGGTAGTAGTCGGCGGCTTTCTCTGTGAGCTGGTAGAGAGATTGACTCTCCCGCTGGCGCTTTTCTTGCCCCGGTGCCAGTTGTTCCCTGGGAACTTCCAGTCCACGGGTGGCCGCGAGTTTTTCCACCGCTTCTGGGAAGGGCAGGCGGTCGTACTCCATGAGGAAGCCGATGGCATTGCCATTGGCGCCGCAGCCGAAACAGTAATAAAACTGCTTGTCCGCACTCACGGTAAACGATGGGGTTTTCTCGTCGTGGAAGGGGCAGCAGGCAGAGTAGTTTTTGCCGGTTTTACGCAGCTTGACCCGGCTGTCCACCAGCTCGACGATATCTGCCCTTGCGAGCAGATCGTCGATAAAGTGCTGGGGTATCTTGCCGGGCATGGGGATTCGCTCAGCTTAGGCCAGTTGGGCCTTCACCAGTTTGCTCACCGCGCCCATATCTGCACGGCCCTGCACCTGGGGTTTAACCTGGGCGATGACTTTGCCCATATCCGCCATGCTGTTGGCACCGGTGTCTTTGACGGCGGAGGCAACGATATCGGTGATCTCAGCTTCGCTCAGCTGCTTCGGCAGGAATTCCTGGATAACTTCAATTTCAGCCTGCTCTACTGCTGCCAGTTCAGCCCGTCCAGCTTTCTCGTACTGGGTAATGGAGTCGCGGCGCTGCTTGGTCATTTTGTCCAGCAGGGCGAGGATGCGGGCGTCATCCAGGTCGATGCGCTCGTCGACTTCAACGCGTTTGATCTCGGCGTTGATCAGGCGCAGGGTGGCCAGGCGCTCTTTGTCTCGCGCTTTCATTGCGTCTTTAGTGGCTTGAGTCAGGGTTTCCTTGAGAGTGCTCATAGTGAGTGTTCCGGGATTGTTGGCAATGAATTTTGGATCAGGGGCTTAGGATAGCTTGTCTGCTGGGCGGGGGAAATGCGTTAGCCCAAACGAAAAACGGCGCGCGAGTATGGCTCGCACGCCGTTCTTTATAGCTCCGCTACGGGCTAAGCCCGTCCGGCCGCCTCGCTGCGACAGGCTTATGCAGCCTGCGGCTCTTAGTAGAGACGCTGGAACTTGCGGTTTTCGCGCTGAAGCTTTTTAGCGTGACGCTTTACAGCGGCAGCAGCTTTGCGCTTACGAACAGCGGTGGGCTTCTCGTAGAACTCGCGACGACGTACTTCAGACAGTACGCCTGCTTTTTCACAGGAGCGCTTGAAACGGCGCAGGGCGATATCGAAAGGTTCGTTGTCTTTGATTCGTACAGAGGGCATTAGGATACCTGTTAAAATTCGTTTCTCTCGGCCATTCCGGCAATGCTCTCGCAGTTGCATCCGGTGGCCGGTTCACAGCGAGGGCGCAAATTCTAAACACTCCTATACGGGATCGCAACCCCATTTTCCAGTATGATAACCGCCCCTCGAAGAAGTCACGAGAATGAAATCAAGTGCGCGTCCTTGGTATAGAAACTTCCTGCGATGAAACTGGCGTCGCTATTTACGATTCTGAGTCCGGTTTGCTCAGCCATGCCCTGTTCAGTCAAGTGGACCTGCATGCCGATTATGGCGGTGTAGTCCCCGAGCTGGCGAGCCGCGATCATGTGCGCAAACTCTTGCCGCTGATTCGACAGGTAATGAAGAAGGCCGAGACCAGCCCTTCAGACCTCAATGGTATCGCCTATACCGCGGGCCCCGGTCTGGTGGGGGCGCTGATGGTCGGGGCCTGCGCGGCCCGTGCACTGGCCTATGGCTGGGATATCCCGGCGGTGGCGGTGCACCATATGGAAGGCCACCTGCTGGCCCCAATGCTGGAGGATAATCCGCCCGCCTTTCCTTTTGTGGCCCTGCTGGTTTCCGGCGGACACACCCAGCTGGTGGAGGTGCGGGGGCTCGGCGATTACGAATTGATGGGTGAATCCCTGGATGACGCTGCCGGCGAGGCCTTTGATAAGGCCGCCAAAATGCTCGACCTGGATTATCCCGGTGGCCCGCGTTTGGCTGCCCTGGCGGAGAAAGGAGACCCCAAACGTTTTACTTTCCCACGTCCTATGACTGATCGACCGGGCTTGGATTTCAGTTTTTCAGGTCTTAAAACCTTCACCCTGACGACGGTGCGCAAGCACGCCCTGGAGGATGGTTTACCGGACGAGCAGACTTGCGCAGATATTGCTGCGGCTTTCCAGGAGGCGGTAGTGGATACCCTGGTGATTAAATGTCGTCGCGCTATTAAGGCTTCCGGCTATAAAACCCTGGTGATTGCCGGTGGAGTTTCCGCAAATAAATTATTGCGTGAGCGTTTGGAAACGAGCCTGCGAAAGGATAACGCCAGCGTCTACTATCCCCGCCATGAATTCTGTACTGATAACGGCGCCATGATCGCCTATGCCGGTAGTTTACGTTTAAAAGCTGGAGAGCAGACGAGCCTTGCGGTGGATGTGCGCCCGCGCTGGCCTATGACAGAATTGCCCAAGACCGAACTTTAAAAATCCCAGGGCTAGCCTGGCAGTAAAAAGAAAAGAGCCGATAGATGGATATTGTTTATATACGGGATTTAAAGGTGAATACCATTATTGGTATTTATGATTGGGAGCGGGAAGTGCGCCAGACGGTGAGCCTCGATCTGGAGATGGCTTTCGATATCAGTGAGGCGGCGCGTACAGACAATATCGAGCACACACTTAACTATAAAGCGGTGGCCAAGCGCTTGATCGCTTTTATTGAAAGCAGTGAGTTCCTGCTGGTGGAAACCATGGCAGAGCAGGCTGCGGCAATTGTCAGGGAAGAGTTTTCTGTAAGCTGGCTGCGACTGCGCTTGTCCAAGCCGGGTGCGGTCAGAGGGTCCAGGGATGTGGGTGTCATTATTGAGCGCGGCGAGAGGCCGGCAAAAGGTGCAGCAGCGATGTCTGCGGGAGTGTAAACGTGGCTCAGGTGTATCTCAGCCTCGGCAGTAATATCAATCGTGCGCAATATATCCGCGCAGCGCTGGATGCCCTGGCAGGGCGGTTTGGCGAGTTACAGGTGTCCCGGGTCTTCGAAAGTGAAGCGGTGGGTTTCCAAGGCGATAATTTTTACAACCTGGTGGTTGGGCTGCAAACTGACTTGCCGGTAGGTCAACTGGCCCTGTGTCTGCGCGGCATTGAAGATGCCAATGGCCGCCTGCGCTCCGGGCCCAAGTTCAGTGCACGAACCCTGGATATTGATATTCTCACCTATGATCACCTGACCGGAACTGTCGACGGGGTAAAATTGCCTAGAGGTGAGATTGTAAAAAATGCCTTTGTTTTACAGCCTCTGGCAGAGATAGCTCCAGAAGTATTGCATCCGGTTGAGCAGAAAACTTATCGTCAGCTGTGGAATGAGTACGATCAGGATTCGCAAAAATTATGGCCGGTAGAATTTATTTGGCCGTGATTCCAATAAATTTTTAAAAAATGTAGATAAAAAAGCAGCCCTTTGCGGCTGCTTTTTTATTAGGAATAATTAACTTAGGCTCATTAGCGCTTCTTTGGTGAACGGAGTGATTTCCTCCGCGCGATCTTCACGCACCTTGGCGAACCAGTGTGGGTCTTGTAATAGCGCGCGGCCAACGGCAATCAGGTCGAACTCCTGGTTATCCATACGGCGAGTTAGTTCGCCTAAATCGGTAGGATTAGCGGTACCGCCCATACCCTGGTTATTGCCGCCGATAAAATCATCGTCAAGGCCGACACTGCCGACAGAAATTACCGGTTTTCCAGTCAGTTCCTTGGTCCAGCCTGCCAGATTGAGATCGGAGCCTTCGAACTCCGGCACCCAGAAGCGCCTTGTCGAGGCGTGGAAAATATCAACGCCGGCTTCAACCAGCGGTGTCAGGAAGCGTTTCAGTTCTTCCGGGTTTTGCGCCAACTTGGCTTCGTAATCCTGCTGCTTCCATTGGGAGTAGCGTAGCACTATGGCGAAATCTTCGCCTACGGCTTCACGTACCGCTTTGATAATTTCCACTGCAAAGCGGGTGCGATTTTCGATCGAGCCACCGTACTCGTCATCGCGTTGGTTGGTACCTTCCCAGAAAAACTGGTCGATCAGGTAGCCGTGGGCGCCGTGAATCTCTACACCGTCAAACCCAATTTCCTTGGCTGCTTTGGCTGCGTCTGCAAAAGCTTGTATAACTTCCTGGATGTCCTCTTTGCTCATCGCCTGGCCATTGGGCTTGCCGGGTTTGAACAGGCCTGAGGGGGAGTAGCCGGGCACTGATTTATCCGGGCCTATGCCCTCTTTGCGCACGGAGCCTACGTGCCATAACTGCGGGATAATCTGGCCACCGGCAGCGTGTACTTCGTCTACCACTTTTTTCCAGCCGGCGAGAGCGGCCTCACCGTAGATTGCCGGTACATTCTCGTAACCGTTTGCGGCTTTATGATTAACGAAGGTGCCTTCGGTAATAATCAGTCCCACTTCACCTTCAGCTCGGCGGCGGTAATAGCCGGCCACTTGGTCATTGGCTGCATAGCCCGGTGACATAGTGCGGGTCATGGGGGCCATTGCGACCCGGTTGCGCAGCTTTAGGGATTTATGCTCGAAAGGACGCAGTAGGTTGTCCAGGGAACCACTCATATTTCTCTCCTGAATGTCTCGATTCAACACTGGGACTCACTGGTCCCACTAGGTCACAATTAAAACGGTTGCGTTATAAAACCTTATTTTGGTGGTGAGTTCAATATCTGGTTTCGTATTGCAACTTTTTTGCCGGTATACTAGGGGTATGTCACGTAAACGCTTTGATGATCTTGATTGCTCCCTGGCTTGCGCCCTAAATGAGGTGGGGGACTGGTGGTCCCTGCTGATAATTAAGCAGGCAATGCTGGGTACCCGCCGTTTTGTGGATTTCCAAAGAAACCTGGGAATTGCCAAAAATATCCTTGTGGATCGGTTATCACGTCTGGTGGATAACGAGGTGTTGGTACGCTTTGATGCGGGTGAACACGGCACTCGCTACGAGTACCGCTTAACGGAAAAAGGTCGGGACCTGTTTACGGTGGTAATCGCTTTGCGCCAGTGGAATCTGCGCTGGAACGGCAATAAAGATGGGATGCATCTGGTCGATAAAAACAGTGGTGAGCCTATCTCCGAAGTTGCTGTGCAGAATGCCCAGGGACAAAAACTTAGCATTCGCGATGTATTATTTGTGGATGAAAATGGCCAGCCCCTAGAGCAGGCTGGCTAGCTGGATTTTTGAGGGACTCTATCAATCCTGGCTCTTGGATAGCAGTCTGATTATGTCCAGAGCCCTGCCCGGCTCCCAACGCATAACAGAGACAACGCCGTGCATGGCCAGTAGGCGCTGGTCTATTTCCCCTTTCTCCTGCAGCTTGTGTAATTTCTCTGTGGCCTCGGTAAAGCCGCGCTGCTCATAAGTGAGTAGTAATCTGACGGTCTGCTCCGCCGGAGTGACTTGGCGTGGAACTGGGGTATAGCCCATCGCGCTTACCATACTCTCAGCCGCCAGCCAGGTGGACCAGGGGTTTTGCCCGGTAATAAGCTGGCCATCCACGCTGACTTGTTCCAGGTAAGTGGGCCCAGCCTGAAAAAGCGCGCCTTGCTCACGTAAGCGATCCTCAAGCAGGAATGGAAATCGTTGCTCGGCGTCAGGGATAAGAAAAAGCTCCTCTTCGTTAGTAAAAGCACTGATCTGCCGATCGGCGATTAAGGGCTTGCCATTATCCAGAGTGACATTGGCAAGGGCTGCTGGCCCGTGGCATACCGCTCCGATAATTTTGCCGCTGTTATAGATTTCCCGCACCAGGGACTGGATATGGGGATTGTCGGGGAAATCGAACATGGTGCCTTTACCGCCGACAAAAAATACGGCCTGGTAATCCTCTGCTGAAACCTGATCGATAGGAATACTGTTGTTGACCTTTTGTTGTGCCTCTGGGTCATTGAGAAAGGCATAGTCGAAAGGCCCCAGATCATCTTTATCGATCACCGCAGGCGGTTTGCCGCCTTTGGGACTGGCAATATCGACAATAAATCCGTTAGCTGAAAAAATGTAATAGGGGCGTGCCAGTTCAGTTAATTCATAACCAGTTGCCTTGCCACTATCTCCCATCGTTTCAGTACTGGTGACAACAGCTAAGATTTTTCCTCGGCTTTCCCTGGGTAATTGTTGTAAATACGGCAGGTCACTTACTGTCGTAGTGGAAAAGTCCTGCTCTTGGGGTGGAATTAGGCTCTTAATCCAAATAATAAAACCAAAAAATACGGACAAAGTCAGTGCCAGGGAAATAACAATTTTCTTCAACATATTAATCTCCAAAATTGCAGTAGCAGACGGAAAATCTTCTAGTGAGTTCGTAGGAGAATAAGGGATGGAAGGTGAAATTCAGGTGAGATTGTAATTGCTATTTAGGAAGAAAGAAAAAGCTGCACTCGAGATCGTATAAGGTATGGATGCCGATTCACTGTGCATCTCGAGCGCATACGGTAAAAATTTGAATCTTAGAACGCTACTGTGTAAAAGATAGAGCGCACTGATAAATATTTTTTTTACACTGGATAGAGATGGTCCAATTTAAGGCTTCACAGATTCTCTTGGCCAGGAAAAGGCCTTGACCAATGCCGTCACTGCCTTCCCTCTTTTGGCCGGGTAAGAGGGAGGTTTCTAGATCTAATTGGTTGTCTGTGGCGTTCTCAAAAAAGAGTGTGTCCCCCTTATAGGTAATAACCAATTCAGGGCTGGTAGCGTGCTGTAATGCATTGCTGATCAAGTTGTCGAAGAGCAGACTTACCAGGTGTCGATTGGCCAGGACTCTGACTTTGTGCCCTAACTTTAAATCAACATTAAAATGCTTTTGTACAATTAACTGGTGTTGAGCTAAAAGACGTTCCTCTAGTAAAGCGCACAATGGGATATCTTCCGACTGTAGAGACTCAGAGCGGGCGAGGGCTAATAGTGTCTTAACGGTTTTTTCCATACCGGTAACAGTTTCTAATAGCTCATTTTTCTCAGCTAAAGTCATTTCCCGATTTTGACTGAGAGCCAGTGTGCTTTTCAGAATGGTTAGCCCGGTGCGCAACTCATGGCTCGTATCCCGGGTAAACTCAGTTTCCCTGCGCAATGTTAGCTTGAGCTGGTTAAGTGTATCTTGCAACGTACTTGCAAGATAACCGATTTCATCTTGTTCATTGTTATAGGGCAGGGAAATTTGAGAATCGCAGTTTCTCTGCTGCTGAACTGCTTTAGCAAGGGTTACTACAGGAGCGATGGTTTTACGGGAAATACGAAAAGCACAATAGAGGGCTAAGAGTAGGGTCAAGATACAGGCGCTGGCAAAGAGCCAGAGAAGCTTTGAAGATTGTCGGGTAACAGTGAGCAATTCACTGACTTCAGCTACGAGAACGGCGGAATGGTTGTCCGGAAAATGTACTCTGCGTAAATGGAAGTGATGTTCAGTATCACTAAACCACTCAGCCTTTTCCGCATAGCTTGGTAAGGCAGTGCGCAGTTCGGCCGGTATTATTTTGTTTTCAGTGTATAGCGTTAAATAGGGTAGGCGTGGCTCTGGGGTCGTATTAGTCAGTCTTGCCTGCTGTTCGAGGTAGCGGACTTCTCCGGCCAATAAGTTATCGAGTAAATGGTCTTCAACTACATAGGCCACCATCATACAAATGGCAAAAAACACCAAGCAAAGTAGCAGGGTAAAACTGCCAAAAATAGCGAAGACCTTCCTCTGTAAATTACTGGTTTCGCGCATTGGGAGTTTCCAACTGATAACCGAGATTGGTGATGGTTTTCAACATAGGGGCCTGGAAAGGCTTATCCAGTGTTTGGCGAAGACTATAAATGTGGGATTTTAAGGCGTCTGTTTCTGGGGGTTCATCACCCCAAATATGGTGGATTATTGCCGAGCGGCTTACTGGTGCTGGCGACGCCTGGGCGAGCATAGTGAGAATGCGAAAACCGATAGTTGTCAGGGGCAGAGGTTGTTTATCCCGGTAGGCCGTTTGCTGGCGCTGGTTTATCTGTAAATCACCGACCTTAATTTCTTCACTGGTATGCAGCTGGTGTCTGCGGGCCAGGGCGCGGCATCTCAGTATTAGTTCCCTTGGTTCGAAGGGCTTACATAAATAGTCATCGGCACCGATACCAAATCCGCGTTCTTTATCTGCGAGAGCATCTCGGGCAGTTAACATCAGAATTGGCATGTTAACTGGCGCTTGTGCCTTGATCTTTTCGCAGACCTCTAAGCCGTCCATATCCGGCAGGCCCAGGTCGAGAATAATCAGGTCGAAGATTTGTTCCAGGGCCAGCTGTAAGCCCTGGCGACCCCGGTGGGCATAATCTATCTGCCAGCCCTCAGCATGTAGGAATTCGGCAAGCTGGCGGGCGATAGTGGGGTTATCTTCAATCAACAATATCTTCAGTGAGCGCACCGGCAAATCTCTTGTGGCAGAGGAAGTTACAAAACATTCTGACAGAGTGCCGGTGAAATTGAAGTGAAGCCCCGTTGTTGGACTGTTTTAGATATTGGTTGGACTGCTCTAGATATTGAGGTTGCGGCCGCCGTCAACGGCAATAACCTGACCGTTGATATAGGGGGCATCACAGGCAAGGAAGCGCACGGTCTTGGCGATATCACTGGGGTCACCGGTTCGGGCCAAAGGAATGCGCTGGGTGATTTGTGCTTTCTTGGCTTCGTTAGTTGCCTCTTGCTCTGGCCAAAGAATGGCACCGGGGGCGACTGCATTGACCCGGACCTGGGGAGACAGCTCCAGAGCGAGGCTTTTTGTCAGCATTACCAGCCCAGCCTTGGCGGCGCAGTAGATAGTATGCTTGGGCATTGGGCGCTCGGCGTGAATATCCGCCATATTAACAACGCAACCCAGCTGTTGGCTGAGTGTTTCTTTCAGGGCCTGAGTGAGAAAGAAGGGGGCTTTGAGGTTGCTGCCTACCAGCCGATCCCAGTCCTCCTCGGTCGCATTTCCCACAGATGTGGGGTGAAATGCTGAGGCATTGTTGACCAGAACATCAATACCGCCCCAGGCCTCTTGTGCACGTTGGGCCAGATTGGAACAGGCTTCGGCGCTATTCAACTCACTGTGCAACGCTATGGCAGAGTTGGGACGACGTTGGTTCAGCTCGTTTGCCAGGGCCTTGGCAGCATCAGCCGAGTTGCGATAGTGAATAACAACTCTGTGATCTCTATGTAGTTCTTCAGCAATAGCACGACCCAGGCGTGCAGCGGCACCGGTAATTAGCACATTACGCAATGTAGTCATCCTTTACTTTGGCGATTGCCTTGATGCGCTCCCGGTCCAGTGCTTGCCCGAGTTTCGCACCCTGGTAGCCCTGTTTAATCAACTCCTCAGCAGTTAATGCCGCTGCCCCATTTCGAGCGGCGCGCAAAAAGTCCACCTGTGGATAATCTCGATTCTCCAGTCCTTCACGACCTCGGGCATCAGCCTCACAGGCGCGAAGAAAGTTTTCAAATCGCTCGGGACGTCGCAAGGCATCCAGACTGCGGATCATCTTCATAATGGTCTGTGGGCGCAATTCGAAGGCTCTGTGGCAATGCAGGTGATATTCGCAGACCCCGACAGCTAGTGCTGTCAGGTCTTTTGGGGTACGCCAGCGCTCACAGACGGCCTTTACAAGAGGTACGCCTGCGGCCTCGTGGCCGTGGTGGCTGGGGAGAATCTCCTCGGGAGTCAGTCCTTTGCCCAGGTCGTGTAGCAGTACTGCAAAACGCAATGGGAGCTCTGCCGGTGAGGCGCGCAGGGCTAGTAGTACGTGTTCTCCAGTGTCCACTTCGGGATGGTGTTTGGGCGGCTGAGGAACACCAAACAAATTCTCTAACTCTGGTAAAAGTACTGATAGGGCGCCGCAGTCTCGCAGTACCCGAATAAAAATATCGGGGTCTGGCTCGGTAAGTGCCCGGCTTACCTCTTTCCAGACCCTCTCGGCCACCAGATATTCCACTTCACCCGCTTCTACCATCTGGCGCATGAGTATCATGGTCTCAGGGGCAACGCTAAAGCCAAGGTGATGGTAGCGGGCGGCAAAGCGGGCTACTCGCAGTACTCTTAAGGGGTCTTCGGCAAACGCAGGAGAAACATGGCGCAAAAGCCGTGCCTCCAGATCTTTCTGCCCGCCGTAGGGGTCTATTAGCTTGCCGTCGATGTCTTCTGCAATGGCATTAATAGTGAGGTCTCGCCGCAGGAGATCCTCTTCCAGAGTGATATTGGCATCGGCGTTAACGGTAAAACCGCCATAGCCGTGGCCGCTCTTTCTTTCAGTTCGAGCGAGAGCGTATTCTTCTCCGGTCTCAGGGTGTAGGAATACTGGAAAATCTTTGCCTACTGGGCTGTATCCGAGGTCCTGCATTCTATCTGCACTTGCTCCAACTACTACCCAGTCGCGCTCGGTGACTGGACGATTCAAAAGTCTGTCGCGCACTGCGCCGCCAACAAGGTAGATCTTCAAAACATTTGCTCCAGAGCTGGAGGGTCCAGTGATCTGATAGGTGATTGTACTGCCATAAGTCCATTTGTTCCGGCGTTGTTCCAGGTTTGTCTGCTGGACGGAGGATGAGCGGTAGGAGTGTAAGAAGCTTCGGCAAGATAAAAAAAGGCCCCGAAAAAACAAGGGGGCCCAGGGTCTTAGGGTATTCGCTTAGCAAACATTTCTCTGCCAACTGCGGGGTCTCTGACTTGAGGGCCACACCAGTGGGAGGGATCCCGTGACAAGTCCCGAGTCACGAATCTAGTGCCATTCTAAGAAACCTGTCATACCTGTCAACTATATCTATTAGTATTTTTTGAGGGGGTTGTTCTGCTGTTCGTTAATAAACTACATGGACCGAATTTCGGGCTGGGTTTGCAGCATTAAACAGCATAATTTATAGGGGCGGTTCAGCTGGGCAGGATAATTTCACGTGTAACTCTGTGGGGCAGAGGATGCTTTTGTGAAATAGAACTGTTCTTCTTTTAATCGCAGTTGTTGGGGAGAATAAAGATGAGCGAATTACATGTGCTAACCACCGGGGAAGCAGCCAGGTACTGCGGTGTTAACTTCCGAACGGTGATTCGCTGGATTGAGCGTGGGCAACTCAAGGCATACAAGCTTCCGGGGCGTGGTGATCACCGTATCTGTGTTGAGGACTTCGTGGGGTTTCTACGGGATAACTCAATGCCAGTTCCGAACGATTTGGCAGTTCCCAGTCGCAAAGTACTTTTATTAACGACCGATCCTGAGCTGACTTCAGGTGGACGCCAGGCGCTTCAACAAATGGGGTGTGAGGTTGAAGTGGCCGGTGATAGCTTTTCTGCCGGTATCCTGATGGCGAGTGCCAAGCCGGCATTGTTGGTGGTTGATACTGGACTGCTGGGGGAGAGTGGGTTTCAGGTGCTGGACTACCTCAGATCCCGCAGTGAATACTCGAACCTGAGTATTCTGGTTGTGCCCTCTGATGATGATGGGGAAAAAGCTCGTTGGCTGGATGCTGGCGCTGATGCCCTTTTGACTCACCGTTCTGAGCATGGTGAACTTTCTGCAAAGGCCAAACTTTTGTTGGAAGCTGATGCTTAAGTAGCAATCCAGCTATCAGGCATTAATTCCCCACTTCTGTACGGGGCTGGTATTTCAACAGTCCCCGTGCTGAAACCTAAATAGGTTTCGGTATCAACATAGATTCCTCTTCTCCATCTGGACGATCTCGGCCCTGCTCCGGGCAGTGGCAACTGGCTGTGATTTGATCCCCGTTCAAACTGTTCAGGTGAACATCGAAGCCCCAAAGCCGGTGAAGATGCCTTAATACCTCTGCTGTATCTTTACCGAGGGGGCGACGGCGGTGCTGTGTGTGATGTAGGGTCAGTGAACGGTCACCACGGGTATCTACTGAATATACCTGGATATTTGGTTCCCGATTGCCCAGGTTGTACTGGCCGGCAAGGTTCTCTCTTAACTGGCGATAACCGCTCTCATCGTGAATTGCGCTAACAATAATATCGTTCTCTTTATCGTTGTCGCTGATACAAAATAGTTTCATGTCTCGCATAACCTTGGGAGACAGGAATTGCAAAATAAAACTTTCATCCTTGAAGTCGCGCATAGCGAACTGGAGGGTTTCACGCCAATTGCTTCCAGCAATGTCTGGGAACCAGCGGCGATCCTCTTCAGTGGGACTTTCACAGATACGCCGTAAGTCAGTAAAAATACTGAAGCCTAGGGTATAGGGATTGATACCGCTGTAGTGAGGGCTGTCAAAAGAGGGTTGGTAGATAACATTGGTGTGGCTTTGTAGAAACTCCATCATAAAGCCTTCAGTCACCCGCCCGCGCTTGTACAGCTCGGTTAAGAGAGTGTAGTGCCAGAAGGTAGCCCAGCCCTCATTCATTACTTGGGTTTGCCGCTGTGGATAAAAGTATTGGGCCAGCTTACGTACAATACGCACCAGCTCCCGTTGCCAGTTTTCCAGTAGAGGGGCATTTTTCTCAACAAAGTACAGGATATTCTCCTGAGGCTCTTCGGGGAAACGTTTCTCCTTTGTCTCCTCTATACCGTCACCGAGTTTTGGGATGGTCCTCCATAAATCATTGAGCTGCCTCTGGCGGTACTCTTCTCGCTCTTGCTGTTGGCGTTCTTCCTCAATAGCCGAGATTGGGTAAGGGCGTTTATAGCGATCTACACCGTAGTTCATTAGGGCATGACAGGAGTCGAGAATGGCCTCGACTTCATCAAGCCCGTAGCGCTCTTCACAGCGGGAAATATAGTTTTTGGCAAAGATCAGATAGTCAATAATACTGCTGGCATCTGTCCAGGAGCGAAACAGATAATTCCCTTTAAAGAAAGAGTTGTGCCCATAGGAGGCGTGAGCAATCACCAAAGCCTGCATTGTCATGGTATTTTCTTCCATGAGGTAAGCGATGCAGGGATTAGAATTAATGACTATTTCATAAGCCAGCCCCATCAATCCGCGCTGGTAATTATTTTCCACGCTGATAAATTGCTTGCCAAAAGACCAGTGGTGATAACCCACAGGCATTCCTACCGAGGAGTAGGCATCCATCATCTGCTCAGAACAGATAACTTCAATCTGATTTGGGTAGGTATCTAACCCAAACTCTTCTGCCAGTGCGCCGATGGCGCGATCATATTCCTGGATTAATTCAAAAGTCCATTCTGAGCTGGTTGATATGGGCTGAGGCGACTCAGATTCAGATACCTCAGCGCCACTGGCAAATTTGTCGAGCATCAGGCAGTCACCTTTTGGCGGAACAGTTGCCGGAACACCGGATAAATATCCTGTACATCGACAATCTGCTCCATAGCAAAGTGATCGGGGAATAAAGTACGGACACTTTCATATTCTTCCCACAGGGCCTGGTGATCTCTGGGAGTAATTTCCACATAAGAGTAATACTGCACATGGGGCATAATATCGTCGATAAGGATTCGGTGGCAGGTACTGGAGTCGTCGTTCCAGTTATCACCATCTGAGGCCTGGGCTCCATAGATATTCCATTCGCTGGCGGGGTAGCGATCTCTCATAATACGTCGCATTAATTTGAGCGCGCTTGAGACAATGGTGCCGCCTGTTTCCCGTGAATAGAAAAACTCCTCTTCATCAACTTCTTTGGCGCTAGTGTGGTGTCGAATAAATACGACTTCCGTATATTCATAACTGCGCTGTAGGAACAAATATAAAAGTAAGAAGAAGCGTTTGGCCATATCCTTTGTGGCTTGGTTCATCGAGCCGGATACATCCATCAGGCAAAACATCACTGCCCTAGATCGAGGTTTTGGTTGTCGAATCAACAGGTTATATTTCAGATCGAAATCATCGAGGAAAGGGACTCGATTGATACGGCTGCGAAGTTCGGCGATTTGGTTTTTAAGAGCCTCAATTTTGCGCTGGTCTCGCAGAGCAGTATCTTTGTTTTCTTCTTGGGATAGGTCTTCCTCTAAGTTGCGCAGGTTTCTTCGCTTATTACTGGTCAAGGCGATACGTCTTGCATGGGCAGCCCTGAGTGAGCGAATCACATTAAGGCGGCCCGGAGTTCCTTCATTACTAATTCCGGCACGTACTATTTGAAAGGATTCGTTACCCGCGAGGCGTTGCTTTATCATGTTGGGCAGTTGCAGTCCTTCAAACATAAAGTCCAGAAACTCTTCTTGCGATATCTGGAAGACGAAATCGTCAACCCCTTCTCCACTATCGCTGGCACCACCGCCACTACCATCACCACCTCTCTGTCCTTGACGAGGAATGCGATCTCCAGCAGTAAATTGTTTGTTTCCAGGTAGAACCCGTTCTACATGCCCACCGCTACCGTGGGAAAAAAGGGGCTCACTGATATCCCGGGTTGGAATACTGATGCGCTCGCCTTTATCCATATCCATTATGGAGCGGCTATTCATAGCATCACCGACAGCTTTCTTAATGTGAGCCTTATAGCGCCTTAAGAATCGTTGCCGGTTAACTGTGCTTTTTTCTTTCCATTCAAGCGGCGGTCGATGATATAGCTCATATTTCTGCCTTTACTCCGAATAAAATACACTGGCAACTATCACCCAAATTTATTCAGAAATTTCCCTACTGGATTAGCCTAACTTAAGCACTGGTATCTTCACTATAACGAGCCTATGAAAGTCCAGCAGGGAAAATGCGGAATCGTTCAAAGGCTCCCTATAAGTTGATGATCTAATCTGTATTTGCGTTTGGCTTCCTCGTATTTCTCTGGCAATTTAAAGTTGGGTTAAAGTTGCTACTGCGATTTTCTTACGCGTAGATACCATTCAGATAACAATCGTACCTGTTTCTCGGTGTAGCCACGTTCGACCATACGTGCAACGAAATCTGCGTGTTTGCGCTTATCATCTGCCGAGGCCTTGGTGTTAAAGGAAATGACCGGTAGAAGGTCCTCCGTGTTCGAGAACATTTTCTTCTCAATAACCGCACGTAATTTTTCGTAGGATCTCCAGTCGGGATTTTTTCCTTGATTGTTAGCCCTTGCGCGAAGTACAAAATTAACTATTTCATTGCGGAAGTCTTTCGGGTTAGAAATTCCGGCGGGTTTTTCTGTTTTCTCTAACTCTTCATTCAGGGCTCCACGATCGAGAATTTCTCCTGTTTCTGGGTCACGGTATTCCTGATCCTGTATCCAAAAGTCGGCGTAAGTGACGTATCGATCAAACAGGTTTTGACCGTATTCAGCATAGGATTCCAGATAAGCGGTCTGAATTTCCTTGCCGATGAATTCAACATATCTAGGAGCCAAATATTCCTTGATAAACCCAAGATAGTTTTCTTGAACTTCTGGAGGAAATTGCTCCTGTTCTATTTGCTGCTCTAGAACATAGAGGAGATGGACAGGATTTGCTGCGACTTCAGTGGCATCGAAATTGAAAACTTTTGAGAGGATCTTGAAGGAGAAGCGGGTGGATAGTCCGTTCATACCCTCATCCACTCCAGCATTATCCCTGTATTCCTGGATGGTTTTTGCTTTGGGATCTGTATCTTTTAGGTTTTCGCCATCATAGATACGCATCTTTGAGTAAAGGCTGGAATTTTCAGGGTTTTTAATTCTCGATAAAACAGAGAACTGTGCCAGCATCCTAAGGGTGTCTGGAGCACAGGGTGCTTTTGATAAGGAGCTGTTTTCCAGTAATTTCTGGTAGATGCGGATTTCTTCTTGTACCCGCACACAGTAGGGAACCTTAACGATATAAATACGGTCTAGGAAAGCTTCATTATTGCGATTATTACGAAATGATTGCCATTCTGATTCATTAGAATGGGCAAGGATTGTACCGTTGAATGGAATTGATCCCAGTCCCTCTGTACTATTGTAATTTCCTTCTTGTGTTGCAGTTAGTAGGGGGTGAAGCACCTTGATAGGCGCCTTGAACATCTCGACAAATTCCATCAGTCCTTGGTTGGCCCTACATAGACTTCCGGAAAAACTGTAGGCATCGGGGTCATTCTGAGGGAAATCCTCAAGCTTGCGGATGTCAATCTTACCGACTAGGGAAGAAATATCCTGGTTATTTTCATCACCGGGTTCTGTCTTCGATATGGCAACTTGATCGAGGATAGAGGGACGAATTTTGACCACACGGAACTTACTAATGTCTCCTTTAAACTCATGTAGCCGTTTGACCGACCAGGGAGACATAATGGTGTTTACGTATCGACGCGCAATGCCGTAGTCCTCTTCAAGAATACGGCCATCTTCAGTGGGTGAGAAAAGACTTAATGGAGATTCAAAGACTGGCGAGCCTTTGATCGCGTAGATTGGGACCTGCTCCATTAAAGCTTTCAGCCGCTCTGCAAGGGATGATTTCCCGCCACCAACAGGACCCAATAGGTACAGGATTTGTTTCTTTTCCTCCAACCCTTGTGCAGCATGCCTGAAGAAAGAAACAATTTGCTCGATGGCTTCTTCCATTCCGTAGAATTCACTGAAGGCTTTGTAACGTTTAATAACCTTGTTACAGAAAATACGTGATAGGCGGGGGTCCCGTGAGGTGTCTACCAGTTCGGCCTCACCGATGGCCATCAACATTCTTTCGGCTGGCGACGCGTAGGCGCTGCGGTCCGTCTTGCACAGTTCCAGGTATTCCTGAATACTGAGTTCCTCGTCCTGGATAGATTCGTATCTTTCCAAGTAGTGATTAAAAATTGTCATGGTGTCTACCTCCCTGTAGCCTACCGGAATGAGCTCAGCTTCCTGCTTTCGTTAGGATGTCGTACGATCTTGGCTGCTATTTCTATGCGACCTTTCCAATTGGGTCGAGTGGTGCATGAGCTGAAAGTCCAGACCTTGTTTGGGATACGCTTGGCGTGAAGCACTATCGTTATTGCCGTTGTGAACCTTGTTTTTTGCCGGAGCTAGCGATGAATGCCTTCCAGCTTTTCCAGCATAGCTTTCCCTTTCACTCAGACAGTGGAATGTCCCTTATATAGGTTGAATTGAGCGGCTGTTTTACGTTTTACTACGACCCATATTGGGTATTAGAGAAAAATTGAGGAATGTAAATGGCGATTTTGGTGACTGGTGGTGCTGGTTATATTGGCAGTCATACTTGTATCGAGTTACTTGCTGCCGGTATTGAGCCTGTGGTTGTGGATAATCTATCGAATAGTAGTGAGGAGGCCCTGAGACGGGTTGAGTTAATTGGTGGCAAAGCTATCCCTTTTCACCATCTCGATATTAATGATAAGGAGGGGTTGCGAAAAGTATTCTCTGATCATGAGATTGACGCTGTAATTCACTTTGCCGGACTGAAAGCAGTTGGTGAGTCTGTTGCTCAGCCTCTGCGCTATTACCAGAATAATGTGGCTGGGACCCTGACTTTATGTGAGGTAATGGAGGAGTATGGGGTTCACCGCCTGATCTTTAGTTCCTCTGCGACGGTCTATGGTGATCCTGAAGCAGTACCAATTAAAGAAGACTTCCCTACTGGGGCAACCAATCCCTATGGGTCGAGTAAGTTGATCGTGGAAAACATGTTGCGGGACCTTTGCGCCGCGCCAAACAGCCAGTGGAAAGTGAGCTTGTTGCGTTATTTCAACCCGATTGGAGCTCATGAAAGCGGGACTATTGGTGAAGATCCCAGTGGCATCCCCAACAACTTGCTACCTTATGTTTCCCAAGTAGCTGTAGGTAGGCTGGAGCAATTGCAGGTTTTTGGTGGTGATTATGATACCGTCGATGGTACGGGCGTTCGGGATTATATTCATGTAGTGGATCTGGCTCGAGGGCATCTGGCTGCATTGAATTTGCTTTGTAAAGAAGAGGTTTCTGAGGGTTGCTATACCCATAACCTGGGTACAGGGCAGGGCAGCTCTGTTTTGCAAGTTGTACGCGCTTTCGAAAGTGTTAGCGGCAAGGAAATTCCCTACAATATCGCTCCGCGGAGAGCGGGCGATATTGCAGAGTGTTATGCAGATCCGGAACTGGCTGAGAAAGAGCTGGGCTGGAAAGCCGAGTACGATTTAGTTCGTATGGTGGAAGATACTTGGCGCTGGCAGCATAAGAACCCGAAAGGATATAGCGCTGAATAGATAAATACGCTAGGGGAAACCAGTAATCCTTTATTAGTTTCAGTTAATAGGAATTTCTCATTTAAGGTTTACAGCTCATTGCTTACTTAATCCTCCTGAATTACTGTAGGCAATGAGATTCCCGTAAGTTCTTTGGAAAAATGTAACTATAGTACTCATGAGTTAGGTGTTTACTCGGAGCTTAAGTCTTTATTTATATTAATGAGCTTGTGTCCCGCTTACTTATTTAGATTTTAATAAAAATATTTGTTGGCTGATTCTAAGTTTAAGTCTCAATGGTTTTCCGTATCCCGTATTTTCTTTTCTTCAATCAGAAAGGGGTTAGAGTTGAAATATTTCCAGTTTATATTGTTGATAATGCTAGGAGTTTCAGTTTTAGCTGAAGAAAATTCTGGGGTGGATATCTTAATTGAGAAATCGGAAGGAAATCTCTGGAAACTTGTTTATCAAATGGATAGATCGACAAGCCGTATTGGTTTTGTTAGGAATCCAGATGCTTCTCGTATCGAGCGCTGGAAGCCACTTTCGTTAGATTTTGAAATGGTTTCTATTGATGGTGACGAGTATCTGGTCAGAAAGGATAGAGCTTCATTCGAGCGAGCTGAAATTTTGTTAACGCCTACATATAAACATCTTAAAAAAGATTATGCACCGTTCTCTCCTTATTCAAATGGTGGGAATCTGATATATACGGGGCGCCTGTTTGCCTGTATTGAAAAATGTAGCGATGAGATCACTAGCTGGAAAGTTTCGATGAAGATTCCCCCAGGCGAATATATGGTTGTCGGAGGACAGGTATATACTGGGGCAACTAGTTGGATTGACCGGGATAGCGGAATGAATGTCTATGTCGGAACCCAAAAACCTGTAGAAGAGCGTAGCTCTAAGTTTTATACATAAGTTTTTTCAGTTTTACTTTATAAATCAATAAGTTACAGTTTAACCCAGTAAGAACTATAGATTTGGCTGGATAATTATGCAGGACTGGGTCATGGACGAAATAAAAAATCAGGTTATGGGTGATACACGCTTGAATAAGCGCCTGTCTAATATTCTCAGTAATTTAAGTTCCGACCCAAAGAATAGTATTCCCTGCGCAAACAAAACTTGGGCAGAAACGTTTGCGGCTTATCGCTTTATCGAAAATGATAAAGTCAATTTTGATTCTATTATGAGCGGCCATAAATCGGCAACTCTTGAGAGAATCAAGGCGCAGCCCGTTGTTCTTATCCCTCAAGATACCACCTTTCTAAATTTTGCCACTGACTTAGAAAGTAAAGAGATGGGAACACTTAGGCGGAAAGAGACCAATCAGCAACTCTTGCACACCTCCATCGCTATAACGCCATCAAGAGTTAACTTGGGTGTTGTTGAGGGTAGTATGTGGCAGAGAGACAAGGAATCAAGCTCTAATTCCCGTTATACCAAGTCGATAAAGAATAAGGAGAGTCGACGCTGGCTAGACCATTACGAAACGGCTTGTCAGATACAGGAGCGCTGCCCTGAAAGTACAATTGTGAGTATTGCTGATAGAGAGGGTGATATTCATGAGTGGTTTCAACTGGCTGAAGATCAAAGTGAACAGCGGCGGGCGAGCTATATCGTTCGAGCTAAGGCCAATCGCACTTTAGAGCTCGATGGAGAAGAAACGGTTTTGCTTTGGGATCATATGAATGAGCAGAAATCTGTTGGTCTATACACGGTAGATATTCCCAAACGGAATGGTGAATCTGGAAGAAAAGCCAAAGTCAGTGTATCCACTACTGAGATACGGCTACTTGGGAAAGGAAAATCTAAACGACCACTTTCTCTCTATGCTGTATTGGCTAAAGAATTAAACCCACCAGAGGGTGAAAAAGGCATTGAGTGGATGCTGTTAACTGATCTTCCAGTTGAAGACTTTAAGCAGGCAAGGGTCATCATTGAGTGGTATCGAAGCCGGTGGGAAATTGAAACCTATTTTCGGGTGGTGAAAGGCGGATGCCAGATAGAAAGTAACCGTTTTAGAACAGAGCAGCGCATGTTGAACTGCATTGCGATCTATATGATTATTGGATGGCGGCTACATTCGATAACTACGCATGCACGAAGAGTTCCTGACGCACCGTGTACAAGTGCCTACTCTGAAAAAGAATGGCGTATGATATGGATGATGCGAGATAAAACTACTCCACCAAATGAACCCCCAAGCATGAGGGAGATAACCCGTATGTTGGCAGGTTTAGGAGGTTTTTTGGGGCGTAAAGGGGATGGCGAGCCAGGAGTTAAAACCGTTTGGCAGGGATACACCAAGCTACTTCATTATATAGAGGCAGCAGAAACTCTAAATGGACTTAAATAATGTGTATAAAACACAGGCGTAGCTTTATCGCTGTCATTGATGATGGTCTACCAGATGGAATTAGGTTGTCATTAAATTCAGACATTCCAAAGCTGATCGCCTACTTTGAGAGAAAGCTTGGAAAAAATTCTGGAGAAAAACCAGTCTTATACGCCTCATACGCCCAAGTTGATGGTAATGATTATCAGGGGGGACCTTACCCAACCAGATATTCATGCACTGGAATTGGAATGACTTTGATGAAAAATTGTCGGAACCTAATTTTGTTAGTGACATTATTTGGTTTTTTGCCCATGAAGTGGCTCATTTTCATCAGGAAGGTAAAGATAAAGTCTTGTCAGAGGATGTTCGAGACTCCTGGTTACATGAGGGGAATGCGGGCTGGCTGGCAGCCTCGGCTCTGCTAGATTTATACCCTAATTTTGAAAAGTATGTTTATGCCAAAGTTGATAAATTTAGGGCGAGTTGTTCGAACGGTTTGAAAAAATTTTCGTTGGTAGAAGCAGCTAACCATGGAAGGTTTGATCTATATTATAGTTGTGGCCTACTTATACATCGGGCAATTGATCAGTCCTTGCAGGAGAAAAGTAATGGCTCTGCAAGTATTTATTCATTATGGAGAAATTATCGAGAAGAAATTGAAAGCGGGGGAGAAAAAGGGATTGAAAGTTTCTTTAAGATAGTAGAGAACGAAACTTCCCGAGAGTTGGTTGAGGTTATAAGGCAGTTGGTTAGTCGTAAATTAGCTAATCCTGAAGCAACTTTAGAAAAGCTCTCACAGGTAATATAAGTCCGCTGTAATATGTAGTTGCGCCTATTAAGTTAAGAGCTGATTGTTGCTGAGCTGGTTAAGTGGCAACAATCAGTTAATGTTACAACAGGAGTCTTTTCCTGTTTATTTTGTGGGGGCTTTTAGGGCTACTAAAAACTACAATCGGTACAAAAAAATTCTTCATCACTTAATCGCATTGCAGTCAGGTACCCTCCCCAAACGCAACCTGTGTCTAGGGCATAGATATTCTCAGTATCTGCGCGGCCTTCCAGGGCAGCCCAATGCCCAAAAATAATTTTGTCATTTCTGGTTTTTCGATCGGGAAAGCTAAACCAGGGCTGGTATTCACCGTGAGAGGCCTGGACCCCCTTTTTATTGATCAGGTCCAGAGTGCCATCCGCCTTACAAAAACGCATTCTTGTAAAATAATTGGTAATGGAGCGCAGGCGCTCAATGCCGATCAAGTGGTCATCCCAACAATGTGGTTCATTGCCATACATACCATAAAAATATGCTTTTGCCATAGCTTCGTCGGCGAGGGCTTTATGGACTTCAGTGGCGAGTTTTAGGGCTTTCGTAACACTCCAAATGGGAGGGATGCCAGCGTGCACCATGGTGTAACCCTTCTTGTGTACTAGAAGGGGAAGGCTTTGTAGCCATTCCAGTAAATTATCAGCGTCCTTTGCGTTTAAAACCTTGGCAAGGTCATGTTCTTTTTCAGATAAGGACTTAGCGCCGTGAGCAATCGCCAGTAAATGCAGATCATGATTGCCTAATACTGCTGTCACCTGTTGGCGGTGCTCATAGAGAAAACGAAGAGTGCTCAGGCTGTCTTCACCCCGGTGAACCAAATCTCCGGCAAGCCAGAGTTTGTCACGGTCAGCACTAAAATTGATTTTCTTGAGAAGGCTTTGAAAAGCTGCAAAGCATCCTTGAATATCTCCGATGGCGTAAGTTGCCAAGGTTTCCCCCAAAAATATGAAAAATAATTATTGCTGCTGCAAGTTTGTACAGTAGTCGGCCAGTTTAACAAAGTCCTCGACACTTAAGGTTTCAGGTCGGCGGCCGGCATCTACGGGTAGTTGCTCGGGGTTGAGATCTGGAAAAAGGGGTTTAAGGGCATTGCGCAGAGTCTTGCGGCGTTGTTGGAAGGCAATATTGACGATTCTCTCTAATAGTCCTTCATCTTTTGCAGTAAATGGCAGGGTGTTGTGGGGAACCAACCTCACGATGGCAGAATCGACTTTGGGGGCGGGCCGGAAGGACTGCGGGGGGACAGGGAACAGGCCCTGTACGCGACAGTAGTATTGAACCATCACGCTAAGTCGTCCATAAGATTTGGTGGATGGCGTTGCGCTGAGCCGGTCTACTACTTCTTTCTGTAGCATAAAATGCATATCCTGGACTTGTCCGCGAAAGCTGAGCAGGTGGAACAGTAGCGGTGTGGATATGTTATACGGCAGGTTACCGACGATGCGCAGCTGCTTATTACCGGCAAAGGTGCCAAAGTCAAATTTCAATGCGTCCTGCTCAATAATGCTGAACTCGGGGTATTCCCTGAATTTAAATTCCAGCATCGGAATCAGGTCCCGATCTAGCTCTACAGCGGTAAGGGATGGACAGCGTTTTAATAGTAATTCAGTGATTGCACCCTGGCCCGGGCCGATTTCAATCAGGGTGTCGGATTCCTTGGGGCCTACCGAACGAACAATACGCTCGATAATATTTTCATCGACGAGAAAGTTTTGTCCAAAGCGTTTACGGGCTTTGTGTTGAAAGAAGTTATCCATTGATATATCTGTAACCTGGATTAATTTTGCGGTTAAGCCTTGGAATGTTAGTGAATATTTCAGTTGATATGCCCTTCGGGGCCATTTACTGCACACACTTCAGTGAGGGTGTGGTTGACACTTTTCTCCAGGCAAATTTTAGTGTTGGTTAGGAACTGCGTAACTTGGCCAGCGCGATAGCCTGGGTTAGTGCCGCCTGGAGGCTGCCGCACTCTGCGGAGCCTGTGCCCGCAATATTGAGAGCTGTACCGTGATCTACCGAGGTGCGGATAAAGGGTAGCCCCAAAGTGATATTAACTGCGTGGCCAAAACCCTTGAATTTTAACACTGGAAGCCCCTGGTCGTGATACATAGCTAAAACGGCGTCACATTCTGATAAATGGGGAGGGGTAAAAAGGGTATCTGCTGGCAGTGGGCCCTTCAGGGATATACCCTGGCTGCGTAAGCGCTCGAGCGTGGGTTCGATGATCTCTATTTCTTCCCGCCCCAGATGCCCGCCTTCTCCAGCATGTGGATTGAGGCCGCATACACTGATGCGAGGACTGGGAATACAAAAATGTTCCCGCAAACTTTTGTCGAGGATGGTAATAACCTGCTCAATAAGTGGACGACTGATCGCACTACTCACATCCTTGAGGGGGAGGTGGGTTGTCACAAGAGCAACACGAAGGTCGTCTGCGGCTAACATCATTACCACACGTTCAACCTTGGCTTTTTCAGCAAAAAACTCGGTATGGCCGCTAAACGATGTTCCCGCCTCGTTAATGACACCTTTGTGTACTGGCCCTGTTACCAGGGCATCAAACTCGCCTGATAGGCAGCCCTCTGCTGCAACTGAAAGAGTTTCCAAAACATAGTGCGCATTAGCTGTATTAAGCTGTCCTGGCTTGGCTGGCTCGGCCATTGTGATCGGCAAAATATAGAGGCTGCCGGGTGGTGTCCCGTCATTTGCTTTATCGGACAGAGGAAGGAGCTTGATTGGTAACCCCAGAGCCTCAGCAGTATCTGTTAGCAGCTGAGGATCAGCTATTGCGACAATCTGTGCTGAAGAACCCCCTTGCGCAATTTTCACGGCGAGTTCAGGGCCGATACCTGCGGGCTCTCCAGGGGTGAAGGCAATTTTAGGAATCATTTGTATAACTTTCCTGTAGCTACAAAAAAAACCGGGCACAGGGCCCGGCTTTTCCCGCTGATTAAGCGGTTTACTGTTGATCCACTGAATCCTCAGTTGTCTCAGAGTCTGGCAGCTTGATTTCAACGTATGCCTGGTCGCGAATTTCACGGCGCCAGTTTTGCAACTCCTCTTCGTAGCGACGATTGCGCAGCAAGTTAGCGGCCTGATTGCGGATATATTGATCGGTCATGTCCTGTTTACGGCGATCTTCAACCTGCAGGATGTGCCAGCCAAACTGGCTGCGGAAGGGTAGACTGATATTACCAATCTCCGTTGCGTCCATAGCCTGGGTAAACTCAGGTACGAACTGCCCGGGCATAGACCAGCCAAGGTCGCCGCCGGATAGCATCGAGCCAATATCTTCTGAATTTTCGCGTGCCAATTCACTAAAGTTATCACTGGCCATAGCTTCTTCACGTAGTTCAATCAGCTTATTGTAAGCTTGGTCGTCGGTGAGAATAGCCGATGGCTTAAGTAGGATATGGCGAACTTTTGTCTGCTCTACCAGCTGCTCGCTGGCACCTTTCTGAGCATGAATTTTTAGCAGATGGAAGCCTGCATCACTACGGAAAGGTTCGGTCACATCGCCGGCTTTTAGGTCTGTGAGAGCATCGGCAAACAGAGTGGGGAGCTCGACAGTCTTGCGCCAGCCCAGGTCGCCACCGGAAAGAGCATTTTGACCAGCAGAGTTCGCAATTGCCAGGCGGCGGAAGTCGGTGCCATCTCTGGCTTGCTTAGCTAGATCCTCAGCCTTTTCCCGGGCCTGGGTAACTTCACTGGTGGGAGCGCTGGAACTTACGGGAATTAGGATATGCCCTAGCTCAAACTGGGGGGACTTCCAAAACTCCCCTTCCTTGGAGCGTAGGAAGTTATCAATATCCTGATCTGTAATCTGGATACGACGGTTAACGCTGCCTTGTTCAACACGGCGAATCATCAGTTCCTGGCGGATTTGCTGGCGGAAGCTTTTCATGCTCATACCATCTGCGAGTAGACGCTGACGGAACACTTCAGGGCTGACTCCCGCATTTTGCTGAACCCGGGCTATAGCCTGGTCTAGTTCGGATTCGGAGACAGTGACGCCAGCACGAGAGGCCATCTGCAGCTGCAAACGCTCGATAATCAGCTGTTCAAGTACCTGCCGGCGTAATATGTCTACAGGCGGAGCCTGCACCTGTTGCGCTTGAATCTGGCTGGTGATGGTATTCATGCGCTGGGTCAGTTCACTGGCCATCACAACATCGTCATCAACAACAGCGACTACCCGGTCAAGGTTCCTGACTTGCGCAGTGGCTGTAGTGGCAATCAGGGCGCCTACAGCCAGTAAGGGCGTCAGGCCCAATTTCGGTATGAACTTCTTAATTATTCTCATCACTGTTTCAGCTCTTCTCTCTGATCAAAGTTGGCAATCCCCTGGGTCAGCATTTCTGTCACGGTTGAACCAAAACCCGCTAATCCTTTGAGTTCGACTTCGAGGTAGATGCCCTCGTCGTACTCTAGGTCTTCAGCTGATACAACCCCTGCGAGATCATTGTCCAGCGTGCGACGCCACACTAGTCGGGTACGGTAGCAGCAGTCGTCATATTCGATACCTGCCAAGTATTCCAGTTCCCGATTCAAAGTAAGATCATAGCTGGCACTTGCCATGAGTGAGGTATGGGTACTAAGTGGGAGGGCCGTTGAGGCGTTCAGCTGACTTACTGTTTCATCCTCATCTTCGTCCTCATCATCTGTGGAGTCTGGGCGCTCGTAGTAGTAGCTTAAGTTAAAGATGCGGAATTCGTCGTCAAAATAACGCAGGCTGAAGTTGCCACGATTGATGTTGTGCTCACTATCCTCATAGACCAGTTCAGTGCCCAGGCGCAAAGACTGGAAAGGGCGACTTTCGATTCGCGCAGCTAGTTCTGACCGTGGGGTATCCTCAATGTAAGAGGTGCGGCCAATTTGGGTGTCACTGGAATAATAAATCTGCCCGATACTCGCTGAAAACAGATCTCGACCACTTATGGGGTCGATATACTTGGTTGTCAGGCCAAGGGCAAGTCTGTCTGCATCGTCGATTCGGTCGTTACCGGTAAAACGGCTATCGCGGAATAACTGGTCATAACTGAAGGTGTATAGCGATGTATCGTATAACAGGTTGTTACTGCTAGCGTTGATATCATCGGCGCCATCACTGATATCAAAATCACTTTGATCGGCATTGCTGCTGATCAGGGTGAATAACCGGGGCTCTAGAGTCTGAATAAAATCGCGATTGAAAATGTGACTATCCCGTTCAAAGTAGAGCCCTGTATCCAGAATAAACTGGGCGGCAGCCGCGTCTGGAGTATCGTCGGCATCTTCGGGTAGGAATTGGTCACTCACACTATATGCGAGGTAGCGCCCGGCCACTCCCGGCTTAAAATATCCCCAGAGCCATTCTTTATCCCAGAAGAATTCATAGTCGAGGCGCAGTCTATCTGCAGTAATAAAGTTTCTTGTCTCAGTGACGACACTGTCGGGATCATCGGTATCTTCGATGTATCGAATCGTCTGCGTATCGCTGTGATCCCAACTGGTGACTTCATTTTGCATAGTGAGTAGCCAGTCATCCCAGCGATAATCGCCATCGACATCAAAGCGGGGATATTGGGCAAATGTATCAAAGGCGTCGTTTTCTAGTACTTGATAATCCTGAGTACGTAAGGTTGCTTTCCAATGTTCGCTTCGCAGTAAGCCTTGAACCTTTTGACTAACTCTGGTTTCTGCATTGATATCGAGATTAGCTGTGCTCAAATCGCGGAAATAGTCGGGGTCACTGACCTTGGTATAATCGATATCGGTCCGCCAAATACTGCCGCTGTACCCCCCTTGCTGCTCTAAACTGATGAGCCAACGGTCCTCACCTTTATAAGGGAGAACCAGATCCTCAGGAAAGCCTTCATCAATCAGGTCCTGGGCAAGATCATTGTTGCCGCCATCGTCATCGGGCAAGTCGGCCAGACGTATTTCAGTACTGAACATTTCTGCCAAGTGTCTGAATTCGACCTCCAACCCGGCACCGCGATGCTGGATATAGCGCGGGGAGATGGTGGCGTCCATTTGGGGGGCGATGTTCCAGTAGTAGGGGATGGCGAGATCCCAGCCATTCTTGTCGCTGTTACTGAGTGTGGGAAACAGAAAGCCGGACATGCGCGCGTCGCCCACCGGGAAGCGGAAATACGGCAGGTATAAAACAGGCACGTCTAGAATCTTCAAGCGCACATCCCGCGCAGTACCCTGACTCTCTACTTCATCGATATTGATCTCACGGCCTGTGAGCTGCCAGAACTCACGTCCGGGCTCACAGCGGGTATATGTGCCTTCGGTCAGGGTTAACTCGCCACTGGTTTGACGTGCTACCAGCTCGGCCCCACCGTGGATAAAAGCATCGTGTACCACATAGGTGGCATCTTCAACGGAGGCAGCTTCGCTTTTGGTATGGACTTCAGCGGAGGAACCACGGATCAGCAAACCGGGCTCCCGAAGTTCAATAGCGCCGTTTAAAGTGGCAATATTTTCAGGGCGGTCCAGTTTGACCTGGTCGGCAAACAACTGTCGGTAACCCTGAGTGATATGTACATTTCCGCTCAGCTCAGCGGAACCGTCCTCCAGCCATCGTGACTTCTCCGCAGTAGCCCTAAGGGGGCTTCTCCAGGGGGAGGTCAGAGCCGGGATAGTTTCGCGGAGGGGCCACGAAGGCACCAGAGCACACTGCTGGCAGGTTGGCTTGCTCTTCTGGGGTTAGCTCAGAGCGGGGTAACCAGTCCAGGTACAAATAGGGGTTGTAATCGGGATCGGGGGTTGGTTCCCCTTGATTGGCTTGCGCCCACAACGGCTGCGCAGCGATCAGGCCGAGAACGACAGAGCGGGCTTGGGAGTTATTAGCAATCGCCAGAGCGAGGCGACGCCACCGGGAGACTTCAAGCATCAAACGATATGTTCCAGCTATCTTTTAGTGTTTCTTTATCGATAGATACGTGCGACAGCTTTCGAGCCGGGGCGCGCAAAATCATCGCCCGATTCTACTTGAATGTAGAAGTGGTTAATAGCCGTACTGGAGCCGTAATGCTACGGGTGGAAATTCGACCCTGAAACACAAATTACCTGGGACTCGTGTTCTGCTTTTGTGTAAGGCAAAGTAGGACTTCCGAGAATTAACAGTGGCGTCTCTGGACGCAGGGAGGCTCAGGGTTAAAATGCAGCTAGAAACAGTTGGAAGTCATGAAATGAGTTTAAGATCGAGCGGTGAAGTTGAGCAAGGGTGCGAGATCGACTCCGATCCCCGATGCAGCGCATTGAGTGAGTGGGTTGGTGTGGCCCTGGATATGGGTACTCCGGCTGATTTGTCGAGCCTGGCTGGAGATGCCGGGTTTCGTCGCTATTTTCGTACTCGAACCGAGCCGCCACTGATAGCCGTGGACACGCCTCCCGAGTTGACCAATCCCGCTCGATTTGTGGCTCTGGCCGATTACTTGCGTCGCAATGGTATTCACACACCGATGGTGGTAGCAGCAGATACTGCGGAAGGTTATTTGTTACTGGAGGACCTCGGGGATACCCAGCTCTATAGTGTGCTCGATGACGAGAGTGTTGAAGGACTCTATGCAGAGGTAATGAGTGAACTTTTATGCCTTCAACAGATCCCTTTTGAGGAACAACTGTTCCCAGCTTATAGCCGTGAACTGCTTTTGAAGGAAATGCGGGTTATGCCCGAGTGGCTGGTGCGAGAATTACTCGGACATCAACTCGATCAGCAAGAAGAAAAGCTACTGGAGCAAACCTTTGAGTTATTGCTCAACAGTGCTGAAGAGCAGCCCCACACTATTGTTCATCGGGACTATCACAGCCGCAATCTGATGATTCGCGATGGAGAGCGGCCCGGGATTGTCGATTTTCAGGATGCGGTGTGGGGGCCTGCTACCTACGATCTGGTGTCTTTGCTTAGGGATTGCTATATCCGCTGGCCCCGCGAGCGGGTAGAGCGATGGGTGCTGGCTTATGCCGCGACCGCTGAAGCTGCGGGCGTTATGCAGCCGGTGGACCCGCAGCTCTACCTGAGATGGTTCGACTGGATGGGATTACAGCGTCACATCAAAGTACTGGGCCTGTTCCCGCGCCTCAGTCTGAGGGATGGAAAACAGGGCTATTTGCAGCACCTGCCACTAGTGATTCGCTATGTTTTGGAAACCGCCGGGCGCTACCCTGAGCTGAAGCCTTTTGCTGACTGGTTCGGTGGCATTTTGCTGCCGCAGATAGAGTCTCTGCCCTGGTACTGCGACTACCGCAGTGCAGGTGATTTGCCGAAGTAGGCTGCACGGAAACTGTACAGATAAATTTAATGAGCAAACCCAAAAAGAATTCCCCTTTGACTGCCATGGTATTGGCAGCAGGCTTTGGGCGTCGTATGCGCCCGCTGACGGACCAAACACCCAAGCCCTTGTTGCCGGTTGCCGGAAAGCCCCTGATTGAATATGCAATTGAGCGCTTGGCCGCTATTGGTGTGCAAAAGATCGTGATTAACCTGGGTTACTTAGGGCCCAAAATTCGCCAGCAGCTCGGTTCTGGTTCCCGCTGGGGGGTCGAAATTAACTACTCTGTCGAGCATGAGGAGGAACCACTGGAAACTGCTGGGGGGATTCTCAAGGCTCTGCCATTGATCGGCGATTCATCTTTTCTGGTGGTTAATGGTGATGTTTGGTGTGACTATGACTTGTCGCAGTGGATTGAGAGAGCGCTGCCGGAGTCTTGCCCCGGACGCCTTTTGATGGTCCCCAATCCTCCCCATAACCCCGATGGGGATTTCGGCATGGAGGGTGGTTTGTTGTCGGGTACAGCTAAGCCCCGCTATACCTTTGCCGGTATTAGTTGGCTGCGAGCTGAAACCCTTACTGAATACCCGAAGCGCCGCGAGTGTTTTGGGCTTGGAGAAGTGTTCACCTTTAATGAGGGCAGGTTACAAGCTGAACTCTACGAGGGAGACTGGTGCGATGTGGGAACTCCCGAGCGCCTGGAAAATTTAGATCGCCGACTCTCTGGCGAAAGTTGAGTTACCGAAGGATATTCTGATGTCAGATTACAAGATTGCCCCCTCTATTCTCTCCGCAGATTTCGCCCGCTTGGGTGAAGAGGTGGACAATGTGTTGGCAGCTGGAGCGGACTGGGTGCATTTTGATGTGATGGACAATCACTATGTGCCAAATCTTACGATTGGCCCTATGGTATGCCAGGCCCTGCGAAAACACGGTGTTGAAGCTCCGATTGATGTTCACCTGATGGTGGAGCCGGTCGATGAAATGATTCGCATGTTTGCCGATGCCGGTGCCACCTATATCACGTTTCACCCAGAAGCCTCTCGCCACCCGGACCGATCCCTGCAATTGATCCGCAGTCTTGGCTGTAAGGCCGGTTTGGTATTCAATCCCGCCAGTGGTCTCGATGCCGCCAAGTATGTGATGGATAAGCTGGATATGATCCTGCTGATGTCGGTAAACCCTGGGTTTGGCGGGCAGAAGTTTATCCCCAATACCCTGACCAAGCTCAAAGAAGCCCGCAAGTTGATTGATGAGTCTGGGTTTGATATCCGCCTCGAGATCGATGGCGGGGTAAACCGCGACAATATTGCTGAAATTGCGGCGGCTGGAGCGGATACTTTTGTCGCTGGCTCCGCCATCTTTAATACCCCGGACTACGCTAAAGTGATTGCGGCTATGCGCAAGAGTTTGGCTTAATTTGCAAAACTGGCGGGCAATCTCTTGCCCGCCATAGACGGGATTTGTTAACTTGTGCGCCTGCACTGAGGGAATTTCCGTGAACCACTCTTTCTCCCTGACAAACAGCTGGCGATGGCGCCACTGACCTGCTGAAGCCCAATCGAGTTTGGCGATTGTGGCACCTTTCCCGTGGGCGCTGCTTATACTCTGGCGCCAATCATAAAAAATGAAAAACTGATCGGAGTCTCCATGACCCCTACTGAATACGCTCAACTTGCGTCTGAGGGTTATAACCGTATCCCCCTGGTAAGGCGTGTGCTGGCAGATATTGAAACGCCACTGTCCACCTATTTGAAACTGGCCGGAGGCCGCTACAGCTACTTGCTGGAATCGGTTCAGGGCGGAGAAAAGTGGGGACGCTATTCCATTATTGGCTTGCCGGCGCGAACCCTGCTCAGGGTTAAGGGCACAGATATCACCGTGGAAACTGATGGAGAGGTTGTAGAGAGCCACAGCGCTTCAGACCCCCTGGCGTTTGTTGAGCAGTTTCAGCAGCGCTATAAGGTGCCTGAGTTAGAGGATCTACCACGTTTCAACGGTGGTCTAGTGGGCTATTTTGGCTACGATTGCGTGCGCTATATCGAACCACGCCTTGCGGCCAGTGCGCCGCCGGATACCTTGGGTAATCCGGATATTCTTTTGATGGTCAGCGATGAACTGGTGGTTTTTGATAATCTCGCCGGTGCGGTAATTTTGATTGTCCATGCTGATGCCAATGAAGAGGCTGCCTATGAAAAATCTCAGCAGCGCTTGGATCAACTGGTAAACCAGTTGGCACAACCGCTACCAGATACGGTACCCCTCGATTTGCATGGTCGCGGCATTGATGAGAGTGAATTCCACTCCCACTTCGGTGAAGAGAACTTCAAGCGAGCTGTAGACCGGGTTAAGGAGTATGTGCTTGCTGGCGATGTGATGCAGGTGGTGCCCTCCCAGCGCCTGTCTGCGCCTTTTGAGGCGCCGCCACTAAACTTTTACCGTGCCCTGCGCAGTTTGAATCCGTCGCCGTACATGTATTTTCTCGACCTCGGTGACCACCATGTGGTGGGCTCCAGTCCAGAAATTTTGGTACACCTGGAGGAGGGGAGATGACTGTACGCCCCCTGGCAGGAACCCGTCACCGGGGAGCCTCTGAAGAGGAAGATTTGGCCCTGGAGAAGGAGTTATTGGCAGATCCGAAAGAGCTCGCTGAGCACCTGATGCTTATAGATCTGGGGCGCAACGATATAGGCCGAGTGGCTGATACTGGTAGCGTCAGAGTCACTGACCAAATGTTTGTCGAGCGTTATTCCCACGTGATGCATATTACCTCCAATGTTGTCGGCCAGTTAAAGCCGGGCCTCACTGCAATGGATGCACTGCGTGCGGCACTGCCTGCCGGTACTTTGTCGGGCGCGCCGAAGATTCGAGCAATGGAAATTATTGATGAGCTGGAGCCCGAGAAACGCGGCATCTATGGTGGTGCAGTGGGTTATTTGGCGTGGAATGGCAACATGGATACCGCTATAGCCATTCGTACAGCGGTTATCAAGAATGGCCAACTGTATGTACAGGCGGGGGCCGGGTTGGTAGCGGATTCCGACCCGCAATCAGAGTGGAATGAAACGATGAATAAGGCCCGTGCGCTTTTCCGTGCCGCCGGTATGGCGCTGGCCAAAAGTGGTGACTCTGTAAAGGTCGAGCAAGATGAGCGAAGTTAATATTTCCCCAAAATTGACTCAGGCCTCTCTCGCACACCTGCAAAAAAGAATGGAAGAATCCACTTATCAACCAGAGGCTAAGGGGGCCGCACAATGATTTTAATGATCGATAACTACGACTCCTTTACCTGGAATGTAGTGCAGTACCTGGAAGAGCTGGGTGCAAAAGTGGTGGTAAAACGCAACGACGAAATTACCCTGGAAGAAATCGAGGCAATGGCGCCAGAGAAAATTGTGATTTCGCCGGGTCCCTGTACCCCCAATGAGGCGGGTATTTCTCTCGATACCATTCGCCGCTTTGCCGGCAGTATCCCTATTTTGGGTATTTGTCTGGGGCACCAGAGTATTGGACAGGTCTTCGGTGGCAGGGTAGTTCGTGCCCGGCAGGTTATGCACGGCAAAACATCCCCTATAGTGCACAACAACTTGGGGGTGTTCCACGGTTTGTCCAACCCATTTGAGGCGACTCGCTATCACTCACTGGTAGTGGAGAAAAGCAGTTTACCGGAATGCCTGGAGATCACCGCCTGGACTGAGACAGAGGATGGTGAAATTGACGAGATCATGGGCGTGAAGCACCGGGAATTAGCGGTAGAAGGGGTGCAATTTCATCCTGAGTCGATTCTCACCATGCACGGTCACGATATGTTGAGAAACTTTATCGAGTCTTGAGGACCGGAGAACAAGTGCGCGGCGGGCAGGCCCCGCCAGAATCAATAAGCAGAGCGGGGCAAAGGGGGAAAAATGAATATTCAACAGGCCATTGCCAAACTGGTGGATGGCGAACACCTTACTCGTGAAGAAATGCGCGAAACCGTGAGCCAGATTATGTGTGGCGAAGCGCTGGAGTCACAGATAGGCGCACTCCTTATCGCACTGCGCATTCGCGGGGAGACAGTCGATGAAATTGTCGGCGCTGTGGAAACCATGCGTGAGCTGGCGATAAAGGTTGAGCTCGATCTGGAAAACACGGTTGATATTGTCGGCACCGGCGGTGATGGCGCCAATCTGTTTAACGTGTCCAGTGCGAGCAGCTTTGTGGCAGCTGCTGCCGGAGCTAAGGTAGCCAAGCATGGCAATCGCTCGGTGTCGTCCAGTAGTGGTTCTGCGGACCTGCTTGAGCACGCCGGCGTATTTTTAGAATTGAGCCCTTCACAGATGGCGCGTTGCGTAGAGACTATCGGTATTGGCTTTATGTTTGCGCCCAGCTTTCACAATGCAATGCGCCACGTTGGCCCATCACGAAAGGCATTGGGACTGCGTACCATCTTCAATCTACTCGGGCCGATGACAAATCCGGCGGGGGTAAAGCGCAAAGTAATCGGTGTGTATGACAAGCGCTACTGCCGCCTGTTGGCTGAGGTTTTGCAAAAGCTCGGTTCAGAGCATGTGCTGGTTTTACATAGTGAAGACGGGCTCGATGAAGCCAGTATTGCTGCGGATACCTTTGCTGTGGAATTAAAGGATGGTGCCTTGCAGGAATATACCCTCAAGCCTGAAGACTTTGGCTTGCAGCGCCGTGACCTCTCTGATCTTAGTGTTTCTGGTTCCGAGGACTCCCTGGCCCTGATTCGCGATGCGCTGGGTAAGCGCAATACTGAGGCGGGGCAAAAAGCCGCAGATATTATTGCGCTTAACGCAGGCCTGGCAATTTATGTCAGCGGCGTTGCGCACTCTGCAGAGCAAGGTGTCGCTATGGCACAAGATGCTATCGACAGCGGTCTCGCCGGAGAGAAAATTAACGATCTTGCCGCGTTTACCAGTGCGTTTCGCCCAGAGGAAATTCAATCGTGAGTACACCGACCATTTTAAAAACAATTGTCGAGCGCAAGTGGCAAGAGGTTGCCGAGCGCAAGGCTGAGTGCTCCACCGACGAAGTTCGCCTTCGCGCCAGGGATCAGGAACCGGCGAGAGGCTTCGTCGATGCAGTGGATCGCAAGATTTCCACTGGTGAGGCTGCAGTAATTGCCGAAATTAAAAAAGCCTCTCCCAGTAAAGGCGTGATTCGCGAGGATTTCTTTCCTGCAGAAATTGCTACCAGCTATGAAAAAGGTGGCGCGGCTTGTCTGTCAGTACTAACCGATGTGGACTTTTTTCAGGGCGCAGATAATTACTTGCAGCAGGCCCGGGATGCCGTACGCCTACCGGTGTTGCGCAAGGACTTTACCGTTGATCCCTACCAAATCTATGAAGCTCGCGCGATTGGGGCCGACTGTATTTTGCTGATTGCAGCCTGCCTGGAAGATCCACAGATGGCGGATCTTAACGGGCTCGCTTTGGAGTTGGGTTTGGATGTCTTGGTGGAAGTGCATAACCACAAGGAGTTGGAGAGGGCCCTGGCATTACCTAACCGCTTAATCGGTATCAATAATCGCAATCTGCACACTTTCGATGTGCAGCTGGAAAATACCTTTAAGTTATTGGACTTGATCCCCGAAGACCGTCTTGTGGTCACGGAAAGTGGCATTCATACCACAGATGATGTTGCAGCGATGCGTGGTCATAACGTCAATGCTTTCCTGGTGGGAGAGGCCTTTATGCGGGAGGAGGAGCCGGGCAGGAAACTGATGGAAATGTTTAACTGACCGCTTACTCCAGTAGTAGAAATAAAAAAGGGCGATGTAAAAATCGCCCTTTTTTTATGCGGTGTATTTATTCGGTTACTAGCGGGTACCGTACACCACCATGGTTTTACCTTTAACGGAAACTAGGCCCTGTTCTTCCAGGGTTTTTAATACACGGCCCACCATTTCCCGGGAGCAGCCGACGATACGGCCGATTTCCTGGCGGGTGATTTTTATTTGCATGCCCTCGGGGTGAGTCATTGCATCCGGCTCATTGCAGAGATCGAGCAGGGTGCGAGCGACACGTCCGGTGACATCCAGGAAGGCGAGATCGCCAACTTTGCGCGTGGTGTTGCGCAGTCGGCCTGCCATTTGGGTGGCCAAGGCAAAAAGAAACTCTGGGTGCTGGCGAGTGAGTTCCTGGAACTTGGTGTAGGAGATTTCTGCCACCTCACACTCGGTTTTGGTGCGGACCCAGGCACTGCGGGTGTCCTGATCGAACAGGCCCATCTCACCGAAAAAGTCTCCGTCGTTGAGGTAGGCAACGATCATTTCGCGGCCTTCATCGTCCTCAATCAGAACTGTAACGGAACCGCGCATAATGAAATAAAGGGATTCACAGCGGTCGCCAGCATAGATAATTGTGCTCTTGGCCGGGTAGCGACGCCGGTGGCAGTGGGCCAGAAAGTCTTCAATATTGCCGATAGTCATGGGGTCTTCGATAGCAACCGTCACGGATTTATTCCTCATTTTTTGTCTTGTGCTCTATCCCGGCTTTAGCAGCTGAGCACTATTGAATTATCGCGCGAAAACAAAATCCCCAACAGGGGCTGACCGCGGCAAAGTTCCGCAGTGTGACCTGTGACACTATGGCACTGGGTCGCTTGGACTTCATAAACCACGATGCGTTCATAGAAAAAGCATTTGATCGTGCGTCATTCGGCTTTCGCGCGGAGGCGTACCAGACACTATACCGGAAACATACAGGTGCCGGGATAGACTTCGCCAATATGCTAAGCTTCGCCGCTGAAGTTTTAATGGGAGTGGAGTGATGCAGGGGAAAGTAACCTGGGTAAATGATTTAACCTTCGTCGGTGAAGCCGGCAGTGGTAATTCGGTAGTGATGGAAGGCGGCCGCACAAATAATGGTGTGCGCCCGATGGAAATGATTTTGCTGGGCGTCGGTGGCTGCGCGGCTTACGATGTGGTGAGTATTTTACAGAAGGCGAGACAAGACATTATTTCCTGTCATTGTGAACTGGAAGGTGTGCGCCCGGATACAACCCCATCGCCGTTTGAGCGAATTGAAATGAAGTTTGTAGTGCGCGGTCGCGGATTGAAGGAATCCCATGTTGCCCGTGCAGTGGAACTCTCCGCAGAGAAATACTGCTCAGGCTCCATCATGTTGCGCAATGCGGGTGTTGAGATTGTGCACAGCTACAGCGTTGAAGAAGCTTGAAGGGAAATTAGCCGGGAAGGGAGGGAGGAAACTGGGCGTAACCTCCCTAAAATCCAAGTCGTTTTAATGAGTGAAGAGTAACGGTCAGATTTTATAACTGGCCGAGGTCATCACTTTGGATACCAGAGACATCACTCCTTTTACCGGAGCGGGGAAGCGGGCACCACCGGCGGCCAGTGCAGCGTGGGCGTGCTCGTCTTCGTCAATTAACATCTGTTCCACTACCGCACGGCTTCTCTTGTCGTCGGCGGGAAGCTTTTCGAGGTGGCTCTCAAGATGTTTACACACCTGGTCTTCCGTAGCGGCCACAAAACCGAGGCTGATTCGGTCGCTGATTTTCCCGGCGGCGGCGCCGAGCCCAAAGGACATGCCATACCACAGCGGGTTGAGTAGGCTGGGGCGGCTGTCCAATTCCTTCAAGCGCTGTTCACACCAGGCCAGATGGTCGATCTCCTCATCGGCAGCGCGCTCCATTTCCCCCGCACCTCGGGCAGCTTGGCGGTCAGGGCCTGGCCCTGGTAGAGCGCCTGGGCGCAGACTTCACCGCTATGGTTGACCCGCATAAGGCCAGCGGCATGTTTGCGTTCGCTGTCGGTGAGGTCTGTCTCGGCTTCACCCTTCGCCGGGGATGCCCGGCCGTGGCAGGGTTCGCCGGGACTCAGGGTGCGCAGAGCCCGATCCGCTTGAATTAACAGGCGATCGAGTCCGCTGAGGCTGCGTTTACTCATAGTATTCTGCTCCCTGTGGGAGGCGACCGCTGATGAGCGGCCGCCGATGCCAGCTGTTAGTCCTGCTGCTCTGCAGAAACCTTTTCTCTTTCGACAGCGCGGTAGCCGATATCTTTCCGGAAGAACACGCCGTCCCAGTAGATAGCCCGAGCTGATCCATAGGCATTTTCCTGAGCTTCAGCGACGGTATCCCCTAATGCTGTAGCGCACAGCACCCGGCCACCATTGGTGACTACGCGCTCACCATCCAGTGCGGTACCGGCGTGGAAGACCTTGGCGTTGTCACTGTCTGCTTTGTCCAGGCCGCTGATGGCGTCGCCTTTGCGGTAGCTGCCGGGATAGCCGTGCGCGGCAAGTACCACACCCAGGGCTGGGCGGGGATCCCACTCAGCAGTGACAGTGTCCAGCTTCTTGTCCAGAGCGGCCATGCACAGGTCGACCAGGTCTGATTTCAGGCGAATCATAATTGGCTGGGTTTCCGGATCGCCAAAGCGACAGTTGTACTCGATAACCTTCGGGGTGCCGTCGCTATCGATCATCAGGCCGGCGTAGAGGAAACCGGTGTAGGGTGTGCCCTCAGAAGCCAGGCCTTTAACTGTGGGCTCGATAACCTCTTGCATAATGCGCTGGTAAATGGTGTCGGTCACCACCGGTGCCGGGGAGTAGGCACCCATACCGCCCGTATTGGGGCCGGTATCACCATCGCCAACGCGCTTGTGATCCTGGCTGGTGGCCATCGGCAGGATGTTTTCACCATCCACCATCACGATAAAGCTCGCTTCCTCACCCTGGAGGAACTCCTCGATAACCACGCGACAGCCGGCTTCACCAAAGGCGTTTCCAGACAGCATATCGCGTACAGCGAGCTCAGCCTGCTCTTCGGTTTCGGCAACGATTACACCCTTGCCCGCAGCCAAGCCGTCGGCTTTAACCACGATGGGCGCGCCGCGCTCGCGAATGTAGGCAACCGCCGGCTCCACTTCGGTGAAATTGCGGTAGGCAGCGGTGGGGATCTTGTGGCGCTCGAGGAAGTCTTTAGTAAAGGCTTTGGAGCCTTCCAGTTGGGAGGCGCCTTTGCTGGGGCCAAAAATGGCGAGGCCACGGGCATTAAAGAAATCGACAACACCCTCTACCAGCGGTGCTTCAGGGCCGACAATCGTTAGCTCTACGCCGTTTTCCTCGGCGAAATCTGCCAGGGCGGCGAAGTTATCCACACCGATTGCGATATTTTCCAGCTTGGGCTCACGGGCAGTGCCGGCGTTGCCCGGGGCAACATAGACGGTGCCGACATTTGGGTTTTGCGCTGCTTTCCACGCCAGGGCGTGCTCGCGGCCACCTGATCCGATAACCAATACGTTCATTCTTAAATCCCCCTAAGTCGACCGATCCGGTCCATTGCACAGGTTATAGGTGTGCTAGTTTAACGTGGAATTGATTCTGAGGCCTGAGTCTCGCCCCTGGATTCAAATGATTTGTGCGGGCTGAGAAGTATCGATACTTCCCAGCCCGTTGATCATAGCCCGCAGCAGTGAGCATTTGCGGGCGTACAATCTTAGTGGCGGAAGTGGCGCATACCAGTAAATACCATGGCCATATTGTGCTCGTCCGCTGCGGCGATCACTTCTTCATCGCGCATGGAACCGCCGGGCTGGATGACCGCCTGGATTCCCACAGCGGCAGCATTATCGATGCCGTCGCGGAAGGGGAAGAAGGCATCGGAAGCCATAACGGACCCTGCAACAGCGAGGCCGGCGTGCTCGGCCTTGATTGCGGCGATGCGTGCGGAGTTTACGCGGCTCATCTGGCCTGCGCCTACGCCTACAGTGCGACCGTCTTTGCCGTATACGATGGCATTGGATTTTACGAACTTGGCCACTTTCCAGGTAAACAGCAGATCGCGGATTTCTTCTTCAGTGGGCTGGCGCTTGGAGACTACTTTCAGGTCGGCAGCGGTGATCAGGCCGTCGTCGCGGTCCTGAACCAGCAGGCCGCCATTAACGCGCTTGTAGTCCAGTGCCGGGGTGCGCTCGCTGCTCCACTGGCCGCATACCAGCAGGCGCAGGTTCTTCTTCTCGGCAACGGCCTGTTTGGCCTCTTCGGAGACTGATGGTGCGATGATGACTTCAACAAACTGTCGCTCGACGATAGCACGGGCAGTGGTGCCGTCCAGCTCCCGGTTAAAGGCGATGATACCGCCAAAGGCGGATTCGCTGTCGGTAGCGAAGGCGAGGTCGTAGGCCTTGTGAATATCTTCAGCAATTGCCACACCACAGGGGTTGGCGTGTTTAACGATCACGCAAGCGGGTTGCTCGAAGGACTTAACACACTCCAGCGCGGCATCGGTATCGGCGATATTGTTGTAGGACAACTCTTTGCCCTGCAGCTGGGAGGCAGTGGAAATACTGGCTTCAGCCGGGTTGGCTTCGGTATAGAAAGCGGATTTCTGGTGCGGGTTCTCACCGTAGCGCAGATCCAGTTTCTTGATAAATTGGCTGTTGTAGGTGCGCGGGAACAGCTGCTTTTCTTCGCCTTTAATGGCGCCCAGGTAATTGGCAATAGCGCCGTCATAGCCCGCCGTGTGCTCAAAGGCTTTTACTGCCAGGTCAAAGCGGTTGGCGTGGCTCAAGGCACCATCGTTAGCTTTCATTTCTTCGATGATATTGCCGTAATCGCTGGCATTGACCACGATAGTGACATCTTTGTGATTCTTGGCGGCAGCGCGAACCATTGTGGGGCCGCCGATATCGATATTCTCGATAGCGTCTTCGAGGGAACAGTCGGGTTTGGCAACGGTTTGAGCGAAGGGGTAGAGGTTAACCACCACCATATCGATCGGGGTGATACCGTGCTCGCCCATGATGGCATCATCGGTACCACGGCGCCCCAGAATGCCACCGTGTACTTTCGGGTGCAGAGTTTTGACACGGCCGTCCATCATTTCGGGGAAGCCGGTGTAGTCGGAAACTTCTACCACGGGAATACCCGCTTCCTTGAGCTGGCGGTGGGTTCCGCCGGTGGAAAGAATCTCAACCCCCATTGCGGAGAGCTGTTGAGCGAACTCTACAATGCCACTCTTGTCAGAGACACTAATTAGAGCGCGGCGGATGGAAACCTTGTCTGTCATTGCACTTGATCCAACTGGTTTTCGAAAAGGATGTTTAAAAGGTTTTAGCGGTTGTCCACTGTGGCAACAAAAATGCTGCCGGGAAAATAGCGAAGGGGGATGAGTTACCTCATCCCCCTTCAAAATTTCGCTCGGTGGGAATCTTACAGCAGGCCGTAGCGCTTCAGTTTCTTGCGCAAGGTGCCACGGTTGAGACCCAGTAATTGCGCGGCGCGGGTCTGGTTGTGGCGGGTGTATTTCATCACCACTTCGAGCATGGGCGCTTCGATCTCCGACAGCACCATGTCGTAGACATCGGTTACCATCTGGCCATCCAGGTGGCGGAAGTAGTTCTCCATTGCGTGCTCGACGGCATCGCGCAGGGACTGCTGCTGTGGCTGTGCCAGTTGAGTCTGTCCCCTGGAGGATACTTCTTCATTGCCAGTATCCGGAATTAATACTTCGTTGTTCATGCCGCTTGTGCCCCTCTCGTTATTCGGCGTTCAAACCACTCGTGAACGCTGGCATGTTGTACTTCTGCACTCTCTATTTGGAAAAAGGTCTTGCGGAAGGACTCGCTATCCGCGAGCGTCTTCAAGTACCAGCCCACATGTTTGCGAGCGATACGGACCCCCATCACTTCACCGTAGAATCGGTGTAGTTCGCCCAAATGGGCGAGCAAAATATTCCTGACTTCATCCAATGTCGGTTCGGGTAGCCGCTCGCCAGTGGCGAGATAGTGGGCTATTTCCCGAAAAATCCATGGTCGTCCCTGTGCTGCACGGCCAATCATGACCGCCGATGCGCTAGTGTAATCGAGCACCTCTCGGGCTCTCTCAGCACTGCAGATGTCGCCATTGGCAAAAACCGGGATTTTTACCCTGGATACAATTTCGGCAATGGTATCGAATTCAGCCTGTCCGTGGTAGCCACAGGCGCGAGTGCGACCGTGAACCGCCAGTGCAGCGATCCCGGAATCCTCGGCCATTTTGGCTACAGTGACGCCATTGCGGGAATCCGGGCACCAGCCGGTGCGGATCTTTAGCGTCACCGGGACGGAAACAGACTGGACCACGGCTTGAAGAATATCCGCTACCAGCTTTTCATCCCGCAGCAGGGCGGAGCCCGCTGCTTTCTTACACACCTTTTTTGCCGGGCAACCCATATTAATATCGATGATTTGCGCGCCGCGACGAGCATTCTCCCGAGCGGCTTCCGCCATCATCTCAGGATCACCGCCGGCGATCTGCACCGATATGGGCGCCGCTTCGCCACCGTGATCCAGGCGCAAGCGGGACTTGCGGCTGTTCCACAGGCGAGTGTCCGAGGTCACCATCTCCGAAACCACCAATCCGGCGCCGAGTTCTCGGCACAGCTGGCGGAAGGGGCGGTCGGTGACACCGGCCATGGGCGCCAGAATTACCGGGTTGTCGATAATATAGGGGCCAATGGCAGTAGACACGGTAGCTCCATTTGGGCTGTAGGAAGGGCAATCTGTGCCCCGGCAAAACAGCCGCCTATGATAGCGGCTGGCCCGTTAATGGCAAAGCGAAAAAGCGGGCAATTTGATCGATCACTGTTCATTTAGCCTGTCGAATGCGCAGGTTTGGTTGTTTATGGCGCCAAATCCCCTTTGCTAAAAACTTAGCCGGGGAGCTTGTGTGTGTTCAGTGAGTGATGTTCAGCTCGTAGTTTACCGCTTCTGCACCGGGGTCAACCACCTCAATAGCGATATGAATGGGGCTGTCCTGGGGCATTAGTTTGCGTCCGGCCAACTCCCCCTGTAGGTACTCGTTCGGGGTAAACCGACGACTGGCCACAGCCTTATCCTTCAGGTCGCTGAAGTTCAACAATAAGTTGGGGAAGGGTTGCGCGTAGGGGGCAGTATTTAGCAGCACTGCATCCACTACCAGGGCGCCCTGCAGCTGCGGGTGGGTGCGCACCATTAAGTTTGTGGCTTGGATCGCCCGGGTATCTTTTAGTTGGGGTAAGGTGCAGCCGAATAGTGGGCAGGCGGCAGCATAGAAGTCGCGCCAGGGCTGTTTGCGGCTGAGGCTATCGAACTGGAAGTATGCAACCTGAATCACTATGCCGAGGATCGATAGGGGAATCAATGCACGCCACAGCCAGGGAGAGGCTGTGCGTTTCTTTTTGGGTACTCCCCACGACATCTCCACAGGCGCGGGCTGGATAGCTGAGATTAATTGCTCCCGCTGGGGCTCTTCAGCAGTGGTAGATTCGCCACCGAAGTAAGGCTCCTGGCGGCTTTCCTCAGTGGGGGAGGTGTATCTACAGACTCGGTTGATGCTGCAGGCTCATTGTTGTCCCAGGACGGCTCTTCAGCGAGGGAGCTAGAAGTTTCAAACTCCGGTACTTCAGGTTGGCGGTTGTACTCGGGCGAAGGGTCAGAATCAAAATCAGGAAGTTCTTCCCAGTCCGGCTTGAGGATTTTATCCAGGTCCTCTTCGGGTTCCGCTTCCTCTTCGGTATGAGATGCTTCCAGCTCCTGCCACTCATGGTCGCCAAAGGCGTCACCAATTAATTCCTGTGCTGCTGCACTATATTCTTTTGGTTCAGATTTGGGCGCGCTGTCAGGTGCAATCTCATTGGTTGCACTCTCCTGATTGGTAGTTTGATCCACAGCTGGTGGAGATGGCGGGGTGGCGGGTTCGTCCTCGTCGAGCTCGATATCGTCGTGGATCAGGAAGTCATCGTCTTCCAGCAAAGCCTCCAAATCATTGCGGCTCTCGCTATCACTTTCTGAGAAAACGATATTTTCGTCTGCGCGAAACACCTGCAGGCAAGACCCACAGCGAACGGCTCCACGGGCAGCGCGCAGTTGCTGGTCATTAATATGAAATGATGTGCTGCAATGAGGGCAGCGGGTTACCAGTTGAGACATTCGACTAGAGCGCAGTTTATTTAGCAGCCAAGTTTATCAGCCCAAAGGGGTCCCGCGTAGTGCTCGGGGGCGCATTTAGCGCACCCGCTTGCCTGTCAGTCTGACCCATCCCTCGTGTTCGCCGTCAGAATCGAACTCAATCCATTCGCTGTAAGCATTTTTCACCTGCTCTGCCTGGGAACTGAGGATGCCGGACAGACAAATTTTTCCGCCCAATTGAGTGAGCTGTATCAGTTGAGGGGCGAGTTCTACCAGGGGGCCGGCGAGGATATTGGCCAACATAACATCGGCGTCTTCGCTCGGCATTTGTTCTGGCAGGTAGACCGGGAAGCGCTCGGGGTCTATGCCGTTGCGCTGGGCATTGTCCCGACTGGCGATCAATGCCTGGGGATCGATATCGGTACCGAGAACTCGCTCTGCTCCCAGTAGTAGTGCGCTAATCCCCAGAATGCCCGAGCCGCAACCGAAGTCGATGGCACTCTTACCCGCGAGCTCCTGCAGCGCCAACCATTGCAGGCATAGGAAAGTAGTTGGGTGCGTGCCAGTGCCGAAGGCTAGGCCTGGATCGAGCAGCAGGTTCACCGCGTCCGGCTGTGGTGGCTCACACCAGCTGGGGCAGATCCACAAATTGGGGCCGCACTGGATGGGTTTGTAGTGGGTCATCCACTCCCGCTCCCAATCCTTATCCTCAAGTTGCTCCCAGCGGGCATTGGGCAACATTTCGCATAGGAAGGAAGCTGCTTTTGCCTCGGTAACCGAGGTGTCCACTTCCGCATCGAACAATCCGGTAACCCGTGTTTGCTCCCATAGGGGCACCTCTCCGAGCCCGGGCTCAAGGATCGGTTGGTCAGCGTTGTCTTGCAGGGTGACAGATACGGCACCGGCAAAAAGCAGTGCGTCTTCGATTTTTTCCGCGTGATCACGGTCGGTGTCCACGCGGAGTTGTAGCCAGGGCATAATTATTCCGGAAATGTTGTAGCGATGTTTACGGCATTGTTGCGGCTGGGCCGCACTCAGATAACGATGGTTGCCACGCCATCCTTGGCAAGGTCAGTGTCGTTATGTTTGCCGCAATTCTCGCTAACTTTGCCCCGGCTGGCGAGCGCTTAAAGACCTAACTTCTTCTCCAGGTAGTGGATATTGACCCCACCCTTGGCAAAGTTTTCATCTCGTACCAACTCTTCCTGTAGGGGAATATTGGTTTTGATGCCGTCCACTACCAGTTCCGACAGGGCCACACGCATACGCGCCAACGCGGTTTCGCGATCTTCCGCATGGGTGATCAGCTTGGCGATCATGGAATCGTAGTTGGGGGTACCGAGTATCCGGAGTAGAGATGGGAGTCGACCCGCACACCCAGGCCGCCAGGCATATGGAAGTTGTTTACCTTGCCGGGGCTGGGGAAGAAGGTCTGTGGGTCTTCGGCATTGATACGGCACTCAAAGGCGTGACCTTTGATTACGATATCTTCCTGCTTCAGGGATAGCTTCTCACCGGCACAAACCCGAATCTGCTCCTTGATCAGGTCGACGCCGGTTACCATTTCGGTAACGGGGTGCTCCACCTGGATACGGGTGTTCATTTCGATAAAGTAGAAGCGCTCATTTTCATACAGGAATTCAAAAGTACCCGCGCCGCGATAGCCGATATCGATACAGGCTTGTACACAGGACTCATGTACCTGCTCGCGCACCTCATCGGGAATGCCCGGAGCTGGGGCTTCTTCCAAAACTTTTTGATGGCGGCGCTGCAGGGAGCAGTCGCGATCGCCCAGATGGATGGCGTTGCCCTGGCCATCGGCCATTACCTGGATCTCAACATGGCGGGGATTCTGCAGGAATTTTTCCATGTAGACGGTGCCGTCACCGAAGGCCGCCTGGGCTTCGGACTTGGTCACGGCAATCGCGTTCACCAGTTCCTCTTCCCTTTCCACTACGCGCATGCCGCGACCACCGCCACCGGCGGCAGCTTTAATAATGACCGGATAACCGATGCTGCGGCCGATCTCCATGCAGCGTTCGCTATTATCGGGCAGCGGGCCGTCAGAGCCTGGAACGGTGGGAACGCCAGCCTTTTTCATGGCGGCAATTGCAGACACCTTGTCCCCCATCAGGCGGATCACATCCGGGTCAGGGCCAATAAAGGTAAAGCCGCTCTTTTGCACCTGCTCGGCGAAGTCCGCGTTCTCTGCGAGAAAGCCATAGCCGGGGTGCACGGCTACTGCGTCGGTGATTTCCATGGCGGAGATCAGGGCCGGCACATTTAGGTAGCTCTGCGGGGATGGGTTGGGGCCGATACATACAGATTCGTCGGCCAGGCGTACATGCTTGAGATTGCGGTCTACCAAAGAGTGCACCGCCACAGTGGCGATGCCCATCTCTTTACAGGCGCGCAAAATCCGCAATGCGATTTCGCCGCGGTTGGCGATTAGGATTTTGTCGAACATTGTGACTTACCCCACTCAGACGATGGTCACGAGGGGCTGGTCAAACTCAACCGGTTGGCCGTCTTCCAGCAGAATCGACTCAATGGTACCGGCCTTGTCGGCTTCGATCTGGTTCATCATTTTCATCGCTTCGACGATGCACACAACATCGCCAACTTTGACCTGCTGACCCACTTTCACGAAGGCCTCGGCGCCAGGGCTGGGGGCAGCGTAATAGGTGCCTACCATCGGGGATTTTACCGCGTGTCCGCTGATAGCCGGCTTGGACTCTTTTTCAGCTGGGGCAGCAGGAGCGCTGGGCGCCGGAGCAGCAGGGGCGGCAACCGGTGCGGGAGGCGCGCTGTAAATCGGTGCAACGGGTTGGGCGGCGCTGCTGACGCCGCGACTGATGCGCACGGACTCTTCGCCTTCTTTGATTTCCAGCTCGCCGATATCCGATTCTTCGAGCAGCTCAATCAATTTTTTAATTTTGCGGATATCCATAGTTATTTACTCGCAGTTTGATTCATTGTTGTGCAGGTGTGGCATCCAATTGGTGGATGGCTGCCTGTAAGGCCAGGGTGTAGCTGTTGGCGCCAAAGCCACAGATTACGCCGCAGGCCAGATCTGAAAGATAGGAATGGTGTCGGAAAGCTTCCCTGGCATGGGGATTGGACAGGTGAAGCTCAATAAACGGGATGGCAACGGCTGCCAGGGCATCGCGCAAGGCGACACTGGTATGGGTGAACGCAGCGGGATTGATCACGATAAAGTCGACCCCACTGGTCGCCGCCAGGTGGATTCGTTCGAGCAGGGCTGATTCACTATTGCTCTGCAGGACTTCCAGTTCGTGGCCGGCGGCGTCGCACTGGCGCTCGGCGGCTTCGTTGATATCCGCCAGGGTGGTAGACCCGTAGATGTGCGGTTCGCGACTGCCTAAAAGATTTAGGTTGGGGCCGTGAAGGAGAAGAAGTTTAGCCATAATTCGCCCTGAAGAAAGTTGCCGAAAACCCATATAAAGTGGGTTAAAATTGGCTATCTTGCGGGCAAACTCGAAATTTCGGCCTAGCTGCCCGAACTCATTAACCGAGTCTGCCGCAAAAGTGACTCCCTGTCCATGCCAGACTCGGAGTTTATCGAAGTTAGCAGCAGTTCGGCGATATTGGGCAAAAAATTAGTTCAAAATATCCGGGCTGTGGCCTGTTTACCTTGGGTTATTGGCTACAAAGGCGCCAAAAACTTTACTGAGTCACCCCAGTGCTCAAAGGGGAGTCCACAGCGTTCTCCAATTCCTGTAGTAAATCATCTTGAGATAATATTTGCGGCAATATTTTTGCGTCGCCCCCATCGGCGGGATAGAGGAGATACAGCGGCACACTGGTACGCCCGTATTTGGCCAATAATTCGCTGATTCGCGGGTCCTGGTTGGTCCAATCTCCTTTCAGCGCGACCACGTTGAGGCGCTCCAAAGCATCACTGACCTCGGTGCTCGACAGCACAGCTTTCTCATTCATCAGGCAGGTGATGCACCAGGCCGCTGTCATATTGGCCAGAACTGCACGCCCCTCACTGCGCGCAGTCTCCAGTCTCTCTGCCGAATAGGGCTCCCAGTAATCGCTGCTGGACAATTGTTCAGACTGATTGATGGTTTTCAGTTGCGGAAGTAGAAAAACCGCCAAGGCCAGGGAGGCCAGGGCCAGGGAACCGCGCAGCCAGTGCCATTGCGGACGCGGCCAAAGCCACAGGGCAAATGCAATGGCTACAGCACCAGCCAGTACCAGGGCAACTCCATCCCCCGGCTTGTCGGCCCAGAACCCACAGTAGCCACACCGCAGTGAGATACATCGGGAATGCCAACAACTGCTTTAGGCGATCCATCCAGGGGCCGGGTTTGGGCAGCTTTTTGGCGAGAGCGGGGATATATGTCAACAACAGGAAGGGGGCCGCCATACCGGCGCCAAGGGCGGCAAAAACACTTAGCGCAATTAGTGCGGGCTGCGTAACAGCAAACCCCAGTGCGGAGCCCATCAGCGGCGCAGTGCAGGGGCTGGCCACCAGGGTTGCCAGCGCGCCGGATGCCACAGAGCCCGACAACCCCTGACGTTTATTCAGGTTGCCGCCAATACCCATCAGGTTACTGCCGAGTTCGGTCATTCCGGACAAACTCAACCCCATGATAAAAAACAGGTAGGCGAGTGCTGCCACCAACCAGGGGGATTGAAGCTGGAAGCCCCAGCCGACAGCCTCTCCGCCGGCGCGAAGGGCGAGCATCACAGCGGCGATAGCCACAAAGCTCAAAACTACGCCCAGTGTATAAGCCCAGCCGTGGTGGTGCCTTTGGCTTGCATTTTGTGCCGCCTGGCTCACTGCCAGTAATTTAATCGACAGTACTGGGAAGACACAGGGCATCAGGTTCAGGATCAGGCCACCGGCAAATGCGAGAAGCAGCGCCAGTGATAAGGTGACATTGCTATTGCCTGCGGCACCGCCAGCACTCGCTGGCGGAGTGGGTGCGCCTGTAATTAAGGCGCTATCCTGCGGTTCTATATCCTGACTGGCAAAATCCACACTGTAGTATCGGGTCTGAGGCGGATAACAAAGGCCGGCATCTGCGCAGCCTTGATAGTGGAGCTCCAGTTGGGTAGAACCACTGGTTTCAGGGATATCCAGGGCAAATTCGAGCTGGCCTCGGTAGACCTCAGTCTCTTTCTCGAAATAGTCGTCCCAAATAACTTCACCGGTTGGCAGGTTCAGGGGGATGGGAGTTTTTTCACCATTATCGACCCTGTACAGCGCCAGTTTTTCGCGATAGAGGTAGTACTCTGGGGCAATCTGGAAGAGTGCGCTGAGGCCGTTGGCATCAAAGAGCAGGTCCTGCTGATAAGCTTCATCGACCGGCAGGAAAGTGTTTTCCTGGGCGCTGCTCAACGAGGCAAAAGGGTTATCGGAATTCTGCGCTGTAGCTCCAATGTTGGTTGTGGCCAGCAGGATTGTCAGCAGAACGAGGAAATTTTTTCGGAAACTTTTGGTCATCACAGCCATAGATGAAAAAATTCATTATAGTCGGGCGCATAGTTCAGACTGCTGCACCAGACGGGGGTTCAGTCGCCGCAGCAGTATAGCGACGCCAGTGGTACAAAAAAACAACAATAGGGGATTGTTTTGCCGTCATTTGAACGCCTTCACAGCCTTGGGGTTTTACTGCTACTGGCATTTTGCCTGGGGGCCTGCTCATCCAATAAGCCCGCACCTAAAACGGTTGTCCCTCCTCCCGCCCCTAAAAAGACGCCATCCCAGGACCAGGTTCGGCGCAACAATATTTCCTTTTTTTGAGTCGTGCGGAACAGGCGCTACGCAAAGGGCATCTAACCCAGCCTGCCGGCGCCAGTGCCTACGACTATTACCTGCGTGTATTGCAACTGCAACCGGATAACAGCAAGGCAGAAACCGGTATTCAAACCATTGTGGTCACCTATGTTGAGCGGGCGCGGGACGCCCTGCGTCGCAGGGATTTTGGGGCGGTGAATACCCTGTTGAAACGGGCCGAGATGTTGGCCCCGGCCAATCCGCTGGTGGCTGAAGTGCGTACACAGTTGGTCCGCGAGCGGGGAGAGCGCAGCTCGATTTACCACAAGGGGAGGTGATAGGTCTGCCAGCCGGTGAACTTGCAGCAAGGTCTGCCGGGCTGGTGGAACAGTTGCAGCGAGTAGCGGGCAGGATTCGCAGCGAGCAGCTGCGCGTCATTATCGTAGCGCGCAGTGATGCTGAGGGCCGTTGGGTTTATCAGCAACTGCGCGAGGCTGTACCCGGGTATCGGGTGCGTGGAGATATCAAAGTCGGGAATCCGGCGAAACTGATCCTGATTAAGCCCAGCGGAGGGGCACCATGAAAAAAGTATTGGCATTTGCCTTTTTAATCACCGCACTCCTTGTGTCTAAAGGCGCCTATTCCATAGGAATTACGGCGGAGGGGTATGCCCGGGAAACTCCTCCGGGGCCTTCGATGAGCGCTGCCTTTGTGTCGCTGCACAACACTGGTGATTCGAGTCAGGTACTCACGGGTGTGGAGTTACCGGGTGTTGAACAGGCTTCAGCAGACCTGCATACCACAATATCGGAGAACGGAATAAACCGGATGCGCCCGCTGGATCAGCTGACGATTGCCGCCGGGGCAAGTGTAGATATGGCTCCCGGTGGAGTTCACTTAATGATTAAAGGTCTGCGCTTGCAGGCGGGGGAGGAGTTGCCGTTGCGACTGCTTTTTGCCGATGGCAGCAGTGTAGATATTCTTGTGCCAATAGTTCGGATGAGAGATGAGGGTGAGCATCACCATCATCACCATGGCTGAATTGGCAGTTTTTTTGAAGTGAGGGGGAATTAAACATGAAGAAGTTATTGGTTTTTGCCGGTGCGCTGTTACTCAGCGCTTGTGCCCACAGCCCGCTGCAAATTTGGCTGCAGCCTCAGGTCCAGGTCGCTCCTGAAGCGATAGGCGAAGGCTTTAGTATGAGTGTGATGGGAGTAAATGAACTGCCCTCTGGCGGCTTGGGATCATTGGGTGGTGTTTATGCGGATACTGCTCAGGTAAGTATTGGCAATGACGCTGGTGAGGCTATTGCGGCGGGATTGCGTGAGGGTTTTTCAAATTGGTCATTCCGAATTACCGATAGCGCGCCGGAAGTTCAGGTGATCGCAAAATTGGTAAAACTCACCTACAACAGTCCAAATACGGTTTATACCACTGAGATTGACACCGCTGCTGAAATTCACCTGGAAGTGAAAATTGGTCCTCGCACTTATTTCGGCACTTACAGCGCTTCCGGCAAAGATCGGAACCTGGTTAAGCCCAGCCGTGAAGAAGTCCAAAGCCGTGTGAATGGACTGCTCAGCACAACTCTACAACGAGTATTTGAAGACGAGAAATTAAAAAATTTCTTGCGCAGCAATCTGTGAATGTGCAATTTATACATTTGTAGAAAAAACTCGGCTGGGAGGCTGGATAATTGAATAAAATCGGCGATCGTGGGCGATGATGTCGGTAACCTTTTTCGGTTATAGCCTGTCGCAAGGCACCTCCCCGCTACCGGGAAAGGTTTGCGCTTTGCTCTGTTGTGTTTTGAGTGAGTTTTCCCGTGACGCTGTTTAATCCAGAGGCGGCAAGTTACCTCGGCCCCCTCGCCCAGTTGGAAGAGGGGCTGCGCCCCTGTGAGCAGATCAGTTTACAGGCGGCGGAGGCGGCTCTCGGTGAAGTTGCCGATGGTGTCATTGTCACCGATGCTGCGGGTACGGTGGTTTACACCAACCCCCTGGTCAACGAAATGACTGGGGACCTGGTTGGACTGCTGCCCGGCCAGCCACTCAGTGAAGGTTTGCGCCTGTGCAATAGCCGGGGCGATGCGATAGAGCCGATATTGCCGGCATCCAGTGACCTGGGTGAAGTACCCAGAACCAGAGAGTTTAATGCCTGTATTGAGCGCCCAGGGGAAGAGCATGTCCCACTTGAAGTGACCGTGCAGGTAATGGCTCTTTGGGATATGGGGGTGCTTAAAAATTATGTTTTGGTGCTGCGGGATACCTCTGCCGCACGCCGGGTTTCCACCCGCCTTATGTGGCAGAGCAGCCACGACGCCTTAACCCGACTGCCCAACCGACAATTCTTTGAGAGTGAGCTGCAAAGCCAACTCAGCCTCTGTGTCGATAAACGCCAGCACCATGTATTGCTCTACCTGGATGTTTATCAATTCAAAGTTATTAACGACACCCTGGGCTTTGTTGCCGGGGACCAGTTGTTGGTTCAGTTGGTGGAGTTAATCAAGCGCTGCCTCTCCAGCGATGATCTATTTGCCCGAGTCGGCAGTGATGAGTTTGCGATACTACTGCGCGACTGCACCCTGGAAGAGGGTGGTCGTGTGGTGGCTCGGCTGCGCGACTCTGTGCAGAACTTCAGTTTTTTCTGGGAGGGGAATGACAACCGGGTCGCGGTGTCGATTGGTGTTGTTGGTGTCGATCACTTTACCCCCAGTGCCAGTCAGTTACTGGCGTCGGCCAATGATGCCTGTTGCAGTGCCCGGGAGCAGGGCAGAAATCGCGTTAAGCTATTTGGTGACTCCCGCAAGGTATTGGAGAAGCGCCGCGAGACCACCTGGGTAGCGGAAATTCATGCAGCGTTGCGGGAAGACCGTCTGATGTTGTACCGGCAGCCAGTGGTTTCACTAAAGGGGGACCGCAATGTCCACCACTATGAAATCCTGGTGCGGATGCGCGGTCGTGATGGTGGAGTGATTTCACCGGGGCTGTTTTTACCAGCCGCAGAGCGCTACGGCTTGATCGAGGAAGTGGACCGCTGGGTAATTCGCCGGGTCTTTGACTACATGGCCCAAGAACAGCGCCTGGGGATGGGCGGAATTAATTATGCGGTCAATATTTCCGGCATCAGCCTGGGGGATGAGACCTTTGCTGATTTTGTGCTGCAGTCTCTGTCCGATGCCGGTGTAACGCCTTCACGGGTTCAATTTGAAATTACAGAAACCAGCGCCATCAATAATCTTGAACGAGCCCTGATATTTATCCACAAGCTGAGAGCCGCCGGTTGCAGCTTTGCCCTGGATGACTTTGGTCGCGGTGTTTCCTCCCTGGCTTATCTGCGCCAGCTGCCGGTAGATTTTCTTAAAATCGATGGAAGCTTTGTGCGCAATATGCTCGAGGATGAAATTGATAGCGCAATGGTAAGCACTATTGATCACTTGGCGAAGAGAATGGGTATCAGCACTATCGCCGAGTATGTAGAGAGCCCGGAGTTAATGGAAAAATTGAGCCAGATGGGGGTGGACTATGCCCAAGGCTTCGGTATTTCCGCAGCGACGGGGCTGCCGGAGCTGGATAGCTACCCGGGGATGCTTCACCATTCCAGAGGGCCCAAGCCTTAGGGGCCCCTGGAAATCATGTGTCTATAGATAACTGCTACTAGGCAATTGCTATTAAACAACAGGTGCGAGTAATTCGGAGTGCTGCTCGGCCTCTAGTCGCGGGCCGTATTGGCTCACCACCTGGGCGGCAGCGCGGCAAGCGAGTTCGCCGGCTTCGGTAAAACTCATTTCGCGGTTGATACCGTAGAGGAAAGCACCGGCAAACATATCGCCTGCGCCGTTGGTATCGATGGCGCGGACTTCGGGGCTCTCTATGCGGTGAACGTCGTTGCCGTCCCATAGCAGTGCGCCATCGGCGCCCAGGGTAATCGCGAAACTGCGGCAGTAATCGCGCAGCGCTTCAACGGCGCCCTCCACAGAGTCGGTACCGGTAAAGCCCAGAGCCTCATCCCGGTTGCAGAACAGCATATCCACACCGCCGCCAATCATTTCCCGCAGCCCTTCGCCGAAGAACTGAACCATAGCCGGGTCAGACAGGCTGAGAGCGGTTTTAACTCCGTGGGCTTCGGCTTCTTCGCGAAGCTTGATCGCTGCGGCACGGCCCGTTTCAGAGGAGACCAGGTAGCCTTCGATATAGGCCCACTTGGAGGAGGACAGTGCATCGCTATCCAGTTCAGCGACTGAGAGCTGTTCACTCATTCCCAGATAGGTGTTCATACTGCGTTCGGCATCCGGGGTGATAAGCACCAGGCATTTGCCGGTAGTGCCCTCATCAGCTTGCTTCAGTGTTTCGGGATAGTCGACCCCGGCGCTGTTAAGGTTGTTTCTGTAGAAATCACCATTCTCGTCAGCGGCAACTTTGCAAGAATAGAAGGTGCGGAGACCGAAATAGCTGGCAGCAATGACCGTATTGGCACCGGAGCCGCCGCAGGCCAATTTGGCAGTGACCATATGGTTTTGAAGGTCGTCTACCAGCTGTTGCTGACGGGCATCATCTACCAGGGTCATGATTCCCTTTTCCACGCCAAGGCTGCTCAAATCCTGGTCCGACACTTCGATTTCTGTATCGAGTAGGGCGGCACCTATGCCGTAGAGATCGTATTGCTGCATATCATTCCTATTCGGGCTTATTGTCTACATTTCCGCCGCATTATGGACGTGATTTTGCCAAGTGCAAGGCATTGGGGAGGGCTGGCGACAGCAAACCCTCACATAGGCGCTTGTTACATCTTGGTGAACTTATAGGCGGTTGCTGCGGTCAATCCTCGCACAGGTGTAAATAGCACCTTCACGTAAACCGCCAGGTGATAGATACTGCCAAGCCTGGATTTTAGCCCGCTAATTGAGTGGGCCCGCCAGTGCTGAAAGGCACTGGCAGCAAGATACCAGCGGAGCTGCCACCTGCTGGTACCCTGCCTTCGACTCTTCGATTGGGGCTGGTTAGGTCTCATGAGTCGCTTGATGTACTGAGTTGGCAGCGGGACTGAATCCTCATATGGCATCAACGAAACGCCGGCGCGTCAGAGCGTCAAAGCCCAAACGACGATATCGCTGGCTCAAGCTGCTAGTGCTTTTAGCCCTGGTGGGCTCCCTGGCGCTGGCAGCGTATATGGCTTACCTGGATGTGCAGCTGCGCGAGCGACTGGATAGCCGTCAATACCAACTCCCCGCCCGAGTCTACGCTCGTCCGCTGGTGCTGCGCGAGGGTATGGCAATGCATCCGGATGAGTTGGAGTCCGAATTTGCTGCCTTGAATTACCGCAAGCAGGGCACTCTGAGTGAGCCTGGTTCCTGGGTTCAGGACGGAATGAATTACAAGGTCTGGCGCCGGGACTTTATCCATGCCAATGGCCGCCAGCCTGCTGCAGTGGTCTCCTTCCGTCTGCGCAATGATCAAATTAGCGGCCTGCGTGATGACAATGGCCGAAGCCTGGCAGAATTCCGCCTGGACGCGGCTAATATCGGCTCTCTACTAGGGGGAGGCGATGACCGCAATCCAGTGCGTTTCGATGATATTCCTCCCTTGGTAGCCAATACCCTGATTGCTGTTGAGGATCAGGACTTCCTCAATCACTTTGGTGTTTCCCCTCGCGGTATTGCCCGGGCCATGGTGGCCAACGCAAAAGCCGGACGATTGGTACAGGGTGGCTCCACAATTACCCAGCAGTTGGTCAAAAATATCTTTTTTGACCATAAGCCCAGCCTGAGACGTAAATTCAACGAGGCCCTGATGGCCATCCTGATGGAGGTGCACTACGACAAGCGCTATATCCTGCAGGAATACATCAACGAAGTGTGGTTGGGTCAGCAGGGTGCCAGAGGTATTTATGGCTTTGGGTTGGCCTCTGAATTCTATTTCCAGCAGCCCCTGGACACCTTGGAACCCCATCAGGTAGCGCTGTTGGTGGGGCTGGCGAAAGGTGCGTCTTACTACAACCCCTGGCGCAATCCAGAGAGAGCACTGCAAAGGCGCAATACCGTGCTGGAATTGATGCTGGAGCAGGGGCTGATTACCCAGGAGGAATTCCAGAAGTATTCCGCCAAGCCTCTGGGGGTGGTCAAGGGTGGTGTCGGTGCGCAGAATCCTTACCCGGCCTTTACTGAGCGGCTGTTGATTGAATTGCGTCCCTACTACTCCTACGAGGAATTGCGCACTTCGGGTTTACGGGTTTACACCACCTTGGCCCCTTCGGTGCAGAAGTTGGCGGAGGAGTCCATCAGTCAGGGCGTTAGCCAGCTGGAGAAAGACCGAGGGATCAAAGCCAATTCACTCCAGGCCGCGACAGTATTGTTGGATAATCGCAACGGCAATGTGCTCGCCATGGTGGGAGATCGGAACCCGGACTACCCAGGCTTCAACCGGGCGCTGGAAGCCCGCCGCCAGGTGGGCTCCCTGATTAAGCCGGCTGTGTTTCTCACTGCTCTAGAGCGACCGGAAGAGTACAACCTGGCCACCCTGATCGATGATGCCCCGGTGAGAATTGAAGAGGCGGATGGCGATGTATGGATGCCGCAGAACTTCGATAAGCGCGCTCACGGACAGATACCGCTTTATATCGCTCTGGCCAAGTCCTATAACCTGGCGACGGCCCATTTGGGATTGGATCTCGGCCTGCAGAATGTGCGCCAGACGATTCGCCGCCTGGGTGTTGAATCCAGGCTCCCCCGAGTGCCGGCGATGTTGCTTGGTGCTGTGGAGATGACCCCGTTCGAAGTTGCCGGTATGTACCAGACCATCGCGAACAATGGTGAGACGGTACAGCCGCGCACACTGCTGGCGGTTTCCGATGCCCAGGGCGGCCGTGTACAGCACTTCCGCCGCAAGGCTAATCGCGGTGTCGACCCCGTTCCAGCTTACCTGTTGCGCTGGGGGCTGGAGCAGGCCATGCGTGAGGGTACCGGACGCCGCTCCGCCAAGCGCTTGCCAAGTAGCATCGCCTTTGCCGGGAAAACCGGAACCACTAACAATAACCGCGATAGTTGGTTTGCGGGCTTCTCCCCGGAAGTAACCGCCGTAGTCTGGCTCGGGCGCGACGATAATGAGCGCACGCGCCTAACTGGCTCCACAGGCGCACTGCCGATCTGGACGGAGATTATGCGCAAGCTGCCCCATCAACACGGACCGGCAGAGATGCCCCGAGGAGTGGAGCTTAAGTCAGTGAACTCCCGGGGGCAGTTTATGGACCCGGATTACTGTCGCGGTGGTTATGAGATTCCTTTCTCCTACGAGAGCCAGCTGCAACCGGCGCCGGAATGTCGGGGGCAGAACCGCTGGCGCTGGTTCCGCAATCTATTTGGCAATGGTCGCGACGAAGCGGCTCCCAGAGAGGAGATGAGTCCCGGTTGGGGGGTGGATACCAGTGAGCAGCAGATGCGCGATCAGCGCCGCCAACTATTGCAGGAACAACTTCGAGGTGACGATGCGGAAGAGTTTGGTGTAGATCCCGAGTATGGCTCCGATTATGAAGAGGAGCCCCTGGAGCTGCCAAGAGATAATACTTTTGGTGGGAGGGCTCACAGCGTACCGGTAGAGGAAGCCCAGCCGGTGGGGCCTGACCTGGAAGATCAGTGGCCCTAGGGAAGGTAGCGCGCGATTGAATCGCGCGCTTTTTCACCGGCTATCAGTCTTGCAGCAACTGTGCGGCTTCTTCGGCGAAATAGGTGAGGATGCCGTCGGCACCGGCGCGCTTAAAGGCCAATAAGGACTCCAGAATAACCGCCTCTCGCTTCAACCAGCCATTTTCAAAGGCGGCGCAGTGCATCGCATACTCCCCGCTCACCTGATAGGCGAAAGTGGGAACCCGTAATTCTTCCTTTACCCGGCGCACTATATCGAGGTAGGGCATACCGGGTTTCACCATCACCATATCCGCGCCCTCTTGCAGATCCAGGGCGCACTCGTGCAATGCCTCATCGGTATTGGCGGGGTCCATTTGGTAGCTCGCTTTATTGCCACCTTTCAAGTTCCCGGCAGAGCCCACTGCATCGCGGAAAGGACCGTAGTAAGCGGAGGCATATTTAGCGGCGTAGGACATAATCAGGGTATTGCTGTGGCCCGCGCCTTCGAGAGCATCGCGAATAGCTCCGATACGGCCATCCATCATATCCGAGGGGGCTACCATATCGGCACCGGCCGCAGCGTGTGACAGGGCCTGCTGTACCAATACCTCAACGGTTTCGTCGTTGACGATATAACCGCTGTGGTCCATCAGCCCGTCCTGGCCGTGGTTGGTAAAGGGGTCCAGAGCTACGTCGGTGATAACTCCCAATTCCGGTACCGCATTTTTCAGCTCGCGAACAGCCCTTTGTGCCAAGCCATCGGCGTCGTGGGCGGCACTGGCGCAGTCGGACTTTGCCGACGGGTCGACTACCGGAAACAGGGCTATGGCGGGGATTCCCAACTCTCGAACTGTCTTCGCTTTCTTGGCCAACAGGTCCACGCTCAGGCGTTCAACACCCGGCATTGAGGCTACTTTTTGGGTTTCATTACGCCCCTCAATAACAAATAGTGGCAGGATCAAGTCGTCACTGCTCAACTGGGTTTCCCGCACCAGTCGACGGGAAAAATCCTTTGCACGCAGGCGACGCAGGCGAGTGTTGGGGTAGGCACCACGGCCGAAACTTTGGCTCATCGGGAAATTACTCCGGCTATCCATAGGGCCGCAGAAACCCCGCAGCCGCAATTGGCAGCCATCATATCAAATTGCCGCAGTGGGTGATTTTCGATTGCTGAGGGAAAGCGGTTTAAAAATGGGGCTGATGTAAGTGCCTTACCAATAGTTTGCCGGCGGCTTCTATATGTTTTGCCAGCAGTGCGGCGGCTTGGTCTCCATTTCCCTCTTGGAGTGCTTTGAGAATTGCAAAGTGCTCGTCCTGACTGGTGTCCTGGTAATTCAGACCGTGGGATTGGTAACCGATGTAGCGCTCACATTGCCGGTGCAGTTGCTCGACGGTGCTAAATAGCGTGGGTCTTGCAGCTGCCCGGTAAATACAGGCATGGAACTCCCAATTCATTTTTCCGATCTGCTCGGCGGAGAGTTCAGGTTTGGCTTGCATGGATTCCAGAATATCTCTGGCCCGCCCCAGGATCTCTCCATTAAGGCTTTCCAGTGCCAGGGATTGCAGCAGCGGTTCCAGGCGCATGCGCATCAGGTAGAGGTCTTCCACTTCAATAGGGTCAAGCTGCGGCACTGCGACGCCGCGTTTCCCGTGTCCGGTTAACCAGCCCTCATTTTTCAATCTTTGTAGAGCGTCCCTAACCGGAATACGGCTCACGGCGTAAAGCTCTGCCAGTTCGGCTTGCTTTAGCACCTGGCCGGCGGCGAAGCGCCCATGCTGCAAGTCCGACTTAATTTTTTCGTAGAGGCCCATCGATGTTTATTAATTCCTGCGCTTGAAAAACCAGTAACACACCAGCCCTCCCAGCAGCCCCCAAAAGGCAGAGCTAATGCCAAAGAGGCTGATACCGGAAGCACTGATCAGAAAAGTAATAATTCCGGCTTCGCGACTGTCGGCTTCGGCTGTTGCGCCAGCCAGGCTGCTACCAATGACACCAATCAGTGCCAAGCCGGCGAGGCCGGCAATCAGTGCCTGGGGAAAGGCGCTGAATAATGCCACAACGCTAGCGCCGCAGAGGCCCACCAGCAGATAAAAAATACCGGCGGCAATGCCGGCGGTGTAGCGTTTGTCGGGGTTGGGATGGGCTTCCGGGCCGGTGCAAATAGCAGCGGTAATAGCCGCCAGATTAAATGCAAAGCCACCAAACGGTGTCAGCAATAAAGAGGTGAGGCCGGTGCCACTAATAACAGGAGATATAGGCACTCTACTGTAGCCACTGGCGGCCAGGGTTGCCGCTCCGGGCAGGTTCTGAGAGGTCATAGTGACGATAAAAAGAGGAAGGCCAATGCCAATTAAAGTGGAGAGACGGAATTCTGGCGTAACCCAAACAGGGTGTGCCGCTTGCCAGCCAATCTGGGCCGATGCAATGAGTTGCAACTTCCAGCAAGTCGCCACTCCAGCCGCTAGTACCAAAATAATGGCATAGCGAGGCGCCCAACGGCGCCCGACTAGATAGGTCAGTAACATGATGCCGACCAATAGCGGTTGTGCCTGCAGAGAAGTAAATACTGAAAGACCAAATTGCAGAAGTATGCCTGCGAGCATAGCGCTGGCAATCGGTGCCGGCACCATTCGCGCTACTCGCTCAAAGGCTCCGGACAAGCCCACGAGGAGTGTTAACAGGGCGCTAAACGCAAAAGCACCAATCGCCTCTGCAATGGGGATGCCACTTAAACTGGTGGCCAAAAGTGCAGCACCTGGAGTCGACCAGGCAGTGATTACCGGGGCGCGGTAATACCAAGAGAAGGCAACACAGGTAACGCCCATCCCCAGGCCCAGGGCGCCAATCCAGGAGACGATCATCGCTTCACTTGCGCCAGCTGCACGCGCGGCTTCAAAGACTATGGCGGCGGAACTGGCTACTCCCACCAGCACGGCGACAAAGCCTGCGCTGATGGCGGACAAGCTGGTATCTGAAAACGGTGAGCTTTTCAAAATGTATACCTTTTATATTTTGTATACATTTTTAGCTGTTAGCTTTTTTGAGCGCAATAACTTTGCGGTGAAGCGACTGGGGCTTTATTGGAGGGGGGTAAAGTAAAACGGGTATAGAAGCAGCACCCGCAGGCTGCGGGTGCTGGAGAGAGGCGGGCAATTAGCCGAGGCGGGCGAAGACGCGTTCAGCGGCAGTGATTGTGGCCTCAATATCCTCATCAGTATGAGCTGCGGACATAAACCCTGCCTCATAGGAGGCCGGTGCCAGGTAGACACCTTCTTCCAGCATGCCGTGGAAGAAACGGTTAAAGCGCTCGTTATCGCAGGCCATTACCTGTTGATAGTTAGTTACTTTAGGTTCTTCGGTGAAGAAGAAGCCGAACATGGTGCCGGCCTTATTGGCGGTAATTGGGATACCTGCGGCTTTACCAGCCGCCAGGATGCCCTCTACCAAACGGTCGGTTTTGGCAATTAAAGGCTCGTAGAAGGCGGGTTCTTCCACCAAACGCAGGGTTTCCAAGCCCGCGACCATAGCTACAGGGTTACCGGACAGGGTGCCCGCCTGGTAAACCGGACCCAGGGGTGCAATTTGTTCCATGATCTCGCGTTTACCGCCAAAGGCGCCAACGGGCATACCGCCGCCGATGACTTTGCCGAGGGTGGTGATATCCGCTTCGATACCGTAGAAGCCCTGGGCCCCGGTCAAGCTCACCCGGAAGCCGGTCATCACCTCATCGAGAATCAACAGGGCACCGTGCTGGTCGCAAACTTCGCGCAGGGTTTCCAGGAAGCCGGGTACCGGCGGAATGCAGTTCATATTGCCGGCAACAGGCTCGACGATAATACAGGCGATTTGATCGCCCAGCTCATCGAAGCAGCTGCGCACACTATCAGCATCGTTGTAGCTCAAGGTGATGGTGTGATCTGCCAGGGCGGCGGGAACGCCGGGAGAGGAGGGTACACCCATGGTCAGGGCCCCGGAGCCGGCCTTAACCAACAGGGAGTCGGAGTGGCCGTGGTAGCAGCCCTCGAACTTCACAATCTTGTCGCGCCCGGTAAATCCACGGGCCAGGCGAATCGCGCTCATGGTGGCTTCGGTACCGGAATTGACGAAGCGCACCAGGTCCATATTCGGCCACAGGCGGCAGAGTTCTTCGGCCAGTTCGGTTTCCAGTTCGGTTGGCGCACCGAAGCTCAGTCCCGATTGGGCCTGTTCCACCACGGCTTCAATGACTTCCGGGTGTGCGTGGCCCAGCACCATGGGGCCCCAGGACTGTACGTAGTCGATGTAGCGTTTCTCGTCTGCATCGTAGAGGTAGGCGCCTTCGGCACGGCGGATAAACACCGGGGTACCGCCGACTGCGCGAAAAGCCCGTACCGGAGAGTTAACGCCGCCGGGAATATACTGCTGTGCTTCTGCGAAGAGCTGCTCGGATTTACTCATAAACTTAATTCAGGTTCTGCATAAAGGGCCTGGGGAGCATTATCGCGGGGGTGGCGCCTGAGGACAATGTGTAGATTGGCGACGACCGGTCACAGACTGTGTAGACAGAAGATCTCACCGTCATGGGAACGGTGAGACTGATCGGGGCGGGGGAGAAATTTGAGTCAGCAGCTCCAGGTTTAGCGTTCGCACCAGAACAGCCGGTTGGGGATCGGCCTTCCCATTCCCAGGCGCCGGCTGTCTTTGATCGCACTCCAGGCGTACTGCTGACTGCGGGTAACCGCTTCGATAATGGTCAGCCCGTGGGCGATATGGCAGGCAATGGCAGTAGCTAGGGTGCCACAGACGCCATAGGCCGCTGGCTGCAAGCGCTCCCACTTGAACTCCCGCATGAGGCCGCGCTCATCGTAGAGCCGGTTCTGTAATTGTTGCTCGTGGGGCACGCCAGTCAGCAACAGGTAGCGACAGCCGGATTCGAGGATTTCCTGGGCCATGGCATCGAGGACATCGGCCTCCACAGCCATGGCGCGAGCTTCCCTGCGGTTGGGGCACACCATGGTCGCCTTGGGCAACAACAGCGACACCATAGCCTCCCACAGAGGTGGGGCGAGTACGCTCTCTTTGTCGGCCAGTGTGGCATCGGGATCTATAACGACGGGAATATCCGGGTAGTCGTGGAGTACGCTGTGAAGCGCGCGCACATTCTCCACGGAGCCCAGGTAGCCGACCTTGATCGCGGCGATCGGCATGTCTTCCAAAACGGCCCGGGTTTGTTCAATTAGCAGGCTGTCGTCGACTGGGGCGACACCCAGCAATTCACCGGTATTACACACGCTGATGGCGGTAACTGCCGAGGCCGCATGGCAGCCGAGACTGACCGCTGTCTCAGTATCTGCGGCAATTCCGGCGCTGCCGCTGGGATCGTGGTGAGTAACGGTCAGAATAACGGGCTGAGGTGTATCCATAAGTGCTCTACATGACGGCCATTAGCTGTGCGCCTAATTCTAGTTGCTGAGCGCCTTTGACAAGGAATGAATACGCGCCAAATTAAAATGGCTTTACGACAACCAAAATGACGATGGCGACAAGTGCAACTGCTGGGAACTCATTAAATATTAGGAAGTAGCGGCGGCTGCGGGTAACGGTTCCCCGGGCAAACTTGCGAACATAGGCGCCACAGATATGGTGATAGCCCAGGAGGAGAACAACAAAAGTCAGTTTTGCGTGCATCCAGCCGGCGGAGGTGTAGTAGGCCGGGTTCAAACTGTAGAGCCAAATGCCCAAGGCAACGGTGGCCAGCATGGAAGGAATGGCAATACCGCGATAAAGGCGGCGTTCCATAATACAGAAGCGGTCGCGACTAACGGCATCAGTGGCATCGACATGGTAGACAAACAGTCGTGGCAGATAAAAAAGTGCGGCAAACCAGCACACCATCGCAATAATGTGAAAAGCCTTGATCCACAGCATTGAAAGTCCCCTTAAAAGAAACGGGAAGAAAAATTACTTCCGGTAAAAGTTGTTAATTTGTAGCGGCAGAATAATGCCCGCCGTGCGATTGTCCAGCGAACCGCTTTTATGACGGCAGACATATAGGCCATCCGCGCCACTTCTCTCCAGCTTTTGCGAGGCCTCCAGCATTGTCGCTCGCCAGCTTAGGGACGCCAGCTGTTTGCGTTCGCCGGGTAGTCTCAATAAATCGATCATTTCTCCCGGGTCTAGTAATTTATCTGATGCGGAGGAAGCCTGTTTTTCGCTCTCGGCTGCCTCTTTCGCACCACCGCGAAGAAAAGTTGCCAAGTCTGCTGCACGCAGTAGTTGCGGTGCCGGCTCCTTGGGTAAGTCGATAAGAATCCACTCGGGATGTTGATTAATTAATTCTGTTGCCGCAGCGCGGGTAATTTCCCTAGGAGTCACAACAAAGCTCTGATTCATTTCGCTGGCAACTCCGACACTGCTCAGCATTTGCTGTCGCCAACTCGGCATTCCCGCTTTATTCAGGGCTCGCAGCGTTTCGTGATAGAGACCGATAGTGGAAAAGAGTTGGCGGCTTACTAATGTGGCCACCACGATCATCATCATTCCAGGGAATAAAATATGTGGGTTATAGGTAAGTTCCAAGATAGCGAGTAGCGCAGCTAGAGGCGCATTGAGCATGGCAGCCATCATTGCCGCCATACCCACCATGGCATAAAAGCCGGGGCTCGCGGTGTGCTCACCCAGCCACAAGTTAGCCAGGCCACCGGCAATACCACCGATACAGGCACCGATAATCAGGCTGGGGCCTATTACCCCACCGGGAATTCCGAGCCCTGCCCCCAAAGCGGTTGCGACTAATTTCGCGGCGACAATAGCAATGAGTGTCGCTACCCCCAACTGCCCCAGCATTGCCATCTGCAAAGTGTCATACCCACCGCCCAGAATTTCCGGTACCCAGATACCCAAGGTGCCAGTAACAAGGCCAACCAAGAGAAACCGAAGAAGTGGGGAGTAACGCTGCTGGGGAATCAAAATTCGCTGGGAGCGGATAAATAATCCGGCGAGAACTCCAATAACCAGTGCGCAAACGAAAAGTAGCGGCAGCTCGGCAAGGGAATTGAGTTGAATCGCGGGTACATTAAAGTCCGGTTGGCTACCGAAAGTCAGCTGGGTGATGGCGCTACCGGCAACAGCCGCGAGAATTATCGGTAAAAAACCTGCCACAGTATATTCCAGCATCACGACTTCCATCGCGAATACCACGCCCGCCAGCGGGGTATTAAAGGAGGCCGCAATTGCTGCGGCTACACCACACCCCAGTAGGTTGCGACCAGAATTATTGGGGAGCTTCAGCGCCCTAGCTAACCAGCTGCCACTGGCTGCTCCCAAGTGTACAGCTGGGCCTTCCCGCCCCACCGAGTGGCCGCTAATTAAAATTATTGCGCCGGCAAAAAACTGTAGCAGGGCATTTTGCATTGGCATTTGCCCCTGGTGATTGTAGAGCCGGTCCAGGACATGGACCACTCCCACCTGGCGGCGTCTGGGATTTAGAAATAAATAGATACATCCCACTACCAGAGAGCCGATGACTGGCAATGCGAAGCGCCAGAAAGGGGGAAGGGATTCGTAATTTTGTGGGATTGATAAAAACAGCGTGGTCGGCCACTCCATCGCCAGCCGAAAAAGTACAGTTACCCCTCCGGCCAGGATGCCGGTGATCAGGGCCATCCCCAGTAAAGGCGCCAGCGCGTCTTTGGAGGAAAGCTGTAAGCGTATATTTTCGAGGCTGCCAGGCCTAACTAAATAACGCGAAAACGACTTTTTTAGCGAGTTCCTTGGGGGCTGTGACACCGCACATCCTTAAAATGCTGGGGCTTGTGGTAGAGTGCCTGTCTGGTTTTACGATTATCGTCTCAGTTGGCGGATATACCGGAGATTTTAGCAAGGTGATAAAAGTAGCGATTGTCGGGGGCACCGGCTATACAGGGGTGGAATTACTTCGGCTTCTCTCAACACATCCACAAGCGGAAGTTACCGCAATCACCTCCCGTTCGTTGAATGGTACCCCGGTTGCCGAGCTTTTCCCTAGCCTGAGAGGGCACTCGCAGCTGTCTTTCTGTAGCCCCGATCTCGAACAGCTGGCGGATTGTGACGTTGTATTCTTCGCTACACCTCATGGCGTTGCCCAGGCCCAGGTACCGGCACTTATTGAACGCGGAGTTCGAGTGATCGATTTGTCCGCCGATTTCCGTTTGAAAGATATACCTACCTGGGAGCAGTGGTACGGTCAGGCCCACGCCGCTCCGGAATTAGCTCAAAGCGCTGTTTATGGTTTGCCAGAAGTTAATCGGGAACAGATTGCCAATGCGCAGTTGATAGCCTGCCCGGGCTGTTATCCCACCGCGATTCAATTGGGATGGATACCGCTTTTGGAAAAGGGCCTGGTAGAACCTGGTGAGCTGATCGCCAGTGCGGCCAGTGGTATCAGTGGTGCGGGGCGACAGGGTAAGACCGACTTGATTATGGCTGAGAATAGCGACAACTTCCGCGCATATTCTGCCGCCGGGCACCGTCATTTACCCGAGATTGAACAGGGGCTTCGTCGAGTGCAGGCCACTGAATCCTCTCCCGCGCAGGTGACTTTTGTACCGCATTTACTTCCCATGATTCGCGGTATCCACGCTACTTTATTTGCCCGGTCAGTGGGGAAGGTTGATGCCGATGAGCTTCAACAGATCTTTGAAAACCGCTATAAAAATGAGCCTTTTGTAGATGTGATGCCGGCGGGCAGCCACCCTCAGACTCGTACGGTTAGAGGGACCAATATGTGCCGCATCTCGGTATTGCAACCCCAGGAGCGGGATACGGTACTGGTATTATCGGCCATTGATAACCTGGCCAAAGGCGCGTCCGCCCAGGCAATCCAGAATATGAATATTATGTTTGGCTTAACTGAGACGTTGGGCCTGGATAGCCCGGCACTGCTGCCTTAGAATCGGGTGTTTCCCGACAATCGATAAATCCCGGATAAGACTTAGCAGATTTCATGGTGCTCAAAGTTAAAGGCAGCAAGCAGTACCGCATGAAAGTGGTGCCTCATAAACCCTTCTCTGGTGTCATTGCCGTAGTGGGGGTCGTTTTTTTGGTATTAGTGACCTCGGCCGGGTCCTATTTCGCCGGGCAGTATCAGCTGCGCCAGAGCCTCGATCGCAAGACACTGGAGCATACTCAAGTACTCGATCGTGTTACCGCGCTTCAGAGTGAGAATGAATCCCTGCGAATGAGGGTTGCCACTGCAGAGCAGTCGCTGACTATCGGTGAGCAGGCGAGTGAGTCGGTGCGTGCGGAACTGGTGCAGAAAGAGAGCCAGATCGCAGAGCTAAAGCAGGAAATTTCTTTCTATCGCGGCGTCATGGCCCCTGAAGATGGGGGTGAGGGGGTGTCCATTGGACGCTTTATCCTCTCGCAGACCGGCGATCCAAAAAGTTACCAGTACAAGTTACAGATCAAACAGTCCGCAGCGCGTCGGGATGTTGTAAAAGGCACGGCCACATTTACCGTAGTGGGCCGTCAGGATGGGGAACCGAAGAGTTACCCTCTGAAGGAACTGTCGGAGCAGGTGAATAGTGAGTCGATTCAGCTGCGTTTTAAATATTTTCAGAATATCGAGGGAGAGCTGCGCTTGCCGGAGGGGTTTGTGCCCGAAGGTGTGGAGTTGTCACTTAAATCTTCTGGGCGCAAGGGCTTTAATATTGAGCAGCGCTACGGTTGGTTAGTACAGGAAAGTTAGCATAGGTGCCAAAGGCACGAGGTTTTGGGGATTATGTTAAGAAAAAAAGAGAAACAGATAACTATGGCCAATACCGGTAGTAACCACACGACTTTGATCGCTCGTCAGACTGAGATCAGCGGTGATATCCACTTCCGTGGCAACCTGGTCATCGAAGGTAAGGTGCGTGGCAATGTTACCGCTCACAGTGATAGTGATGCGCGCCTGCAAATTGTGGATGGCGGCATCATTGAGGGTGAAATTCGTGTGCCTCAGGTAGTGATCAATGGCAATGTGAAAGGGGATGTGTTTGCTGCGCGCCACCTGGAACTGGCTTCCAAGGCAATGGTAGAAGGCAATGTACACTATAAGCTGATCGAGATGCTGAAAGGTGCCCAGGTAAACGGTGCTCTGGTATCCAGTGCCGACTTGAGTAGCGCGGGTGAGCCCCATATGCTCGGCTATTCCGAAGATGAAACTGTCATTGAAGCCTCTTAAGTCCGGGTAGTATTGGCTGGCGCTGGTACTTTGTAGTACCGGCCCACCTGCCGGTTAATACTTGACTGAATTGCTGGGTTTAAGCAAGATGACGCCCCCGGGGCTGCACTCGTTATAACTTTTATACGAGCGGTGAATGTCCCGATGAGTTGAGAGAGACTTATGTCAGAAGCTGTATCCTTTTCTCCCGCGCCACTCGTGGTCACAGACAAGGCTGTGGCCAAGGTAAAAAGCCTGTTGGAAGAGGAGGGCAACCCGGAGTTGAAACTCAGGGTGTTCGTGACCGGAGGCGGCTGTTCCGGTTTCCAATACGGTTTTACCTTTGATGAATTGGTTGCCGAAGATGATGCCATCATAGAAAAGGATGGCATTCAGGTCTTGGTGGATGCGATGAGCTACCCCTACCTGGTTGGCGCCAATGTTGATTACGAAGAAGGCCTTTCGGGGTCGCGCTTCGTAGTACAAAATCCCAATGCGTCCGCTACCTGTGGCTGCGGATCCTCTTTCTCTATTTGAGAAATCCTAACCCGCCCTATTGATCAGGGCGGGTAAATAGCCCCTAGCACCGCCTCTTTCTGCGCGCCAGTCACTCCCGGGCAATTACCGGGCAGCCCTCTCAATGTCTGGCGGGCCAACCAAGCAAATCCAACGGCTTCAAGCCAGTCTGCGTCAATACCGTAACTGCCTGTGTCAGTAATAGACCAGGTGGGCAAGCGGCGCTGTAATCGCGCAACCAAGTCCTTATTTTTTGCCCCGCCCCCGCAAGTGAGCAGCTCGCCGCCTTCGGCAAAATTATGCACGGCATCGGCGATACTGGCTGCGGTCACTTCAGACAAGGTCGCCTGCACATCTACCGGCGCCACTTCCAAACCGGCGCAGGCCTGTTCGAGCCAGCTGGGGTTAAAAGTTTCACGGCCAGTGCTCTTGGGTGGTTCGGCGGAGAAATAGGGATCTGAAAGCAGGCGGTTGAGAAGTTCAGCATTGGCGCGACCGCTCGCGGCCCAGTCTCCATTTCTATCGTAGGGCTGGTTTTTGTGTAGGTTCACCCAGTAGTCGAGCAATGCATTACCTGGACCTGTGTCATAGCCGTAAACCTGGCCATCTGCCGTCAGCTCAGTGATATTGGCCATCCCCCCGATATTGACCACCGCACGGCTTCCATCAGTTTTGAAGGCGGCCTGGTGAAACGCCGGCATTAAAGGCGCTCCTTGACCACCGAGAGCGATATCCCGGCGACGGAAATCCGCAACGGTGCAGATGCCCGTCAGTGCTGAGATGGTGTTGGGGTCACCGAGTTGCAAAGTGAAGGGAGAAGTCACTGTGCCTGGGGGGCGATGGCGTACGGTTTGGCCGTGACTGCCAATGGCGGTAACAGACTGACCCTCAACACCGGCTCGGGCTAGCAGGGTATTGGTGGCCTCGGCAAAAACCTGTCCCAGTTGCCGGTCTAACTGTCCGGCGCGATCCAACTCTGAAGGGCCGGGGGCGCAGAGGCTGAGGATAGCTTCGCGCAGGCCGCTGTGAATCGGGTGGGCTAGCGCAGCCAGGATACGGGTGTTAATTTTTTCTTCATCGCCAAAATCGACCAGCACCGCGTCAATGGAGTCAACGCTGGTGCCGGACATCAGGCCGATAAACAGATCGGGCATATTCGTTGGCGCTTGTTAGGGGCTTTCTTCATCCAGTTGAGCCAGAGCCGGCCCCTGGAAGTTCTCTAGTTTCGCCAGAAGTGGCTGGGTCTGGTTTTTAAAACGGATCATCTCGGAAGTCGGTACCGACTTTGCCTTGGGCAATTTGCGCACAATGGTGGCGGGGTTGCGATGTCTGCCATCCACCAGGAATTCGTAGTGCAAGTGCGGGCCGGTGGCATAACCGGTAGACCCCACAGTGCCAATAACCTGGCGCTGCTTAACGCGCTGGCCCTTTTTGACTTTGCGCTTGGTCAGGTGGAGATAACGGGTTACATACCGTTCGCCGTGCTGGATAAATACGTAGTTGCCGTTGGGTTTGCTATAGCCGGACGCGATAACCCGACCATCGCCAGTAGAGTAAACGGGGGTGCCTCTTGGAGCGGCATAGTCGGTGCCATTATGAGGTCGGCGTGACTTGAATACTGGGTGCAGGCGGCTCGGGTTGAAGTGAGAGCTGATGCGGACTATGTCCAGCGGTGTGCGGATAAATGCCTTGCGCATACTTTTGCCTTCAGGCGTGTAGTAATTGGCATCACCACTGTTATCCACATAGCGTACAGCGCTAAAAGTTCTTCCCTGGTTGGTAAAACTGACCGCAAGGATAGGACCGTTGCCAATTTTCTCCCCATCCAGGAACAACTCTTCGAACATCACACTAAAATTGTCGCCCTTGCGAATATCTAGGGCAAAGTCGATATCGGAGCTGAATACATCCGCCATCTCCATTATCAGGCTGTCACTCAGCCCAGCATCGCTACCGGCCAGGAATAGGGAGCTATCGATCTGGGCCTGTCGGTAAGCCGGGTGGCTGTCGGGCTCGCGAGTTATCAGTGCGTGTTCAAACTTATCTGCATTTGTGCGAGTAAACTCAATTTGATTGAGTCGGTCCCGCTGTAATTTCAGGGACTGCAGCTGGCCATCATTATTTGTTTGAAAGGTCAGCTCTTCACCCGGAGTTAGACGTGCCAGCTGTTTTGCCTCTTTGCCGCTACCCAGAAGCTGGTACATCTCTTTGGCGCTGATCTTTGCACGTTGAAATAGGTCTGACAGCGTATCCCCATTACGAACTTCAAGGCTTAACGACTTGACCGCCTCAACACTGACGTTAAGCAGTGGGGTCTCCGCCGGCGTATAAGTGAGTGCAGGTTTGGCTTCAGAGCTGTCGCCGCTTGGGACCTCTGAAAGTTTGACGGGTAGGGATGTGCGCTTAGAGGAAATCTCCGGTGAAGGAATCAGAACGGCCAGCATAAGGACAAAGGCTGCGATGCCAGCGGTCAGCGCATGAACGCGGGGAAAATGCTTGGGTAAGCCGCCAATACGGAGGCCTGTACTCGATTTACGATGGTTTTGCATGGCGTTAGCGGATGGTACTGGCGGTCGTTGTTATTTGCGCTTGAAAAACTGAGTGTCTAAAAAACAGGCATTGGAGGGGCTTTATAGCAAAAAAGCCGCCTTGGTTCACGAGATAATTGACACGTCTTTGCACGGTTTGGTTCCTCATGAATTTTGTTTTTAGTGCGGATACTGGGCTGCTGCACGCTTGTATTTGCCGCAAACTTCGGTAATGTTGCAGCGCATTTTGCCGCCGCTTGGTGGCGCTAATTTCAAGCCTATATATGAGGGGAAAGCATGGCTGGGGTCGACATGACACTGCTTGAAGACTTGGACCGTCGCGGATTAATTAATCAAGCGACTGGTGACGGCGAACTGACGCAGCATTTGTCGGAGAGTCGAACCCTGTATTGCGGTTTTGATCCCACTGCAGACTCCCTTCATATAGGCAGTCTAGTACCGTTGCTGACCTTGAAGAGGTTTCAGGCGGCAGGGCATAAACCAATTGCACTGGTTGGCGGTGCCACGGGGCTGATTGGTGACCCTTCTTTTAAGGCTCAGGAGCGCAGTTTGAATACCCCCGATATTGTTGCGGGTTGGGTAGACAAGCTGAAAAGCCAGGTTTCCCAATTTATCAATTTCGATTGTGGGGAAAATAGTGCCATTGTCGCCAATAACCTTGACTGGACTCGCGACCTCAATGTGCTCGATTTCCTGCGCGATGTCGGCAAGCATTTCTCTGTTAACAATATGGTTAACAAAGAGTCCGTTAAGCAGCGTATCCAGCGTGAAGGTGAAGGTATTTCCTTTACTGAGTTTTCCTACATGTTGCTCCAATCGATGGACTTTTCCGAGCTGTATAAGCTGCACGATTGCACCTTGCAGATTGGTGGTTCCGACCAGTGGGGCAATATTACCGGTGGTGTCGACCTGACCCGCCGCCAGCATCGCGGTAAGGTATTCGGTCTGACATTGCCTCTGGTGACCAAGGCGGATGGCACCAAGTTTGGTAAAACTGAGAGCGGCACTATTTGGCTGGACCCGAAACGTACAAGCCCTTATGCCTTTTACCAGTTCTGGCTAAATACTGCTGATGCGGACGTTTATAAGTTTCTGCGCTACTTTACTTTCCTCAGTGTGGATGAAATTGAGGCGATAGAGACCGCAGACCGCGAGCGTGCTGGTAGGCCTGAAGCCCAGGGAGTCCTCGCCCGTGAAGTCACTCGATTGGTACACGGTGAGGAAGGCCTGGTAGCAGCTGAGCGCATCTCTCGAGCGCTCTTTTCTGGAGACATTGCCGATTTGTCTGCAGGTGACTTGGAGCAGTTGCGCCTGGATGGCCTGCCTTCATCGGTACTTCCGAAAGACTTCGGTGAACAGAGCCTGATCAACTTACTGGTCGATGCGGGTATGGCGCCTTCGGGCAAGCCGGTTAAGGATGCTTTGGGTCGCAATGCGGTGTTGGTAAATGGTGAGGCAGTTGGCATGAGCGCCAATGCAGAGCCCGCATCTGTTTTTTGTCGTGATAAAGCGATGAGCGATAGCTACTTTATTGTTCGCTTAGGCAAGAAAAAATATCATCTGTTCACCCTTGAGGGTTGATGGATTTTTAAGCACTTTTGCCTGGCGAAAACTTTTTTACAGGTTTGTCACAAAAGTGCTTGCCGAGCCCCCCTTAAGTCCGTATAGTTCACCTCCTCGCTGCTCAGGCAGCAGCGGGAAGGCAGCTCTAAGTCGTTGATTTTTTTAAGAAAATCTTTTGAAAAAAGAGCTTGCCAAGCACGGAGAGGTCGCTATAATGCGCGCCACTTCAAGCAAGATCGGAAACGAACTTGCCGGGATTCGAGAA